>DATJMW010000049.1:0-11457 GCA_035508515.1 Solirubrobacteraceae bacterium | reverse complement strand
GTTGCAACGATTATAAGGCTAGCAACCTGCTAGACTCCGGATTCGAAACACAGGAATGATTGGAGTCAGTTGCAACCCACGATCTCTATAGAAATTGACGCTGACATTTACAACTACCTCAAGGAACGGAGCACATTCGAGGACAGCGTCAGCTCCGTCCTAAGACGCGAGATGGGGCTTTCGGAGCCTAAGCAAAGCCAAGAGCAAGTGGATGCGGCTAAAGATCTGGCACCTCCACGGCGAGGGCGCCCCCGAGCACGCAGCGGTACATCCACGTCGGGGCAGCCACGCCGTGCCGCTGCCGGCACATTGCTGCCGGAGTCGGAGTACCACCGCCCGATCCTCGAAGCGATCGCCGAGGCCGGTGGAACCGCACCAAAGCAAGTTGTGATTGACGCGGTTGGCGAGCGGCTGGGCGAGCGGCTCACAGACGTTGACCGCGAAGAGTTGAACAGCGGCGGCATACGGTGGCAGTCGCGAATCCAATTTGCTCGGCTGCGTCTCATCGACCGAGGCCTGATCAAGAAGAACGCGCCCAGGGGCACATGGGCGATCACCACGGAGGGGTCGAAGGCCCTAGAGGAGGAACGAATCTGATGAGCGCGGCGCCGCTAACGAGCGGGTACACCCCTGACGACGATCTCAAGCTTCACTCCGAGAACGCGATCAATCTGATCTGCAAGCCTTTCCAGAGTCACGAGTCAGGTCTTCCCGAGTGGCCGAAGAATGGCGCCGACGAGTACACACGATCACACGCCCCAGCGAGCGAGCGAGCGATCGTTCTACTTCTCCAAAACGGACGGTCTGGCGGACCCCCAACGGCGATCGGCTGCCTCGATTTCAGCGGCATGACGAGCACTGTGATCGACAACGAATTTCGACACTGGGCAGATCCGGACGCGTCAAAGCGCGGTGATGAGGACGCTGGAGTTCAAGGTGGGCACGGAAACGGCGGTAAGTGCTACATGGTCCAGATGTTCGATGATCGTGCCTATTTGCACACTGTCAAGGACAATCGAGGATGCGTCTACGGCACAGTCGCGGGCTCTATTCACCTCGGCTACTTCCCTAACCGCGAGAAGGGCAAGGACTTCGTCGTAGATGATGTCGAGGCTGAGCTAACGTGCGCGCTGGCCGAGATTGGGATCGCTAGCGTAGACCTACCGCCGAAGGCACTGGAGGTACTCCGCAAGCGTCAAGGGTTTACGCTTGTCGTGGGACGCGGCGCGAAGGGTTATTCGAGCCGAATCCCGGCGACGCAGATTATCGAGTCGCTGGTCGACCACCCCCAGATGCGCACGACTTTGGAGATGTGCTCCGTCTTTGCGTTGGTAAACGGGAAGGTCGCGAACGACGGTAGGCCACTCGAGCTTTCGGAAATCCCCCCTATGACAGGCGCTGAGACTCCACGGGTGATTCCCATACCAGAGAGCCTTGTGGATCCAATGTCGAGAGAAGTAGTCTCCACAACCGCCGATGATCATGAGCCACAGGGTTCTTTGACGCTTCTAACGTCAGAGGTCCGGATGTGGCGCGGTGCCAAGAAGTCGCGCCACAACGTCGTGTACAAGGCGACGAGCGGCTACATAGGCTACAAGCCCATCAACGAGTTCAACGTCTCCTCCGCTTACCGAGAGCGCATCTATGGTGAATGCGTACTCATGGCGCTCGAGTCAGCAAAGTTGAACGATCGATCTGCGCTTGCGTCGAGCCCCCTGGTACGTGCTCTGGAGAGCTGGATTAGCGATGAGATCGAAACCTACGCGCGTGAGTTCGAGGCTCGTGACCGACGGAAGCATGATCAAGAGGAGAAGGACGCTCTCGCACAGATGAATGCTGCGCTCGATTCATGGAAGAACCGTCTCCTTGACCGCGTGCTCGGTGATGAAGGAGCAGGCGACGGCGAAGGACACGAACCAGGAGATCCACCGACTCGGCTTCCCACGGGCGTTCCGGCGCGCATCGAGTTGAGCCTACCCCACTACAGGGCCGGCGTCGGGGTTGCAATGCGACCGGCGGTCAACGCGTTTGATGCTTCAGGTGACCGGATCCGGCCCCCGGCGGTAACGTGGACATCAAGCGATCCGTCAGTAGCTCTCGTCGACGAGGACATCAGGGTACTGAACACGCTGGAAGCCGGTAAAACCGTGCTCCAATGTGAGACCTTTGACAAAAGTGTCGTCTCAAACACCGTCACGCTCAATGTCGTGGAGATTGTGAGTATCGATCTGGAACCGAGGAGCGTCGAGGTTCCTGCCGGCTCCCGACGTCGCCTGATTGCAAACTGCACGCTGGTTGGGAACGAAACGGCAACCGATGTCGCCCTCGTTTGGATCGAGAATGATCCCGCCATCGCTTCAGTGAGCGCTGCCGGAATGGTCTTCGGCTTCGCCGAAGGCGTAACAGAAGTCACAGCATCTGACAACAACGCCACTGCCAACAACAGTGTCGTCGTCGAAGTGGGACCTGGTGACAGTGGTGATGGCTCGGGGAGTAGCTACCCGCTCGTCTTGATCTCGGAGATTCAGCTCGATCCCGATACGCTCGATGAAGTCGTGCTGAGCAGTGACGATCCTCCCGTTCATCAGCGCGTTGAGGACGTTGAGCGGAACATATGGTGGATAAATAGTGCTTCCCCCCTTGCCCGGATCTACCTTGCTGAAGATTTTGGGCCAGACTCACGCGAGTGGCGCATTTACCACCTCGAGCGATACGTTGAGGTCATCGCAAAGATCGCGATGACACAAGGCCCTGACGCCGAGGATTCGCTGGGCGTCGATGAGTGGGCAGCCAGATGGGGCGAGCGCGCCGCAACCATTCAGGAGGCAGCGGCAGCGGGACTCGCATCATTCATCTATGAAGGCGAGCTACCGTCGTGACGACTGCAAAGCGGAACCTCACCGTACACGAGAAGTTGCTGCTAGCAGCGGCAGAGCTTGAGACCACCGGAGCAAAAACGTTTAGCGCCGAGGACCTTGTAGTGGCGGCGTGGAGGTCCGACCCTGAGACTTTCGGTCTATCTGGGCACTTGGATGATGAGGGCCGGCCTGCGTATCCGAACTCGAACCGAGTCTTTGTGGAGATCATGGGCTCTAAGCCAATACGCAAGCAAGGACTGTTGGCCAAAGCGGGTACAAAGACATTTCGGCTCACCGAGAGCGGCCGTCAACGAGTAGCCGAGCTGAGCGCGCCGAGAAGCAGCGCAACATCTCGCACGCCGGCATCTAATGCCAAGGTCGCCTTCGGGCGCGAGACCGCCCGGAAGCTTCAAAAGCTGCTCTCGACACGTGCCGTGGAAAAGACCCGCAGCGGGCGCCGCGATCAGGTCACGTTCACTGATGCTGCGTCGTTCTGGGGGATCACACCACGAAGCTCGGCCATGGCCTTCCAAGGACGACTCGGGGACGTCGAGGGGACGTTGCGTGCCGCCCACGCCGCCTCGCGAGACCGGCCGATCAGATTCGAGCACGGCGGACACCCCTACACGCACTCTGATATTGAGGCGCTCCGGTCGCTGCACGAGAGCATGCTGGAGGACTTCGCCCCCCAAATCGACCTTATACGCCAGCGCCGCGACGAGCGGTAGCAGACGTCGCTCGGGCCGCATGAAGCGGCAGGCGCAGCCTACGCGGAACACGAGCCTTCTGCTCAGGGCCTTCATCTTCGTAACCTACGGAGAGGGAGGGATTCGAACCCTCGAACGAGGTTGACCCCCGTTACGCGATTTCCAGTCGCGCCCGTTCAACCGCTCCGGCACCTCTCCAGCAAGCGGCAGCCACGAAGGCTACGACACGCGCGACACGCGCGCCAGGTCCGTTGCTAGGCTCCGCGTAATGGTTCTCGCGATGAGCAAAGCCGTCAGCATGGACATCGGCTTGGGCGCCACGTTCCTCGGCATCGGCGTGATCGTCAACATCATCGTCGTCTACATCGCCGTGCAGATCCGCGGCGAGCGCCAGCAGAACCAGGAATACCGCGAACGGATGCTGGACAGCTAGCGCCCAGGCGCCGGCTGCCCTCCCCCGCACCGCCGCTCCACCCCGCCGATCCACCGACGAGCCCGCCCCGCCCGGCGACGTGGCCTCGCCGGCCGCCCGGCCCGGCCCCGCTCGCCCTAGATGATGTAGACAGGCGTCCCGACGGGCGAGACGTCGTAGAGCGCGATCACGTCGGGGATTCGCATCCGCACGCACCCGTGCGAGGCGTCGTGACCGATGGAGCCGTACTCGCTGGGGTCGATGCCATGGATGCCGGCGCCGCCTTCGATCGACATGAAGCGCGCCTTCAGGGGGTCGTCGGGCCCGGGCGGAACGACGGTCCCCGCCAGCGACCCGGCCCAGGCTTTCTTGGGCACGTACCACGGCGGGTCGACCTGCTCCCATTCGATGTGGTGCAGGCCCGCGGGCGTTTCCAGGCCTTCCATCCCCACGGCGACTTCGTAGCTTTTCGCGAGCTTCAGGTGGCTGTAGAAGTCCAGTTTGAAGGTGCCGCGGTTGACGACGATGTAGGCGGGGTACTTCGCCGCGAGCTGTGAGGTCGTCACCGCGGGCTTGACGCTCCGCGCGGGGACCGAGATCGTGCGAGCCGTCCCCGTCGCGGTGATCGCGCGGTCGATCCGGCTCGCGAGCTTGCGGTTCTCGACGGTGAGCCCGGGCTTCGAGGGCACCTGTTCCAGGCCTCCGGACCCCGGCGTAACCGTCGCGTCGACGGGCGCACGGTTCACGGTGGCGCGGATCTTCGCGGTGAGCTGACGGATCGCCCCGTGCGAGTAGTCGAGCACGAGCGGGATCTCGCGGTGCACGCTTCCCCCCGTGAGGGCGCGCACGGTGCGCGTGAAGATCGAGCCTCCGCGGCTGGCCTGTACCGCCTGGGAGACCATGTTCGCGGCGTCGACCGTCACCCCGGCCTGGCGCGCGCTCAGCGTCCAGCTGTGCGAGCCGGAGTGGATCCGCACGGGCTTGTTCAGCTCGGAGATCAGCTCGCGCTGGATCTTCTGGCGGGCCTGCGCTTCGCTGAGACCGCCGACCGAAACGCCCGCGATCTTCACCCCGTTCGCGATCCGGTGCTCCTGGGTGTGGTCGTAGATCAGCATCGCCGCCGCCAGCAGCACGATCGCGCCGGTGAGGACGCCGGCGAGAAGCAGCCGGCGGTTGCGCCGCGGCGGGTCGGGCGGCGCGGGGGGCGGAGGCGGTGCGATCGTGGAAGCGCTCATCGGTGCATGCGGCGCTCGGACCGGGTGCCGCTCGGCCGCTGGGCCGAGCAGAGACGACCGGCCCGCAGGGCCGACTACCGAGTGTACGTTTCGGGGCGATCCGTGGATCGCCCTGCAACAGGGCGTTCAGGTCGCCGAGCTAGGCGCTCGGGCGCTGAAACTTGCCCTTGGACAGAGCGCTTTTCTCTTCCTGCGCGTGCGTCTCTTCGCGCGCGCGGCGGTACTCGTTGACGACGATGTCGGTCAGCTCCTCGACGGACGTCTCGGAGGTGGGCTTGTCGAGCGCGATCGCCCCGTCCTGGATCATGCTGACGCGATCGCAGGCCTGCAGCACGTGGACGTAGTTGTGCAGGATCATGATGATCGAGACCTTGCCCTCGGCCTTCAGCCGGGCGACGAGGTCGAGGATCTGCGCGCCCTCTTTCGCCCCCATCGCCGCGAGCGGCTCGTCGAGCAGGATGATGTCGGCGTCGGAGCCGACGGTGCTGCGCGCGACGGCGATCGCCTGGCGCTGGCCGCCGGACAGCCGCGCCACGGCGACGTCGATGCGCGGGATGTTGATCCCGATCTCGTCCAGCGCCGTGCGGGCTTCGCGCTTCATCTGCCGGTTCGCGAGGATCGGGAACGGCTTCAGCAGGCGCTCGCGGCGCAGATAGAGGTTGTGGTAGACGGACAGTTCGTCGATCAGCGCCAGATCCTGGAAGACGGTGTCGACGCCTTTCGCGCGCGCGTCGTCGACGCTTTTCGGTTCGTAGGGCTGCCCGTGCAGGGTCATCGTCCCGGCGTCCTGCTTCTGGAAGCCGGCGATGATCTTGATCAGCGTGGACTTGCCGGCGCCGTTGTCGCCGAGCAGGCCGAGCACCTCGCCCTTTTTGAGGTGCAGGTTCACGTCGCGCAGCGCGGTCACGGGGCCGAAGCGCTTGGAGATGTGCTCGACGCGCAGCACGTCGTCGGGCGCCGAGCGCGGCGGGACCACGGGCTCGATCGATGGGGGGTTCGCGTCAGCCACTTCCGCTGTGCCCCCTGCGCACGCGCCCGACGAACACATTCGCGGTCATCGCGATGAAGATCGCGATGCCCGTGTAGAACAGCAGGTAGTTGGCGTTGACGCCCTGCAGGATCAGCCCGTCCTTGAGGACCCCGAGGAACAGCGCGCCGATCAGCGCGCCGACGACGGTGCCGGAGCCGCCGGTCAGAAGGGTGCCCCCGATCACGGCGGCGGCCACGGCGAGGAACAGGTATTCGTTCGGGCCCGAGGGGTCGGGCTGGACGGTCCCGGAGCGCACCGCGTCGAAGATCCCCGCCAGCCCCGCGGTGAGGCTGCAGAGCATGAAGTTGCGGATCGTCACCGCCGCCACCTTGACCCCGGCCTCCGCGGCGCCGAGCTTGTTCGAGCCGATCGCCACGGTGTAGAGGCCCCAGCGCGTGAACGTCAGCACCACCTGCAGGATCGCGATGATCGCGACTGCCCAGATCAGCTCGGCGTAGGTGCCGCCGCCGAAGACCTTGCCGAACGTGTCGAGCGGCTGCTGCCCGCCCGGCGTGGAGACCGGCGTGCCATGAGAGACGATCAGCGCCAGCCCCTCGAAGGTGAACAGCATCGCGAGCGTCGCGACGAACGAGTTGATCCCGACGACCGCGACGAAGAACCCGTTCAGCGCGCCGACCGCCATGCAGCAGAGCAGCGCCACGATCACGCTGGGCACCAACCCGAGCCCGAGGCTCGAGTTGAGCTTGTAGAAGAGGATCGGGGCGAACAGGTACATCGCCGCGATCGAGAGGTCGATCTCGCCGAGGATCATCACGAAGATCTCGCCCGCGGCGAGGATCGCGAACGGCGCGAAGTACGGCAGCAGCGTCTTGAAGTTGTCGCCCGTGAAGAAGCTGCTGGTGTTGGCGGAGAAGTAGATCGCCGTGATGATCGTGACGACGATGATCGAGCCCTCGCGCAGCGAGATGACCCGCTCGATGATTGGATTTTTAGTTAGGGATCGGAGCGTTCGCCCCGATCCCCCTGTTGCCGGCGGGGGCTTCTCCGCGGCCGCTCCGCCGGTCGTGCTTGCCGCCATCTCGTTCCCCGCTCCCGTGCCTACCGGTCCGCGCTAGGCGGAGATCACCTTCGCCGCCGTGGACGTGCCCTCGTAACGAGACTTGCTGTTGACGTAGGGAGTGATGGTTTCCTTGTCGAGGAACTTCAGACCCGTGTCGGCTTCGTAGATGCCCGACAGCGTTCCGGAGACCTTGTACATGAACAGCTGCAGCACCGGCAGGAAGCCCTGCAGGTAGGGCTGCTGGTCGATCGTGAATTCGATGTCGCCTGCTTTCAGCAGGTTCTGCGTCTGTTCGGTGAGGTCGAAGCCGCCGGCCTTCACCTTGCCGCCGAGGCTGTACTTCTGCATCACTTTCGCGAGGCTTTCCGTCGAGCCGCCGTCGACCGCGTACATGCCCTTAGTGGTCTTGTGCCCGACCCAGTAGGCGTCGATCGTCGAGAGCTCGCCCGGCACCGCGGCGCCGGTCGCGACGGTGTGCAGCGTGATCGGCTTGCCCGAGCGCTTCACGGCTGCTTCGGCGCCTTCGATGCGCGGTTGCAGGTTCGCCGAGCCGGGCGTCGCGATGAACAGCGCCACGTCGCCGGAGCCGACGTCCGAGACGATCCGTTCGCCCATCTTTTCGCCGGCCTTTTTCAGGTCCTGCCCGATGTAGGAGAGCCGCGCGTTGCCGGGTGCGTCCGCGTTGTAGGCGACGACCGGGATGCCGG
Organism: Solirubrobacteraceae bacterium; assembly: GCA_035508515.1. Classification (GTDB taxonomy): domain Bacteria; phylum Actinomycetota; class Thermoleophilia; order Solirubrobacterales; family Solirubrobacteraceae; genus Palsa-744. The sequence continues at coordinate 3,487 of DATJMW010000049.1, read as the reverse complement.
CCTTGATCGCGGCTTCGACCGGCGCGTTGAAGGCGTGCAGGTCGATCAGCGCGACCGCGATCCCATCGGCTTTCGCGGTGACGGCGCTGTTCAGCGCGTTCACCATCTGGCTGACGTTGCTCGATTCAGAGCCCGTCCACTGATAGGAGCAGCCGAGCAGCTTCGAGGCGTCGGCGGCGCCGTACTGCGTAGGCGTGAAGAAGGGGTTCGTCGTGACGTGGTTGACGAACACGAATTTGTAGTTCGGGTGCGACCCGAACACCGAGTCCGAACCGCCGCCACTGCTCGAGGAGGCGCTGGAGCCACAGGCCGCCAGCAGCGTGCTCACCGAACCGACGCCGACACCGGTTATCGCGGTTCGCCGCAGGAACGCGCGTCTGTCGAACCCCGGGCGGTCGATCACCGCTTCGCCGTCTGCGCCCGCAAGGCGCTCCCCAACCTCGTGGCCCTGATCGGTCTCTGGCATCTCACTCTCCTCTGATCGAGAGCCACGCCGTGCGGCGCAGCTCACCGCATTACCTCCCGCGAATCTACACCTCAGTCAAGCACTTTGCCCGGACCTTTCCGGGTACGCATTGAAACTCCTGCGCCGCCGCCGTCGCGGGCGGCGAGATACCCTCGCGGTGATGGCCGCCGAATCCGAACAGCCGACCGCGGGCGAGGGCTCGGGGGCGGCGAGCGAGGGCGGCGCGGAGCGTTCCCTCAGCGACGAGCGCGAGCGTGTCGGGCCGCTGGAGCTGCTGCGCACGCAGAAAGCCGACGGACGCGCGCTGCTGCTGTTCAGCCGCGCCCGCGAGCGGCCGTGAGCGAGCTGCGCTTCAACGACCTGCGCGGCGAGCAGGTCGTCTACGCGATCCACCGCCAGGACCGCACGTTCCTGCCCGACCGCGAGCACTGCCCGCTGGACCCGACGAAGCCGGGCGGCCCCGAGACCGAGATCCCCTTCCCCTCCTTCGAGATCGTCGTGTTCGACAACCGCTTCCCCGCCTTCGAAGCGCACGCCCCCGGCGGGGCCGCGGAGGTGGTGGTCTACACCGACGAGCACGACGGCTCGTTCGGGACGCTGTCACCCGACCGCGCCGAGGATCTGATGTGGGTCTGGCGCCACCGCTACGGAGAGCTGGGCGCGCGCACCGACGTCGACTACGTGATGATCTTCGAGAACCGTGGCGTCGAGGTCGGCGTGACGCTGCACCACCCGCACGGGCAGATCTACGCCTACCCCTTCATGCCGCCGGTGCCGGCGGCCGAGCGCGCCGCGGACGAGCGTCTCGGCGGCTGCGCTCCCTGCGAGCTGCTGCGCCGCGAGCTGAGCGACGGCGAGCGCGTCCTGATCGAGCGCGAGTCGGTCGTCGCCTACGTGCCGCACGCGGCCCGCTGGGCGTATGAGGTGCACGTCGCGATGCGTGCGCACCGGCCGAGCCTGTTGGAGTGCGAGCCCGCCGAGCTGCGCGAGCTGGCGGAGGTGCTGCAGACGCTCGCCCGCGGCTACGACGCGCTCTTCGCGCGCCCCTTCCCCTACGTGATGGTCGTGCACCAGGCGCCGACCACCGGCGCCGCGGGCTCGGCGCCGCCGGGCTCGCCCAAGCGCCAGGGCCACCTGCACGTCGAGTTCTACCCGCCGCTGCGCACCGCGGAGAAGCTGAAGTTCCTGGCGGGCTCCGAGCAGGGGGCCGGCACCTTCATCGCCGACACGCTGCCCGAGGAGGCCGCCGTGACGCTGCGCCAGGCGCTCGCCCGGGCGGCGGGCTGACCCGCGTGCCGGAAGCCGCCGCGCAGGGTTCCGGGCAGCCCGCGCCGCTGGCGGCGTTCGGCCCCGGGCGCGTGAACCTGATCGGCGAGCACACCGACTACAACGGCGGCCTCGCGCTGCCGTTCGCGATCGCGCAGGGCGTCGTCGTGCGCGCCGCCGCCAGCGACGACCTCGTCGTGCGCGCCCACGCCACCGACCTTGGCGAGCAATTCGCCTTCGCGGTCTCCCAGCGCGAGCGCGAGCACGGCTGGCGCGCGTTCGTGCTGGGGATGGTCGCCGAGCTGCACGCGCTCGGCGTCGAAGTCGAAGGCGCCTTCCTGGAGATCGGCGGCGACCTGCCGCGCGGCGCGGGCCTGTCCTCTTCGGCGGCGCTCGAGGTCGCGCTGTGCCTCGCGCTGCTTGAGCTGGCCGGGATCGATCCCGAACGGCTGGGGCACGTGCAGCTCGCGCGCGTCTGCGCGCGCGTGGAGAACGAGTGGGCCGGGGCGCAGACGGGGCTGCTCGACCAGCTGGCCTCGCTCTGCGGCGAGCAGGACCGCGCGCTGCTGATCGACTTCGCGGCGCTGGCCCGGGAGCAGCCGGCGATCGAGCAGGTGCCGATGCAACTCGATGGCTGGCGCTTGCTGGTGCTGGACTCCGGCGAGCGCCACGAGCACGCGGGCGGCGGCTACAACGAGCGCCGCGCCGAGTGCGCCCAAGCCTGCCGGGAGCTGGGCGTCGCGACGCTGAGCGAAGCCGACGAGGCGCAGCTGGGGCGCCTGCCGGGAGCGCTGGCGCGGCGGGCGCGGCACGTGCTCGGCGAGAACCGGCGCGTCACCGGGGCGGTCGAGGCGCTGCGCGAGCACGACATGCCGGCTCTCGGCGCGCTGCTGGACGAGTCGCACGCGAGCCTGCGCGACGACTACGAGATCTCGACGCCCGCGGTCGAGGCGGCGGTCGCGCGGCTGCGCGACGCCGGCGCCGCGGGCGCGCGGCTGATCGGCGGGGGCTTCGGCGGCTCGGTCCTGGGGCTGTTCGCGGAGGACGCCCAGCCGCCGCCCGAGGCCCGCGAGGTGCGCCCGAGCCGCGGCGCGCACCTGCTGGGCGGGTAGGCTTCGCGACGATGACGCCCGCGGTCGGAGCCTGCTTGATCACCGGCGCCTCGAGCGGGATCGGCGAGGCCACGGCACGGCGGCTCGCGCGCGAGCCCGGCAGCCAACTGGTGCTGGTCGGCCGGCGCGAGGAGCGCCTGCAGGCGCTTGCGGCGGAGCTGGGAGAGGAGCGCGTCGGCTACGTCGCGGTCGACCTCGTCGCCGAGGACGCCCCCGCGCGGATCGCGGAGTTCGTGCGCGAGCGCCACGGCCGGCTCGACCTGCTGGTCAACAACGCGGGCGCCTCCTGGCGGGCGCGCTTCGCCGACGGCGGCTGGGAGAACGTGCGGCGCACGATGGAGATCAACTTCGACGCCCAGGTGCGCGTGACCGAGGCGCTGCTGCCGCTGCTGCGCGCGAGCGCACCGTCGGCGGTCGTCAACGTGTCCTCGACCGCCGGCCGCCTTGCGCGCGCCGGCAGCGGCGCGTACAGCGCGTCGAAGTTCGCCCTCGCCGGCTGGTCGGAGGCGCTGGCGCTGGAGGAGGCCCCGCACGGGGTTCACGTCGGCCTGGTGCTGCCCGGCTTCATCGCCACCGAGGGCTTCCCGCAGCGCGAGCTCGTCGATCGCGCGCTCACCCGCCGCCTCGTCTCCACCCCCGAGCG
>DATJMW010000048.1:0-21457 GCA_035508515.1 Solirubrobacteraceae bacterium | reverse complement strand
GGGGCTCGTCTGGGGCGTGCGCGACAGTCTCCGCGAGATGCCGGCGGGCCGCTGAGAGATGGCGATCGCGCTGGTTGTCGCGGCGGGCAGCGGCACGCGCCTGGGCGCCGACCGCCCGAAGGCGCTGGTCGAGCTGGCGGGGCGGCCGATGCTGCACTGGTCGCTCGACGCGCTCGCGGGGATGCAGGAGGTCCGGCAGGTCGTCGTGGCGCTGCCGGCGGGCGCGGGGCTGCCGGGGGGCCTTGGCGACGGCGTGATCGCCGTCGAGGGGGGCGCCTCGCGTTCCGAGTCGGTGCGCAGCGCGCTGGAGGGCTCCGAACCCGCGGGGCCCGTGCTGGTGCACGACGCGGCCCGCCCGCTGCTGACCGCCGCGCTCGCGCGGCGGGTACTGGCGGCGCTCGAAGATGACCACGGCGCCGACGCGGCGATCGCCGCCGCTCGCGTCACCGACACGATCAAGCGCCTCGGCGGGGACGGCGGCGTCGCCGAGACGCTCGACCGCAGCAGCCTGTGGGCCGTGCAGACGCCGCAGGTGTTTCACCGGGGCGCGCTGGAGCGCGCGCTCGCCGCGCCGGCGGAGGTGCTGGCGCAGGCGACCGACGACGCCTGGCTGATCGAGCGGGGCGGGGGGCGCGTCGTCGTGGCGGAGGTGGGCGAGGAGAACCTGAAGGTGACCACGCCCCGCGACCTGCAGCGGGCGCAGGAGCTGCTTCTGGCCCGGGCAGCCGCGGGCGATCCTGCTTGAATCGCGTCCGCCGCGCCGATGCTGACCGATTACCACCTCCACCTGCGACCCGACGACGCCGACGCGCGGGTCGAGCAGTACCACTCCCAGGAGAACGTCGCCCGCTACCGCGCCGCCGCCCGGGAGCGGGGGATCGCCGAGCTGGGGGTCTCCGAACACATCTACCGCTTCAGCCAGGCGCTGGAGGTCTGGCGCCACCCCTTCTGGGAGACCTTCGCGGTCGACGACATCGACCGCTACTGCGCCTTCGTGCGCGAGCAGACCGATCTGCGCCTGGGGATCGAGGCCGACTTCGTCCCCGGCGGCGAGGACCGTATGGCGGAGCTGCTGGCGGCGCGCGACTTCGACTACGTGATCGGCTCGGTGCACTTCATCCGCGACGGAGCCGTCGACATGGACGACTACAGCGTCTGGGACTCCGGGCGCAGCGTCGAGCAGATCTGGCAGCGCTACTTCGAAACGATCGGCGAGGCCGCCCGCAGCGGCCTGTTCGACGTGCTGGCCCACCCCGACCTCGTGAAGGTCTGGGGCCGCGAGCGCCCGCTCCCGGAGGGGGACCTGCGCCGCTACTACGAGCTGGCGATCGAGGGGATCGCCGAGTCGGGCATCGCCGTGGAGGTCTCGACCGCGGGGCTGCGCAAGCGCGTGCAGGAGCTGTACCCGGCGCCGGCGTTCCTGTTGATGTGCCTCGAAGCCGGAGCCCCCGTGGCGCTGTCCAGCGACGCCCACCGGCCCGAGGACATCGGCGCCGACTACGACCGCGCGCAGGAGCTGCTGCACGAGCTGGGGGTCGAGGAGCTGTCGGTGTTCGACCACCGGCAGCGCCGGCAGGTGGCGATCGGCCCCGGCGAGGGCGAGCTGTGAGCGCGCTGGTCGGGATCGGCTACGACTCGCACCGGCTGGTGGAGGGGCGTGAGCTGGTGATCGGCGGCGTGAAGATCCCGCACGAGCTCGGCCTGGAGGGCCACTCCGACGCCGACGTGCTCGCGCATGCCGTGACCGACGCGCTGCTTGGCGCTGCGGGGCTTGGCGACATCGGCGAGCACTTCCCCGACAGCGACGAGCAATGGTGGCGAGCGGACTCGATCTGCCTGCTCGCAGACGTCGTCGCCATGGTCGAGAAGCGCGGCCTGAAGCCGGTGCACGTGGACTGCACCGTCGTCATGGAGGCGCCCAAGCTGAGCCCTCACAAGGCCCAGATCCGAACGATGCTGGCAGCGACGCTGAGACTCGGAGACGAGCACGTCAACGTCAAGGCCAGCACCGGCGAGGGGATCGGCTTCGTCGGCAGAGGCGAGGGTGTCGCGGCGCTGGCCGTCGCGACGCTCGAACGGGCGGGCGGTGCCCGCTAGGGTTGCCGCGCGATGCGACCGATCCGCATACACGACACGCGCAGCGGCGAGTTGCGGCCGCTGGAGCCATCGCCGCCCGAGCCCGGCGCCGCTCCACACGTCGGCATCTACGCCTGCGGGCCGACGGTCTACGGGCGCATCCACATCGGCAACGCGCGGCCGTTCGTCGTCTTCAGCCTGCTGAAGCGCTTCCTCGAACACGAGGGCGCCGAGGTGACGCTGGTCGTGAACGTCACCGACATCAACGACAAGATCTACGCCGCCGCCGAAGCCGCGGGCCGCCCGAGCGCCGAGCTGGCGGTCGAGATGACCGAGCACTACCGCGCCGACACCGGCTCGCTGGGCCTGGGCCGTCCCGACCTGGAGCCGCTGGCGTCGGAGACGATCGAGGAGATCGTCGGGCACATCGAGGAGCTGGTGCGGCGCGACCACGCCTACGAGGTCGCCGGCGACGTCTACTTCCGCGTGCGCTCCGACGGGGGCTACGGCAGCCTCTCCCACCGCCAGGTGGACGACATGGACCAGGGCGAGGGCGTCGAGGGCGCCGAGCGCAAGCAGGACCCGCTGGACTTCGCGCTCTGGAAGGCGCACAAGCCCGGCGAGGACACGAAGTGGGACTCCCCCTGGGGGGAGGGGCGGCCCGGCTGGCACATCGAGTGCTCGGCGATGGCCGAGAAGTTCCTGAAGCTGCCGATCGACGTCCACGGCGGCGGCTCGGACCTCGTCTTCCCGCACCACGAGAACGAGGCCGCCCAGACCCGCGCCGCCCGCGAGGGGGAGCTGGCCCGGATCTGGATGCACAACGGGATGATCCAGTTCACCGGCGAGAAGATGGCCAAGTCCGTCGGCAACATCGCCCTCCTGCACGAGGTCGTGGAGGAGTACGGGGCCGAGGCCGTGGTGATGTACCTCGTCTCGGGCCACTACCGCCAGCCGCTGGCGTTCTCGGACGCCGCGCTCGGACAGGCGCGGGCGAACGTCGCCCGCATCCGCGAGGCCGGCAGGCGCCTGGACGCGGGGCCGTCCGGCGCGGGGCTCACGCCGCTGCGCGACGCCTTCTTCGACGCGCTCGCCGACGACTTCAACACGCCCAAGGCGCTGGGGCTGCTGAACGAGTGGCTCGCCGCCGCCGGCCCCGGGGCCGGCTCCGAGCACCTGCAGGAGATGCTCGCCGTGCTCGGCCTCGACAGCCTGCTCGCCGCCGACGAGGACGCGCCCGCCGAGGTCGTGGCGCTGGCCGAGCGGCGCGAGCAGGCCCGTGCCGCGCGCGACTTCGAGGCCGCGGACCGGCTGCGCGGGCAGATCGCCGAGCGCGGCTGGGTGGTGCGCGACGGCGACGGCGGCTTCGAGCTGCTGCCGCAGCAGTGATCGTCTACGGCCGCAACGCCGTGCGGGAGGCGCTGCGCGGGCGCCGGGCGAAGGTGGCGCGGGACGCCTGGGCCACCGCCGCCGCGGCGCGCGAGCCGTGGCTGGCGCGGGCGAAGCCGCGGATCGCCTCCGCCGAGGAGATCGAGCAGCGCTGCGGCTCCGGCGGGCACCAGGGCGTCTGCCTGGACGCCGGTCCCTACCCGTACGCCTCCGCGGAGGAGATGCTCGCCCGGGAGCAGCCGCTGATCGTCGCGCTCGACCAGATCCAGGACCCCCAGAACCTGGGCTCGATCTGCCGCACCGCCGAGTGCGTCGGCGCCGCCGGGGTCGTGATCCCCGAGCGCAGGGCCGTCGAGGTCACCCCCGCCGTCTGCAAGGCCTCCGCCGGGGCCGTCGAGCACCTGCGCGTCGCGCGGGTGCGCAACGTCGCGGACTTCCTGCTCGACGCCCGCAAGGCGGGCTGCTGGAACTACGGCGCCAGCGGCGAGGACCCGCGCGCGCGGCCCTATGACGGTCCCGACTACGCGGGCGCCGGGGTCGTGCTGGTGCTCGGCAGCGAGGGCGGCGGCCTGCGCCCGCGCGTCGCGAAGGCCTGCGACGAGCTGATCGCGCTGCCGCTGCTGGGGCGGATCGAGTCGCTGAACGTCAGCGCCGCCGCCGCGGCGATTCTGTACGAGATCTTGCAGTCCAGGCGCGGTGGCCTTGACAACTCTCCATAACTTGTTCTAGGCTCGCGCCAACATAACGCTGAACCTAAGGTTGAAGCAGCCTTAGGAATACATAGCTTTGGCGCCAGGGGAGGAGTGCGCCACTGAGCAAATTTGGGCCTGCCCGCAAGGGGGGCACCAAGAAAGGATCTGCTCGTGGCTCGAATCTCCCATAACCCTAACTCTGAACCCAAGGTTGATGATGGGTATCTGATCGCCCTCGCGAAGACGGGCGATCGCACCGCCTACGACCGCCTCGTGCGCCGCTACCACGGCTTCGTGCGGTTGAAGGCCTCCTCCTACTTCCTCGCCGGCGGCGACGCCGACGACCTGATCCAGGAGGGGCTGGTCGGCCTCTACAAGGCGATCCGCGACTTCCGCACCGACCGCGAGTCGAGCTTCCGCAACTTCGCCGAGCTCTGCATCACGCGCCAGATCATCACCGCGGTGAAGACCGCCACGCGCAACAAGCACACACCGCTGAACCAGTACGTCTCGTTCTCCTCCACGCCCGCCGGCGCCGGCGAGGACGTGCCGACGCTGGACCAGATCCTGCCCGGGCCGACGGTGCACGACCCCGTCAACCAGGTGATCTCCTCCGAGGAGCTGCGCTCGCTCGTGGGCTGCCTCTCAAGCGCGCTGTCGGAGCTCGAGAGCCGCGTGCTCTCGCTGTACCTCGACGGCTACTCCTACGAGCAGGTCGGCGAGCGCCTGGAGTGCGACACGAAGACCGTCGACAACGCGCTCCAGCGCGTGAAGCGCAAGGTCGGCGCGCACCTTCAGTCCCGCGCCGTCGCCGCCTGACCGGCCGGCGGGCCCTCGCCCGCCGGCCTGGCCAAGCCCCCCGCCCCTAGAAGTGCCCTTCGGAGGGCTGGGTGGAGTTGCCGGGAGCCTCAGGCGTCAGCGCCGCCGCGGGCGCCGGCGTCACTTCGACCGCGAACGGAGCGCTGGCGACGCCCTGGTTTTCGGGGTCGCCCGGGACCTTCACGCGCAGCTTGCGCGCGCCGGCCGCGTACAGCGTGTGCGTCAGCGAGTAGGCCGACCCGTGCACCTGCGTCACCTCCACGGTGTGGAAGCCGATGCCGGTGCCGTTCTGCACCTGCAGGTAGACGGGGTGCCCCTCGTGGCCCGGCGTCACCGTGCCCGAGACCGTCAGCGGCGTGCCCGCCTGAACGCTGCCGGCCGAGGCGCTGTCGGTGAGGCCGTAGCGCACGCCCTCGAACAGGCGCGAGGACATTTTGCCGCCGCCCGTCACCTTGTAGAAGGTGCTTTGCAGCGGCGTCTGCACCGGGAAGGCGTATGAGCCGTCGCCGTTGCTCGTCGTCGTCGCCACCGGCGTGAAGTCCCGCTGCAGCCGATTGCGCGAGAGCAGCGTCAACGTCGTCCCGCCCGGCGCGGAGATAGTGCCGCTGATCGTCGTCGGCTGACCATATGAGATCGGGTCCGCCGAGCTTTCGATCTTGAGCGCCGGGTTCTGCATCTGCGAGATCTCGTAGGAGAGCGATTCCGACGCGCCCACGGCGTTCGTCCCGTGCGAGCGCACCACCACGCGGATGTTCGCCTCGCCCGGGACCGCGAAGGTGTGCGTGATCGAGTAGGTCCCGCCCTGCCCGACGCGGCTCCAGCCGATCCGGCGCCATTCTTCGTTGCCGACAGAGCTCTCGCGTTGCAGCGCCACGACGGCGCCCGTGTCTTCGGGGCTGACCGCGCCGCTGAACACCACCCGGTTCGTGAGGCCCTGGCGGCGCAGGTGGGCACGGATGAACGGGCCGCCGCCGGTGAACAGCTGCGAGCCGTCCGCGGGCCCGCCGAGCGTGATCTTCGGCGAGACCTTGACCGCGCGGTGGCCGCTGCGCACCGCGCCGGCGACCGCGTAGAACTGGGTGTTCACGGTCAGCGCCGCCGTCGGGAACTGGTAGTGGCCCGTGGCGTCGGTCGTCGCGCTGCCCACGGCGCCCGCGGGCGGGCCGCCGGCGGGCCGGCTGTAGATCGTCACCGGCTGTTCGGCGACGCTCACGCCCGCCGGGCAGGCGAGCAGGCCGAAGACGACGGTGCTTTCGCCCGCTTCGATGAAGCGGGGCGCGACGTTGACGTCAAGCCGGCAGCCGCCCATGCCCGCCGCCTGGCGCACCGCGTGCCGGCGCGCGTGGTGCCGGGCGGACGCCGCCGCCGGGACCGCCGCCGTGATCGCCGCGGCGAGAACCGCCACGGCGGATATGAGCCTGCTCGAACGCATCAGATACGCCTCCTTGTGCCTCGCCTGTGGACTGCCCACCTAACCCGCCCGCACCGGCGTCGATGCGGTCGCCGCGCGAGATCCGGCAAATCTCGCAATCGGGTTTCGCGCGGCCTGTCAGCGGGTACTCAGACTTGATAGATGTAGACGCAGTTGCTCTAGTGGGAGGGCGGCGGCGGCAACGAAATCCGGGGAACGGGGGAGGATCAGATGACGAGGGGATCGATGGGGGCGTGTGCCGTGCTGCTCCTCTGTGCCGCGGCGCTGCTCGGCGCCGGTGAGGCCGCGGCGGCGGCGCCGCTGAACGCGACCGCGCCGTCGATCGGCGGCAGCGCCGTCGACGGCAAGCACCTGAAAGCCGCTCGCGGAACCTGGGGAGGGGCGAAACCCTTCGCCTACGCCTACCAGTGGAGCCGCTGCGACGCGTCGGGCAACGCCTGCGCCGAACTGCCCACCGCCACGAAACCCTCCTACAAGCTCACCGACCAGGACGTCGGCCGCACGTTGCGCGTCGCCGTGACCGTCACCGACGCCGCCGCCTCCTCGGCCAGCTCCACCAGCGCTCCGAGCGCGGTCGTGCAGCCCGCCGCGCTGTCGAAGCGCAAGCGCCCCTCGATCACCGGCAGCACCAAGGACGGGCAGCTGCTGACGGTCGGGACCGGCACCTGGAAGGGCACGCAGCCGCAGTCCTTCGCCTATCAGTGGCAGGCCTGCACGAAGTCCGGCGCCTGCTCTGACATCGAAGGCGCCACCGGCTCCAGCTACCGCGTCGCGAGCGCGCAGATCGGCAGGAAGCTGCGCGCCATCGTCACCGCCACGAACGCCGCCGGCGAAGCCAGCGCGGCCTCCAAGACGAGCAAACCCGCCACCGCCGGGCCGCCCGTCAGCGTCTCGGCGCCCGCGATCGAAGGCAGCCTGCAGGAAGGCCAGACGCTGAGCGCGAACCCCGGCGGCTGGGCCGGCACCGGGCCGATCTCCTACGCCTTCCAGTGGCTGCGCTGCTCGGCCGCGGGCGGCGGCTGTGCGGAAATCCCCGGCGCCACCGGCTCCACCTACACCGCCGAAGGCGCGGACCTCGCCAGCAACCTCGCCGTCGTCGTGACCGCTTCGGGGCCGCAGGGCTCGGTCGCCGCGACCTCGCCCGAAACGCAGCCGATCCTCGGCATCCTGCCCACCAGCTCGGTGCTGCCCAGCATCTCCGGGGTGCTCCAGGACGGGCAGCTGCTGAGCGTCGCCACCGGCGCCTGGTCCGGGACCCAGCCGATCGCCTACGCCTTCCAGTGGCAGCTCTGCAACGCGCTGGGGCAGGCCTGCGAATCGATCGAAGGCGCCACGGGCTCCTCGCTGAAACTCGACCCGAGCGAGATCGGCAGGACGCTCGCCGTCGTCGTCACCGCCACGAACAGCGCCGGGTCCGCCTCGGCGACGAGCCCCGTCAGCGGCCTGATCGCCGGCATCCTGCCTGCGAACACCGCGCCGCCGGCGATCTCCGGCGTGCTGAAAACCGGTCAGCTGCTGTCGGTCACGAACGGGACCTGGTCCGGCAGCGCGCCGATCTCCTACGCCTACCAGTGGCAGCTCTGCAACGCGCTCGGCGGTGGCTGCGCCGACATCTCGAAAGCCACCGAACCCGGCTTCAAACTGTCGCTCACCGACGTCGGGCTGACGCTGCGCGCGATCGTCACCGCCACGAACGGGGCGGGGTCGGTGTCGCAGGCGTCCCCCGTCACCGGGCTGATCGCCGGCCTGCTCTGAGGCCTCGCCGCGGGCTCGCCTCGTTCCGGGGCTAGCCTCCGCCGATCGCTCAGGGGACGATCACGTTCTCGGGGTTCGGCTGCTCCTCCGGGGGTGCCTGGCTGTAGTCGCCGAAGGGGCCGTCGCGCAGCTCCACGACGCTCTGCACGCCCTCGCGCTCGGCCTGCTCGATGAAGGCCTTCGCCTCCGGGGTGTTGCGCATCAGGCCGTCGAGGATCGGGCCCAGCGCCTGCGTCGAGGCCAAGCCCATGTTCTCGTAGGCCTGGCTCACGATCAGCTTCATCGCCGACAGCTGCGAGAGCGGGATCGCCGCGAGCTGCTCCGCCCGCTCGCGCACCTCCTGCTCCAGCCGCGCGAACGGGACCGCGGCGTTGATCAGCCCGGCCTCCGCCGCTTCGGCGCCAGACAGCGGTTTGCCGGTCAGCGACAGCTCGCGCGCCTTCGTGAGCCCCAGCCGGTAGAGCCACATGCCCGTCAGGTAGCAGCCCCACATACGCGAGTAGGAGGTGCCGATCCGCGCGTCCTCGCTCGCGACCACGAGGTCCGCGCACAGCGCCATGTCGCTGCCGCCGCCCACGCACCAGCCGTGCACCTGGGCGATCACCGGCTTCGGCGAGCGCCACAGGCTCATGAACTTCGGCACCGGGCCGAGCGCCTGGGCCGTCGCGAACACGAAGTCCTTGCCGGGGTCCCACTCGCCGTCGGTCGTGAACGACTCGTCCCAGTGGTGAAAGCCGCCCGCGAAGTCGAAGCCGGCGCAGAACGAGCGCCCCGCGCCGCGTAGCACGATCACCTTCACCGCCGCGTCCTCGATCGCGCGCTGCACCGCCGCCTCGATCTCGTCCGGCATCGGCGGCACGATCGTGTTCAGCCGCTCCGGCCGGTTCAGCGTGATCGTCGCGATCGCGTCTCGGGCCTCGTACAGCAGCGTTTGGAAGGACATCTGGCCTCCTCGGGATAGAACGGCGGACAGGCGGGCAGTTGGACGTCTGACGATGTCATCCCCGACCCCACCGCGCGATGCTATTGGGGAGCGGCGTTCACGGCGCGTCCAACCCGCCGGGCGCCATTTTGGACGCCGGTCCAAGGAATCGCCCAAGGGCCCGATCGACAATGGCTTCATGTCGGGGACCGCAATCGCACCGGAGCGCGCCGTCCTCCCCGGAGCCCCCTGCGCGCCGGGGGAGCCGTTCGAGGAGGGGCCGTCCGGGAGGGCGCCCGTCAGCGAGCAGGACCGCCTGCTCGGCGGCGCGCTGGAGCGCCTCGACCTCACGGAGCTGTCCGCGAAGGTCGCTCGCGAGGCGCGGCGGCGCGGCGTCTGCTTCGGCACCGCCGAAGGGATGCAGGAGTTCCGCATCGACCCCGTCCCGCGGCTGATCGCCGCGGAGGAGTGGCGCGCGCTGTCGGCCGGCGTCGCGCAACGGGTGCGCGCGCTGGAGCTGTTCGTGCGCGACGTCTACGGTGAGCGGCGGATCGTCCGCGAGGGCGTCGTTCCCGCGCGCGTGATCGACGGCGCCGACCACCACGAGCCGTTGCTCGACGGGATCGGCGCGCGCATCGGCACCTGGATCACGGTCGCCGGGCTCGACATCGTGCGCGACAGCGACGGCAGCTTCAAGGTGCTCGAGGACAACCTGCGCACGCCTTCCGGCATCGCCTACGCCGTCGCGACCCGCGAAGCGCTGCGCGCGCACCTCGCGCCGCCCAGCGGCGTGCACGTGCGTTCGCTCGACGCGGCCTTCGAGACGCTCGGCGCGGCGCTGCGGGCCGCGGCCCCAGAGGGCGTAGGCGACGATCCGGCCGTCGTGCTGCTGAGCGACGGCGAGGGCAACTCGGCGCTCTACGAGCACACCCAGATCGCCCGGCACACCGGCGTCCCGCTCGTGCTGGCCGAGCAGCTGTCCGTGCGCGACGGCCGTCTCTACGCGCGGCTGCCGGAGGGGAAGCGCGCCGTCGACGTCGTCTACCGGCGCACCGACGAGGACCGCCTCACCGACGAGCGCGGCGCCCTGACCCACGTCGCGGAGCTGCTGCTGGAGCCGGTGCTGGCGGGCACGCTCGCCGTCGTGAACGCCTTCGGCACCGGCGTCGCCGACGACAAGCTCGTCCACGCCTACGTCGAGCAGATGGTGCGCTTCTACCTGCAGGAGGAGCCGCTGATCGGGTCCGTGCCGACGTACGACCCCGGCGACCCCGCGACGCTCGAGATGGTCCTTGACCGGATCGGCGAGCTGGTGATCAAGCCGCGCAGCGGTCACGGCGGCTACGGCGTCGTGATCGCGCCGCACGCCCGTCCCAAGGACGTGCGCAAGGCCGCCGAGCAGCTCGCCGCCGCGCCCGAGCGGTTCGTCGCCCAGGAGACCGTGATGCTCTCGCGCCACCCCACCGTCACGGACGGGCGCCTGGAGCCGCGCCACATCGACCTGCGTCCCTTCGCGATCGCCGCCGGCCAGGAGCTGCGGGTGCTGCCCGGCGGGCTCACCCGCGTCGCCTTCGACGCAGGCGCCCTCGTCGTGAACTCCTCGCAGAACGGCGGCAGCAAGGACACGTGGGTGCTCGCATGAGCAGGCCCGTCATCGGCGTCACCGTCTCCGAGATCCGCCAGAAGGAACACGTCCAGAACGTGCTCCACGGCGAGCCCACGCACACCGAGATGACGCTCGGCCTCTCCTACATGCGCGCCGTCGAGATGGCCGGCGGGCTGCCCGTCGCGCTGCCGCCGCTGACCACCGAGAACGTCGACTCGCTGCTCGACCATCTCTCCGGCCTGCTGCTCACCGGCGGCCCCGACCTCGACCCCTCCACCTACGGCGCCGCGCCGCACCCCGAGCTGGGGCCCACGGACCCCGTAGTCGACGCCTTCGAGCTGGCGCTCTGCCGCCATGCCTACCGGCGGCGGATGCCGATCCTCGGCATCTGCCGCGGCGCGCAGCTGTTGAACGTCGCGCGCGAGGGGACCCTGCACCAGCACGTCCCCGACTTCGTCGACGGCACCATCCAGCACCGCCAGTCCGAGCCCGGTACCCGCACGAGCCACGAGATCCGCGTCGCGCCCGACTCGAGCCTCGCCCAGACGACCGGCGGCGGCCCGGTGAAGGTGAACTCCTTCCACCACCAGGCGATCGACCAGGTGGGCTTCGGCATGCGCGCCGTGGCCTGGTCCGAAGACGGCCTGATCGAGGCGATCGAGGAGCAGGAGGGGCGCTTCATCCTCGGCGTGCAGTGGCACGCCGAGACGCTCGTCGCAGACGCCGAGCAGCTGTCGCTGTTCGAACGGCTCGTGCAGGCCACGAAGAATCCCGGCATGGCGCCGCCGCGCGAACGCCGGGGTGCGCGCCCCGACTCCGATCGCGGCGGCCAGGGGGACTTCGGTGCCCATGCGCTCTAGGCTCGCCCCGCTCGTCTTCGCCGCGCCGCCCTCAGAGCCGCACGAGCCGGAGGAGGAGCACGTGCCCGCCGCGGGCGACTGGTCGCGGTGGGCGCCGGCGGGCGCCGGCGCGTCGTGGACGATCGGGATCGAGGAGGAGGTGATGCTGCTCGACCCCGGCGACTGGTCGCTGGCCTCGGAGGCCGACGCCGTGATGTCGCGGCTCACCGGCGAGCTGGCCTCGCACGCCAGCACCGAGACCCACGGCTCGGCGCTGGAGCTGCGCACCGATCCGCACGGGACCGTCGCCGACGGGATCGCCCAGCTCGAGGACCTGCGCGGCGACCTCGCCCGCGAGCTGGAGCCGATGGACCTGCGCGCCGCCGTCGCGGGCCTGCACCCTTTCACGCTGTGGCAGGAAACCAAGATCTCCGAAGGCGACCGCTATCGCTTCCTGTACGGGTCGATGCGCGAGCTGGCCCGGCGTGAGCCGACCTTCGCGCTGCACGTGCACGTCGCGCTGCCCGACCCCGAAAGCGCCGTGCGCGCCGTCAACCGCCTGCGCTCGCACCTGCCGCTGCTGTTGGCTCTCTCCGCAAACTCGCCTTTCTGGCAGGGCCGCGAGACCGGGCTCGCCTCGGCGCGCACGCCACTGTTCCAGGCCTTCCCCCGCGTCGGCATCCCGCGCGCGTTCCTCGACTACTCCGACTACGTCTCCACCGTCGACCTGTTGCTGCGCACCGAAGCCTTCCCGGAGCCGACCTTCCTCTGGTGGGACGCGCGACTGCAGCCGCGCTTCGGCACGATCGAGGTGCGGATCATGGACGCGCAGACCACCGTCGCCGACTCCGCCGCGCTAACCGCGCTCGTGCAGTGCCTCGTGCGCCTGGAGGCCACGGAGGAGAAGGGGCTCGCCGGGCCGATGGACCTGCCGGAGGTGCTGGCCGAGAACCGCTTCCTCGCCGCGCGCGACGGCGCCGAAGCGAGCCTGATCGATGCCCATCGCGGCCGGCGTGTCCCCGTCTCGGAGGTGCTGGAGACGGCGCTCGGCCGCTGCCTGCCCCACGCCGAAGACCTGGGCTGCGTGCAGGAGCTCGAACTCACCCGCAACCTCGCCGCCACGCCGCGGCCCGGGCGCCAGCTCGACCTCGCGCGCGGCCCCGACAAGCTGCCCGGGCTCGTCGAGGCGCTTTCCGCGCTGTTCTAGCCGCGCGCCCGTGCGGCGCGCGCCGTTGTGAGCGACACTTCTGGCGTGCGTGCACTCGTGCAGCGGGTCAGCAGCGCCAGCGTCGACGTCGACGGCAGACGCGTCTCGGAGATCGGCCCCGGGCTGCTCGTGCTGCTGGGCGTCTCCCACGAAGACGGCCCCGCCGCCGCCGACAAGCTCGCGCGGAAGGTGCGCGACCTGCGCATCTTCGGCGACGCCGAAGGGCGCATGAACGACCCGCTCGGCCAGCGCCAGATCCTCTGCGTCAGCCAGTTCACGCTGTACGGCGACGCCCGCAAGGGCAACCGTCCCAGCTTCGTCGCCGCCGCCCCCGGCGAGCAGGCGCAGCCGCTGTACGAGCGCTTCTGCGAGCGCGCCGGAGCGGAGCGGGGCGAGTTCGGTGCGCACATGGCCGTCTCGCTCGTCAACGACGGCCCCGTCACGATCATGCTCGAAGCATGAGCACCGGCGCAGGGCGATCATCAGAGACGTCCGTGAGGACGTCACCCTCTATGTCATCCGCGGCTCGCACGCCTGCCGCGCCGCGATCCTGATGCTCGCACCGGGCTCCTCGCCTGGCTCGATCGCGTGCTGCCCGAGCCCGCGCTAAGCGGCCGCTGAGGCGAGCTCCATCGGCTCCTGCAGCGCCTTGCCGTGGCGGATCAGGTCCGCGGCGCGCTCGGCCAGCGCGATCGTCGGCGCGTTCGTGTTGCCGCGCGGAACCGTCGGCATCACCGAGGCGTCCACCACCCGCAGGCCCTCCAGGCCGTTGACGCGCAGCTCCGCGTCCACCACCGCCGCGGCGTCCTCGCCCATCCGGCATGTGCCCACCGGGTGGTAGATCGCGAACGTCGTCTTTTCCACGTGCTCGCGCAGCGCCTCCTCGCTGTCGCCCGCCGGCGTGTTGAACGGCGTCTGCGCGTAGGGCTTCATCGCCGGCTGCGCGCAGATCTCCTGGAGCAGCCGCAGGCCCGCGATCATCCGCTGCATGTCGTCGCCCTGCGTGTAGAAGGCGTTGTGGATCACCGGCTTCGCCGTCGGGTCTTTCGAGAGCAGCCGCACCGTGCCGCGGCTGTGCTCGGTCAGCAGGCACGGCGAGGCCCAGACCCCGTGCGCTTCGGGGTCGCGCATGCCCTCCTCGACGATGTGCACCGGCGCCACGTGGAACTGGATGTCAGGCGCCTCCGCATCCGCGCCCACGCGGGCGAAGCCGCCCGCCTCCGCGAGGTTCGAGGCGAACGGCCCCGTCTGCGTCGCTTCGTACTCCTCGAGCGCCGGCGGCTCCAGCGCCAGCAGCAGGCTCTCCGGCTCCGGCGTCGTGAACACCAGCTGTGCCGCCGGGTGGTCGGAGAGGTTCTCGCCCACCTGCGGCTGGTCCAGCAGCACCTCGATCTCGCGCATCGTCAGGTGTTCCGCCGGGCCGATCCCGGAGAGCATCAAAAGCTGCGGCGAGTTGTAGGCCCCGGCGCTGAGGATCACCTCGCGGCTCGCGCGCAGCTCTTTCAGCTCGCCCAGCTGGCTCGCCTCCACGCCCACGGCGCGGTTGCCCTCGAACAGCACGCGGTGCACCAGCATGTAGGGCAGCACCGTCAGGTTCTGGCGCTCCGCCGCCGGGCGCAGGTAAGCCGCCGCCGCGCTCGCGCGCATGCCGCCGCGCTGGGTCACCTGGTAGAGGCCCACGCCGTCCTGCGCCTCGCCGTTGAAGTCCTCGTTGCGGGGCAGCCCCGCCTCGACGCCCGCCTCCACGAAGGCGCTGGAGATCTTGTTGTGGGAGCGCTCGTCGCTCACCGCCAGCGGGCCGCCCGCGCCGTGCCAGCGCGAGGCGCCGCGCTCGTTGTCCTCCGACTTCACGAAGTACGGCAACAGGTCCGCCGCGCTCCAGCCCGGCACGCCCCATTCGTCGTAGTCGCGGCGGTTGCCGCGGATGTAGACCATCGCGTTCACGGAGGAAGAGCCGCCCAGCACGCGCCCGCGCGGGAGCGTGATCCGCCGGTGGCCGCACTCGTGCTCCGGCGCCGAGTGGTAGTCCCAGTCGACCTCCGTCGAGCCCAACTGCAGGTAGCCCAGCGGTACATGGATGTTTTCGTTCACGTCCGGCGGCCCCGCCTCCAGCAGCAGCACCTGCACGTCCGGGTCCTCGCTCAGGCGGTTCGCCAGCACGCACCCCGCCGACCCTGCACCCACGATCACGTAGTCGTACATCTCAACCCCTTCCTCGCCTCCTGCCGCGAGCATACTCCTCGCCGCTGTGCCGTACGCGGGCCTGCTGCGCGCGCGGTCGGGATGGGCCTGCGCGTTCGCCGTTCAAGTCGCCGAGACGAGCCGCCGAAGCCGACTCGACAACTCGACCGCAGCAGCCAGGGGGACCATCGATGTTCGCGACCAGCAAGCACAGCCGTGCCCGTACGTTCCTAGCCGCCTCGGGAGCGGCGCTCGCCGCGAGCGCGCTCGCCGCCACCGGCACGGCCTTCGCCACGCCGCCCAGGGTCACCGAAAGGTTCAGCCCCACCGGCTCTGAGCAGTCCTTCACAGTGCCCGCCGGGGTCACCAGCGTGCGCGTGCGCGCCGTCGGCGAAGCCGGCGGCGCAGGAGGGGGCGCGATCGGAGGGCTCGCCGGCGAAGGCGGACTCGGTGGTGTCGCGTCCGGGCAGCTTGCCGTCACTCCCGGTGAAGTGCTTTACGTCGAGGTTGCCGCACCCGGATTCAACGGCGGCGGCCAAGGGGGATTCGGCGGCGGCGGCGCTGGAGGCAGCGCCTCCGACGTGCGGACCGTCTCTGGCGGGGCGCTCGGCACTGAAGAATCCCGGCTCATCGTCGCGGGCGGCGGAGGGGGCGGTGGCGGTGCCTGGGAGAGCCCCAGCACCGGCGGTGACGGCGGCAACGCCGGGGCCGCCGGCGGGGACGGCTCGTTCACCACCAGCGGCAGCAGCGAGGCCTTCAGCGCCGGCGGCGGCGCCGGCAGCTTCGGCGGCGTCGGCCACGGTGGCGCGAGCTGTAGCACCACCGGCCCCTGGTCCGGCACCGATGGCTCAGGAAGCTCCGGCGGAGCCGGAGGGGAGGAGTGGGTCAACCCCGAAACCACCGGTGGCGGCGGCGGCGGCGGTTACTTCGGTGGCGGCGGCGGTGAAGCCCAGTGCATGGATCACTTCTCCTCGCGCGGCGCCGGGGGTGGAGGTGGCGGCGGTTCCAGCTATATCGCCGAAGAAGTCAGCAACCCCTCTTACGGTCTTTCCGCCGCCTCGGTGGAACCCAGCGTCACGATCACCTACGCCACGCCCGCCACGGCCACGCCCAGCGCCAGCTCGGTCGCCTTCGGCGGCGTCCAAGCGCTGAGCACCGTCAGCGCGCCGCAGACGATCACGCTCACGAACGAAGGCGGCGAGCCGCTGGCGCTGAGCGCCACCGAACTCGTCGGCTCCGAACCCGCGCTCGCCAGCGATCACCCCGAAGACTTCCTCGTCGAATCCTCCAGCTGCCTCGGCGCGGTCGCCTACCAGGGAAGCTGTCAGCTGCGCGTGCGCTTCGCCCCGCAGGGGACCGGCACGCGCACCGCCGTGCTGAGGATCGCCGGCGACATCGGCGCCGGACCCACCGAAATCGCCCTCTCCGGCACCGGCGGCACGATGCCGCAGGGGCCGCAGGGGCCGCAGGGCGAAGCGGGCGCCGCCGGTGAAGCGGGCGCGCAGGGCATCGCCGGCAACCCCGGCCTCACCGGCACGGCGGGACCCGCCGGCGCCGACGGGGCCGGCGGCGCCACCGGACCGGCAGGGCCCGCCGGCAAGGACGGGGCGCAGGGGCCGCGCGGCGAACAGGGGCCGCGGGGACTGATCGCGACGTCCAGGTGCTACGTGCACCACCGCCGCTCGGGCCGGGCGCCGACCTGCGTCGTCGCTCTGCCCTCCGCCTCCAGGGCCGCCCGTGTCGCTTCGCTGCGGCGAGGCGGCGTCGTCTACGCGCGGGGATCGTTCGCGCGGCCGAGCGCGACCGGCGGAGGCCTCGTGCTGAAGGCCGGCAGGAAGGTGCCCGCAGGGCGCTACACGCTCGTGACCGTCTCCTCGCAGGGGCTCGTTAAGCGGGTGGCGGTCGTCGTCTCCGGCGGCGGCTACTAATCGTCGCCCGCCCGGGTCTCGGCTGGCGCCGGGACCCGGGGCCGGCGGCGCGCCGGACGCCGCCGGCCAGACCAGGCCAGGTGCTTTGGGCCTCAGCCCTCCGCCAGCGCCTGGCGCTTGATCTGGTCGAACTCCGCCTGGTTGATCGCGCCACGGTCGAGCAGTTCGTGGGCTTTCGCGATCTTCTCCGTCGGGTCCAGGCCGCCCCCCACGGAGCGCACGTACTTCCCGAATTCGTCTTCGACCGACTTCTGCTGGCGCTGCGCGCGTTCGCTCATGCCCGTGTGCTGGGTGATCAGGTAGACGAACGTGCCCAGGTAGGGCAGCAGGATGATCACGATGATCCACAGCACCTTCGTCAGGCCGCTGACGTCGTGCCGGCGGAAGATGTCGCCCAGCACCGTGAACAGGATCATCAGCCAGACGATGAACGCGAAGAAGACGAGGATCGTCCAGAAGATTTCCAGCAGTGGGTATTCGGTCGTCGCAAGGATCATGTCGCGGAGCTTAGGCGCTGCCGGTGACGGGACGCTGGGGCGTCATTCGCCTTTGCGTATGCGCACGTAGCCATACGCCGCCCTGCCCACGAAGCCCACCGCCAGCGCGCCCCACACCAGCGCCACCACCGGGGCGCCTTTCACCGCCGCGAGGATCGAGACGATCGCGCAGGCGATCGCCGCGCAGATCGAGAAGACGAGGTTCGCCATCGCTCCGCATGATCATCGCGGAGCCGTCCCCCGGCGGCGCTACTGACCGCCCGAGCCCGCCCCCGACACGCGCCAGCCCGACCCCGACTTCTCGAGCTTCAGCGGCGGGGCTTTCGGCGCCTGGACTTCCGCGGTATTGCCCGACTGCTTCACGAGCTTGACGTGCACCTTCGCGAGCTTGCCCAGGCGTTCGCCGCCCCCGAAGTGCTTCAGCGTCAGGTTCACCGCTTCAGTGCAGGTGCGCAAGTTCTTGCCGCCCGGCAGGCGCTTGCCGATTTCGACGAACCGCGCCTGCCGTTCGGAGGTGCTGAGCGCGCACAGCTTCGCCCCGTCGCTCGCCGCCGTCGCCTGGTACCACGCGTCGCCCACCTGCGTCGGGCTCTGGCCCGAGGAGGAGGAAGAGCCGCACCCGCAGATCGCCAGCATCGACACGGCCATCACGATTGCGCCTGCTCTCGCCAAGATCCTCTCCTTCGGTCGTTTGCCCGCCGGCACGCCGGGTGCCCGGGGAGCGTACGCGGGCCCCCGGACCCTCGCGCCATTGCTCCGCCAAGCCGGAGAGGGGTCTCGAACCCCTGACCTCCTGTTTACAAGACAGGTGCTCTACCAACTGAGCTACTCCGGCGCCGGGTCGGCGCCGCTAACGATAGATGGGCCGGGCGCCCGCGGCGAGCCGTCGGCTTCAGGCGGCCGGCTGCGGAGCCGGCGGCCGCGCGCAGGTCGCTTCGCCCAGCTCTTCCACCAGCACGCCGCGATCGGCGACGGCGTTCACCTCGACCGTGCAGCGCACCTGCGCGAAGGTCCACGAAGCCATGCACGTCACGACGCCCTGGCGCTTGCGGCAGTCCTGTACCCGGGCCTGCATCGGCGCGTCGGGGCGCGCGCCCGCCACCGCATCGCGCAGGTTCTCCGCGTAGCGGGCGATCGCCGCGCGGCCCGTCGCGAGGCTGATCCCGCCGCCCCGGTGCACCGGGGCTGCGTTGGCCACGCTTCGCGCGCCCGCGACCAGCGCGGCGATCGTCACGAGCGTCAAGACGATCCGTTTCGTGTCCATGACCGCATGATTCGCCAATGGGTCCCCGGACTCCACTGCACCTTCGTCTAGTTCTCGCTGTAACGGCCCGCTCCCGGCCGGTGTATTCCAGGCATGGAGCAGAGGCCCCCCGACCTCGAAGGCTTTCGCGAGCACGCGCTGCAGCGCGGCGTGAACCCCGTCGTCTACCGGGTGCTGCGCACGATCCTCGTGCCCGCCTTCCTGATCTACTGCCGCATGCAGCGCGTCGGGCGCGAGCACCTGCCGAAGGACGGCCCGCTGCTCTTGGCCTCCAACCACCGCAGCTTCATGGACCCGTTCGTGATCGGGATGCTCGTGCGCCGGCCCGTCTACTACATGGCCAAGCGCGAGCTGTTCGAGAAGCGCTGGCAGGCCTGGCTCCTCAACAGCCTTGGCGCCTTCCCCGTCGATCGCGGCACCGGCGACGGCGCCGCGATGGACACCGCCAGGGCGATCCTCGAACGGGGCGACTGCGTCGTGCTGTTCCCCGAGGGCACGCGCATCCGCCGCGGGCCGCTGTCGCAGCCCAGGCGCGGCATCGGCCGCCTCGCGCTCGAAACCGGCGCCCCCGTCGCCCCGGTCGCGCTGATCGGCACCGAAAACGTGCGCCGTGGCTGGCGCATCCGCCCGCGGAAGATCCGCGCGCGCGCCGGCAAGCCACTGAGCTTCCCCACCACCGGCAACTCCTCACCCGCGCTCGCCGCAGCCGTCACCGAGCGGATCTGGGCCTGCGTCAGCTTGCAGTGGGAGTGGCTCGGCGGCGAGTGCCCCGAGCGGCGCCGCGACCTCGAGCGCGAGCGCTCCCGCGAGGAGCAGGCGCGCCGGCGGATCGCGGAGCGCAGCGCCGGGCAGCGCCCCGACGAGGAGGCCGCCGCCGGGGAGGCGCGAGCGGCCTGAGCCGCCCGCTCCTCCGCGAGCCGGGCGGCAGGGGATCGCCGCGGACGCGGGATAGGGTGTGCGATGAGTGACGACCGAGGCTCAGTCCAAGAAGTCCAAGGCGCAGCTCGACGCGGAGTTCTCCGAGCTGTACCGTGCGCATCTGCGGGACGTCTACAGCTACGCCTACTACCGCGTCGGCGACCATCACGACGCGGAGGACCTCACCGAGCAGACCTTCCTGCAGGCCTACCGGCACTTCGAGCGCGCGCAGCAGGAGTCCAACGGCCGCCCGCTGCGTCCCTGGCTGATCCGGATCGCGCACAACCTCGCCGCGAACCTGTACCGGGACCGCTCGCGCAAGCCGGCTTCGCCGATCGACGAGAACAGCAACCTCACGGCGCTGCACACCACCGAGCAGGTGGTCGAGGGCCGCGACGAGCTGAGCCGCGTGCTCGAGGGCGTGCAGCAGCTCCCGGACGACCGCCGCGAGGCTTTGATCATGCGCTTTGCCCTTGGCATGGACAACCGCGAGATCGCGCGTGCGATGGACCGCACCGACGGTGCCACGAAGGTGCTGATCCATCGCGCGATCAAACAGCTGCAGGAGATGGTGGGCGACCCGCGCAAGGGGGACGGCGATGAGTGAGGCGCTGCCGAACTTCGAGGGCCTGCTGCGCGAAGCGCTCGCGCCCGTCGAGCCGCCCGCGGACCTCGTCCAGCGGCTGGAGTCGACGCTCACCACGATCACCGAGCTCGCCGCCGACGAGCTGGAGGCCTGGGAGCTCTCGGCGATGCGCGACCCGCGCAACTGGGTGCGCCCCGCCGCGGCGATCGTCGCCGGCAGCGCCGCCGGCACCGCGCTCGTCGTGCTCCGCGCCCGCCGCCGCGCGCAGCGCTCCAGCGGCCCGCTCGGCGTCAGCTGGCCGCAGCTCGACCGCGCCGCCGCCGAGCGCACGCTCGGCGATCTCGGCCGCGAGGCGCGCAAGCTGTTCGGCGACCGCTAGCGCCGCCCGGCCGTCGGTCCCCAGCTAGGCTCCCGCAGGCAAATGGCCACCTGCTATCGCCACCCCTCGCGCGAGACGGGGGTCTCGTGCTCGAACTGCGGTAGGCCCATCTGTCCCGACTGCATGACCAGCACCCCCGTCGGCATGCGCTGCCCCGAGTGCTCGAAACAGCGCACGAAGGTCAAGACGGTGCGCAGCGTCTCCAGCCGCCCCGAGCTGACGCTCGCCCTGATCGCGATCAACGTCGTCGCCTTCCTCGCCGAGGGGCACTTCTCGCTGACCGGCGGCGAGGGGGGTCGCGTCTACGAAGAAGGCGCGCTGTTCGGCAGCATCGAAGGCCTCCCGACGCTCGGGGTCGCGCACGGCCAGTGGTGGCGGGTCGTCACCGGCGGCTTCCTGCACGAGAACCTGCTGCACATCGGCTTCAACATGTACGTGCTCTACGTGCTCGGCATCATGCTCGAGCCCGTTCTCGGGCGCCTGCGCTTCGGCCTGATCTACGCGGTCTCGCTGCTGTGCGGCTCGCTCGGCTCGCTGCTCGTCTCGCCGCACGTCCCCACCGTCGGCGCCTCCGGCGCCGTGTTCGGGATCATGGGCGCCGCCGCTGTCGAGATGCGCGCGCGCGAGATCCCGCTGATGCAGAGCGGCGTCGGCGGGCTGATCCTGATCAACCTCGTCATCAGCTTCACGTTGCCCGGGATCTCATGGGGCGGTCACGTCGGCGGGTTGATCGGCGGGACGCTCGCGGCGTTCGCCATCCACGCCGGGGCGCGGCGCCGGGCCCAGTCGCTCGCGCTGGCCGCCTGCGTCGTGCTCGCCGTCGCCGCCTTCGCCGGGTCGATCGCCGTCGCGAAGTCCAGCGAAGCCGAAGGCGCCGCCCCCGTGCGGATCGTCGAACCCGGCACCTAGCGAGGGCCGCCCGCCGCCCGCGCCGGCAGCTCGACCTCCAGCGCCGGCGCCGGCGCCT
>DATJMW010000047.1:0-74698 GCA_035508515.1 Solirubrobacteraceae bacterium | reverse complement strand
GACCGCGAGGAACAACGCGAAGACGAACAGCATCAGCTGCAAGCGCGCCCCTCCGCCGACGAGGCCGCCGGTGGCGGGCCCCAGTTCGCGCAGCACGACCGCTTCGCCGCCGCTGGCGCTGTCCGCGCCTCGTTCCCTGGCGTGGTGTTGCAGCAGCGCGCGTGCCGCGTCGACCATCGTGATCGCGGCGTGGACGCTCGGCGCCTGCGCGTAGATCGTCAGCATCGGGCGTTCTCCGTCGACGTCCAGCAGCAGCCGGTAGTCGTGGTCGACGAGGATCGGGTCCGGCGGGGTGAGTCGTTTGGCGGTGGTGAACGCTTCGCGGCCGAGCAGCAGCGTGAACGGGCCCGACGCGGCGACGCTGCGCCCGTGCAACCCGACCGCTTCCCCGAGCACCGCCGTCGCGTGGTCGCTTTGCAGGTACAGGGCGTAGTTGACCGCGAGCTGGGCGGCCTGTTTGACGCCGTCGGTCGAGGCCGGCGGCACGACCGCCAGCTGCGAGGAGCGGGTGTCCACGAGCACCTCCGCCTGGGCCGCGCCCAATGCGAGCTGACGCGGATGCAGCCCCGGCGGCGACAGCGACGGCTTGAAGCCGGCGAATGTGGCCGCCAGCGCGGCGACCAGCACGATCGCCGTGACCGCGCGCCACGGCCGGCGGCGGGCGCCGGTGTGCGCGAGCTCGCTCACGTCGCGCTCCCGCTCAGCGACGCTCGGGCGCCGGGGCGACGAGGCCGGCCCGCGTGGGCGCCTCGGAGTCGATCTGCGGGAGCGTGCCCGCGTGCAGGGAGAGGCGCTCGAGATCCGAGAGGTACTCGCGCTCGAGCGTCAGATGCTCCTCGTTTCGACGCCGGACCCCTTCGATGCCCAGCAGTCCCAGCAGGCCGAGCAGCAAGACGCCCAGCAGCGCGGCGGCCATCAACGTCGAGCGCGTGCTCGAACTGACGGGGCCGGCCTGGGGCGGCCCGAGCTGGCGGATCGTCACCTGATGGCCCGCCGGCGTCCTGGACTGCTTCTGCAACTGCGTGACGTACGCCTGCACCCCGGGATAGACCCCGGCGGCGACGTTCGCCGCGGCCGCGGCCGTGGGGGCCTGCACGGAGGCGGTCACGACGGGCTCGTTGGTCTGCGCGACGAACGTCAGCCTGTACTTGACGCCCTCGGCCACGAGCTGGGTGCTGCGCGCCTCCGACGGAGTGATCACGTTGAGCGACTGGCCCGCGCCGCTGTACGGCCCCTGGGCAGTGAGCTCCGCGGCCGGCACGTGTGAGGCTTTCGCGATCTGTTCGAGCACGCCGGCGCTGGTCATGACCTGCGCCAGCACGGACGCGCGCGTGGTGAGCGGCACCGTTTCCTGGGACAGGTTCGCGAGCGCCGAGTCCGGCGAGTCGACGAGGATCTGGACGGTGGCGGCGCCGCTAGGCGTGGATTTCACGACGAACCGGACCGCGACCGCGGAAACGATCGCCAGCAGCACGATCGCGCCTGTCACCAGCTTTCGTGACCAGAGGATTTTGAGTGACTCGTTGAGTTCCATAGCGCCGTCCGCCTTCAGTTACACAACGTTCGTCAGAGGGCTGCGCTTGTGGGGCGGCCGTTGAGTGCGACCTCGACCCGCTCGCCGCCTCTTTCCGCGGCTCCGTGCCGCGGGGCGGGGGGCGTCGGCTCCAGCGCGGTCGCGGGCGGCGCGTTAAAGGGTGGCTCCACGCGGCCGAGCATCGTGCGCAGTGCCAGGCGGGCGCCCTCGCGCCGCGCCGTCGCGGGACCCGCTGCGCGCAGCAGATGGCGCAGCCCCGTGGCGCCCATGTAGAGGGCGCGATGGGCCGGTCCGAAGTGCTTGTGCGCGTACTGCTTGCGCGCAAAGGCGTCCTGGGCGACCATCCGCGGCCGCACCCCGCCCTTGCTGGCGTGATGCACGATCGTCATGCCGGGCAGGTGGCGCACGCGCCAGCCCGCGCGCTTGATCCGCAGGCAGAGGTCGGGCTCCTCGGAGTAGATGAACGAGCGCTCGTCGAGCATGCCCGCGCTGAGGATCGCCTCGCGCCGTGCGAGCATGAATGAGCCGGAGGTCCAGTCGCATTCGCCCTCGCGCTCGTAAGCGTCCGCGTCGAGCACCCGCTCGCCCGACCAGCGCGGATGGATCGGCCAGCGCTCGGAGACGAACGCCTCGCCGAGCGCGCGGGCCGCGTTGGGGAAGCGGCGGATCGTGGGCCACAGCGTGCCGTCGGCCGTCACCTGGCGGACCCCGACGAGGCCGACCTCGGGTTGCTCGTCCAGCTGTGCGATCAGCTCGCCGAACGTACCCGTGAGCACTTCGGTGTCGGGGTTCAGCAGCAGCACGTAGCGGGCGTTCGCCTGCTCGATGCCGCGATTGTTGCCGTAGGAGAACCCGCGATTGGGCGAGGTCACGACCCGCGCCTGCGGGAATTGGGACTCGACCAGCTCGCGCGTGCCGTCGGTCGAGGAGTTGTCGACGACGATCACGTCGAGGCGGGCGTCCCCGGCATGCTCGAAGGCCGTGCCCAGGCAGCGCTCCAGCCAGTGCGCCTCGTTGGTGGAGACGACGACGATCGCCAGGTCGGCGATCGTCCCGTCGTCGTGTCCTCGCGTGAGCACCGTGCTGTCCGGGTCAGACGGCCAGGCCGCGCGCGACGAGTTCGCGGGTCGCGTCCTCGACGTGGTCTTCGGCCTCTTGGTCGGCAAGCCACACCAGCAGCGCGCGCATGCCGTCCTCCAGCGTCGTGAGCGCCTCGAAGCCGAGCAGCTCACGCGCGCGGGTGGGGTCCGCGAAGCAGTGGCGGATGTCGCCGGCGCGGTATTGCTCGCGGCGGATCGGCTCGATGTCGGCGTCCATGCCCGCCGACAGCGCATGCGCGATCTGGGCGACGGTGCTCGGTCGTCCCGTGCCGAGGTTCACGGCGTGACCCGCGGCGGCGTCTGACTCCAGCGCCAGCAGGATCCCGCGGACGATGTCGCTGACGTGGATGAAGTCGCGCGACTGCTCGCCGTCCTCGAAGATGATCGGCTCACGCTGGTTGAGCAGGCGCGAGGCGAAGATCGCCGCGACCCCCGTGTACGGGTTGGACAGCGCCTGCCCCGGGCCGTAGACGTTGAAGAAGCGCAGCGCGACCGTCGGGATGCCGTAGGCGGCGCCGGTCACCAGGGCCAGCTCCTCGTGGTCGCGCTTGGTGATCGCGTAGATCGAGGTCGGGATCAGAGCCTTGTCCTCGCGCGTGCCGACCGGCGTGAGCTTGGCCGAGCAGGTCGGGCAGACCAGCTCCCACTGGCGGGCGAGCAGCTGCTCCTCAGGACGCGGCGCCGGTGCAAGGCGTCCGTGCTCGGCGCATTCGTACTCACCCTCGCCGTAGATCGACATCGAGGATGCGACGACGAGCCGCGTGGGCAGCGGCGAGCGCGCGACGACCCGCTCGAGGAACAGCGCCGTCTGCATCGTGTTGCGCTCCGTGTAGCGGGCGATCTCGTACATCGACTGGCCGACGCCGACGGCGGCGGCGAGGTGCACGACGCGGTCGACGCCCTCGAGCGCCAGGTCGGCGCACTCGGCGTCGCCGACGTGGCCGACGATCAGCTTCACCGACTCCGGCAGGTCGGGTTGACGTCCCCCGTGGACCTGCTCCTCCAGCGAGTCGAGCACGACGACCTCGTCGCCGCGTGCGACGAGCTCGCGCACGAGATGTGTGCCGATGAACCCGGCCCCACCTGTCACCAGCGTCTTCATTCCTCGACCTCGCGTTCGTTGGTTGTGCGTTGACGCCCGTTGACGCCCCACTGCTGCATGCAACGATCGGCCGGGGCGACTTCTTTCGCGCCCGCCACGTGCGAGGAATGAGCCACGGCGCCCGTTCTTCGGTCATGTGCACGCGATTGCCGGGCAGCTGAGACCGTGGGTCGAGGAGCAGCAGCGAGCGAGCCGGCGCCGGTCGAACCGGGCGCCGGTCAGTCACATCGGGACGCCGGTCAGTCGCATCGGCCGGAGGGCCCGGCGCGCGTGCTGGTCATCTCGCCGGTGCGCAACGAGTGGCCGCACATCGAGCGCGTCGCGCGGGCGGTCGCGGCGCAGGAGCTGCTTCCGTCTCGCTGGATCGTGATCGACGACAGCTCGACCGACGGGACGTCCGAGCTGTTGCTCGAACTGGAGCGGGAGCTGCCGTTCCTGACCGTGCTGCCCGCCCCGCGACGGGTCGCCGACGACGGCGCCCGCGATCGTCTCGCGCAGGCAGTCGAGATACGAAACTTCAACGTCGCGCTCGAACGTGCCGGGGCGGAGCAGTACACGCACCTGATGAAGCTCGACGGCGACATCGAGCTCCCCCCGGAGTACCTGCGGACGCTGATGGAGCGCTTCGCGAGCGATCCTCTGCTGGGGATCGCCGGCGGCGTGCTCGTGGAGCCGAGCCCGCAGGGCGGGATGCGCAGCATCTCGATCCCTGCCTACCACGTGCACGGCGCGCTGAAGTGCTACACGCGCGAGTGCCACCGAGCGATCGGCGGAGTGCAGGAGCGCCTCGGCTGGGACACGATCGATCAGACCTACGCGCGGATGCGCGGCCTTCGCACGCGCAGCTTTCCCGATCTGGTCTCGGTGCACCACCGGCCGCTGGCGAGCGCCGACGGCGCGTTGCGCGGCCACGCCCGCCACGGCGAGTGCGCCTACATCGCCCACTACGATCCGCTGTGGACGGCGCTGCGCTCGCTGAAGGTCTCCAAACGCCGTCCGCGGGTCCTGTCGGGGGCGGCGTTCCTCTACGGCTACGCACGCGCCGCGGCGCGGGGCGTCGAGCAGGTGCCGGACCCCGAATACCGCCGGTTCACGCGGCGCGAGCTGCGGGGACGCTTGCTGGAGGGGCTCGGGTCGCTGGGCGAGATCCGCTCGGTCGCGCGCGAGCAGCGGCAGGCTTGAGCCGTTATCTGAGCATGGCCCCCAAAGCTCTGATCGTGCCGGCATGGAGCACCGACCCCACGGCCGGCACGGCCCGCACCGCGTTGCAGCGCGTCGCGAACCGCCCGATCCTCTGTCACGTGCTGGAGCGCATCCAGCAGGCAGGGTTGACAGAAATTCTGTTGATCGTCTCCGAACAGGAGCACGCGGCGGTTCGCGGGTGCCTGGAGTTGGAGGCCCCACCGGAGCTGGAGATCGAGTACCTGAGCTTCGGCCAGCAGAACGGGGCGGGCGAGGCGTGGAGCCGCGATGCGATGGGACAGGCGCTCTGCGACGCCGCGGACCGGGTCGGCGAGGACGCGTGCCTCGTGCACGTCGCCGAGGGCCTGCTCGACCAGCCGCTGGAGCCGCTGCTGGCGCGCTCGCAGGGCTCCGGCCACGAGCTCGTCGTGTTCGCCTCCCAGCAGGAGGACAGCGGCTCGATCGGGCTTGCCACGCGGCGTCTGCTCCAGCTCGCGCAGGAAGCGCCCCAGGCCCGGCCACTCGATCTCGCCGGCGCGGCGCTGTTCGCCCCGGGCGCATTGCGCCACGCGGCCCGGGCGCGCTGGTGGAACGCCGGCGCGCTCGACCTGGTGGCGATCGCC
The DNA here is from genome assembly GCA_035508515.1 of Solirubrobacteraceae bacterium. Taxonomy (GTDB): domain Bacteria; phylum Actinomycetota; class Thermoleophilia; order Solirubrobacterales; family Solirubrobacteraceae; genus Palsa-744. The sequence goes on along the minus strand of DATJMW010000047.1, from coordinate 69,157 downwards.
GAGCAGCTGGTCGCCGCCGGCGGGCGGCTTCGCGTGGAGCTCGTCGACGGCTGGCAGAGTCACCGGGGCGACGTGGCGGGCCTGCTCGAGCTCAACCGCATCGCGCTCGACGGAGCGCGGCTCGGGCATCCGAAAGCCGTGGGTCAGGAGACGCGGGTCGAGGGCGGCGCGCAGATCCACCCGACGGCCTCGGTGCAGTCGAGCACGATCGTCGGGCCGGTGATCATCGGCCCCGGAGCGGTCGTGCTGGACTCCTACATCGGCCCGTACACCTCGATCGGCGACGGCGTCCACATCGAGGGCGCGGAGGTCGAGCGGTCGATCATCCTGCCCGGTGCGAAGATCGCCCACATCGGCGGTCGCCTCGTCGGCAGCGTCGTCGGCCGCGACGCCAAGGTCTTCCGTGACTTCTCGCTGCCTCGCGCGCTGCGGCTGAACGTCGGCGACGGCGGTGAGGTGGCGCTGTGCTGAGTGCAGCCGCCTCGCCGGGCGCCGAGCTCGCACCCGACGGCGCCGGCTTCGCCGGAGGCCTACCGCGCGGGCGAGCCGTGCGGGTGGCGATGGTGCACCTCTCCGACTTCCGCCTGGACTCGCGCATCCAGCGACAGGCCCGTGCCCTCGCCGAGCGGGGCGACGAGGTCGACCTCGTCTGCGTCGGCGAGCGCGAGGAGCTACGCGTGGGGGCGGGCACGATCCGCGTCCACCCGCTCGGCTCGGAGAAGGCCGCCGGTGGCGCCGCCGCCTACCTGCGCGACTACGCGAGCTTCCTCGCGCGCGCGCTGCGTCGCGTCAGCGCGCTCGACGCCGCCGCGCGCTTCGACCTCGTCGAGATCCACAACATGCCCGACCTGCTGACGCTCGCGGCGCTTCGCCCCAGGCTGCGCGGCGTGCCGGTGATCCTCAACGTGCACGACACGTTCCCAGAGCTGTTCTCGAGCAAGTTCGGGCGCACTCCCGGCGGCGCCTTCGAACGCATGCTGAAGGTCGAGGAGCGGATCAGCGCTGCGCTCGCGACGCGGATCGTCGTCGTCACCGACCAGGCACGGCTGCGCCTTGAAGGGCGCGGCGTCGGCGTCGGGCGCACCACGGTCGTGATGAACTCGCCTGACGAGGGAGTCTTCGGCCCGCCGCGCGAGCCCGTGCAGTGGCCCGTCGAAGGCCCCCTGCGCGTGCTCTACCACGGCGGCCTGGCCCCGCGCTTCGGCGTGCAGACGGCGATCGAGGCCTTCGCGCGCCTGCGCGAGAGCGTCCCGCGCCTGGAGTTGAGGGTCTGTGGCTCGGGCGAAGACCGCGACCGCCTCGCCGCGCTGGCGGCCGAGATCGATCCCGGGCGCATCGACGTGTCGCCGGAGCCGGTGCCCTTCCAGCAGATCCCGGCCGAGCTGGCGGCTTCGCACATCGGCGTCGTGCCCACGCTCCACGACCATTTCACCGAGCTGCTGCTCCCGGTCAAGCTGCTCGAGTACGTGCACATGGGCCTGCCCGTCGTCGCGTCGCGGCTCCCCGGGATCGCGAGCTACTTCGGCGAGGAGGACCTCACGACGTTCGCGCCGGGCGACGAGCGTGACCTCGCTCGCGCGATCGAGTCCGTCTGCGTCGACCCCGCCGGTGCACGCGAGCGCGCCCGGAGCGCGACGCAGCGGCTGTCCGGGATCGCCTGGGAGAGCCAGCGCGCCCGCTATCTGAGCCTCGTGGACGAGCTCGTCGCGGGCGACCCCCGCGTGCGCCTTCGCGCCGGGGTGCAGGCGCCGTCGGGCCTGAGCGGCTAAGTCGCCCGCGGCGGACCTGCATCGCGCATCTGTGCGTTGATCCGCGCCGCCTGGCGCGTCAGGTGGTCGCGCTCGGCGAGGTTCGGCGCGGCGGCGGCCGCCTCGGCATAGAGGCGGGCGGCGATCGCGGCTTCGGCGTTGCGCTCGCGCAGGTACGCGGCGACCGCTGAGTGGCGCGGCAGCGCCGGGTCCAGCTCGGCGAGCGCGGCGAGGCCCGCGCGGGCGCCGTCGGCCTCCCCGACGGCGACGGCGCGGTTCAGCCGCGCGACCGGGTTGTCCGTGAGCCGGACGAGCTCGTCGTACCACTCGACGATCTGGACCCAGTCGGTCTCCTCGGCACGCCGTGCGTCGGCGTGCAGCGCCGCGATCGCCGCCTGGGCCTGGAACTCATCGAGGCGATCGCGCGCCAGGGCCCGCTGGAGAATCTCCACGCCTTCGGCGATCAGCGCCGTGTCCCAGAGCTCGCGGTCCTGCTCGGCGAGCGCGACGAGGCTGCCGTCCGCGCGGGTGCGCGCTGGCCGGCGGGCGTGGTGCAGCAGCATCAGCGCGAGCAGGCCGGCGACCTCCGGCTCGTCGGTGCGGGCGTGCAGCTCGCGCGCCAGGCGGATCGCCTCGGCGGCGAGGTCGAACTCGCCCGAATAGCCCTCGTTGAAGACGAGATAGAGGACGCGGGCGACGGTGCGCGCGTCCCCGGGCGCGTCGAAGCGGACGTCGGCGAGGGTGCGCTTGGCGCGGCTGATGCGCTGCCCCATCGTCGCCTCCGGCACGAGGTAGGCGTCGGCGATCTGGCGGGTCGTCAGGCCGCCGACGGCGCGCAGCGTGAGCGCGACCGCCGAAGACGGCGTCAGCGACGGGTGCGCGCAGAGGAAGTAGAGCTGAAGCGTGTCGTCGGCCTCGGCGACCGGGCCGGGCGCGGGCTCGGCGGCGAGCCGCTGCTCGCGTGTGCGACGCGACTCGTCGGCTCGCACGGTGTCGAGGAACTTCCGCCACGCGACAGTGACGAGCCACGCCTTCGGGTCCTCGGGCGGCCGGGCGCCCCACCCGCGTAGCGCCTCCAGCAGGCTCTCCTGGACGGCGTCCTCAGCCGCCGCGAAGCCGGCCCCGCGGCGGACGAGAATGCCGATGACGGCGGGGACGATCGACCGCAGGCCGACATCGTCCACCGCCGGCATCCCGGGCGTCATTCCGTGACCGTGGGCGCCTCGGCCATGAACGGCCGCAGCTCGAGCCACTCGTGGATCGGCTCGCCGCCGGCCCCCGGCGCGGCCGACAGCTCGCCCGCGAGCTCGACGGCGCGGTCGTAGGACTCGACGTCGACGATCATCCAGCCGGCGATCAGGTCCTTCGTCTCGGCGAACGGGCCGTCGGTCACGGGCGGGCGTCCCTCGCCGTCGTAGCGGACCCATGCGCCCTCCGGCTGGAGCGCCTGCCCGTCGACGTACTCGCCGGTGCTCCTCAGCCGCGCGGCGAAATCGCGCATGAACTGGATGTGGTCGGTGACCTCCTCCGGCGTCCACTGGTCCATCGAGACGTTGTTCAGCGGGGCCGGGGCGCCACGGTAGTGCTTGAGCAGCAGGTACTTGGCCATCGTGTGTCTCCTTTGGTTCGGGGCCATTGTGGCCCGGTTTTGCCAAGGAGACGGAGCCGGCGCCGGGATTTCGACATCGACGGGCGCGAAGGGCGCGAAGGGGCCGGAAGCCCAGGGGCCCTAGTAGGCGACGAGTGCAGGCGGGCGAGCGCTCACGCGCTCCTGACCCGTCTCACCGCTGCGCACGCGTTCGAGCGTCTCGCCCGCGACGCGTTCGGCCATCTCGACGACCGACTCGCCGTTCAGTAGCCGCGGGTAGATCTGGCTCGCCGAGGCGAGGCCGAGCCCCGGCACCTCCGGCCAGACGGGCGCGACGCGTGGCTCGTGGCCAAGGGCGTGGACGGGCTCGACGAGCGGTGCGCGCTGCACGGTCCACTCGACCACGTCCTCGTGGCTGAAGTCGGGCGCGAGCCGCGCGAGCATCGCCGTGAAGCGGTCGTAGATCGAGCGGTCGTCCTCGCTGAACTCCGGCGCGGAGGGGTCGCAGTACTTCGGCAGGTAGGCGAGCCGCAGGCCGTCGGTGTGCTCGGTACCCACGACGTGGGAGGTCTCGACGACCGTCGTGATCGGCGTCTCGTCGCAGATGTTCACCGAGTAGTAGGGCGTCAGCGAGCGGCGGAGCTTCAGCACCAGGCAGACCACGCCGAGGTGACGCTGCGGGTAGGCGTCCAGCAGCGGCTGCAGGTCGTCCGGCAGCAGATGACGCAGCGCGGGCGGCTGCAGCGTCGAGATCGTCAGGTCGAATCGCTCCTCCTCGCCGTCGACGCGCACCCCGCTGACGCCGCCCCGCTCGTCGCGCAGCAGGCCTTCGACCCCGGCGCCCAGGCGTATGTCGACGCCGAGCTCTTCGGCGCGCTCGGCCGCGGCGAGCACGAGGTGTTCGTGCCCACCCTTCAGGCAGCCCATCTTCTCGCCTTCTCCGCGCCCGTCGCGCGCGGAGCGCATGCGGTTGGTTCGCGCCCACAGGTAGGTCGCGGGCAGCTCGGAGTGGCGTGAGTCAAAGCGCGAGTCCAGCAGCGGGCGCCAGATGCGCTCGACCAGCTCGCGCCCGCAGTGGCGGGTCAGCCACTCCTGAAGCGGCTTGCTCTCCAGCGCGCTGTAGTCGCGGCGCAGCTGGCAATAGAGCACGAACCAGGCCAGCCGTGCGCGCGCGAGCGGAGACAGCGGGGTGAAGCGCAGGAAGTCGCCCACGCCGTTGAAAGGATGCATCTCGCCGTCGATGAAGAAGCCCACGCCGACGGGCGTGAAGCTCAGCTGGTCGCTCAGCCCAAGCTCCTCGGTCAGGGCGATCATGCGCTGGTCAGAGGGCACGATCACGTGGTAGAAGCGGTCCACGCGGTGGCCGCCGAAGTCCATCGACCCCGCGAGCCCTCCGGGCGAGGGCGCGCGCTCGAGCAGCGTCACGTCGACCCCGGCCTGGGCCAGGCGCAGCGAGAGCACCGTGCCAAGGATGCCGGCGCCGACGACACCGACGCGAGGACGGTGAGCCAGGGGCTCGCCGTGACCGGTGCTCATCGCCCGCCGGCGACCGCGCGCAGCTGGGCGGGCGGGCGCTCCGAGGCGCGCGAGGCCAGCTCCTCGCCTCCCAGCGGTGAGATCGGCGGCGGCTGGATCCGGCCGACGAGGTGGGCCGCCATCAGGCGTCCGTAGGCGAGCACGGTCGGGCGCAGGCTCATCTTCGACTGGCCCAGGCGGCGCGACCAGTCGTTGACCGTCGGCACCTCGGTGACGCGCGCGCCGGCGTTGTAGAGCTTCAACAGCAGCTCGACGTTCGCGGCGAACCCGGGCTCGCGGACGAGTAGGTAGCCATAGGTGTCCGCCGCGCGGCGCAAGGTGCCGGCGCGGTAGACGCGGTACAGCGACGAGAGCGTGTGGATCTGCTGCAGGCCGCCCGCGTAGCGAAACATGTTCGAGACGGCCCGCGAGGCCGCAAGGCGCCACGGCTCGACGCCGAGGATGCGGCCGCCCGGCGCGTAGACCGAAGCGAGCACGACGTCGTTGCCCGCCTCGAAGCGTTCGAGCATCCGCGGCAGGTCGTCGAGGTCGGAGGTGTTGTCGGCCTCCAGCGTGACGATCGCGTCGTCGTCGTGGGACTCGCCAAGCGCCGCGCGCAGCCCCGAGTTGATCGCCGTGCCCAGGCCGCGGTTGACCGCGTGGCGGACGATCGCGACGGGAAGCCCGTCGCTGTGCGCTTCGATCAGCTCGCTCGTCCCGTCGGAGGAGCCATCGTCGACGAAGATCACGCGTGCGCCGAGTTCGCGCACCCGGGGGGCGAGATCGGCCATCAGGTTGGGGATGTTCTCGCTCTCGTTATATGCGGGAATCACGAATCGAATCATCGGGTCACTCCTCAGGCTGCGATCGGTACGGGTCGCTTCACCGGCGTGTTCAGCAGGGTCACGGGGCGGCAGTTGGCGGCGGAGTCGCGCACCGCCAGCGCGGCCGCCAGGGCACGGCAGCCGTCCTGCGCGCTGACCGGCTCCGGGGCGTCGTCGAGCACGCAGCGGGCGAAGGCCTGTAGCTCGGCCTGCAGCGGCTCCACCCGCGGCAGCGCGAAGCGCACGGCGGCGCCCTCGGAGTCCCCGCGCACGAGCGCGAGCTCGCTCCAGGCATTCGGCGCCCCGGAGGACTCCACGAACCAGACGTCCTGGGTCAGGTAGGAGGCGCTGAGCATCCCGCCCTCGCCGATCACCGTCATCTCGCGGCGCTTCTCCGGCGTCAGCCAGTTGACGTCGAGCAGGCCGTGCGGGCCGTCCTCGCCGAAGCGCAGCAGGCAGGTGATCATGTCCTCGTGGCTGGGGTGCACGCAGCGACTGCCTTCCGCGTAGATGCTCGTGATGTCGCGCCCCAGCACGAACTGCATCAGGTCGAGATCGTGGGTCGCCAGGTCGAGCGCGACGCCGGTGTCGCGGATCTGCGGGGGCAGCGGCCCGACCCGCGTGGCGTGCGTGCGGAAGACGCGCCCGATCCGCCCGTCGGCGATCAGCTCCGCGAGCTTGCGCACCGCGGGGTTGAAGCGCTCGACGTGGCCCACCGCAAGCTTCACGCCCGCGAGGCGCGCCGCCGCGGCCATCCGCAGCCCGTCCTCGAGCGTGGTCGCGATCGGCTTCTCGACGAACACGTGCTTGCCCGCGGAGATCGCGTCGAGCCCGATCTGCGCGTGCAGCTCGGAAGGCGCGCAGATGCACACCGCGTCGATGTCCGCCCGTTCGAGCAGCTCGTGGTAGTCGGCAAACCATTCGATCGGGCGGCGACCGATCCGCGCGCGCGCGACGGACTCGTTCGGCTCGGAGATCGCGACGAGGCGACCCTCGGCGATGCGCTCCCACGTCTCGGCGTGGTAGGCGCCCATGCGCCCGGCTCCGATCAGCCCGATGCGGATCTCCTCGCTCATGCGACCACCTCGACTTCCATTTCGTTCGATGACCCCCCGCCTTGCCTGGCGAGCCCGGCACGCAGGCTCGCGCCGGCGATGAGGAAGTCCACGACGGTCCGCACGATCCGCTGCGCCGCGCGGCCGTCGCCGAAGATCGGCGGCCGGCTCGCCGGCAGCGGCGCGGCGAGCGCCCGCTCGAAGGCGTCGGCGTCGACGCCGACGGTCGTGTTCCAGCCGGCCTGCACGGTGTCGGTCCACTCGGTCTCCTCGCGCAGCGTCACGCAGCGGACGCCCCACATGTAGGCCTCGCGCTGTACGCCCCCCGAGTCGGTCGCGATCGCCTGGGCGCCGCGCTCCAGCTCGAGCATGCGGGTGTAGGGGACGGGCTCGACGATGTCGATCGTCTCGGGGACCTCGAGCCGCCACTCGTGCAGCCGCGCCCGGGTTCGCGGGTGCAGCGGCATCACGACGCGCCACGGCGAGCGCGCAAGGCAGGCGAGCACCGCCGCCAGGCGCTCGCGGTCGTCGGTGTTGTAGTTGCGGTGGACCGTCGCCAGCAGGTACTCGCCGTCCGCCGGGCGCACGGTCGCGCGGGCGTTTTCGAGCGTGTCGCAGAGGGGGTCGCCGGTCACGTGGATCTCTCCGCCTACGCCCTCGGCTTCGAGGTTGCGGCGCGCCCCGGGCGTCGGCGCGAGCAGCAGCTGGGAGAGCCGGTCGGTCTGGATGCGGTTGTACTCCTCCGGCATCTCCATCCGGTGCGAACGGAGGCCGGCCTCGACGTGCACGAGCACGACCCCCGCGGCGGATGCGGCGAGCGCCCCGGAGAGCGTCGCGTTGGTGTCCCCCCGCACGACCACGGCGTCCGGGCGCTCGCGCTCGATCAGCTCGAGCAGCCGTACGCGCCCGAGCTCGACCTGCTCCTCGCGCGAGCGGGAGCCGACCTCGAGGTTGTAGTCGGGACGCGGGAGGCGGGTCGCGAGGATCTGGCTCTCGGACATCGCCTCGTCGTAGTGCTGGCCCGTGTGCACGAGGATCTCCTCCGCGTGACCGCGAAAGGCATGCGAGATCGGCGCGGCCTGGATGATCTCCGGCCGCGCGCCGATCACCGAGACGATGCGTGGGAGGCGGGCCGGCGGAGCCTGCTCGTCGTCGTGTCGGTCGGCGTGCCTCATCGTGTCCTCAGGCGGTGGTCCGCTCGCGCGGAAGGGTCAGCGGGCAGGGCACCCCGCCACGGCGGAGTGAGATTTCGGCGGCCTCGACGATCGCGACGATCTCGACGCCCAGCTCGGCGTTCGAGCGGGGTTCGGTGCCCGTGCGAATCGCCCGCGCGAAGTCCTGCAGCTCCAGCCGCAGCGGCTCCTGGGCCTCGACCCGCGGGATCACGACGTCGCCCGTGCGGTAGATCAGCTGGTGCTCGCCGAAGTTCGCGGGCGTCGGCGGGGGGAAGTAGTCCATCCCGCGGTCGTAGATCCGCACCGGTTCGTCGGAGGCGGTGTCGTCGTACTGCACCATCTGCCTGCTGCCGACGACGATCATCTGGCGGACCTTGCGCGGCGCCATCCAGGAGATCTGGACGTTCGCGCTCTGCCCGCCCGCGAAGGTGAGCGTCAGGAAGGCTGTCTCCGGCACGTCCTGCTGGAAGACGCTGTGCCCGGAGGCCAGGACCTCCACGACCGGCTCCCTCAGCCAGTAGAGGAGGATCGAGAGGTCGTGCGGGGCGAGGTCGCAGAGCACCCCGTCGCTGTTGTACTTGCCGAGGTTCATCCGCGACGAGGTGACGAAGTGCAGCTCGCCCAGGACTTCCTCCGCGATCAGGTCGCGCACGGCGTTGACCGCCGGGCTGTAGAGGAAGGTGTGCCCCGGCATCAGCAGGCATTCGGCCGCGGCGGCCTGTTCCACGAGCCGCTGGGCCTCGACGAGACGCGTCGCCATCGGCTTCTCGACGAGCACGTGCTTGCCGGCCTGGAGCGCGCGGCTGACGATCTCGTAATGGGTCTTCGGCGGCGTCGCCACGACCACCGCCTCGATCGAAGGGTCCTCCAGCACGTGGTCGAGCTCCGTCACGGTGCGCGCGTCGCTGTGGCGGCGGCGGAACTGCTCCAGCTGGGCGGTGTCGCGGTCGCAGAGGGCCTCGAGCGACAGCTCGGGGCACTCGGCCACGTTGCGGGCGAGGTTAGGGCCCCAGTAGCCATAGCCCACCACCGCCGTGCGCAGCGGCTCGGGCCGCGGCGTGATGCGGGTGGGACGGCGTGGCTCCTGCAGGCCCAGGTCGACCGGCTCGAACATCGCTCACGCCACCCCTCGCCGGCCGATCACGATCGGGATCGTCCTGGCGATGATCGAAAGGTCGAGCCGCAGCGAGGACTGTTCGGCGTACTCGATGTCCAGGCGCACCATCTCGCCGTAGGTGCGTTCGTTGCGCCCGCTCACCTGCCACAGGCCGGTCAGGCCGGGCTTCACGGCGAAGCGATCGAGGTATTCCTCGGGGTACAGGTCGACCTCGTAGGGGATCACCGGGCGCGGGCCGACGAGCGCCATGTGCCCGCGCAGCACGTTGAACAGCTGCGGCAGCTCGTCGAGGCTCCACGACCGCAAAAAGCGCCCCACCTTCGTGATCCGGTCGTCGACCGAGAGCTTGTACAGACGCCCTGGTTCCGACGCTTCCGCGCGGCCGATCAGCGACTGCACGTACTCGCGATGCGCCGCCGGGTCGGCCTCGTGACGCATCGTGCGGAACTTGAAGATCGTGAACGGGCTCTGTCTGTGCCCGACGCGCTGCTGGCGGAAGATCGCGGGGCCCCGCGACTCGATCCTGATCGCCAGCGCGATCGCCAGCAGCAGCGGTGTCAGCAGCAGCAGCAGGCCGCCCGCCACGAGCACGTCGATCGTCCTGCGCACGACGCCGAGCACGACGTGGCCCGCCGAGCGGGAAGGGATCGCGCGCGTCTCCTCACCGCTGCGGTGAGCGAGCAGCAGTGGCTCCTGCGAGGTGCCTGGCAGCGAGTTCATATGCCCAAATCAACGCGCCGCCGGGCTCCGTCTTCCGCGAAGCTGGAAACAGCCGCCGCGACTTGCTCCAGCTCGCCCTCGGTCATGCTGGGGAACAGCGGCAGCGAGCAGATTCGCCCGGCGAGCGTCTCGCTCACGGGGAGGCTGCCCGCGCCGAGCCCGAGATGCTCGTAGGCGCCGGTGAGGTGGATCGGTTCGGGGTAGTGGACCGCGGAGGCGACGCCGTGGCGCGAGAGGTGCTCGCGCAGCTCGTCGCGTGCGTCCGTGCGGACCACGAACAGGTGGTAGACGTGGTCGGCCTCCGCGAAGGGGAGCCGCACCGGGTCGATCAGGCCGTCCTGACCGCAGAGCTCTTCCAGGCGGGCGCGAAGCGAGCGGCCGAGCTGCCTGCGCTGTTCGTTCCACTCCTCCAGGCGTGCGAGCTTGTGCCGCAGGACGGCCGCCTGCAGGGCGTCCAGCCGCGCCGTGGTGCCGACGATCCGGTGGTGGTAGCGGGGCTGCTCGCCGTGGGCGCGCAGCAACCGCACGCGCTCGGCCAGCTCCGGTACCGAGGTGACGACGGCTCCTCCGTCGCCCCACGCGCCAAGGTTCTTCGTCGGGTAGAAGCTGAAGCACCCGAACACCCCCAGCGAGCCGACGCGGCGCCCGCGGTAGAGCGCACCGTGCGCCTGGCAGGCGTCCTCGACCACGTGCACGCCCGCCTCCGTCGTGAGCGCGAGGATCGGGTCGAGGTCGACCGTCGCCCCGAACAGGTGGACCGGGATCACGCAGCGGACGTTCGGGGTCAGGTTCGCCGCGACGATCTCCGCCGTGAGCAGGTGCGAGTCCGGGTCGACGTCGACCAGGCGCGGCGTCGCCCCGACGGCGCTGACGGCCTCGGCCGTGGCGATGAACGAGTTCGTCGGCACGATCACTTCGTCGCCCGGCCCGATCTCCAGCGCGCGCAGCGACAGCGTCAGCGCTTCCGTGCCCGAAGAGACGCCGACAGCGTGGTCGCTGTCGCAGTAGGCGGCGAACTCGCGCTCGAAGCCCTCGACCGGCTCGCCGAGCGTGAAGGCTCCTCGCTCCGCGATGCCGCGCACCGCACCCATCAGCTCCTCGAGCAGCTCCGGCTCGGAGAAGTCCAGCCGCGTGAACGGGACCGCGGCGGTGGTCGCGGCGCCCGCGCTTGCCGCCGGGTTCAACATGCCGCGCTCAAGGCGGGACCGGCCGCCGTGGCCGGCGCGGAGCCGAGCCTCAGCAGCTCCTGCTGGAGCGCCCGCCGGCCGCGATGGTGCAGCCCGTGGATCGAGCTCTCCGAGCGACCGAGCTGGTCGGCGATCTCGCGCGGGGAGAGCCCCACGACGTGGCGCATGATCACGACCTCGCGTTGCTCCTCCGGCAACGAGGCCAGCGCCGAGTGGAAATCGCGCGCGCGATCCTGGGCGCCGTCGTCGACGTGGCTGTCGGGCGCGAACACCTCTTCCGTCGGCGTCGGCTGGCGCCGGCGCAGATGGTCCAGCGCGACGTTGCGAGCCATCCGAAGCAGCCAGCCCGAGAACGGCACCCCGCGATCGTCGTACTTGTTGATCGCGGTCACCAGCTTCAGAAACACGTGCTGCGTCAGGTCCTCGGCCTCGCGCTCGTCGCGGACGATGCTGCGGACATAGCCGTAGACGTTGTTCGAGTAGCGCACGTAGAGGAAGCGCACCGCATCGCGGTCGCCCTCCTTGGCGCGGGCAATTGCCAGGCGGACTTCACGTGCGGCGGCCGGCGACTCGTCGAGCGCCGTACTGCTGCGAAAGCCCACTTGTCCATCCGTGACGTTTAGGCGTAGCACGGGAGATTCTCCCTATTCAGGTTGTCGTTGTCCTCCCCCCGAACAGCGACCCCGGGGGAATCTCACGACGGATGATTCGGACCCCGGCTGCCCGCCACAATCGCCTGGGCTTCGCTATGCGCGTTCACCTTGTGAACGCGCCTCACCGCCCGCGCGGCGACCGCATCGGCGTTCACTGGACAGTCGCGGGCGTGGGGAGCGAAGGCGCGTTTCGGCAGGCGCCGTGACCCGCGAGGAGATGCGCCTACCGTCGCCGACGGAGGGAAAAGTCCTTGCTCGGGAGTCCTTTTACGGCAGGCCCAGGCGGGTGCCCGTCTGCCGGAAGCCGCCCGCGCGCACGACGAGGGCATCACCCATCCGGGGGTGATCGGCCTGAACGGCTACTCCTGCCACACCTCTGATAGGTGACAAACCGGGCCCGCGGGCGATCGCTGCAAGATTCCGATCACCGGTTTAGAGATGGTCAGGGTTGACCATCCTCTACCACCCTACAGCGTCCCTGCTCGACCGCAAAGCCGGACGAAGGCTGCGCGCCGGAGGTGTCCGGCGCGCAGCGGGATCGCTCGGTCAGACGACCGAGTTGATCTCGAGCTTTTCTTCGTTCGTCTGGATCGTCGTCAGCGTCTCGCCGCCCTGTTCGGGCGTGCCGCCTTCGATCGTCGTGATCAGCACTTCGCTCGGCCCACCGACGAAGTTTTCGGGTTTCTGTTTGCCTTTCGCGGCTTTCGTTTTGCTTTGGGCCGTCAGTTTCATCGCGTTCGTCGACACCGGCGTGATGATCGCCCCGGCGATCGTCATCGGCACGCCGCCACATTTCAGTTCCGCGAGCGGGCCCGAGTGGCCCGGCGGGAACAGCGACTGACCGATTTGGTTCAGGGCCGGTACCGCTCCGACTTCTTCGACTCCCAACACGCCTTCAAGCGAGTAGGTGACGACGGTGCCCGTCGCGGCGCCTTCGCTCTTACAGCTGGTGCCGAAAGAGGTGCAGCCCGTGAACGTCACGATCACGCTGCCGACCGTCTTGTTGCCGGTGTATTTGCCCGAGGCCGACTCGCCTTCGCAGGAGACGAGGTTTTTGTTCACGGTTTCGAGCTGGGCCGTCGTGCCTTCTTTGATTGCGTTGGAGAAGCCCGTTTTTTCCAGCGGCTGAGAGCTGCCGAAGGCGGAATACCATTCGTAGCTTTTGCCCGTGCCCGTCGTCGTGCAGCCGGCGTCTTCGTAGGCCCCGCCGGTCGTTTTGATGCATCTGCCGAATTCAGGTGGCCCACCAGATTCGAGCATGCTCGAAAACGATGCAGCACTCCATCGCTGTTCGACATCAGGTATCGCGTTGTGCTCCACGAGCGACGCCGCCTGGGCAACGGAAACCCCAGCGGCGAGGATCAGGAGCGAGCCGAACGCGAGCAGAAGCCAGTGGCGAGTCTTCCCCATGGATCGGTGCCCTCCAGTCGTCTTTCAGTGGCGTGGACAAAGCGTAAACTATTTGTCCGACGGATTCGGTCAAGTTGGATTTCGGTTCATCCGTAATCTTCGATCTGTGAGTCCCCTACTCCTGCGCCGCTACCGCGCCGATCGTCTGCTTCGCGACGAATTCGAGGCGCTGCGCGAGCGGGTGATCGGGGCGGTGGCCGGGCGCATCCGTGGCTCGGGCGGGACGGTCGATCGCGGCGATCTCGAAGCCGCCTACGCCCAGGCGTGGCAGGGCCTGCACACCGCGATCCTCGAGGGGCGGTCGATCGAGAATCCCGCCGGATGGCTCACCGTCGTGACCCATCGCCGCGCCGTCGACGAGCACCGGGCGCGGCGGGGCACCCGCGAGGCGCCCTTGGAAGAGATCGAGCCGCGAGGGATCCCGCGGCGGGGCGCCACAACCGCACACGGTCACGAGCGCGGCGACCTCGCCGGCGAGCTGCACGACCGCATGCGCCTGCGCGCGCTGCTAGCGGCGTGGCGGCTGCGCCTCGGCGAGCGCGAGCGGCAGGCCGCCGCGCTCTGCTACCTGCAGGGGCTCTCGCGCGAGGAGGCGGCGGCGCGGATGGGCGTCAGCCCGGCGCGGATGCGCAAGCTGATGGACGGTGGCAAGGGATTACCGGGCGTCGCCGCGAAGGTCGGGGCGCTGGCGCAGTCGATCGCCGCCGGAGAGTGGTGCCGGGAGCAGGGCTCGCTGATGCGCGGGCTCGCCTTCGGCATTCTCGATCCGCAGGGAGAGCGCTACCGGCAGGCGCTCGCGCACAGCGGCGAGTGCCCGGCGTGCCGTACCTACGTGCTTTCGCTGCGCGGCCTCGCCGCCGTCCTGCCGCCGGCGCCCATGCTGCTCCAGTGGGTCGCGGTCGGCACCGGGACCGCCGCCGGGGCCGGGGCCGGCGGGCTCGCCGGGACGGTCTCCGGCGCGGCGCCCGGCGCCGCGGGAACTGCTGCTCCGGCCGCCGGTCCCGGCGCGGCCGCGGGCTCCGTCGCGACCGCCGGCTCTGGCGCGACCGCCGGCTCGGGGCTCGCCGCGGGCTCGTTGCCCGGCCTGGCCGGAGCGGGTGCCGGCGCCGCCGGCGGCGGCTGGTGGCTCGCGGGCGGGCTCGGGGCCAAGCTGGCGATGGGTTGCCTGTTGGCGCTCGGCGTCGGGGCCGGTTGCCTCGCCCTCGACCAGCGTGCTCCCGAGCGCTCCGCGCTCGGCCGGTCGCATCGCCACGTCAGGCTCACGCACGCCGCGAACGCCGCGGCCGAGATCGCCCCGGCGCCCCCGGCGCCCGCCGCCGCTCAGCGCAGCCTGGGGGCGACCAACGTCGCGGCGGGACGCGACCGCCCGCTCGCGGCCGCCTCCGCCGCGAGTCGCGAGTTCGGTCTCGAGGCGGCGCCGGCTCGGGGCGCGAGTGCCGGCGCCCCGCCCGGCGGCGACGGCGCCTCCGCCGCAGCGCGCTCGAACGCGCGCGCTGCACGTGCGCAGGCTCCCGGCGCAGCGGGTGAAGCGGTTGCCGCCACGGTCGCGCATGCCGCTTCGCGCGCCGAGCCGCGATCCGCCTCGACGCCCGCCGCGACACGCGAGTTCGGGCCGGGATAGCCCGTCGGCGCCGACGTGGGCGCCGACGCCGACGTCGGCGTGCGTGGGTGCCGGGGGTGTGCGCTCGCCCCGGCTGAGCGCCGCTCAGCCCTGGGGGAACACTTTCGCCAGCTTGCGCAGCGCCAGCGGGTTGCCCTTCGGGCGCAGGCGCCCGCGCATCGCGAGGCGCAGCGGGTCGGTGCGCTCGCCGATCACGTCCACCCAGTCCTGGTAGGAGATCTGCAAGCGCAGGTCCGGCTTTGCCGCGGGGCCCTCCGCCACGGTGCTCGAGCCGTTGTTCACCGTCAGGTGCCACGTCGGCACGTCGGGGTCGGTGAACTCCCACTGGAACGTCGTCGCGCGCGCGAGGCCGTGCTTCGGGTCGACCTGGCGGCGGACCGTGTCGAACAGCAGCTCCAGCGTCTCGGGGTCGCGCTTGGAGGGGCCTTCGCGCACGCCGATCACGCCCGCCTTCGCGAGCGCCCGCCCGCGTTGTGAGAGCTCGAGCGGGGTGAAGCCGTCCGGCAGCAGTTTCGGTCCCGGCAGGGACTCGATCGGCAGGCCCGCGGAGCGCAGCTTCGTCGTCATCGAGGTGAGACCCTCGACGCCGACCGCGTCCAGCGAGGAGTTGAACACCGTCACGTAGCGCTCGTCCCAGCCCGGCGGCATCAGCACCTGCGAGGTGTAGCGGGTGACTTCGCGCAGCAGCTTCGCCACCGCCTTCGGCACGCGCACCGGGTCTTCGCGGGCCAGGTCGGAGAGCAGCTTCACGCCGAAGCCGATGTGGCGCTGCTCGTCCGCGGCGATGTTCTCCATGCCCTCGCGGAACGCAGGCAGCTGGTCGCGTTCCTCCAGGTAGCTACAGATGAAGTGCTGTCCCGGCTGCGCGAGCGCCGCCTCGATCACGACGTGGTAGAGCGTCACGCCCGCCGCCAGCATCGCCGGCGAGCGGTCTTTGCGCAGTTCGTCCGCCATCCGGTCGAGGCGGTCGAAGATCTTGCGGAAGCCCGGCGTGAGCTGCGGCTTGATCGCGTTCAGGCCGCTGGCCATCGAGCCGTCGCCGATGTCGCAGACCTCCTCCATGAAGCGCTTGAAGAACACCGCATGGCGCGCCTCGTCGACCTGCTGGGTCGTGAGGAAGTACTTCTGCTCCTCCAGCGGCGCCGCGTCGATGTAGGGGGAGAGGTTGTCCGCGACGGCGTCCTCGCCCCAGAAGAACAGGCAGTAGTTCCACATCGCCGCCGTGCGCTCGAACTCCGAGAAGTCCTCGCGCCACTGCCGCGCGTCCTCGGTGAAGTCCAGCTCCGTCGCCTTCCAGTTACCGCGCTCCCAGCGCGCGTACAGGTCGGTGTAGGAGATCGCGTCCGTGGGCAGGCTCGCGAGGTTGCCTTCCGCGGCGCTCGGGGTGGGGGTGACGCTCGCCATCACGCTGCTCCTGTTCGTTCGCTCTGAAGTCGGATAACGGACGTTATCGAAATAGCGCTTGCTCCGTCAAGTAGAGTTAAGCCATGGGAGCAGCGGACGCGACGACGGCAGTCGAGCGGGCGGGAACGCCTCAGCGCATGACGCGCGAGCAAAGCAAGGCCAACACCCGCGAGCGGCTGCTCGACGCCGCCCGCAGCGCCTTCGCCGACAGCGGCTTCCACGGGGCCTCCGTCGAGGAGATCGCCACCCGCGCCGGCTTCTCCACCGGCGCCCTGTACTCGAACTTCGACGGCAAGGAGGACCTGTTCCTGGAGCTGATGGAGCGGGCGATCGACGAGCACGCCGCCGAGATCGCGCGTGCCGTTGCCGAGCGTCCCACCGTGTCCGAGCGCGCCGAGGGCGGCGCGCGCCAGTGGATGAGCATGATCGAGCGCGAGCCGCAGCTGCTGCTCCTGTTCATGGAGTTCTGGGCCTACGGCGTGCGCGACGCCGACATGCGGCCGAAGGTCGCCGAGCGCTTCGCCCAGGTGCGCCGGTTGCTGACGCAGCTGATAGAGGACGCCGTGCGCGAGTTCCGGCTGGAGCTGGCGCTGCCCGCCGAGCAGCTCGCCATGGCCGTCGACGCCCTCGCCGACGGGATCGCCCGTCAGCGCCTGACCGACCCGGGCGCGGTGCCCGACGAGCTGATGGGCAACGTCCTGTCGCTGCTGTTCGAAGCCGCTACGCGGCCGGCCGGCACCTAGGCCGCTCGCAACGGCGCCGCGGCACCGCTCGGCAGGCACAGGCACGCGTAATGCACCGTGAACAGCCGTCGCGCCAGCGGCGGCGCCCCGCGGTGAAGCGCCGTCCGCGTCGCCCACTTCGCGCTGGCCTTCGCGCGGGCGCCCGCGTCGCGCGCGAAGAACAGCTGCGCCGAGCGCGGCAGCGAGTCCTCCAGCTCGCCCGCGATCCGCAGGCCCGCCCGCGTGACGATCGCGCGCGCCGCGGCGCGATCCAGGCGCTGCAGGTGCCCGACCTCCTGGGCGTGCTCGCGCTTGGCCTCGCGCCGGGCGGAGACGTTCGCCTCCAGCGGCACCTCCATCACCACCGCGCGACACACGCGGGCCACCTCCGCCAGCAGCGCCGCCGGGTCCGGCACGTGCTCCAGCACGTGCGAGAGCACGCCCAGCTCGTATGCGCCGTCGGGCTCGTCGAGGCGCTCGCCGTCGTACAGCGCCACCGCGTCGATCTGCTTGCGCCGCGAGGCGATCCGGACGGCGGCCTCGGCGATCTCCACGCCCGCCAGCCGCCCGCCGAACCCCCTCGCGTGCAGCTCGCAAAGCAGCGCGCCGTCGCCGCAGCCGACCTCCAGCGTGCTCGCCGGGCGCAGGCCCGCAGCGGCGCACAGGGCCGTGATGTGGTCGGCCTTGCCGCGCGCGCCCAGCGCGCGCCAGCGCGCTCCCTGCTCGGCCTGCGTCTCCTCCTGCGTGTAAGCCTGCTCGTAGAAGCGCGCGAGATCCACGCCGTCTCCCCTCAAGAATCGCGGGCGCCGGGCCGATCCTTCAACGAGGCGCGATGGCGCCCGAACGCCCGAACGGCCCGATAATCACCGGAGATACTATTGCCACCTACAGCCACAGCAGAAGAGGCGCACATGCAGAGCGGCGTCGTCACGCAACCCACGAAGCATGAATCGGGCCTCGACACGCTGGTGCTCGACGCCGGGCAACGCCAGGGCCTCGTCGCCGTCCGCGAGCTCGGCAGGGCCGGCCTGCGGGTCGGAGCCGTCGACAGCGACCGGCACTCGCCCGGCTTCGCCTCGCGTTTCAGCGACACCGATGTGCTGGTTCCCGCGCTGATCGCCGACCAGGACGCATACGTCGACTCGATCCTCGCCGCCTGCGCGCGGTACCAGCCCAGCTCGCTGATCCTTGGCCACGACGGTTCGATCGAGGCCGTGCGCCGCCGCCGCTTCGAGCTCGAACGCGTCGTCGGCGTGGCGCTGGCCCCCGAGAATGCGCTCGCTGTCGCGGTCGACAAGGCGCGCACGCTTGAGTTTGCCGCCACGCTCGGCCTCGCGGCCCCGCGCGGAACCTTCGTCTCGAACCTCGACGATGCCGACGCCGCGATCGACGAGGTGGGCCTGCCCGCCGTCGTCAAGCCCACGCGCTCGTGGGCGCAGGACGGCGCCGTCGCGCGCCGCCTGATCGCCTCCGTCGTGAACACGCCGATCGAGGCGCGCGCCGCGATCGAGGACATCCTTGGCGCCGGCATCGAGGTCGCGATCCAGCAGTGGCTGCCGGGCGATCGCGAGGCGCTCAGCTTCTTCCACGCGCACGGGCGCATCTGGGCGCGCTTCGCCCAGCGCGCCGACCGCACGTTCCCGCCGCTCGGCGGCAACTCCGTGCTGCGCGAAAGCATCCCGATGCCCGACGACGTCGCGGAGCTCTCCGAACGGCTCGTGCTGGAACTGGGCCTCGACGGCTACTCCGAGGTCGAGTACCGCCGCGACGCCGACGGCCGCCCGGCGCTGATGGAGATCAACCCGCGCCTGTCGGCTTCGGTCGAGATCGCGGTCCGCGCCGGCGTCCCGTTCCCGCTGCTGCTCCATCGTTGGGCCAGTGGCGAGGATGTCCGGGAGGTCTCCGGCTATCGTGCCGGAATCAGGATGCGGTGGCTCGGCGGAGATCTCTCCTGGCTCAGAAGCGTGCTAACCCAGCGCCCCGGCCCCGACGTGCCCACGCGCGGCCGCGCGCTGCGCATGTTCGCCGGGGACTTCGCGCGCCCGCTCGCCTATGACTACGCCGACGCGGGCGACCCGCGACCGGCGCTCGTCGCCGCCACCGGCGCCGCCCGCCGCGCCGGCCGGCTCGCCTCCAGCGGCTCCCCCGGCACCAGCACCGTGAACGGCGCCTCGGGCTCGGCGGGCTTCGACACCGAGGCGATCGTCATCGGCGCCGGGCCCTACGGGCTGTCGGTCTCGGCCCAGCTCACCGGCCGCGGCGTGCGTCACGAGACCTTCGGCGACATGATGTCGCTGTGGAGCAAGCACATGCCGCTCGGCATGTACCTGAAGTCGGAGGGCTTCGCCTCGAACCTGTCCGACCCCGACGGCGAGCACACGCTGAAGCGCTTCTGCGCCGAAGAAGGGATCGTCTACGCCGACGTCGCCGAGCCGATCGCGATCGACACCTTCGAACGCTACGGGCGCTGGTTCCAGCAGCGCGCCGTGCCGCGCCTGCGCAGCGAACGCGTCGAGCGCGTCGTGAAGATCGACGGCGGCTTCGAAGCCACCCTCTCCGGCGGCGAGACGCTGCGCGCGAAGGAGCTGGTGGTCGCCAGCGGCATGACCAGCTGCGCCTACACGCCCCCCGAGCTGCAGGTGATCCCCGCGCCGACGCTCCAGCACGCCTACGACCACCGCGACCCCGAGGAAATGCGCGGGCAGGACGTCGCGGTCTTCGGGCTCGGCCAGTCCGCGCTCGAGGGCGCGGCGCTGCTGCACGAGGCCGGCGCGAACGTCACCACCTTCGCGCGCGCCGACAAAATCCAGTGGAACTCCAAGCCCGGCCCGAAGCAGTCGCTGTGGGAGATGTACAAGCGCCCGCGCTCCGGCCTTGGCGACGCCCGCGGGCTGTGGGCCTACGCACGCTTGCCGCTCGCCTTCCACACGGCCTCCGAGTACCAGAAACGCAAACGTGCCTACAAGGCGCTCGGCCCCGCCGGCGCGTGGTGGCTGAAAGTGCGGATCGTCGACCAGTTCCCGGTGCTATTGCAGCACACGCTGCGCGACGCGGCGCTGCTCGACGACGGCGGCGTGCAGGTAACGATCGAGACCCCGGAGGGCGCCAAGGATCAGCGCTTCGACCGGGTGCTCGCCGGCACCGGCTACTCGCCCGACGTCAAGCGCCTGGACTTCCTCGAGCCGCTGCACTCCTCGATCGCCGCGTTCGAGGGCACGCCCGGGACGCCGGTGCTCGACCGCGACTTCCAGAGCAGCGTCGAGAACCTGTACTTCGTCGGCTATCTCGCCGCGCTCAGCTTCGGGCCCGTGATGCGCTTCGTCTACGGGGCCGAGTTCGCGGCCAACCGCGTCGCGCGGGCCGTCGCTCGCTAGCGGCGGCCAAGCGCCGCACTGGAGCACGATCGATGATCGGCACCCGGCCACAGACGCCGACGCCCCCGGTGACGGGTTCGCTCGCCGAGCAGTGGAACGCGCTCGCGCTCGGAGGCGGGACGCCGTTCATGACCTACGAGTGGCTCGACGCCTGGGAGGCCGCGTTCGGCGACGGCGCCTGCGAGCGCATCATGCTGCGCGACGCGCAGGGCGGCCTGCGCGCCTGTACCTGCATCGTCCGCGCCGGGCGCGGCAGGCTCGCCTCGACCACGAACTCGCACAGCCCCGACTGGGAGCTGCTCGCCGCCGACGACGCGTCGCGGCGCGAGCTGGCGCGCGCCCTGATCACGAAGGGCGCCGCCCGCGTGCAGCTGCAGGGCATGCTCCAGGACGGCCCTGGCGCGGCGGCGCTCGTCGACGAGCTGGCCGCCGGCGGCTATCGCACCGTGCGCGAGCCCGGGCCGTTTTGCCCGTGGCTGTCGCTGCCCGGCACCTGGGAGGAGCTCAGCGCCGCGATCAGCGGCTCGCTGCGCTCACAGGTGCGCCGCCGCCGCAAGATGCTCGAACGCGAGGGCGAGCTGCGCTTCCGCGTCGGCGGCCAGGGCGCCGAGCTGGAGCGCGACCTCGAGTCGTTCCTGCGGATCGAGGCCTCCGGCTGGAAGGGGCGCGACGGCACCGCGATCCTCAGCCGGCCCGAGACCGCGCGCCTGTACCGGGAGTTCGCGCAGGCCGCCGCCGAGCGCGGCTGGCTGCGCCTGTACTTCCTGGAGCTGGACGGCGCCACGATCGCGGCCGACTACGACTGCGCCTTCGGCGGCACCAGCTACTTCATGAAGACCGGCTTCGACGAACGCCACGCGCGGCTCTCGCCGGGCCTCGTGCTGCGCGCCGAAGTGCTGCGCTCCTCGATCGAGGAGGGGCTCACGGGCTACGACTTCCTCGGCGAGCCCGACACCTACAAGACCCGCTGGACCGCCGAGCGCCGCCCGCGCCTGGCGCTCTGGGCCTACCGCCGCGAGGCGCTTGGCGGCTACGCCTACCGCAAGCGCCTGCGCCCGCTGCTGAAAGCCGCGCGCGATCGCGCCGCCGAGCTGCGCGAGCGCCGTGGAGGTTCCGGGTCCGAGTCGTTGAAAGCGTCCTCCGTGACAGACAAAGGAAAGGAGCCCAAGCGATGATCGCCCGTATCGGCAGCCTCGTCGGGGCGGTCCCGTTCGTCCTGCGCTTCCTCTTCGACCCCGCGATCGGAGCCGACTACGGAGTCGGCACACTCGCGAAGCTGCGCCTGATCGTGCGCTTCAAGCGCAACATCGCCGAGCTTGAAACGCTCAGCAGCATTCGCGAGCACATGGAGCTGGCGCGCGCGATCTTCGCCGTGCCCCGCGCCGTGCCCGGCGACGTCGTCGAGTGCGGCTGCTACCTCGGCGGCAGCTCCGCGAACATCTCGCTCGTCTGCAAGCTCGCCGGGCGCAAGCTCGTGATCTACGACTCCTTCGAAGGGCTGCCCGAGCCCAGCGAGCAGGACCGCAAGCACGTCTACGTCCACTACGACGCCAGCGACGACTACTACCAGGGCCGCTTCGCGGCCTCACTCGATCAGGTGAAGGCGAACATCGCGCGCTACGGCGCGGTCGAGGTCTGCGAGTTCGTCAAAGGCTTCTTCGACGCGACGCTCCCCGGCAGCGGCCGCAACGTCGTGCTGGCGTTCCTCGACGTCGACCTGGTCGACTCGCTGAAGCCCTGCCTGCTCGGCATCTGGAACAACCTCCCCGAGAGCTGCCGCGTCTACGTGCACGAGGCCGCGAGCCTGTCGCTCGTCTCGCTGTTCTTCGACGAGCGCTGGTGGCGCGAGCAGCTCGGCGGCGCCGCCCCCGGGTTCGTCGGCTCCGGCAGCGGCCTGCCGCTCACGGCGATGGTCGGCTCCGAACTCGGGTACGCCCAGAAGGGCTCGCAGCTCGTCCACGATGGCCCCGCCTAGGAGCTCGCCGTGGGCGCCTCATCGCTGCAAGGACGACGCGCCGCCGTGCGCACCGCGCGCGAGGATCGCCGCGTGAGCCGTCCGCGCCACGGCGCCGCGCGCGGCGAGCGGGTGCGGGTGATGACGATGGTCGACGTGCTCAGCACCAGCGGCGGCGCCGAGCGGCTGGCGCTGCTGGTCGCCACGAAGCTCGACCCCGAGCGCTTCGACTCGACGCTCTGCGTCACGCGCTGGCCGCCCACCAGCGCCGCGATCTCCGGCCCCGCCGCCGAGAAGGCCTACGAGCTGGTGGAGCGCTCAGGGATCGGCTTCCTGCCGCTGGCGCACTCGCGCCGGGCCGAGCTGGCGCCGTGGGTGCGTCTCGGCCGCTTCCTGCGGCGCGAGCGGATCGAGGTGCTGCACGCGCACAAGTTCGGGTCAAACGCCCGTGGGGCGTTGATCGGGCGGCTGACCGGCGTGCCGGTCGTGCTCGCCCACGAGCACACCTGGTCCTACGAGGGCCAGCCGCTGCGGCGCTTCGTCGACCGCGAGGTGATCGCGCGTGGATCGGACCGGTTCCTCGCCGTCTCGCGCGCCGATCAGCGGCGGATGAGCGAGGTCGAGCGGATCGACCCGAGCCGCACGCTGTTCGTGCCGAACGGCATCCCCGACCCGCCGGCTCCCTCCGGCCGGGACGTGCGCGCCGAGCTGGGCATCGCGCCCGACGCGCCGCTGATCGGGCTCGTCGGCGTGCTGCGCCCGCAGAAGGCGATCGACGTGATGCTGGGAGCCGTCGCGCTGCTGAAGCAGCGCCGCCCCGACGTGCGTGCGCTGCTGATTGGCGACGGCTTCGAGCGCGGTGAACTGGAAGCGCAGGCGCGTGCGCTCGGCGTCGACGAGCACGTCCTGTTCCTCGGCCTGCGCGCCGACGTCCCCGACCTGCTCGCGGCGCTCGACGTCGCCGTCAGCTCCTCGAACTTCGAGGGCGGCTCGCTCGCGGTGATGGAGTACATGGCCGCCGCCAAGCCGATCGTCGCCACCGCCGTGGGCGGCACCCCCGACCTGATCGAGGATGGTGTGCACGGCCTGCTCGTCCCGCCGCGCGAGCCCTCCGCGCTCGCCGAGGCCGTCGAGCGGCTGCTCGCCGACCGCGACGCCGCCGCCGCGATGGGCCGAAGCGCCGCCCACCGCCGCGCCGAGGAGTTCACGATCGAGGCGTTCGTGCGCCGCCTGGAAGCGCTCTACCTGGAGCTGCTCGCGAGCAAGCGCCCCGCCCGGGCGCTCTAGCGAGCGCGCGGGCCTGCGCGGGGCAGGCCGTACCCCAGCCGCGGGCGGGCGCGGCGCAGCGCGGGAGCCGTCGCCGCCGCCGTCGCCGGTGCGCTGCGGCGCGCCAGCGACAGCAGCACCGGGCCCAGCGCCAGCAGCACCCACAGGCGGAAGTCGTCGCCGTCGGAGATGAAGAACTGCGCCGAGAGCATCGCTATCTCCGCCATCAGCGCCGCGCGCGCCAGGTCCGCGTAGGGGCGCTGCCCGTTCGCGTCGAAGCGCTGTGCCGCCTGCCAGCAGGCGCGCAGGCAGAAGAAGATCACCGGCAGGAACAGCAGGAAGCCCACGACCCCCGTCTCGGTCAGCAGCTGCAGGTAGAGGTTGTGGACGAGGTGCGGCGTTTCCGCCACGAGGTCGACGCGCGTCAGCGTCCCCGACAGGAGCGTGAAGTGCGACTCCACGGCTTCGAAGTTGTTCAGCCCGATCCCCACCCAATGGTGCTTTTCGAACACGGTCCAGGCCACTTTCCAGAGATCGTTGCGGCCGCTGGTGCCGCCGCCGAAGCCGACCAGGCGCGTGATCGCCGCGGGGTTCACGACCGCGATCACCGCCAACCCCACGCCCGCCGCCGCCGTCAGGCCCAGCAGCCGTTTGCGCTGGCCGGGAAGGATCGCCAGACCCGTGAGCGCCGCGACCGCCAGCGCGATCATGCCGCCGCGCGACTGCGTCGCGAAGAAGCCGATCGCCACGACGATGAACGCCGTCAGCAGGCCGGCCTTCGTCGCCCGGCGATGCGCCAGGCCCCAGAAGCCCGCGCACAGGAACATCGCGATCAGGTAGCCCGCCGCCGCCTTGTTCGGATCGCCGCCGCCGCCCGTGAAGCGGCCCTGGAGCGCAGCTTCGCTCGTTTCCGAGACCGCCGTCAGGGCGCCGCTGGAGATCCCGTATGCGACCGACAGGATCGAGCCCGCGATGAAGGCCACGCCGATCGCCCCCACGTCGCGCCCGCGGCGCAGCGTCGTCAGCGTGATCAGGAACGCCAGCATCGCCAGGAGCCAGGAGAACACGCCTTCGCCCGCGCGCCCCGCGTTCTCCGCCCACACGATCGTCAGCGCCAGCCACAACGCGAACGCGCCCAGCACCCGCAGCAGGCGCGCCTGTTCGCCGAGGATCTCGCGCGAGGTCGAGCGCGTGATGAACGTGCCCAGCCAGGCCAGCACGATCAGCACCCCGATCGCGTTCGGGGCCGGCCCCAGCGCCGTGGTGTCCTCGATGAACAGGAGCGACACGTAGACCGCGAACGCCACCGGCAGGTTCACGAACACCAGCGGCCCGTACAGGACCGCCAGCAGGATCGCCAGGCCGTAGGAGATGTGGCCGCCCGCGAACAGGCGCCCCGCCACGATCGCCAGCACCATCGCCAGGCCGACGATCACCGAGCGACGGATCGCCGGCATGCTGCGTCCGCCCGCGCCCGGCGACGGCCCCCACGAGGCGCCCCGCTGCGCGGCGGGCATGCTGTTCATCGCGGCCTCCAGTGGGGCTTGAGCCGCTGCGCCAGCACCTCGTCGTAGAGCCTGCGCGTCTCGCGGACCCACTGCTCCGCGGTGAAGCGCCGCTCGTAGGCCTCGCGGCCCGCCTTCGCCAGCGCCTGCCTGCGGGGCGCGTCCGCGAGCAGCGAGCCCAGCTCCTCCGCCACGTTCGCAGCGGTCGCCGGCGCCGGTACCAGCACGCCGCTGACGCCGTCCTCCACGATCTCGGGGATGCCGCCCACCGCGCTCGCCACGATCGGCGTCGAAGCCGCCAGCGCCTCGATCAGCGTCGTCGGGAACGCGTCCATCCGCGACGGGTGCAGGCACACGTCGAGCGCGTCGAGCACCCGCATCACGTCCTTGCGCGGCCCGATCAGCCGCACCGTCTCGCCCAGCGGCGCCGCCAGGCGCTCGACCTCCGCCGCGTAGCCGCCCCCGCCCGCGATCAGCAGCCGCAGCCGCGGGAAGCGCTCGCGCAGCTCCGCCACGGCCTCGATCGCCACGTCGTGGGCCTTCTCCGGGCGCAGCGCCGAGACCATCCCCACCAGCAGCGCGTCCGGCTCGACGCCCAGCTCGCGCCGCAGCTCCGCGCCGGCGCCGGGCTGTGGCGTCACGCCGATGCCGTTGTAGATCCGCACCACGCGCTCGTCCATGCCCCGGCTCTGCTCCAGGTAGGCGCGCCGCGCGCTGTCGGAGACCGCGATCACGCGCGCCGCGCAGAGGCGGCGCGTCAGCATGTACAGCTCGCTTTTGGCGCGCGAGCGCAGGCCCTGTGGGCGCTTGATCACCTCGTGGATCGTCGACACCGTCGGCACCCCCAGCGAGCGCCCCGCGACGCCTCCCACGAGGTCGGCCCCGCCGAGGTGGGTGTGCACGATCGCCGGGCGCACCGCGCGGATGTGCCTGCGCATCGCCTCGACGTGCCGCGCCCCGGGCCGCCCGCCGATGTCCAGGCACACCGGCTCGACGCCGATCGCCCGCAGCGGCTCCGCCGCCGGGTTGCCGTCGCGTTCCTCCAGGCATGCCACCCGCAGGTCGATCCCGGCTTTCGGCGCCGCCGCCGCGAACTGGCCCAGCATCATCTCCGCGCCGCCCAGCGCGAAGTGGTCGATCACCGCCAGCACGTCCAGCGGCTCCGATTCCGGCGCCGCGCGCACCGCGCTCGGTGTGAGCTCTGCGGTGCTCACCGCGGCGCTACTCGCGCACGAGACCGCGCGTCCTGGCCGACCGCTTCGCGACGCCGTTCGAGGAGTCCTCTTCGTCCTGGTCTTCCTGCGCGTTGTAGCCGTAGGCGTAGCCGTACTCGCCGTCTTCCGGCGCCGCCACGCTCTCCGCGACGACCACGACGCCCACGACCGGCGCGCCCGAGCGGGCCAACATGTCGCGCGAGTTCGACAGCAGGCGCCGGTCGGTGTGGCCCGGCCGCACCGCCACGATCACCTGATCGCAGGCCTGCGCGATCTGCAGCGACTCGCTCGCGATCCCGACCGGGGCGGCGTCCACCACGACGTGGTCGGCGCTCTCCTTCGCCTCCTCCAGCAGCTTCGGCAGCCGCGCCAGGAACATCGACAGCATCGCCACGCTGCTCGGCGGCGTGGCCATCACGCGCACGCCCGGGAGGTCCGGCACCGGAGCCAGCAGTTCGTCCAGCGAGCCGTCCACGAGGCTCACCCCGCGCCGCGCCTTCACGCCCAACAGCGGCGCCAGGTCGGGCTTGCGCAGGTCGAGATCCATCAGGATCACCTCCTCGCCCGTCTCCGCGAACGCCGCCGCCAGCGCCGTCGAGAGCGTCGTCTTGCCGTCGCCCGAGCCCGCGCTCGTGACCATGATCGCCGAGGCCTGCTCGCGGTAGGAGAGCTGCACGCGCAGCATCCGCAGCTGCTCGAACGCCGTCGGCGGGAACGAGCTGGGCCGCAGGCCGCCGCGGCGCCCGCCGCCGTCGACGTGGGGGACCGCCGCCAGCACCGGCACCGCGAACATCGATTCGACTTCGTCCATGTCGCGCACGCGGCGGTTGAAGAACTCGACCGCCAGCGCCGCCACGCTGCCGATCGCCAGGCCCGCGATCACCGACAGCAGCAGGATCAGCCAGTGCGGCGCGCCGGAAGGGGAAGTCGCCGGCGTCGCCAGTTCCGCCACCGACAGCGTCGGGTCGCCGCCGCTCACCGACGCCGCCCGCAGCGCCGCGATCCGCGTCGCCAGCTGCTGGGCAAGGCTCACGTCCGCGAGCCCGCCGCCTTCGCCCGAGGCCTCTTTCAGCCGCGCGTTCAGTTCCGTCAGCTGCGCGTGGATGTTGCGCTGCACGATCGTGCCGCGGTAGGCCACCGCCGCCTGCGCGAAGGCGTTCGCCAGGCGCGCCGCGCCCACGCCGCTGTCGGACTGCGCCGTGACGTTCAGGACCTCGCTCTCGCCCAGCGGCGAGACGCTCACCGCCGACTGCACCCGTGCCGCCGTCCAGCCGTGACCAAGGCGCACCGCCACCGCCTGCGCCGCCGGCAGCGAGTCCACCAGCGCCGCGGCCGTCTGCACCGTGCGCACCGGTTCGCCCGTTTCCACCACGAGGCCCAGGTTGATCAGGTTCTGTTCGTTGCCCCCCACCGGGGAGACGAGGATCGTCGCGCTGGTTTCGTACGTCGGCGCCTTCGGCAGCGTCGTCGCCGCGGCCACCGCGAACGCCATCAGCGTGATGCCCACGACCAGCAGCCAGTTGCGCCGGACGGCCCTCAGATAGGGGCCGAGGGCCTGCTCCGGCACGCCCATCTCCGGAACCAACGCAGGGGCTGGGTCGAGCGCCATTGACGCAAGGGTAGCCGACCATCCGGCGACGAACGCCGTATTGGCCGATCGGTCGGCTGCCCCGATTTCACGGGCTCAACCGGGACTAGATCAAACGTCCAAGCTCGCCTCGCGGCGTTTGCGCCTCGCGCCAGAGGAGCCGAGCAAAGGGTCGTGACCTTCCCCAGCCCCAACTCCCAGCCCCGCCGCCCCCGGAACTCCCCGAAGCGCCCCGCGCGAATGCTGCGCACGGCGCTCGCGGCCGCGGTGTTCGCCGCCGTCGCCGTCGTCCCCGCCCAGGCCGCCAGTGCCTCGGTGCTGTGGACCGCCGACGCCGAGCACCCCGTCAACAAGGAGTGGGCCAACGTCGCCGCCGAAGCCGGCCGCGTCACCCGCGTCACCTCGCCCGTCGCCCAGGGCGGCTACGCCTACTCGATCGAACTGCGCCCCGGCGACAACCCCGGCGGCTACGGCGAACGCGCCGAGCTCGGCATGGGCAACCCCACCGCCGCCGGCTTCCCGCTCTTCAACGAAGGCGACGAACGCTGGATCGCCTTCCAGGTCTACCTGCCCGACGACTACCCCATCAACTTCCGCAGCTGGGACTGCATCATGCAGCTCAAGCAGCTCGGCAGCCTCGGCACCCCCGCCCTGAGCATGGGCGTCGAACGGGGCGCCTTCACGCTCAAGAACAGCGCCACCAACCACGAAGACAGCCAGCAGACGCCGATCAAGTGGTCCGGCCCCGCCGTCGCCGACCGCTGGGTCTCCTTCGTCCTGCACGTCAAGTTCTCCCCGTCCGACTCCGTCGGCTTCGTCGAACTGTTCGGCGACCTCGACGGCACCGGGATCAAGCCGCTGATGGGCAAGACCTTCATGCACACGATGAAGACCGAAAACGGCGTCGCCGTGCCCTCGCAGTCGCGCATCGGCCAGTACCGCGACTCCGAAGCCGGCGCCGGCGTCTCGCACATCTACTTCGACGGCTACACCATCGCCACCGACCGCGCCTCCGCCGAAGGCAACGCCTTCGCGCCCGCCGGCGTCGCCGCCCCGGCCTCGATCGCGGCGATCGACGATCAGCTCGGCGAAGCCTCCGCCTCCTCCCAGGGCTGGAACGGCAGCGACGCCCAGGGCTCCTCCCGCCCGCCCTCGCGCGCCGGCATCGCCTCGACGGGCTCGCACACCAGCAAGAAGGCGCGCCACCGTCGTCACCGTCGCACCCACGCCCGCCACCGTCGCCACGCCCACCACGGCGCCGCGCACCCCACCGGCGAGCGTCATCGGGCGGGCGCGCGCTAGCGCCCGCCCCTCATCACTTTCCCGCCCCTCGGATCGCCGCCAGCGCGTCCCATGCCCGCGATCCCCGCAGGCGCCGCAGCCCCGGCGAGACCTTCAGCCGGAAGCGACGGTTGTCGTCCACGCGGTAGACGCCCACGCGGGGGTAGGCCAGCGGGTCGTGGCCCTGCAGGCGGTCCGGCAGCGCCGCCGCCGCCTCATAACCGGCCTTCGCCGTCGCCCGCACCACGCGATCGTCGTGGTCGCCGTAGGGGTATGCCAGCGTCGGGCACGGCCGTCCCAGCCGTTCCTCGCACGTCGCCTTCGACTCCGCCAGCTCCCGCGCCAGCGCCTCGTCGCCGATCTGCGTGAGGTGGGGATGCGAGCGCGTGTGCGAACCGATCTCCCAACCCGCGTCCGCCAGCGACCGCAGCTCCTCCCAGGTCATCGGCTCAAGCTCGGCCTCGTGCTCGCCGCCGAGCCATTGTTCGATCCCCTGCCAGCGCAGGCGCTCCCCGCCCATGTAGTCCGTCGGCGCGAACACCGTCGCAGTGAAGCCATGCCTGTCCAGGATCGGGCGCGCCAGCTCCAGCACCGAGCGGAACGCGTCGTCGAACGTGATCGCCGCCAGGCGGACGCCGGACGGCTTGCGGACGCCGCCCGCCCGCCCGGCGCCGACGTCGCGAACGCCGCCCCCGGCGCCTGCCCCCGCCGCGACCGCCTCGCTGAACGTCACCCCCCGGTACCCGCGTTCGGCCAGCAGCGCCAGCTGGCGCTCGAACAGCTCCGGCGTCGTCGAGAGATCCGCGTCCCAGCTCGGCGAGAGGGCGTGGTAGCAGAGCACCAGCACGTCGCTCATCGGACCGTCCCCACTGCCGCAAAGCGTCCGGCCCGCCTTAGTTTCCGCACCGCCGGACAGCATAATCAACGGCCGTGAGCGCGATGCCCGCCGGTAGCCAGGCTCCGCCGCCGAGCCCCTCACGCGCCGAGCAGCGCGTCGACATCAGCGTGCTGATCCCCGTGCTGAACGAGGAGCGCCACATCCGCGAGACCGTCGCTGCCATGCAGGCGCAGCGCTTCGACGGCAACGTCGAGCTGCTGTTCGCCGACGGCGGCTCCGAAGACGCCACCCGCGAGATCCTGCGCGAGCTCTCCCGGCAGGACCCCCGCATCCGCGTGCTCGACAACCCCCGCAAGCGCACCGCCAGCGGGCTGAACGTCTGCCTGCGCGAGGCCCGCGGCGAGTACGTCGCGCGGATGGACGCCCACACCTACTACGCCGACCGCTACCTCGCCGCCGGCGTCGAGCGGCTGCGCGCCGGTGGCACCGAGTGGGTCAGCGGCCCCGCCGTGCCCAGGCCCACCGGGCCCATCTCCCGCGCCGTCGCGCTCGCCCTCGCCTCCTTCCTCGGCCGCGGCGGCTCGCGCAAGTGGAGCGAGGACGAAGGCGGGGGGGAGGAGCGCGAGCTCGACACCGGCGTCTTCGGCGGCGTCTGGCGGCGCGAGACGCTGCTCGCCGCCGGCGGCTGGGACGAGCGCTGGCCCATCAACCAGGACTCCGAGATGGCATCGCGCTTCCTGCGCCGCGGCGCGCGCCTTGTCTGCCTGCCCGAGATGGTCGGCAACTACGTGCCGCGCGACACCTTTTCCGGGCTCGTGCGCCAGTACTTCCGCTACGGCTACTACCGAGCCCGCACCGCCCGCCGTCACCCCGAGAGCCTGCGCCGGTCGCACCTGATCGCGCCCGCGCTCTCCGTCGCGCTCCTCGGCACCCTGCTCGCGCCCACCCGGCCGCTGCGGCGCCTGTGCCGAGCCGGCGTCGGTTCCTACCTCGCCGCAGTCGCCGCCACCGCCGCCAGCGTGGCGCGCAAGCCCGATCAGCGTGAGGAGGGGCTGCTGCTGCTCGGCGTGCTGCCCGTCATGCACCTCGGCTGGGGCTTCGGCACGCTGGCCGGGGCCGCGAAGTTCGGGCCTCCCTTCGCCGCGCTCGCGCGGCTGCTCGGGCGTGGCGGCGCCGAGCCCGACCCCCATCCGGGCCTCGACCCCGGCGCGGGCGCGCTCAGCGCCGCCGCGCTGCGCGATGCCGCCGACGGCGTGCACGCGCCCTCCCTTCACGAACAGCAGGCGTGAGCACCCCGTCCCCCGAGCGGCGGCCCTTGCGGCTCGCCGTCTACACCGACTACGAGTACTGCTCCGACGGCGTCCGCCGCTACGGGCAGCGCGCCTTCGTCGTCTTTCTGGAGGCGCTGCGGCCGCACTTTCAGCGCTTCGTGCTCGGCGGGCGCTTCGATCCCAAGCCCGGCAGCTCGCACTACCCGCTGCACGAGCAGACCGAGCTCGTGGGACTGCCCCACTACGAGAGCCTTGGCCACCCGCTGTCCGTCGCGCGCTCGCTGATCGTCTCCGTCGCCCGCTTCTGGCGGCTGCTCGACGAGATCGACACCGTCTGGGTGCTCGGCCCCTACCCGCACTCCGTGCTGCTCGCCTGGATGACGCTGCTCCGTCGCCGCACGCTCGTGCTCGGCGTACGCCAGGACATGCCGCTCTACGTCCGCAGCCGCCGGCCCGGGCGGCGCTGGATGCACTGGAGCGCCGACCTGCTCGAGTGGATCTGGCGGCGGCTCGCGCGCAGGCACGCCACCGTCGTCGTCGGCCCCGAGCTCGAGCGCAAGTACCTCGACGCCGGTGCCTGCAGCGTGCTCGCCAGCGCCGTCTCGCTCGTCTCCGAACGCGACCTCGATGCCGCCGAGCGGGCCGTCGCCGGGCGTGACTACAGCGGCGATTTGACCGTCCTCACCGTCGGGCGCCTCGACGCCGAGAAGAACCCGCTGCTGCTTGCCGACATCGCCGCGCGGCTCGGGGGCGGGGTCGCCACCCGCGCTGGCGGCGACCCCGGCGGCGGTGACTCTGCCGGCGGTGACCCCGGCGGCGGCGCCCCCGGCGGCCCTGGCGCGCGCCGCTGGCGGCTGCTCGTCGTCGGCGACGGGCCGATGCGCGAGCAGCTGGCCGCGCGGATCGCCGAGCTCGGCGTGCAGGACCGCGTCGAGCTGCTCGGCTACGTGCCGATCGACGGCGGCCTGCTCGACCTGTACCGAAGCAGCCACGTATTCCTGCACGTCTCGCTCACAGAGGGCTTCCCGCAGGTGCTCGTCGAGGCCTTCGCCTCCGGCCTGCCCACCGTCGCCACCGCCGTCGGCGGGGTCCGCGCCGCCGCCGAAGGTGCCGCGCTGCTGATCGAGCCCGGCGACGCCGGTGCCGCCGCCGACGCCCTGACGCGGATCGCCGAGGACGATGCGCTGCGGGGGCGGCTGATCGAGGCGGGTCTGGAGCGTGCGCGCGGGGGGACGCTCGAGGCCGCGACCGCGCGGCTTGCGGAGTTCCTCGCCGAGGTGCGCTAGACCCGCGCCCGCACCCCGCGCAGCGCCTGGTAGACGCCGGGGCTGACGCTCTTCGCGAGCTTCTTCGCGTTCCACTCCAGCCACAGCCGCCCGCAGGCCAGCGGCCGGCCCTGCGCGTAGGCCGCCGCCATCCGTGCCGGCGTGCTCGCCCAGATTGTGTAACGGCCGCGGATCGTCAGGCCGCCGCGGCGGTGCACGCGCGCCTCCGGCTCGGAGGTGAACAGCAGCTCATAGCCCGCACTCGCCGCGGAGGCGATCACCTCGTCCGAGAGGAAGCCCCCCGGGACCGACGCCGTGCGCGGGGGCTCGCCGAGCAGCTCGGCGAGCAGCTCGCGGCTGCGCGCCCACTCTTCGTCCAGCTCCGGGCGCGAGAGTCGGCCCATGTACGTGGGGTGGGTGTGCGAGTGGCTGCCGATCACGTGGCCGCGGGCGCCCAGCTCGCGCAGCTCGTCCGCCGTGGCGAAGCCGGGCGTGCCGACGCGCGAGGTCGTCACGAAGAACTGGCCCCGCCAGCCGCGGCGCTCGAGCGCCGCGGCTGCCGCGGGGGCGGAGGCGCCGCCGTCGTCGAAGGTGACCGCCGTCTCCGCGCTGGCCGCCGCGCCGTCGAGCGGGGCCGGGCGCAGGCCCGTCGCCGCGAGCGCGTCGAGGTGATCCTCGAACGCCTGGGGCTCCAGCTTGTAGCGCGCCGCCAGGGGGCCCGGGAAGCCGATCCGCTCGCGCTCCGCCGCCGTGGCGATGTCGTGGTACATCAGCGTTCGCATCGCGGCGCCTCCGAGAGGGCGGGCTCGCGCGGGGCGGCGCAGCGGGGTCCGGCGCAGCGGGGTCCGGCGCAGCGGGGTCCGGCGCGGGTCACTTCGTGCTCATCGACGTGCGCGCCGGGTGCTCGGCGGTCGCGCGTTCCGGAACGATCCCGCGGCGGCGGCGCAGCGCCTCGGCGCCACCGGTGTTGCGCAGGCGGAGGTCGAGTGCAGCAGGCGCCGACGCGAGTCGCCCGCGCGCGGTAGGAGCCGGCACCAGCGCGCGCACCAGCTCGCGGTCGACGGCGCCCCAGCGGTACTTGTACTCGTCGCGCCCGGGGCCCAGGTCGAACTCGCGGCGGCCCTCCTCGATCATCGCGTGGATCACCTGGCGTTCGAGCGCGTGGCCGGGGCTCAGCTTCAGCTGCAGGTCGCTGACCGCGGAGATGTAGCCGTGCTCGCGCCAGCCCTCGACGAAGTTCAGTTTCGCCGTCAGCAGCTCGCCCTCCATCTCAAGCGCCCACAGGCGCGCGCCGTCGGGCAGGAGCGCGCAGGTGGCATCGGCGGTGAACTGCTCGAAGCGCCGGTCCATGTGCGCGTGCGGCTGTCCCGCCACCTGCGCCCGCTCGCGGCGCAGCGCGCACAGCTTGCCGACGTAGGCGCGCGCCTCCTCGGCGTCCTCGATCAGGCGCGCCTGTGCGCCCGCGTCCACCAGCCGCCGCCAGCGGCGGCGGAAGTCCGTGCGGCGCTTGCCGCCGTAGCGCTGTTCGAACTCCTCCACCTGTGGCGGCAGCTCGATGTAGGGCTGCAGGCGCACGTCGTGCGCCACCGCCCGCAGCTCGCCCTCGCCGCCGAGCAGGATCTGCGCCAGCGCCGACTCGCGCGTCAGCCGCCCGATCCGCCACAGCTCCCACTCGCCGCGGCGCTCCGCCAGCGCCGCGAGCAGCTCCTCGGCCACCTCGCGCTCGGCGCCGGGGCTCCACAGCAGCGTGTCGAGGCCGTTCCAGCGGGCCGCCGCGAACGACAGCGTGCGGGCCATCCCGCCGGGCTCGTGCGCCAGCAGCGCGAGGCCGCGCAGGGCGCCGTCGGCGTCCTCGACCGCCAGCGTCCAGGGCTCCTTGCCCTCGCCGTAGTGGCGCCACCACGCCAGCACCCAGCGCGGGTCCGCGAACGCCGCCGGGAACTCGTTCCCCGCCGCGAGCCGCTGCCACTCCGCGCGGCGGTCCTCAAGCTCTGCGAGCGCTATCCAGCGGGCCGGCATCGCGCGTAGCGTAGAAGTCTCATCAGACCAGTCTCGGCCGCCTGGACGGTTCTCGTGAGGCTCGCGGGCCCTTCGCACGGGGTCTTGCCGACGGCCTCGATCGGCACCGGGCCAGGACCTTGGCGGGTCGCGCCCGAAGCTCGTGTTCGGCGCTGGCGCTGCCGATACTCTCAGCGCGCATGTCACCGACGGCTGGGCTGACATCAACCGTGCGGGGCAGCCTGCGCGAAACCCCGACCCTGGTGCCCTGCCTCGCGGCGCTGCTCCTGTTCGTGGTCTGGGCCAGCGACCAGGCGGGCTACCCGCTGACACACTGGGCTCCGGGCGCGCTGGTGCTGATGGCGCTGCTGGCGATCGCCCTGCTGGGCTCGCGCCGGCGCCTGGGCGAGGTGCCGCGGACGGTCTGGGTCGCGCTGGCCTGCCTGGCGCTGTACACGGCGCTGAGCTTCCTCTCGATCCTTTGGGCGCAGGCGCAGGGCGACGCCTGGGAAGGCGCGAACCGCACGCTGCTCTACCTCGTGGTGTTCGCGCTGTTCGCGCTGTGGCCGCAGCGCGGGACGGGCGCGGCGGTGCTGCTGGGCGCGTGGGTGCTGGCGATGATCGCGCTCTCGGTCTTCGTGCTGTTGCACATCAACACCGCGGGGCATCTGGGGGCGCTGCTCGACGACGGACGTCTGCGCTACCCGGGTCAATACGAAAATGCCAGCGCCGCGACGTGGGCGATGGTCGCCTTCCCGGCGCTGCTGCTCGCGGCGGGCGAGCGCGTGCACTGGGCGGTCCGCGGCGTGTTCACCGCTGGCACGGTGCTGCTCGCGGGCCTCGCCCTCTTCAGCCTCAGCCGCGGCGCCCTGTACTCGACGCCGGTGATGCTGGTGCTGCTGTTCGCGCTGCTGCCCGGCAGGCTGCGCCTGTACACGGTGCTCTTGCCGGTCGCGGCCGCCGTCGGCGTCGTGGCGCCGTCGGTGTTGCGCGTCGGCGACCGGTTGCTGCACGGCGGCGACGCGAAGGCGGCGATGCACACCGCGACGCTGCGGCTGCTGCTGGCGGCGCTCGTCGCCGGGGCGCTTGTGGCGCTTGGTTACAGGCTTCAGGAGCGCGGGGCCAGGCAGGCGCCCGCGCTCGCGGAGAACGCGCGGCGCGCGCTGGGCATCGTCGCGATCGCGACGCTCGTCGCGGTCCTCGCGGGCGGCTGGGTCGCCGCGGGCAACCCCGTCAAGCGGATCGAACACGGCTGGGAAACCTTCAAGGGCGGCTACGCCGCCGACCGCTCCTCCGGCAGCCGCCTCACCAGCGGCCTGGGCAGCGACCGCTACGACTTCTACCGCGTCGCGCTGGACGAATTCACCGCGCACCCGATCGTGGGGATCGGCGCCGACAACTTCGAGCAGCAGTACCTCGCGCGCGGGCACGGTAGCGAGACGCCGCACTACCCGCACAGCGTCGAGCTGCGGACGTTGACGCAGACGGGGCTGATCGGCGCCGCGATCGCCGTCGTCGGGCTCGTCGCGGCGCTGCTGGCCGCCGCGCGCGCGATCTTCCCCGCGGCGCGCCGCCGCCGCGACCCACTCGCCGCCACCGTCGCTGGCGCGGCGCTCGCCGGGTTCGCCTACTGGGCCGTGCACGGCTCGTTCGACTGGTTCTTCGAGTTCGCCGGGCTCGGCGCACCCGCGTTCGCGTTGCTGGGGCTCGCCTGTGCGCTGGGGGGCCGCGCCCGCGCGGAGCCCGACGACGGTGAGCCCGACGACGGTAAGCCCGATGGCGGCGGGCAGGACGACGATGAAGTCGCGGGGGATCAGCAGGCTCCGGCCCCGGCCGAGACGCACCGCTGGGCGGGCGAACGGGTCCGCGGGCGAGCGGGTCGGCGGCAGATCGCGCGCCCCGCCCTCGTGGCGGCGGGCATCGGCGCCATCGTGGCGCTGGCGGCGGCGGTCTCGCTGCTGACGCCGTGGCTGAGCCAGCTGCGGATCCAGAGCGCGGTGCGCGTGTGGCCGACGGCGCCGCGGCACGCCTACGCGGATCTGGAAGACGCGGCGAGCCTGGACTCGTTGAGCGACGAAGCGTTCTCGCTGGCGGGCAGCATCGCCCTGCGCTTCGACGATCTCGATCGCGCGCGCCGCGAATTCTCACGCGCGCTGCGACGCGACCCGCACGACGTGTACCCGACGCTGGAGCTGGGGGCGATCGCCTCGGCTGAGGGACGGCAGCACGACGCGGTGGCGTTGTTCGAACGCGCGGCGCGCCTGGCCCCCCGGGACGAACTGATCCGCGAAGGGCTCGCTTACGTACGCAGCGGTCACAGGGTGAGCATCGAACAACTGAATCGCTCGATCCTGCTCAAAGCTAGGAAACTCGCGTGAAAACTGCGGAGAAATTCACCGAATTGGAACTTTTGACGCTCGACAGCGGGGACGCCCTCCGGTACCTTAGGATCGAGTTCCCGCCAAGGAGGACGAGGTGGATCGGGTTCTCGAAAATCAGGGCCGGGTAATGCTGTTCACAGGCAGGGACAGCATGTTCAGGCGGTCTTCATCCGCTCCGCGACGTAAGCAAGGAAGCATGAGATCTCATCGCACCATCAGCCATAGCCTCGTCGTCGCAGTGGCGCTGCTCGCGCTGGCGCTCGCGCCCGCGGTGGCGCAGGCCGGCTCGCTGCTGAGCGGCTACGGCGGCCCCGGAGAGGGCAACCAGGCGGTGCTGGGCTCTGCCGTGATCGGCGGCTCGCACGGCGGCTCGGGCGGCTCGGGCTCCTCGGGGAGCTCCGGCTCGGCAAGTGGCGGCGGCTCGGAAACGTCCTCGGGCAGCTCTTCGGGGGCGAGCTCGGGCTCGGGCGAAGACCGCGGCGCCGGCGGCGCACGGCAAGGCGGCGGCAAGAGCGGCTCGGCTGGAGGTGGGGCGGCGAAAGGTTCCAACGGCGCGGCCCACGGCGGCGTGTCCAGCGGCGCCGGCGGCGCTTCGGGCTCCGGAACGCAGCAGTTTGCGAGCTTCTACCCCGCGGCCTCGGCGGAAAAGGTCCCGTCGGGCGGCCAGGGCGTGGTGCTGGGGCTTACGGGCGGCGACATCCTGCTGATCGTCCTGGCGGCGGTGGTGCTGATCGCGATCGGCCTGCTGACGCGGCGGCTGGATCGGCCGACGGGGCAAGCCGGCCTCGGCAGCTAAAGGCATGGGCGCTCGCGACCGAGTAGGAAAGTAGCTGAACCCTGCCAATGGCCCGCGCTCCGATCACCCAGCAGACTTCCACGACGCTTCCCCTCCAGGGGGAGTTCGGCCGCTCGGCCCCTCAGCCGCGAGCGGCGCTCGGCGCGAGGACGTTCCGCGGGCCGTTGCAGTGGGCGCTGGAGGGCGCCGGCTGGCGCGTGCTGCGCCCGGCGGTGGACCTGGTCTTCCTGTGCCTGGCGGTGTTGGTGGCGCTGGGTACTCAGCGCGCGTTCCACGCGGACGCGGTGCGCGCGCCGCTGCTGGCGTTCCCGCTGGTGGTGCTGCTGCTGTTCTACCTGCGCGGGCTCTACCGCACGCGCCTGCGGGCGCTGATCCTGGACGGCGTGGTTCCGGTTGTGAGCGCGATCTCGATCGGCGCGATGGCGGTGGCGGTGCTGGGCCTGCTGGTGAACGGCCACGCCCCGCGCCAGTCCGAGTTCGTGCGCACGTGGCTGTTCGCGCTGATCGGCGTGGGCTTCGGCCGGATCGTGCTGTCCTCGCTACAGCGCTGGGCGCGGGCGCGCCGCATGGTGGGCAAGCCGGTGCTGATCATGGGCGCGGGCGTCGTCGGCGCGCAGGTGGCGCGCCGCCTGGAGACCCACCCCGAGTACGGCCTGGCGCCGATCGGCTTCCTGGACGAGGACCCGCGCTCGATCGCTGAGGTGGGCGGCCGCGACCTGCCGGTGCTGGGTACGGTCGAGGACATCGACGAGACGGTTGCGCGGACGGGCGTGCGCAACCTGATCGTGGCCTTCTCCTCCGTGACGGACGAGCGGGTCAGCCGCCTGATCCAGCGCTGCCAGGAGCTCGGCATCGAGGTCTCGGTGGTGCCGCGCATGTTCGACACGATCAACAACCGCGTGGGCTACGACACGGTGGGCGGCCTGCCGCTGATGTCGTTCACGATGGTCGACCCGCGCGGGCTGCAGTTCGCGATCAAGCACGGCTTCGACCGCGTGCTGGCGTTCCTCTTCCTGATCCTGCTCTCGCCGGTGATCGTGCTGTCGGCGCTGGCGGTCCGGCTCAGCTCCTCGGGCCCGGTGCTGTTCCGCCAGAACCGCGTCGGCCGCGACGGCAAGGCCTTCGACCTCTACAAGTTCCGTTCGATGCGGATGCAGGACGGCCACATCGACCCGGGCGACGACGACCCCGGCCCGCTGGAGCACCTGCTGGGCGGCGACACGGCCCCGGGTGGCGTCGAGGGCGAAGACCGCCGCACGGCGGTGGGGCGCTTCCTGCGCCGCACCTCCTTCGACGAGCTGCCCCAGCTGTTCAACGTGCTGAGGGGCGAGATGAGCCTGATCGGGCCGCGTCCCGAGCGCCCGGAGTTCGTTGAGCTGTTCAACCAGGACATCGTCCGCTACGACGACCGCCACCGCGTGAAGTCG
Source organism: Solirubrobacteraceae bacterium (assembly GCA_035508515.1). Lineage (GTDB taxonomy): Bacteria > Actinomycetota > Thermoleophilia > Solirubrobacterales > Solirubrobacteraceae > Palsa-744. The sequence continues at coordinate 30,260 of DATJMW010000047.1, read as the reverse complement.
GGGATCACCGGCTGGGCGCAGGTGCACGGCCTGCGCGGGCAGACCTCGCTGGCGGAACGCGTGGAGTGGGACAACTACTACATCGCGAACTGGTCACTGGGGCTGGACCTGAAGATCCTGGCGCTGACGGTCGTGGCGCTGATGCACAACGCCGAATAGCGGCTCGTCCCCGGCTCAGACGCTCTTCGTCGCGCCGCCGGCGAGGCCGGTCCATTCCTGGTAGACGCGCACGCGCAGGTGCGCGCCGAGCACGCGCGGCAGCTTCAGCTTGAAGCGGTTGAAGCGGTCGAGGGTGAAGGTGGCGCGGTAGCGCAGCGTGCTGCCCTGGAAGGCTTCGAGGCGCATGAAGTCGCCGAAGGGGCCTGAGCCGCTTGCGGTCACCTGGCCGTGCGAGCTGCGCAGCGAGAGCTGCACCTTGCTGGGGCTGGCGTTGGGCGCGAGCACGACGCGGGCGAGCGCGGAGAAGGAGGGCTTGCGGCCTTCGCGCAGCGTCATGACGCCGGACTGGTTCGTGCGCGAGTCCTCCAGCTTGTAGAGGGTGTCGGTGGCGAGATAGGGCACTTTGCTGAGGGCGCGGTACATGTTGGTGACGTTCTGCGCCTGCACGGCCCGCGTGACGCAGGCGGTTTCTTCCTCGACCTTCTTGTGCGGGTAGCAGCTGCTCCAGCCGAACTCGTCGAGCCACAGCGGCGTGTTGTCGCCGCTTGCGACCTGGATCGAGCGGAACTCGCGCAGGGCGGCGAGGGTGAGCGTGTAGAAGTGGACGGCGAGGCCGTCGTAGTAGCCCTTGATGCCGGCGGCGTAGAGCGCCTTGAGGAAGACGCCGTTGGAGCCGACGAGCGAGCCGGCGAGCACCTTGATGTTCGGGTCGGCCTGCTTGATGGCGGGGTAGGCGGCGCGCACCAGTTCGGCGTAGCGCTGGGCCTTGTTGGGGCCGCCGAAGTAGATTTCGTTGGCCTGGTCGGGCTCGTTCCAGATTTCCAGGGCGGTGATCTTGTCCTTGTAGCGCCCGGCGAGTTCCTTCACGAAGGCGGCGAAGTCGGATGGCTGCGTGGGGGGAAAGCCGTTGGCGGGATTGCCTTTTTCGGGGCGGCAGGCCTTGCGCAGCTTCTTCGGGGCGGAGGTGGCCCAGCAGGGGGTGGCGTCGACGAGCAGGATCACGGCCATGCCGCTGGCCTTGGCCTCGTCGATCACGCGGTCGGCGTAGGCGAGCCCGTGCGGGTCCAGTTCGCCGGGGCCGCGCGGCTGTAGCACCGACCAGGGCAGCTCGATCCGGACCGCCTTCAGGTGCAGGCTGCGCGCGGCGGCGACTTCGCGGTTGGCGTCGGCGGGCGTGGAGCCGAAGCCGAGCCCGATCAGGTTGATCCCGGGGAGCGGCCCGGCGGCGGCGCTGTGCGCGGACGTGGAGCCGAAACCACCGGCGCTGCCGAGGGCGATCGCGGTGAGCGCGAGCAACGCCGCGAGCGCGGAGCCCAGCACGAGCGCAAGCTTTCGCAGTCGTGGGGCCACGGGCGGAAGCTTACGGTGTGCTCCGGGGGCGCGCGCCGCTCAGCGGACGGAAGTACGCTTCGGGGCGATGCCGCCGACGTGGATCTGGATGCAGGTGGCGATCGTGGTGTTCGTGCTGATCGGGATCGTCGTGGCGATCACGAAGCTGGCCTGAGCGGCCCTCGCCGCCACCACGACCGCCGCGAGCGCTGCGCGGGCGCGATGGCGAAGGGGGGGCGCGGCGGGATCCGCGCCTCGCCGGCGAGCATCGCGGCGGGCACGGCTTCGGTGAGCCACTCGCGCAGCGGCGCGAGCCCGGCGCGCTCGAGCTCGGCGGCGATGCTGGGGCGGCGCTTGTTGAGGTCGTGGGCGTCGGAGGCGACGTTGTGGACCATCTCGGCCTCGAGCAGCTCCAGGGCGAAGCTCCTGACCTGCTCGCCGAAGCGGCCGACGAGCGAGTCGGCGGTGACGGACACGAGCGCGCCGCCGTTGACGAGCGTTTCGAGCGTGCGCGTGTCGCGGTGGAAGGCGACGCAGCGCTCGGGGTGCGCGAGCAGCACCCGGTGCCCTTCGTCCTCCAGCTCGCCGACCATCTCTTCGAGGCCGAGCACGACGGAGCTGAAGGGCGGCTCCAGCAGCAGCCAGGGGCTGTCGCCGAGCCGCAGCGCCGAGCGCTCGGCGGCGGCGAGCTCGGGCGCGCGGGTAAGCGCGACCTCGGCGCCGGCGAGCAGCTCGAGCTCGATGTCGTGCGCGGCCAGCTCCGCGCGCAGCCGCTCGACGCCGCCGGCGATCGTGGCGGAGTCGTTCTCGTAGCGCCAGCTCACGTGCGGGGTGGCGACGATCTTCTCGATGCCGTTGGCGACGGCCTCCCGCGCGAACGCGAGCGAACCGTCGAGGTCGTCGGGGCCGTCGTCGATCCCGGGGAGCACATGGCAGTGCAGGTCGATCATGGGTGAGCAAGGAAGATTAAGGGGCCGCCTAGCGGCGGCCCTCCGATGATCGAAAAGCAATCTGCCCCGCGCCGTGGCACAGGTATGATCCTCGCTCGTCGCGGCAGCCCGCAGACCACGCTAGGAGGAACATGTTCAGCTCGATCGTCGTGGGGACCGATGGCTCAGACACAGCCACTCAGGCGGTGCGTCAGGCGGTTGACCTGGCGTCTGCGGTGAAGGCGAAGGTCGAGCTGGTGAGCGCGTACGCGCCGGTCTCGGAGCAGCGTCTGAGCGAGGAACGCCGTCAGGCGCCGGAGGACCTCCAGTGGGCGATCAACCCGCGCGAGGACGTCGACTCGACGCTCGAGGCGGCGGCGGCGATCGCGCGCGATGCGGGCGTGGAGGTGGAGCTGTACGCGCGCCAGGGCGACCCGGCGGACGCGATCCTGGACGTGGCGGAGGAGCGGGAAGCGGACCTGATCGTCGTGGGCAACAAGGGCATGACGGGGGCGAAGCGCTTCCTGCTGGGCTCGGTGCCGAACAAGGTGAGCCACCACGCTCCCTGCTCGGTGCTGATCATCCGCACGACCTAGCCGCTGCTCGGCTCGCGGTCGCCGACGGCTGGTGGCGGCGGGCGGCCGGAGTCGCCGGCGGCCGGCGGCGGCGCGGCTCGCCGCTCAGCGGTGCGCCGCGGGCCTGGTTTCGGTCAGCGTGGCGGCGCGCCTGACGGTCTTGCTGGGCGGCGCGGCGAGCACGAGTTGTAGCGTCAGCTTCCCGCCGTGGCGGCGCAGCAGCGCGCGGGCGGGCCGCGAGAGCTTCAGCACGACGGCGAAGGAGCCTTTGCGGTGGTTGAAGCGCACGCGCCCGAGCCCGACGAGGACGGCCCGGCGGACGGCCTTGCCTTTGAGCCGCCGGATCGTGGAGAGCTTCGCCCGCAGCGTGATGGTGCCTTTGCACTGCCCGCCGGTGAGCAGGCAGCGCAGCGCGATCCGCACGCGCCCGCGCGGGCCGGCGTGCAGGTGCGTGTGCAGCAGCGCCGGCACGCGCGAGGGCCTGGCCCCGGGGGCTTTGATCGCAGTGACGGAGCCGGGGGCGGGGAAGCTCGACGCTTCGGAGATGTTGAAGGCGGTGACGGTGGGCCCGGTCGCGACGAACAGGCGCCCGCCCGCGGCGCTGGGCGAGCCGAAGTGGTCGGTGATGGGGGAGACGGCGAGCGTGTAGCGGGTCTGCCCGGTGGCGGGGTCCAGGCCGTAGACGGTGGTGCCGCCGCCGTTGAAGCCGCCGGTGGCCTCGACCCAGACGGTGCCGGCGGCGAGGATCGGCGACCCGAAGGCGTCGGCGGGGCCTTTCCACAGGGGCGCGAAGCTCCTGGCGGCCTGGTTGTAGGCGAGCGCCTGAACGCCGTTGGTGCAGGGCAGGTAGATGACGCCGCTCGCGTAGGCGTCCCCGCCGAAGCTGCCGCTGCCCCCGCAGGATTGGCCCTGGAAGGCCGCGGGCGAGCCGGGCGCGCCGGTGAGGGTCGAGCGGTCGATCAGGTAGCCGCGCCCGTCCTTGCCGGCCTGGAAGAGCATGTTGCCGGGCAGCGGCTCGACTCCCGCGGAGCCGAGGTCGAGGTCGTTGTTGCTGAGTTCGGCCCAATTGGTGGGCTCGAACCAGCCGAGCGGCGCGCGCGGTTCGGTGGCGGGGTTGGCGGTGAAGCTGGCGGCGAGGTCGAGGGCGACGACGCTGTTGGAGTAGTCATAGGTTGCGGCGGGTTCGCCCTGCGGAGGGATGGGGTTGGCGGTCGCGGCGTAGACGGGCCCCGAACCGTCGACGGCGACGCCGCTGGTGGCCCAGACGCCGCCGGCGGTGGAGGGGGGCGGGCTGGAGTTGGTCTGCCAGAAGCGCGCGGGGCCGCCCGCCTCCGGCGCGGCTACGACGGGCGCCAGTTCGCGGCTACAGCTGCCGAAGTTGCCGCCGAAGCCAAAGACGACGTTGCCTTCGTCGAGGTTGAGCGCCGAGCGCTGGAGCAGCGTCTTGGGGTCGACGCCGGGCGGGTCGACGGCGGTGCGCAGGACTTCGGCGCCGCTTTCGAGCGAGAGGCCGACGAGTTCGTGATGGGCCGTGGTGCCGTCCCAGGTGTCGGCGACGACGTAGAGCACCCGCCGCGCGGGGTCGATCACGGGGGTGCTGACGATCCCCACGGTGGGGTAGACGTCCCCGCAGGGGAGCGAGGCGGAGGGGACGGGCGTGCCGACGGACCGTTCCCAGACGACGGCGCCGGTGGCGGTGTCGAGCGCGGCGACGACGTCGCCGACGGTGCCGACGTAGGCGCGGGAGCCGAGCACGACGGGCTGGTTCCACATCGGTGCCCCGAGGTCGTGCGACTGCCAGGCGCGCACCGGCGCGATCGCGGCGCTGGCGTCGGGGTCCAGGCCGGAGCGCGCGCCGTCGTGGTGATAGGTGGTCCAGGCGGGTTCTTCGGCGGAGGCGGCGGGGGCGACCGCGAGCAGCGCGGCGACCGCGAGCAGCGCGCAGGCGAGCAGCGCGCGGGGGAGGTGCCCGGGCATCCGTGGGCTGGCGGGCGGGCGTCCTGGCATCCAGGGAAACCTAGCCGGGTTGACAGCAGGAACGCGCCAGACGCCGGAGCGGTGGCTCAACCGCCGAGCGCGAAGTCCCGCTCGGCCTCCTGGCAGACGTGCTCGGCGATCGCGAGCGAGGCGGTGGCGCCGGGCGAAGGGGCGTTGCGGACGTGCAGCGAGCGCGGGCGGCGCGAGAAGACAAAGTCGTCGATGGGTTGCCCGTCGCGGGCGAGTGCCTGCGCGCGCACGCCGGCGTCGCCGCTGCCGGCGAGGTCGTCCTCGCGCAGCGCGGGGACCAGGCGCGCACCGGCGGCGACGAGCGAGGCGCGCGAGGCGGCGTGCGCCAGCTCGCGTGCGCCGGCGCGCCAGTAGCGGCGGATCAGCCTCCAGGTGCCGGGCCAGGCGAGCGTCTGCACCAGGTCCTCGCGGCGCACGGTGCGTAGCCGGTAGGCGTCGCGCGCGGGGGCGATCAGGGCGGTGGGGCCGAGCGAGACCTCGCCGTCGAGGTGGCGCGTGAGGTGCACGCCAAGGAACGGCAGCGCGGGGTCGGGCACAGGGTAGATCAGCGCGCGCACCAGCTCGCGCCGCTCGGGCCGAAGGTGCAGGTAGGCGCCGCGGAAGGGGACGATCCGGGGGTCGCCGCCGGCGCCGGCGGCGACGGCGAGGCGATCCGACCAGGCCCCGGCGCAGAAGATCGCGTGACGTGCCTGGGTGCTGCCGTGGGCGTGTCGCAGATGCAGCGAGCGCCCGGTTTCGCTGACGCCACGAACCTCGCAGCCGGTGACGACGGCGCCGCCGGCGGCGAGCAGGTCGGCGGCATAGGCACGGGCGACGGCGCGGAAGTCGACGACGCCGGTCGTGGGCGAGTGCAGCGCCGCGACGCCGCGGGCCTGCGGCTCGATCTGTGCGATCTCGTGCGCCTGCAGCCAGCGCAGACCCGGCACGCCGTTGGCGAGCCCGCGGCGCTGGAGCTCGCGCAGGCGCGGCAGCTCGGCCTCATGGCTCGCGAGCACGAGCTTGCCCGAGCGCGCGTGGGGGACCGCGTGCTCTTCGCAGTAGTCGTAGAGCAGTCGCGCGCCGCGGGTGCAGAGCCGCGCCTTCAGCGAGCCGGGGACGTAGTAGATGCCGCTGTGGATCACGCCGGAGTTGTGGGCGCTCTGATGGCCGGCGAGCTGCTGCTCGCGCTCGAGCACGCAGACCGACCGTTGCGGGTGGCGCAGCGCGAGCCGGCGGGCGATTGCGAGGCCCAGGATGCCGCCGCCGACGACGGCGACGTCGCAGCGCGCGGGCGGCTGCTCGGTGCTAGTCACGCGCGAGGCGTCTCAGCCGGAGACGGCGCCGGGGCCTCCGGGGGCGGTGGCGGCGGCGGCGTCGACGAGGCCGGCGCCGTACATCGAGGCGTCGCCGGGACCGCCGAGCTTGCGGGCCGTGGCGCGCAGGCGCGCGATGATCCGCGCGGGCGAGGGGTTGCTGCCGAGCACGCCGCTGGCGACGATCAGCGCGGCGGTGGCGGCGACGTGCGGGGCGGCCATCGAGGTGCCTTCGTAGCCGCCGGGCATGCCGAAGCGCCGCGGCGAGGCGCCGGTGAAGGTGACCTGGAAGACATCGCGGCCCGCGGGGCCTTCGGGGTGGCAGTTGGGGTCGCCGGGGAGGTTGGCGTCGGCGCCGCCGCCGGGGGCGACGAGCGTCAGGCCGGAGCCGTCGTTGGAGTAGTCGGCGAGGCAGCCGTGTTCGGTCGTGGCGCCGACGGCGACGACGTCGCGGGCGCGGGCGGGATAGGCGACGGCGGCATGCGCCTCGTTGCCGGCGGCGGCGACGACGAGCACGCCGCGCCGGCGCGCGAAGCGCAGCGCTTCGATCAGCTCGGGGATGTCGCCGGCGGTGACGTTGCTGGAGAACTCGAGGCTGAGGTTGATGATCTTCGCGCCGTGCTTGACGGCGTAGCGGACGCCTTCGGCGATCGTGGAGGCTTCGCCTTCGCCCTCGGTGTTCAGCACGCGCACCGGCATGATCCGGGCCGCGAAGGCGAGCCCGGTGAGCCCGTAGTGGTTGTCGGTCGCCTCGGCGATCGTGCCCGCGACGAACGTGCCGTGGCCGTTGCGGTCGTTGGGGAAGCGGTTGTGGGCGATGAAGTCGTAGCCGCCGGTGAAGCCGTAGCGCGAGAAGTCAGGCGAGCGCAGGAAGCGCCCGTGCGTCGCGTAGGCGACGCCGGTGTCCAGCACGGCGACGACGACGCCTTTGCCGCCGGGCCTGCCGGCGGCGGCGACGTTGGCCCAGGCCTGCGGCGCGTTCACCCCGAAGGCGCCGGAGAAGTTCCATTGCAGCTGCTGCCAGTCGCCGGGCTGGCCGCCGTTGCCGACGTCGTTGGGGATCAGGCCAGGGGCGGCCGGGGCTGCTTCAGCGCTGCGCGCGCGGTAGTCGGGCACGGCCCAGGCGACGTCGGGGCGGCCGCGCAGCCTGCGCAGCGCGGCGGCGACGCTGACGCCGGGGGCCAGCCGCAACAGGCGCGTGTGCGGCGCGGTCCTGACCGGGTCGCCGGCCCCGGCGGCGCGGGCGGTCGCGGCGCGGGCCCGGGGCGGGGTGGCGGTGACGTACTTGACGAGGATCTGCCCGGGTGCGTAGGCGGAGCTCGCGGCACGCGAGGCGGTGGCGCGGCGCGAAGTGCTCGCGGCGCGTGAAGCGCTCGCGGCGTGCGAGGAGGTCGCCGCCCGCGCACTCGCGGCGGGCAGCAGCGCGCCCGCGAGGCAGCAGGCGATCAGGATCGTGCGGCGCTGGCCGGTGGTGCGGGTGGGAGACGGGGGCATCGGTAGGCTCATCGGCCGGTTCTCGGATAATGATGATGCGGTCGGGCTGCGCGGGCGCCAGGCACTGTCGCAGGAGACCCGGCGAATGGACGCGATGAGCGCTCCCCTGATGGCAGACGACGAGTACTTCATGCGCCTGGCGCTGCGCGAGGCCGAGCAGGCGAACGCGCACGAGGACGTGCCGATCGGCGCGGTGATCGAGCACGGGGGAGAGCTGCTGGCGGCGGCGCACAACGAGCGCGAGCTGCGCGGCGACCCGACGGCGCACGCGGAGATCCTCGCGCTGCGCGAGGCTGCGCGCGCGCTGGGCACCTGGCGTGTGCACGACGCGACGCTGTACGTGACGCTCGAGCCCTGCGCGATGTGCGCGGGGGCGATCGTGCTGGCGCGCGTCCCGCGCGTGGTCTTCGGTGCGACCGACCCGAAGGCGGGCGCCTGCGGCAGCGTGCTGGACGTGCTGGGCGAGGAGCGCTTGAACCATCGCCCCGAGGTGAGCGCCGGCGTGCTCGCGCCGGCCTGCGGGCAGCTGCTGAGCGACTTCTTCGCGGCGCGGCGGCGCTGAGCGCGCGGCGCCCGGAAGGCCGGCGCGCATCCACTAGCCTTTACGTCCCGCAGCACCCCGGAGGGGTGGCAGAGTGGTTGAATGCGGCGCTCTCGAAAACCGGGACGACTGATTGTCGGGCCGACACGCGCGGGCTCGTCAACCGTTTGCAACCTAGATACCGCACTTTCCGCGGTGGGACTGGCGCGAGTTTGGCGCGAGCGTGATGGCCGTCGCTCAGCGACCGGGCGCCGGGGAGGGAATGGTCGCGATGCCCACTCCGGGTTGGGTCCAGCCGCGCGGGCGGGATCGCGAGGAGGTGGCGCCTCGCGAGGGGTGAGCGGAAACGGTTGTTCCGCGCCGCATAGATCCAGCGGCCCGCGACCACGCCGACCCAGTTAAGGCGAGGAAGCTCGCCCGGTTGATTGAGAGGGTCGCTGCGCGATCTGGTCGAGCGCGGTGCGCGCCCGCGCGGCGCCGGTGATAAGGTGCCCGACGCTACGCAGCGGGGGAACCCTGTGAGATTCAGGGACTGACGCGCAACGGTAAGGCTGGCGAGCCCAAGGGGCGAGCGCAGACAAGTCCGAGTACCCGCTGGGTGGCGAACACATACGGACCCTGTTCTCGCGAATGGACGGTCGGCCGTTACGCCCTTGCTTCTGGTTGAGCGATGACGGAGCGCCCTCCGTCTGCACCCAGAAGGAGCTCCACCCGAAATGAGACCCAAGCCTGTGGCCGTCGCCGCTGTGGCAGTTGGCCATCCCCGCCAGGTTCCGGCTAGTCCGGTGCTCCTGTGTTCTCGGGGAGACGGCTCACGAAATCAGTCGGGCCCGACAGCCAGCGAGAGCACCCTCGGTGACGCGGTTCACCCGCACCTGGGCTAACCGAGTGCCGACCGAACACGACAACTCACAGGTCAACAGAAAGCAAGGGGGGGCTCCACAGCCATGAAGTGCAAAACCCGCAACATCGCAGTCATCATCGCCGCGCTTGCGCTGATGCTGTTCACCGCATCGATCGCCTCGGCCGAAATCGTGCCCGTCAAGCTCCGCATCGAGGGCAAGACGCACACGATCTACGAAGGCACGATCAAGACCGAAGGCCACGAAGTCACGACCCAGTCCGGCGGCACTCACAAGTGCGACGGCACCAATCTCGGCGCCAACCCGGAACCGGGCGCTACGCCGACCGCGGCAGTCGACGCCGCCGGGAAAAAGTACGGCTTCACCTGGGACGGCAGCTGGTACGAAGGCTTTGAAGACTATTTCGTGGAACGCATCGGCGACAGCCCGCAGGAAGGCAACGCCTACTGGGGCGTTCTCGTCGACTACGAATTCACTCCGGTCGGCGGCTGCCAGCAGGAGGTCCACAAGGGCGAAGAAGTGCTGTGGGCCTGGAACGCCTTCGAAGTCTCGCACTTCCTGAAGCTCAAGAAGGCCAAGCACGCCGCGCCCGGAACGGTGCTCGTCACAGACGGTCTCACCGGCGAACCGATCGAAGGCGCAACTGTCGGCCCCGTCAACAACGGGCCGGGCGTGATGACGAACGCACAGGGCGAAGCGACGCTGTCGTTCACCTCTCCGGGCAAGTACCGGGTGAAGGCCGAACGCCCGGACTCGATCCGCTCGAACTCCCTCGTCGTCAAGGTGAGCTGAGCAGATGAGACACGCGCACGCGAGGAGGAGAACCGCCACGATCGCGACGATCCTCGTCGCGTGCGCGCTCGTCATGCTCGCCGTCATGGTGAGCGCCGCGCAAGCGACCCCGACCGAGGTCAATGTGCGAATCGAGGGCCGCACGCAAACGCTCTTTGAAGGCCCGATCCTCACCGAAGGCCATGACGTCAGCTCCTACAAGGGCGAGAGCGGCGAAGAAGCCGAAGACATCGCCGAACACCCGTGCGACGGCATCAACGTGCTCGACCCTGGCAACACCGAACCCGGGCCCGTGCCGACCGCCGCCTCCGTCGACGCGCTGAACACGATCGGCGAAACAAACGCGATGGCCGGGCAGTGGTACAACGGCTTCAACGACTACTTCGTCAAACAGTGGGGCGTAGAAGAAGAAAACGCCGAATCAGAAGGCCGCTCCTGGGGCATCCTCGTCAACAACGTCTTCACCAGCGTCGGCGGCTGCCAGTACCAGCTCGACACCGGCGATGAGGTGCTCTGGACCTACAACGCCTTCGAGGCGCGGCCGTTCCTCGCGCTGTTCGCCAACGGCGCTGACTACGCCGGCGGGGACCGCCCGCTGACGGCCACGGCGCAGCTCGGCAAGCCACTTCTCCTCGAAGTCCTCTCCTACGAAGACGACACCGAAGATATCCCCCCGGCACATCCCCAACGGACCGGGGCGAGCCCGTTCAGTGGCGCCGAGGTCGCGCCGGTGGCGACCTCAAAAAAGGGTCTCGAGAAGCTCGACTTGGAAAGCCCGGAAACGGTCAGCACCGACTCGGGAGGCAAGGCGAGCATCACGTTCACCACGCCGGGCTGGCATCGCCTGAAGGCCGGCGGCCCGATCGAAGCTGAAACCGGAGAAGAAGAAGTCATCCGCTCCAACCGGCTCGACGTATGCGTGCCGGCAGAAGGAGCGAGCGGCTGCGGGGACCCGCCCGCCGAAGACCGGCTGCGCGTACCGCCGCGATACCAATCGCAAATAGGCACGGCACCGAAGAACTGGAAGGCACCCGACGTCTACGGCCCCACACTCGCCGGGCAGACGCTCACCGCGACCGAAGGCGACTGGACCGGCAAAGCGACGATCGCCTACAGCTACCGCTGGCAGCTCTGCGACAACACCGGCGGCGGCTGCGAAGACATCCCAGGCGCCAGCGGCTCGAGCTATGAACTCCCCTTGAGCGCTGCCGGGCACACGCTGCGCGTGATCGTCAAAGCGAAAAACGGCGTCGGCTCCGCGGAAGCGGAATCGGCGAGGACAAACGAAGTGCCGATCTCGCCGAGCAACACCGAAGCGCCGAGCATCGAAGGCACCGCCGAAGAAGGACACACGCTGACCGCCTCCAGCGGCAAGTGGTCGGGCAGTGCGCCGATCGGCTTCGAATACGCGTGGCTGCGCTGCAACGGCTCCGGCGGCGAATGTGCCCAAGTCGCCGGGCTCTCGCCGAGCCCGACCTACGTCGCGACGGCCGCCGACGTCGGAGCGACGCTGCGCGCCAAGGTGATCGCAAAGAACGCCGCGGGCACCGCCACCGCCGAATCGACTGCCACCGCCACCGTCAAAGCCGCGCCCGTCATCGTCGTGAGCCCGCCGCCGGGAGGCGGAGGCGGAGGAAGCTCTACGGGGCAGACGCCGACCGGGCAGACGCCCGGCGGCCAGGTGCTCGGTCAAACCGCCGCCCAGCCGCCCGCGATCGTCACGGTCGCTCGACTCGCGGTCCGGCAGCTCGTCCTCAAGGTCTCCGCGGCGGGCACCGTCACGGTCAAGATCACCGCGCGAAAGCGACACGCGGGCAAGCTCATCTGGAGCACGCTGAAGACGATCAAGATCAAAGCCAGTAAGGCCGGGATGATCACCGTCCGCCTGCCACACCTGAGTCCCGGCAGCTACAGACTGAGCATCGCCCTAGCCGGCTCAAAGCCGCTCCTGCGCGCGCTCACCGTCAAACGGCGTTGAGGACTTGCGAGACCGCCCGACACGCAATCCCAGTCACCGGCCCGGCGCCCCCAGACGACGGCGAGCGCTGCTCGTCATCTCCTGCGCGCTCACGCTCTACGCGCTCGGCGCGGTACCGGCGCACGCGCTCCGCATACGCGCCTCGGCAGACCGCATGATCATGTACCTACAAAACGATCAGAACATGGACGGCGGCTTCGGCGGGGAACCGGGAGCGGCCTCGAGCGCCGGCTTCACCGCCTGGGTCTCGCTCGCGCTCGCCTCCGCTGACATCAATCCGAAAATCCAAAGAAAGCCCGGCGGCACCGACGCCTACAGCTACCTGCTCGAACACTCCGGGGGAATGTCGGTTACGACCGACTACGAGCGAGAACTGATGGTCGTCAACGCCGCCGGAGGCGCGCCGCATGACTTCGCCGGCGTCGATCTCGTCAAGCAGATCCTCGGCCGCGAGCTGCCCGAACCGGCCGTCGGCGGCTCCGCGTTTCCCCACGAACCCGAATCGAAACGAGCGGGGATGAACGACACGATCTTCGCCGTGCTCGCGCTCAGCCCGATCCACGAACCAGTGGTCGAAGCGGTCGTGCAAGAAGCCGCCAGCTGGATCGAACACGAGCAGAACGCCAACGGCAGCTGGCCCGCGACCTGCGCGAAGACGGTCGCCGGCTGTCACCCGCTCGGCAACGAACCGATCGGCGACTCCGACATGACCGGGGCCGCGCTCGAGGCGCTGAACGCGGCCGGCCGCCACAACACAGCCGCCCAGGAAAGCGCCCTCAAATACCTCCACACCGTCCAGATCGAAGGCGAAGGCGGCTTCGTCGAGCAACCCGGTGAAACGGTGGCCAACTCCGGCTCCACCGCCTGGGTGGTGCAGGGCCTCTGGGCCGCCGGCGAAAACCCCGAAAACTGGAAGCCAGGCGGGATCGACCCGCTGACCTACCTGGAACGCCTGCAGCAGCCCGACGGCCACATCAAGTGGAAGTCCAACCAGGAACTCAACGGCGTGTGGATGACCGCCTACTGCGCCCCGGCCCTTGACGGCGTCGCCTTGCCGATACCCGAAGCTCCGCCGCAACCCCTGCCCCTGGAACCCTACGAACCCGAAACGGGCACGGGCGGCGAAGGCGCGCAGCAAGGCAGCGGCGTCGATGCCGGCGGCGGTGGCGAAGGCGCGCAGCTGTTCAGCCGCCCGCAGCGCGACAGCAAGGGCGAAACCCCAGGGGGCGCTCGCGTGCTCGCCAGCAGGGCGAGCCGTAAGCGCGCGAAGCACAAGCGCAACCCCGGCCCGCCGCGAAGGCACAAGACGCCTACGCTCCAGCGCGAAGCGGCAAAGCCCAAGCCAAGGCCCGATCCGCTGCACGGCGAAGACGGCGCAGAAGGCCAAGAAGGCAAGAGCGCGCATCTGTCGGTGCCGCCGGTGCCGACGGCCAAGGACGCAAGCGATCTGCACGAAGTGACCGGCATCCCGATCGCCTCCTTCCGTTCCGCCGCGCTCGAACCCGGCGCCCCAGGCCTGCGAGGCGCTGGAGTGAAGCCGGCATCTCCGGCGCTTGCGATCACGATCGCCGGCCTCGCGCTGCTGCTCGCGCTCGGCGGCGGCGCCGTGGAGCGCGGCAGATCACAGGTGGCTCCGTGACCCTCCCGATGGCAACCGACGACATCGCCGAAGCGCTCGCGAAGATCGCCTCCTCGCTACGCACGCCGGTGCTCGTGCTCGCGCTGCTCGCGCTCCTGCTCTGCGCGTGGGAGGCTGGGCGCTTCCTGGTCGAGTACTGGACCCGACTGCGAGCCGGGCGAACCTCGCTGCGCGGCCTCGTCGCCGCGACGGTCGCCTCGCCCCAGCAGGCCGGAGCGCTGTCGGCGAAGGCGCCCGGCAAGCTCTCCGGGCTGGCGCTGCTCGCGATCGGACACGCCCTCACCGCCGGCAGGCCGGCTGAGATCGACCGAGCGCTCGCCGACTACGAGCTCGCTGTACAGCGAACGCTCGACCGAACGCGCATCCTCGTGCGTGCCGGACCTGCCCTCGGGCTGATGGGCACGCTGATCCCGCTCGCCCCAGGGCTCGCCGCGCTCGGCAAAGGCAAAGTCGCGACGCTCGCCACGGACCTGCGCACCGCGTTCGCGGCGACCACCGTCGGGCTGCTCGTCGGCACCGTCGCCTTCGCGATCACTCTGATCCGCACCCGCATGTACTCGGAAGACCTGGCCGACCTCGAGCGCGTCGCGCCCGCCGATGCGGCGGCGCCAGCAGCGGCGGCGGCGAACGGTCCCACTGTGCTGCCGCTCCCCGAGCCCCCTGCGCAAAGCGCCGGAGCTCCGCAGCCGCCGAGCAGACAAGGTGGAGTATGAGCCGCACTGGCCTTGGCCGGCACATCCCCGGCGGCGAGACGATCGGAGACCCGCTCGACGGGCTCGTCAACCTGTTCGACATCGGGATCGTTCTCGCCGTTGCTTTTTTGATCGCCGGGCTCGGCCTGACGCTTAACACCAGCAAGCACACGCTGCAGAAGCGACTGCCGAGCCAGGGCCAGCAGTCACTGCCGACGCCCACGAGCACACGCTCGAAGACAGGGCGCGGTGAAGCCGTCGGCACAGTGTTCCGTCTCGCCAACGGCCAGCTCGTCTACGTAAAACAGAAAGCCAAGCCATGACTCGCCACGGCCGCCAAGACGCGCAGCCATCCTGAAGCTAGTGGAAAGGCCAAAGTCGTGAAGTCAAACGGGGTGCCCAAGATCCGGTCAAAGGGCGGCAAGCGCATCATCAGCACCCGCCAGCTCGCAAAGCACACGAGCATCGTGATGGGCGAGCTTGCAGAAGGCGGCGGCCCGCTGATCATCACCCGCGACGGTGTCCCCTTCGCCCGCCTCGCCCTGCTCAGTGACGCGGACGAGCACTCCTCCTCCGCAAAACCGAATGGTGAGAAACAAGCATGACTACGCGCTGCGCCTAGCCGCCACAGCTAACCAGGACATTCGTCTGACCGGGATGGATTCACAACCGGCCTCTGTGGTAGCTTCCTCGTGCTTACGGATGCGGGGAACCCAGTGTGAATCTGGGGCTGACGCGCAGCGGTAAGAGTGACGAGCGGATCGCAGGTCCACTGAGCCGAACGAAAATAAGGCTTGGGAAGGAGATCCGCGAGGTTGATCTCAAGCCCGAATACCCGGTCGTGAGTAGTTGACCGTCTCGCGAATAGACGGCAGACCACGATCCCCTGACGTGTGTCGCCGTCCTGAATGAGGAGCAGCGACATGCACCGAACGTGGCATCCCTACGCGCATGCGTTGTTGCTTGCCGTGCTCGCGCTGTGCCCTGCTACCGCAGGCGCCGAATCGGCAGCTGCACGAAGCAGCCGGCCTGAGTCGTCGCTTGGTCTTGCGGACTGCAGAGCACCGGCGGTCACTCCGAGCTGCGTTGAACCGCAGGCACCAACCCCTACATCAACCACTCAGAAGGGTGTGAAAGATGCGCGTAAGAAAACCTCAAGGAGCCCTGGCGCTCGTCGTCGGGCTGCTGGCGCTGCTGGCGATCCCACTGCCGGCGCTTGCCAATTCCACCGTCAAAGTGATGGTCGTCGGCAAAACCTCGACGCTGCTGGCGCCGACCACGGTCGAAATCGGCACCGGGTCGAGCGAAGCTACGACTTGGAACGAAGTCGGCTCGATGCCTCACTCCTGTCCCAACAACACCGCCTACCAGGCGATCGAGAAGGCCGTGAAAGGCAACTGGGACCGTGAACTGTTCGTGAGCACGATCCTCGGCGAAACGATCAGCTGGGAACCCCACGAAGAATATTGGGCGATCTACTACAACAGCAACTACGGCGAATGGGGCGTCTGCTCGCAAGCCATGAAAACGGGCGACACGGTGCTGATGCAGGCCGTCGTGTCCGGCCCGGAATCAGAAGGTTGGGTGCCGCAGTCCATTCCGATCGAACTCGAACTCGTCTCGCCTTCGAACGGCAAAGTTGAAAAAGGTGGCACCCTCAAAGTGCATGTCACCGAGTGGAAACCAACGACGACGGTCGGCGTCGAAGAACCGAAAGGCTCGGGGCACTGGGTGATCCCGCCCAGCGAACATCTCAACGCACCCGGCTACACCGTCAAAGTAGGGGAAACGAGCGCCGTGACCAACGCCTCCGGCGAAGCTACATTGACACTGAAAAAACTCGGCAACTTCACCGCTGAAGCCAGTATGCCGGGAAGCACGGAAAACTACAGCCGCAGCGCACCCGTCCCGGTGTGCGTGTTCAAAGCCGGCGGAACGTGCTGACCTGACTCGTAAGGCGCGGGCGAGCCCAGATGGGGCTCGCCCGCAAGCCTTGATGTCTTAGACGTAGGTGTACTGGTCGTTGGGCGGGTTCTTCTTGCTTTTCGATTTGCCGACCGCCACGATCACGTCGACGACGCTTTCCTTGCCCTGCTTTGCTGCGGCAGGGACCGTGACGGTGCAGCTCGTCGTCGAGGTGCATTCGACGGCGGTGGCGGCGTTCTTGCCGAACTTGAACGCGGTGCCCGATCCGAGCGCGAAGCCGGTGCCAGTGATCGTCACCCTGTTGCCGCCCGCACTGGAGCCGATGTTCGAGCTGACTTTCGTGACCGTCGGCTTTTCGTATTTGAAACGGTCCTTCGAGCTGACCGCGCTGCGCCCGCTCTGGGCCAGGATGGTCACATCGACGGTAGTCCCCGCCACGCCAGTGGGCGCGACCGCGGTGATCGAGGTTTCCGAGTTGACCGTGTAGCTCACGGCGTTGCCCGTCCCGAACTGGACGGCTTTGACGCCGGCGAAGCGGGTGCCGGTGATCGTCACCGACGTTCCGCCGGCCGTTGGGCCCTTCTTCACGGAGAGCTTCGTCACCGTCGGTGGCGGGGCGCTCGTGCCATCGCCACGCAGGGCGATCGCAACAGCTCCCTGCCCTTCGGCGGGGACTTCCAGCGTCGCTTCGCGGTGACCCACGGCGCCGGGCGTGAACGCGACCGTGATCGCGCAGCTCGCGCCGGAACCAAGCGCTTTGCCGGCACAGCTCTGCGAGGCGATCGAGTAGTCGCCGGCGGCGCCTCCGACGATCCGAAGGGCCTGGACGTTCACGGAGCTGGCGGCGCGATTGGTGACCGTCACTTCGCGTGTGCCGTCCGACTGGCCCGGCGTCTTCGGTTCGAATTCAAGCGACGTGGCAGAGACCTCGAGCACGCTGGGTTCTTCAAGGCGCAGACCGATCACTTCGCCGAAGCCGATCGTCTGGCTGGCCGCGGCGTGCTCCGTGCCGTTGTCGAGGCTGAGCTTCCAGCCGCCGCCCGACTTCGCCGTCGCGCCGTTGAGGCTCGTCAATCCTCCCGAGCCCATTTCGTACTGGCTGACGCAGCCCGCCGGGCTGCTTTTCGCCTGAGCGGCGGCGAGAACTTCGGGCAGGCTCGCTCCGGAAGACGCGGTCGTAGAGCAGAGCTGGATCTGCCCAAAGCCGGCGTTGATCGCGAGCACCACAGGTACCTGGGTTCCATTCGGAACGGTCACGGGCGCCCTACGCACGGGTTCTGCGGGGTTCACGCGGGCAGGCGGTTCGGCGAAGAATCCCGGAATGACGAGCGCCCGGAGCGCGTCCTGCGTGGCGTAGTAGTTCGCGGTGCCGTTCGACGGCCAGGCGCCTTCGCTCAGCTGCGTCGAGAGCAGCCATTCGATCGTGTGTTCATCGCCGGCTGTCCAGCCGACCGAGCCGCGCTTCACGCCGCAGGCGCCCATCCCGTCCAGCGCCCAGCTAGTGCTGTCGACGTTGCCGATCTGCCCGTTTGCCGAGCGCTGGCTTTCGAGGAAGGCGATGCCCTTGGCGACCGCCGGCGAGCTCGCGGTCCTACCGGCACCGCAGAGGCCCGCGAGAGCCGCGCCGGTCAGGTCGATTTCGCCCGGCCGTTCATAGGCAGCCTGGCTTTCGACGTTCGAGAACGTCCAGCCGCCGTCTTCGTGAACGTTAGCTTCGAGGATCAGCGCCTCCTGCTCGGTCAGCCACCCCGGTACGGGCAACTGGTCGAGCGCGATCGAAGCGAACATCGTCTGGTTCAACGTGCTTTTCAGGCCGAAGTAGCCGTTTTTGTCGAACCCGGCCATCTTCGCCAGCATGTTCTGCGAGGCAGACAGCTTCATCGGTTCAAGCCCCGCCGCGTTCGCGAGCATGATCACGCGCTCGTAGTCGCTGGCTTGCGGCTGGCCGGTGCTCGTCCAGGCCGTGTCGTTGGGTCCGGTCCACAGCCCCAAGTAGTAGTCCTGTGCGCTCGGCTGGCCCGGACCCGTGCTCAGATCCGCGGTGTTGACGCCGGCGCCCGCGAGCCCGAGAAACGCCCAGGCGGGATCAAGGCCGCCGTTCGCCCCGAGCGAGCCGTTGGCCTGCTGCTTGCCCCTGAAGTACGAGACTGCTTTGGCGGTCGCTTCGTTCAGTTGCTGTTCGGTGACCGTGGCGCTCGCCGCCGCGGGCAAGAGCGCAAGCACGGCAAAGGACAACCCGAGTAGGTACTTAAACCACGCACGTCGCATATCGCTGCTCCTTGTTCAAGGACGGCGACACACGTCGATCACGATCGTGGGCCTGCCGCCTATTCGCGAGACGGTCAACTCCTCACGACCGGGTATTCGGACTCGAGATCAGCCTTGCGGATCTCCTTCCCAAGCCTTCACTCGGCTCAGTGGACTTTCGATCCGCTCGTCACCCTTACCGCTGCGCGTCAGCCCCAGATTCCCACTGGGTTCCCCGCATCCGTGAGCACCGGCAAACTACCAGAGCCGGGGCGATGTAGCCTCGGCCACTGCCGGCTGCGTATTGAGGCCGGGTGAGATGGGTCAACCAGGCCCCGCAACGCGTGGGCGCGAGCCCCCAACTCGAGGACGAGGACGGCGTGATCCCGGAGCACGAACGTATCCATCGGATCGGCCTGCACGAGTGCCGGGACACCGCCGTCTCGCACATGCTCGACGCGAACTTCTCGACCGACAAGGTCAGCAAGTTCAGAGGCCACAGCTCGACACGATCGACCGCTATTTGGGCACCTGCTCCCCGGTGGCGAGGAGGAGGCGGCGCTGCTCGATGAGTACCGCGCCCGACGCCGCGAGGAAGCCGCCCGCATGCAGCCGCGCCGGCAGGTCGTGATGGTCTAGCGTTAAGGCCAGCCGATCCCGGCACGGAGGGGTGGCAGAGTGGTTGAATGCGGCGCCCTCGAAAGGCGTTGTGCGTCTATCGGCGTACCGGGAGTTCGAATCTCCCCCCCTCCGCTCAGCAGGCTCCCATAAGTCGGCGCGAGCAGTTCGAGTTATGGCGCTACAGAGGCAAAATCCTTTAAAATCCGGCCCACGGCGCGCTTCTATTTGGCTCGGGTAAGCCGTTTTCCCCGGGTCGGAACCCAGCTAAGCGGCACGGCAACATCTCGAGTCTTGGGTGCGAAGTCTCGGGGTCGCTCGCCCGGAGGCTCCACCGTTTCCGGCCACGCAGCAGGCAATGCTCAGCGGCGTCAGGGGAGCTTGGGTGCTGCTCGCCGCCGATCGCGTGATCGAGATCCCGGCGAGCGGGACCAGCGCTGGACCATCTGGAGATCCTTCTCCCCGCCGCGCCATACCTCGACCTCAAGCCGCCCGACTGGGAGATTTGCGGTGTGTCATTCGCGGACACGCGGGCTCCTCAGCGCCCTCGCAGGAGCTGGCGGAAGTCGTAGGCGAGGTCCGCTGGCGCGACGGGAGCGCCAGCATTGATCTCTGCCTGACGCTGGCCGTGGTCGTTGACGAGCCAGATCGCGGCCGTGTGGGAGCTGTTGGGGTCGCCCGGTATCTGAGGGGCTACGAAATAGGCGTCCCAGGTCGGCTTGAGTTCTTTTTCGCTTCCGATCAGGTAGTGGAAGTTCGCTGGCTCGCGGTGCAGCTTCAGCCACGAGCGGACCGCGGCTGCGGTGTCCCCGCGCGGGTCCACCGAGACTGCGAGCACCGTCACCCTCCGGCTCTCGGCTCCAAGCTCTCCGAGGGCCGCCCGCAGCTCCTCGCCGATTAGCGGGCACACGTCGGGGCAGGAGGTGTAGAGGAACGTGATCGCGTAGGGCTCTCCGCGCAGAGTGCGTGTGTCGAGTGTGCCGCCGCGCGCGTCGGTGAGCTTGATCGCCGGGGCAGGGGAGTCGGTCAGCCCGGCTGGCAGGACGGTCGCATCCCGCAGGCCGACGGCGTGCCTGAGCGGCGTAGGCGACTTGCTCAAGGCGGCGACAACCGCGACGGCTGCCAGCGCAGCGAGCGCGATCAGCGCGAGCACGAGCGGGTTGGGCCGCTGCCCTTTCATGTGCCCACCGCCGAGAGCAGCCACAAACCGAAGCTCGTGAAGGCGACCATCACCGCGAGCATCCAATACTGCGAGCGCACGGCCTCCTCGGCGGTGCGGTAGATCGCAAGCGCGCGATCGTGCGCGAGGGCCAAGCCGCCGACGTGGCCGAGCAGCAGGGCGGCCACCTGTACGTACCAGATCGCGGCATAGGAGATGATCTTGTAGTTGATCTGCGAGCCCGCGGTGCCGAAGAAGTTCGAGCCGTTGCCGAGCGGGTCAGAGATCAGGTAGCCCATCGCCTGTCCTTGCCAGACGATGAACGAGAAGTAGTGCGCGAGCACGTATGCGGCGCCGATCGGTACGAGCGTGTGCGCGAAGGTGGCGCTCAGTCGCTCGGTGCTGTAGTACGCGGTCCTACAAAATCAGAATAAGAACTAGTCTTGCTATATTCGCCGCGCTCGCTTAGCTCACTTCGACTACAAGAGGTCTTCGATGAATCCCAGGTTGCGTGTGCGCTCCGCCTCGGCTTTCGCGGTCGGCGCGATCATGGCCGCGATCCTGCTGGCAGGTTGTGGCAGCAGCAGCTCCTCCTCCAGCAGCGGCGGGTCCAGCTCCAAGCCGATCGTCGCCGTCGGCGCGGAGAACGAGTACGCGAACGTGATCTCCCAGGTCGGCGGACAGTACGTGAAGGCCAGCGCGATCCTCAGCAACCCGAACACCGACCCGCACACCTTCGAGGCCAGCCCGAGCGTGGCCCAGACCGTGAGCGCTGCGAAGCTGATCGTGCAGAACGGCGTGGGCTACGACGACTTCATGGAAAAGATCGAGTCGGCCTCGCCGAGCTCGTCGCGCAAGGTGATCAGCGCGCAGCAGCTGCTCGGCCTGCCGGACTCCACCCCCAACCCGCACCTCTGGTACAAACCGCAGACGATGCCCGCGGTGGCCAAGGCCGTCGCCGACGAGCTCTCGGCCCTGCAGCCGGCGCACGCCGCCTACTTCAAGGCGAACGAGAAGCGCTTCGAAGAATCGCTGCAGCCGTGGCTGAAGTCCCTGGAAGAATTCAGCACGCGCTACCCGAACACGACGGTCGCCACGACCGAGCCGGTAAGCGACTACATGCTCGAAGCCGCAGGGATCGAGAACCTCACCCCGTTCAGCATGCAGGCCGACATCATGAACGACAACGACCCGGCCCCGCAGGCGATTGCCAGGCAGAACGCACTCTTCGCCAATCGCCAGGTCAAGGCGTTCGTCTACAACCAGCAGGTGACCGACACGCTCACCGAAGGCTTCCTCAAAGCCGCCGCGAAAGCGGGGGTGCCGGTGGTCGGGGTCTATGAGACGATGCCGCTCGGCTACACCTATCAGTCATGGATGAAAGCCGAGGTCAAGGCGCTCGAAGACGCGGTCGCGAAGAAGACCTCGACCGAGAAGCTGTAGGTGAGCATGTGAGCGAGCCGGGAGCGCCGTCCAGCCCGCGCCACGAGGAGGTCCTCTCCCTCGATGGGGTGGGCGTACGCTTCGGCGCCCGCCAGGTGCTGGATGACGTTAGCTTCCGGCTTGCGGCGGGCGAGCTGACCGGGCTGATCGGCTCAAACGGCGCCGGCAAGACCACGTTGCTGCGGGTGATCCTCGGCCTGCAGAGGCCGAGCGCCGGGCGGGTGCTCGTGGACGGGCGCCCGCTGGCGCGGCGCGAGCGGCGCATCGGCTACGTGCCGCAGAAGTTCCTGCTCGATCCCGACGTGCCGATGCGCGCGCGCGATCTGGTGGCGCTCGGGCTCGACGCCCAGCGCTTCGGCGTCTCGCGGCCCTCCAAGACCAAGCGCGAGCTCGTCCAGCGGATGCTCGAAGCGACGGGTGCGAGCGGTTTCGCCGACTCCCGCGTGGGGCGGCTCTCCGGCGGCGAGCAGCAGCGCGTGCTGATCGCCCACGCGCTCATCAGCCGGCCGAGGCTGCTGCTGCTCGATGAGCCGCTGGCCAATCTCGATCTGCGAAGCGCACAGGAGACGGTGGGGCTCTTGGCACGTATCGTGCGCGAGCAGCAGGTGGCGGTGCTGATCTCCGCCCACGAGATGAACCCTCTGCTGCCGGTGATGGACCGGATCGTCTATCTGGCGGCCGGGCGCGCCGCCAGCGGGCGCGCCGAGGAAGTCGTCAGCAGCGAGGTGCTCAGCCGCCTGTACGGGCAGCACGTCGACGTGCTCAACGTGCACGGCCGCGTGCTGGTCGTCGCGGGGGCGGGCGAGGAGGCCGATCACGTCTCCGCCAACGGCGTGCACCCGCCGGTGGAAATCGTCTCGTGAGCGCCCTGCTCGCATCGGTGTCCGACCAGGGCTTTCTCTCGAGCTCACCGATTCGCACGGCGCTCGCGATCGGGGCGGCAGTCGCGATCGTCTCCGGAGCGCTCGGCGTGTTCACCGTCATCCGCGGACAGTCCTTTGCGGGCGAGGCTCTTGGCGACATCGGCACGACCGGCGGCTCGGCCGCGTATCTGCTCGGCGTCGGTCCCTTGTGGGGCTTCGTCGCCGTCAGCATGCTCGCCGCCGCGGCGATGGAGTTGCTCGGCGTTCAGCGCGCGCGAGGGCGCGATCTGGCGACGGGCATCGTGCTCGGAGGGGGACTGGGCCTCGCGGCGCTGTTTCTGTACCTCGACAGCACCTACCACAACGCCGCCGGCGCGAGCGTCACGATCCTCTTCGGCGCGATCTTCTCGATCTCAAGCTCGACGGTGCCGGTCGTGGTCGCGCTCGGCTTGGCGGTGCTCGCGATCCTGGTGACAATCCACAGGCCGCTGCTGCTGAGCTCGGTTGCACCGGAGATCGCGTCGGCGCGCGGCATCCCGATCCGCGCCGTCGGCGCCGCCTATCTGCTCGCGCTCGCCCTATCTGTCTCGCTGTGCGCGATCACGATCGGCGCGATCCTCTCGACGGCGCTGCTGATCGGGCCCGCGGCCGCCGCGCTACGCCTGACGACGCGACCGCTACGAGCGATTGCCTGTGCCGCGGGGCTTGGGATCGCGGCAGTGTGGGGCGGGGTCTGGCTGGCGTATGAGAGCTATTACTGGCCACCGGATCAGCAGGGCTGGCCTGTCAGCTTCTTCGTCGTCGTACTCGTGTTCGTGATCTACCTCGCCAGCGGGCTGCCGCGAATCTGGAGCGCTCGCGCAGAGCGTCGAGCGGCTCGGAGCGTGGCTCTTTCGGGTGGAGAGGCGTAGCGATGTTCTCGGGCTTCATGGTCAACGCCTGGATCGTCGCGAGCCTCGTCGCGGTGATCGCCGGGCTGGTCGGCTTCTTCACGGTCCTGCGCGGCTCGGCCTTCGCCGCCCACGCCGTGCCCAACGGCTCCTTCGCCGGGGCCGCGGGCGCGGTGCTGATCGGCGCCAACACGCTTCTCGGCCTCGGCGTCTTCTCGTTGCTCAGCGTGCTCGGCATCGGGTGGCTGGGGCGCAGGGGCCGCCATGACGTCGTGACGGCGCTGATGCTCGTGCTGATGCTGGCGCTCGGCTCGCTGTTTCTCAGCCTCAGCTCGCAGTACGCGCCCGCCGTCTACTCGCTGCTGTTCGGCGAGGTGCTCGGCATCTCGAGCAACGAGCTCGCGCCGACGATCGCCTTGGCGATCGCGTGCGCGGTGATCCTGGCCGTCATCTACCGGCCGCTGATGCTCTCCTCGGTCCTCGCCGAGGTCGCCGAGGCGCGTGGGATCAGCGCCTCGGCGATGGAGCTCGGCTTCCTCGCGCTGCTCGCTTTGGCCACGACGATGACGGTTCCCGTCGTCGGCACCCTGTTGATCTTCAGCCTGATGATCGGGGCGCCCGCGGCGGCTCGCTCGTTCACCGACCGCCCAGGACGGGCGCTGCTGCTGTCGGTCGCGATCGCGCTGTTGACCGTGTGGGCGGCGATCGCCGCTTCCTATTCCACCGACTACCCGGTCGGCTTCTTCGTCGGCTCGATCAGCGCCGCCAGCTACCTGCTCGGGCGTGCGTGGGGCGCCTTCTCGCAGCGTTCCCGCTCCACGCCCGACTCCTCCGCGCGCGAGTACGCAGCGACGGCGGCCTAGACTCTGAGCATGGCCGCAAGAGAAGCGGAACCGTGGGCCAGCGCGACGCTCGAGCGCTTCGCCAAGGCCGGCTACAGGAGAGGTGGAGCCCGCGAAGAGCTCGTCAGGTTGATGGACGCCCAGACCTGCGCGCTCTCGGCGATCGAGCTCGAACGGGCGCTGGCCAAAAGCGAGCGCCGCGTCTCCAGGGCGAGCATCTACCGCATCCTCGAGGAGCTATCGGAGCTGGGCGCCGTTCAGCGCGTGGAGATTGGCGCGGGCGAGGCGCGCTACGAGGCTGTGCGCCACGGGCATGGCCATCACCACCATCTCGTCTGCGATGACTGTGGCCAGCTGCGCCCTTTCAGGGACGAGGGGTTGGAGCGTGCGATCAAGCGGGCGGCCGAACGGGTCGCGATCGAGGTCTCCGAGCACGAGGTCGTCTTGCGCGGCACGTGTCCGGCCTGTCGCTCCTGAACGCCGCGTCTGCTCATCCGTCGGGAGGCCGTGGGCGCCAAGCGCAAACGGAACTGCGAGCGCCACGCTGGCAGGAGCCCTCGCGCGGGAGCCGAACCACGCAGGCAGTGAGCGGTCCAGATCTCGACTTGATCGATCCAGACGAGTACTTCGCCGAGCACGATCGTCGCGCGCACGAACGACGCGAGCGTCGAGCGCGGAGGAAGACCCGGCGCTTTGCCCCTCGGCATCGAAGCCCTCATGGCGAGGCTGACTCACTTGCGAGCGCGCCGGGCGGGCGAGCGCTGATAGGCGCGGTCGCGCTCCTCGGTCTGTTGACGCTGCTCGGGCTCATCCTGCTCTGGCCGGGCTCGCCGGCCCACAGCACCGCTCGCGGATTCACCAACACCGTTCGCGCAAGCGTCAAGCGCTCCTACGTCGGCCCGTGCGCGCCTGCTGGCAACGTGCGCTGTCGCTGGCTCTCGATCGCGGTCGAGGGCAGGCACGCGGACGTCGACCTCGGCCCGCTCGCGACCGCGCCCTCGCTCGGCGAGGGCACGCCGATCCGCGTGAGCCCCGTATCGGCCCCCGCAGGTGCCGCCGCGGCGGCTCAGCAGCAGTGGGAGTTCGTCAACATCGATCGCAGCGGCCCGCTGCTCTGGTTGGCGCTCGCCCTGCTGGTTCTCTCGGTGATCGTGATCCGCCTGCGCGGGCTGCTCGCCGCCGCCGGCGTCGGCCTGTCGCTCTTGCTGCTCATCAAGTTCCTTGTCCCGGCGATCCTCGCCGGGGAGCCCGCGATGCTCGTCGCGCTGGTCTGTGCGCTGTCGGTGATGTTCGTCACGTTGATCCTCACGAGCGGGTTCGGGCCACAAACCCTCGCGGCGGCGCTCGGGATCGGCTCGACGCTGCTGCTGACCTGTCTGCTTGCGCTGTTCGCGGTTCACATAGCGCACATCGACGGTCGCACCGATGAGCTCTCCGCCTACCTCGCGACCGTGAATCCGCACATCTCGCTGCAGGGGATCGTGCTTGCTGGCATGGTGATCGGCGCGCTGGGCGTGCTCGCCGATACGGCCGTCACGCAGGCTTCGGCCGTCATGGCGCTGAGGCGCACCGATCCCCAACTCGGTCCCCACGACCTGTATAGGGCTGCGTTTCGCGTGGGGCGCGATCACCTCTCGGCCACGATCCACACGCTCGTGCTCGCCTACGCGGGCGCCGCGCTGCCACTGCTCTTGATCACGCATTCCTCGGGGGTGGGTCTGACCGACGCCCTCTCTACCCAAGACATCGCCCAGCCGGTCCTCTCCACCCTCGTCGGCTGCATCGGGCTCGTCTGCGCGGTGCCCGTGACGACGGCGCTTGCCTCGGTGCTGGTGGCGCGCGTCTCACCGAACGCGCTTCGTGGTGTGCACGCACACGCGCACTGAGCATGAGCGGCGCTGGGCGTCTGCTCTGCGTCGTGCTGTCCGTGTGCGTCGCGGGAGGCTGCGGATCGAGTTCGGACCCGGCGACGTTCTCGAAGGTCCCTACGGCGCGCAGCGTCGGCCGCGGGGCGCGCTACCGCCCGCCGCCCACCGCTGCGAGCGTGGCCGAAGTCGTGCCGGTCAACGCTATGCGGTGCAGTTCGAAGAGGACGATCGGCGCCGCCCACGTTGAAGTCTTCGCCTATGGGCACGTAGTCGTGATCGCTGCCGGGATCGGGGTGGCACCACCCCTGCGGCGTCGGGGCGCCTATGTGCTCGGCGGTCGCTGCACCTACCCGCTGCACACGCTCGAGCCGACGGGGCTCGTGCTGATCGCAGACGGGCCGGCGCGGACGCTCGGGGACCTGTTCGATCTCTGGGGCCAGCCGCTCACCAGCAAGGCCGTCGCGGGCTTTCGAGCGCCGGTCGGCCGGTCGGTCGCCGTGTTCCTAAACGGCGCGCGATGGCTGGGTTCGCCGGCGGCCACGCCACTGTCGGCGGGAGCCCAGATCACGATCGAGCTCGGTGAGTACGTCACGCCTCATACCCATTACGAGTTTCCGGCGTTGCGGTCTCTGCGCTCCGGTGCCTGAGCAAAGGCCCCGTGGCGGGTTGCCCTACCCTCGACTGATGGCAACCCGCACGAGCGGGGCGCGCACCGGGTCTGACCGTCGGCGCATGCGCGCAGCGGCCTGCTGCTCGCTCGCCCTCGCTCTGTCGGTGGCGCTGGCTGCGGTTGCGTCAAGCGCGCTTGCCGACGCCGATCCGGCCAGCGACGTGCTGTTGGCGCAAGACGCGTTCTTCCCATATCAGCCCGCTGTCTCGCACGGCCTGGAAAACGGAATGAACGCGGTGCTGCGCTCGGCCAAGAAGGCGGGCCTGCCCCTGAAGGTCGCCGTGATCGGCTCGCGCGAGGACCTGGGTGCGATCCCCGACTTCTTCGGGCATCCGCAGTCCTACGCGGA
This sequence comes from Solirubrobacteraceae bacterium, assembly GCA_035508515.1. Taxonomy (GTDB): domain Bacteria; phylum Actinomycetota; class Thermoleophilia; order Solirubrobacterales; family Solirubrobacteraceae; genus Palsa-744. The sequence goes on along the minus strand of DATJMW010000047.1, from coordinate 3,095 downwards.
GTTCCTCGACAAAGAGATCTCCTACAACAACCGGCCGCCGCTGTTGGTCGTGATGCCTGCCGGGTTCGGCGTCGTGGCCGCCGGCCCAACCGGCGCGCTCGCAGCGATCAGCGTCGACACGCGCCACGGCTCTGACGGCCTGGTGCGCTCGGGCATCGAGGCGGTGCTGGCGTTAGTGCGTGCACGGGGCAGTGCCGTGCCCGCGCCCACGACGCCGTCCAGCTCCGCCGCTGGCGGCGGGCCGCCGGTCGCTCTGCTGTTCGCGATCCCGGTCGTGCTACTTGTGCTGCTCGGCGTAGTGGGTCTGCTTCGTGGAAGACGGCGCAGACGCGGACGGCCTCAGCGCACCAGGGGACGCAGGCGCTAGCGCTCGACACGCGCCGCCATCCCGCAGCCGGTCATACTCGTCGGGTATGGCCGGCCTGACAGGCGAGTACCTGCTGGTGCGCAGACAACGCCTGCAAGTGCCGCTGGAGCGCGCGTTCGAGTTCTACGCGCGGGCGCGCAACCTCGAGACGATCACGCCTCCGTGGCTCGGCTTCGGCATGCTGACGCCGGAGCCGATCGAGATGCGCGAGGGCGCGCTGATCGACTACCGGCTGCGCCTGCACGGGGTGCCGGTGCGCTGGCAAACGCGGATCGAGGCGTGGGAGCCGCCGCTGCGCTTCGTCGACGTGCAGCTGCGGGGGCCGTACGCGCTGTGGGAGCACACGCACACGTTCGAGCCCGACGGCGAGGAGGCCGTCGTGATCGGCGATCGGGTTCGCTACGCGCTCCCATTCGGCCCGCTGGGCCGGTTGGCGCACGCGGCCTTCGTCGGGCGCGACCTGCGCAGGATCTTCGACTACCGCGGTGAGGCCGTAGCGAAGGAGCTCGCGGCTACAGTGGCGCGATGAGCGATCTCGGGTCACTCCGCGACGAGCTCGCAGGCGCCTGCCGGCGCCTGGCGGCTGGCGGCATGGTGACGGGCACTTCGGGCAACCTCAGCGCTCGCACGGGCGAGCGCGTCGTGATCACCCCCACGGGCGCGCGCTTCGAGGAGGTCGAGGGCGAGGACCTCGCGGTTGTGGACCTCGACGGGAACCAGCTCGAAGGCCGGCTGGCCCCGACGTCCGAGCTGGCGCTGCACCTGGACGTCTACCGCCGCTACGACGCGGGGGCGGTGGCGCATACGCACGCGCCGATGGCCACGGCGGTGGGATGCGTGCTGGACGAGCTGCCCTGCGTGCACTACACGATGCTGGCGCTGGGCGGCAGCGTACGCGTGGCGCCCTACCGCACGTTCGGCACCCCGGAGCTGGCGCAGGCGGTCGCCGCGGCGCTAGAGGGGCGCACGGCGGCGCTGCTGGCGAACCACGGCACGATCGCCTACGGCGGCGACGTGGCGGGGGCGATCGAGGCGACCGAGCTGCTCGAGTGGGCGAGCGCCCTCTACCTGCGGGCGGCGGCGCTCGGCGCTCCCCGCGCGCTGAGCGAGGAGCAGCAGCAGGCGACGGTCGCCGCGGCCCTCGCGCGCGGCTACGGCAACACGAAGCCGGCCACGCCATGAGGGTCGTGGCGCTGGGGGTGCACGTCCTCGACGTGCTGGTGCGCCCCGTGACGGAGATCCCCGCGGGTCAGGGCGGCACGCTGGTGGAGGAGATCCGCATGACGGCGGCGGGCTCGGCGGGCGGCACGGCGATCACGCTGGCGAAGCTCGGGGCGCAGGTGACGAGCGCGGGCGCGATCGGCGCGGATGCCCTGGGCGAGAGCCTCGTGGCGTTGCTGGCGCGGGCCGGCGTCGACACCTCCGGCCTGCTGCGTCGGGAGGACGTGCAGACATCGGCGAGCGTGCTGCCGATACGACCGGACGGGTCGCGTCCGGCGCTCCACGTGATCGGCGCGAACGCCGGCTACGGCGCCGACGACGCGCCATGGGAGGCGATCGCGGCGGCGACGCACCTGCATCTGGGCGCGCCGGAGTTCATGGGCGGCGAGCAGGCGGCGCGCATCCTTTCGTTCGCTCGCGAGCACGGCGTCGTGACCTCCGCGGACATCCTCGCCCCCGGCGAGCAGGCCGCGGCGATTCTCGACTGGATCGCGCCGGCCTTCGCGCACCTCGACTACCTGCTGCCGAACGACGAGCAGGTGCTGGGGCTCACGGGCGCGGCGAGCCTCGAGGACGGGTGCCGTGCGCTGCTGGGCCGCGGCGTGGGCTGCGTCGCCGCGACGCAGGGCGGCGAAGGGGTGCTCGTCGTCGACGAGTCCGGGAGCGAGCAGATTCCGGCCTTCCCGGCGGAGGTGGTCGACACCACGGGGTGCGGCGACGCCTTCTCGGCCGGCTTCCTGCGCGGCCTGTCGCTCGGCCGCATGCGGGGCGATGCGGCGCGGCTGGGTTGCGCGGCCGCGAGCCTCGTGGCGGGCGGGCTGGGCAGCGACTACGGCGAGTTCGATCTGGAGCTGGTTGAGTCGATCGCGGGCGCCTGAGCGCCTAGGCGGACTGGCCGGGTCCGCGTGCGAGGTCAGCCCGCGAACACCGCGGGCAGCGTCGCGGCCGCGGCGAACAGCCCGGGCGTGCGCAGCGTCTCCACGGAGACGCGCCGCAGGTCAAGCGGCTGGAACGTCTCGTGCGTGACCCGCCCCCCGTAGTTGCTGAACGCCAGCTCGATCCCCGCTTCCCCGGCGGCGGCGCTGCTGTGCGCGTCGAACACCCCGGGCACGCCGACGGGATAGGCGAACCAGCGCGGTCGCGTGCCAAGCTCGGCCTCGATGCGCGCGATCGAGCCGGCGATCTCCTCGCGCTGGCGCTCCTGCGGCAGGCTGGCGAGGATCGGGTGGTTGACGGTGTGCGCCCCGATCGTGTGCCCGTAACGGCTCAGCTCGCGCGCCATCTCCCAGCTCATCCAGTCGCGCGCGCTGTCGTCGGCGGGGCGCCTGCCGACGCCGGTGACCGCGCCGAGCTCGTCGAGTAGTGCGGAGGTCGCGTCGGGCGACAGCTCCCAGCAGCGCCTGGTCGCGACCTCGATCGACTGCTCGCGGCGCGCCTCGTCGAGCGCCAGCGCCGACTCCGACCAGGGGCCGGGCGGGAGCGCGGCGAGCGAGCTGCGGCGGACGAT
>DATJMW010000046.1:0-121501 GCA_035508515.1 Solirubrobacteraceae bacterium | reverse complement strand
GAAGCAGGGAATCTGGATGATGAGCTTCATGCGTGGGGGCGCCTTCAGTGCTGATCGCTTCATCGGCGCGATTGCCTAGACTTGGCTCCCGGCAGTATCCCAAAGCACGACCACGGTCCAGGCAACCTGGCGTGCGGCGGGCGCCGGCGCCGGCCATTCGCGCCGGCGGAGTCTCGATGGAAAGCGCGACGCTCACCCGGCAGCGGCCGGGCTCGATCCGGCTGGGGCCGCTGCGCTTCGGGCCGCTGCGCGCGGTGCGCGCCGCGACCTGGGCGAAGCTCGGCTTCGCGCTGATGTGCGCCGGCGCGCTGGCCGGCTACTTCCTCTACCCGACCTACCCCACCTACGACTCGTTCTACGCGCTGCTGTGGGGCCGCGACCTGCTGCACGCCCACCTGCCGGACTTCCGCGTCTACCGCGGCCCCACCGAGCACCCGCTCGCGATCGCCTTCGGCGCCTTCTGCTCGCTGTTCGGCGACGGCGGCGCGCGTCTGATGGTGCTGGGCTCGATCGGCTCGTTCGTCGCGCTCGTCGCGGGCCTGTACCGGCTCGGGCGCCTGTGCTTCGGGCCCGTCGTCGGGCTCGTCGCCGCGCTGCTGGTGCTGAGCCGCTTCTTCCTGGAGAACCTCGCCGCCCAGGGCTACCTGGACATCTCCTACGTCGCGCTGATCGTCTGGGCGGTGATCCTCGAGTGCGAACGCCCCCGGCGCGGCTGGCCCGTGCTGGCGCTGCTCGCGGCCGCGGGCCTTTTGCGGCCCGACGCCTGGTTCCTGGCCGCGGCCTACTGGCTGTGGTGCGCATGGCCGCGCGCCGCCGAGCGCGCCCGCGGCGCGGGGCCGCTCGGGCTGGGGCGCGAGCACCTGCGCCGTGCCGTCCTGCTCGGGGCGCTCGCCGCGATCGGCCCGCTCGTATGGGTGGCCGTCGACCTGATCGTCACCGGCAAGCCCTTCTACTCGCTGAACTCCACCGCGGGCCTGGCCCAGGAACTCGGCCGCACGCAGGGGGTGGCGAGCGTCGTCGGCTCCGTCTGGACGTTCCTCGTGCGGATCGACAAGCTGCCCGTGTTGCTGGGCGCGCTCGTCGGCATCCCGCTGGCGATCTGGCTCGCGCCGCGGCGCACGCGCACGCCGCTGGCGGCGCTCGTGTTGCTGCTGGGCGTGTTCGTGCTGGAGGGCGCCGCCGGCGCCTCGGTGATCGACCGCTACCTGATCGGCGCCGCCGTGATGATGCTGCTGTTCTGCGCCGTCGCCGTCGGCGGCTGGGCGATGCTGGCGCCCGGCACCGCGATGCGGCGCCTGTGGATGGCCGGCGGCGCGCTGCTCGTGCTCTACGGGGCCGTTTCCGCGGCGACGACGCTGAACCTCACGAGCCTGCGCAACACGCTCGCCTATCACGAGGACTTCCACAAGGGCCTCGCCACCGCGCTCGCGAACCCCGCCGTCAAGCGCGAACTGAAGCGTTGCCCGCTGGTTACGCTGCCGAACAACAAGCTGATCCCCGACGCGCGCTGGATCCTCGACTCGACCAACCAGCACGAGATCGTCGCCCGCAGCCAGGCGCGCGCCGACGTGCAGAAGGGCTCGCACGCCCTTGAGGACCGGATCGGGCGCGGCAGCGTCGCGGTCTATCCGCTCGGCGCCGCGGTCTTCTACACGGCGATCGTCGACGTCGGCGACGACCCCCGCGACCAGATCCCGCAGAACGGCTACCACCGCATCTTCTCCAGCCGCTACTACGCGATCTATGGCAACTGCTGAGCGCTCCGGCGTAGCGCAGGAGCACGTCGAGCGCACGTTCGAGCTGCCGCGCCGCTGGGCCTGGCCGGGGCTGGCGCTCGTGCTCGCGGGCGGGCTCGGGCTGCGCCTGTGGGGCGTGCAGCAGGGCCTGCCCTACGCCTTCAACGCCGACGAGGCCGATCACTTCGTGCCGCGCGCCGTGGCGATGTTCGGGCACGACCTGAACCCCCACTACTTCGCGAACCCGCCCGGCTTCACCTACGTCCTGCACTACCTGTTCGCGCTCGCCTACGGCGGCGCCGACGGCGTGCGCCACGCCTTCGCGCACCATCCGACAGAGGTCTACACGCTCGCCCGCGTGGCCGCCGTGGCGCTGGGAGTGCTCGCGCTGTGGCTGCTCTACCTCGCCGGCGCGCGGCTGCTGGGCCGAGCCGCCGGGCTGCTCGCCGCGGCGATCGAGGCCGTCGCCTTCCTGCCCGTCTTCTACGCCCACCTCGCGCTCAACGACGTGCCGACGCTCGCGCCGCTGACGCTGTCGCTGCTCGGCAGCGCCGGCGTGCTGCGCAAAGGGCGGCTGCGCGACTACGCGCTCGCCGGGCTCGGTCTCGGCCTCGCCTGCGCGACGAAGTACACCGCCGGGATCGTGCTGCTGCCGCTGCTCGCCGCCACGCTCGCGCGGTTGTGGGAAGACCGCGCCGCCGCGCTCAGGATCGGAGCAGGGCTCGCGCTCGCGGCGCTGCTCGCCTTCGCCGCCTTCTTCGCCGCGAATCCCTTCTGGCTGCTCGACTACGGCGCCTTCCACGCCGAACTCGTGCACCAGTCGACGCTTTCGGCCGAAGCGCAGGGCAAGCTCGGCGCGCCGAAGCAGGGGGGGATCGTCTACTACCTGTGGTCGCTCAGCTGGGGCCTTGGCTGGCTACCCGCGCTCGCCGCGCTCGGCGGCGCGCTGGCGATCTGGCGCCGGCGCCCCTGGCTCGGGGGGATGCTCGTCCCCGCCGCGCTGCTGTTCCTCCTGTTCATGGGTCTCCAGGGCCGCTACTTCGGGCGCTGGCTGATGCCGATCCTGCCGCTGCTCTGCCTGCTCGCGGCGTTCTTCGTGCTCCAGTCCGCCGCGTGGTTCACGGGGCTGACGCGCCGCGCGCCGCGCTTCGCCGGCCCGGTCCTCGTCGCGGCGCTCGCGGCGCTCGTGCTCGCCCAGGGCGTCGTCTACAGCGTCCACTCCGGCCTCACGCTCGCCCGCGCCGACACCCGCAACCTGACGCGGGACTGGATGCTCGCCAACCTCCCGCGGCGCGCGCGGATCGTCGCCGAGCCGATCTCGCCCGACGGCTGGGCGCGCGAGTACCCCGGCAGCCTGCCGCCCAGCGTCAACCCCGGCGTGTGGCGCAAGTACCCCGACCTCGTGTCCCGCATCTCGCCAGGGGGCGCCCTGCTGGCCAGCGGCCTGCGCGTCGTCGGGATCGAGAACTACGTGCGCACGCTCTCGCCCGCGCTGCTGCCCTACTACGAGCAGCACGGGTACTGCTACGTCGTCAGCGGCTCGACGCAGTCGGGCCGCGCCTTCGCCGACCCGCACGCGGTGCCGCTCGCCGTCGCCTACTACCGCGCGCTCGAAAGCCAGGGCGAAGTCGTCTTCCGCGCCTCGCCCTACGCCCCCGGCGCAGGCCCCGTCGCCTTCGGCTTCGACTGGAGCTTCGACTACTACCCGCTCGCCTACCGGCGGCCCGGCCCCGCGGTCACCGTCTACCGCCTGCACGGCGGGCGGTGCGCGCGCTGATCGAGGTCTATCCTGGGTGGCCGAGATGGCGGTCGGGACCGACACGGACAGGGCGCACCTGACGCGTGCGATCGAGCTCGCCGGCAACGGCAACGGCGCCGTGAAGCCGAACCCCGTCGTCGGCGCCGTCGTCGCGCGCGGCGAGCAGGTGCTGGGGGAGGGCTGGCACGAACGCTATGGCGCCGCGCACGCGGAGGTCAACGCGATCGAGGCCTGCGGCCTGGAGGACCTCGCCGACGCGACGCTCTACGTGTCGCTGGAGCCCTGCTGCCACGAGGGCAAGACGCCGCCCTGCACCGACGCGATCCTGCAGGCCGGGATCAAGCGCGTCGTCGTCGGCTCCGACGACCCCACCGAGAAGGCCTCCGGCCGCGGTCTCGGCATCCTCCGCGACGAGGGCGTCGAGGTCGTCGTCGCCGACGGCGAGCTGGCGACCCGTGCGCGCCTGCTCAACCAGGCCTTCCGCAAGCACGCGCGGGTCGGGCGCCCGTGGGTGCTGTTCAAGTCCGCGATGACGCTCGACGGCAAGGTCGCCACCCGCACCGGCGACTCGCAGTGGATCAGCGGCGAGGACAGCCGCTCGCTCGCGCACCGCTGGCGCGCCTCCGTCGACGCCGTCGTCGTCGGCATCGGCACCGCGCTCGCCGACGACCCCCAGCTCACGGCCCGCCCCGAAGGCGAGCTCGCCGACCTGTCCCACCAGCCGCGGCGCGTCGTGTTCGACACGCTCGCGCGGCTGCCCGTCGGCTCGCAGCTGGTCGCCGCCGCCAGCGAGATCCCGCTGACCGTGGTCGTCTCGCGCGCCGCCGCGCGCTCGGACACCGACGCGCTCGAAGCCGCCGGCGCGCAGGTGCTCGTCGCCACCGGCGAGAACGAGCCCGCGCGCGTGCGCTCGGCGCTCGAGCAGCTCGGCACGTTGGGCGTCGCCTCCGTGCTGCTGGAGGGCGGCCCGCACCTCGCGGGCGCGTTCCTCGACGCCGGCGAGATCGACGAGCTGCGCCTGTTCCTGGCGCCGCTGCTGCTCGGCGGCAGCGCCGCGCGCGACCCGCTGGAGGGCGACGGCGTCGAGCGCATCTCGGAGGCGATGCGCGCCCTCAGCTTCGACTTCGAGCGGGTCGGCGGAGACCTGCTGATCTCGGCACGGCTGCGCGAGTGGTGACGTGTTCACCGGGCTGATCGAAGACCTGGGTAGCGTGCGGGCGCTGCGGCGCCACGAGGACGGCGGCGTGCGCATACGGGTCGACACGCGGCTCGCCGGCGAGCTGGGCGAAGGCGACTCGATCGCCGTCAACGGCGTCTGCCTGACCGCGACCCAGGTCGACGGCGAGGGCTTCTCCGCCGACGTGATGAACGAGACGCTCAGGCGAAGCTCGCTCGGCCGGATCGAGGAGGGGGCGCGCGTGAACCTGGAGCTGCCGATGCGGGCGGGCGACCGCCTGGGGGGTCACGTCGTGCAGGGCCACGTCGACGCCGAGGCAGTCGTCGTCTCCGTGCGCGAGGACGGGATGGCCCGCGTGCTCGACCTCGCCCAAACCGGGGTGATGCGGTATCTGGTGGAGAAGGGGTCCGTCGCGCTCGACGGCGTCAGCCTCACCGTCAGCGAGGTCGGCGAGGACCGCTTCAGCGTCTCGCTGATCCCCGAGACGCTGCAGCGGACGCGGCTGGGAGAACTTGGGATCGGGGATACCGTCAACGTCGAGGTCGACGTGCTCGCCAAGCACGTCGAGCGGCTGCTGGGGTCGCGACTGGGGGAACCCGCAAGAGAAGGAGTCACATGAGCCCCGCACGCACAGCCACCCCCTTCGCCACCGTCGAGGAGGCGATCGACGAGATCCGCCAGGGGAAGATGGTCGTCGTCTGCGACGACGAGGACCGCGAGAACGAGGGCGACCTCGTGATGGCCGCGCAGTTCGTCACCCCGGAGGCGATCAACTTCATGGCCAAGGAGGCCCGCGGCTGGATCTGCCTCGCGCTCACTCCCGAGCGCTGCGACGAGCTGGGCCTCGAGCTGATGACCGCGAAGAACGAGTCCGCCCTGCAGACGCCGTTCACGATCACGATCGAGGCCCGCGAGGGCGTCACCACCGGCGTCTCCGCGCACGACCGCGCGCACACCATGCAGGTCGCGATCGACCCCAAGACCCGTCCCGGCGACCTCGCGCAGCCGGGCCACGTCAACCCGCTGAAGGCCAAGGCCGGCGGCGTCCTGGAGCGCACCGGGCACACCGAGGCCAGCGTCGACCTCGCGCGCCTCGCCGGGCTGATCCCCGCCGGCGTCATCTGCGAGGTCATGAACGAGGACGGCTCGATGGCGCGCGTCCCCGACCTGTCCGAGTACTGCGCCCGCCACGGCCTGAAGATGATCACGATCGCCGACCTGATCGCCTACCGGCGGCGCAACGACCGCCTGATCGAGCGCGTCGTCGCCACCAACCTGCCGACCACGCTCGGCGACTTCCAGGCTGTCGGCTATCGCTCGCTCGTCGACGACAAGCACCACGTCGCGCTCGTCAAGGGCGAGGTCGACGGGCAGGCCGACGTGCTGGTGCGCGTGCACTCCGAGTGCCTCACCGGCGACGTCTTCCACTCGCTGCGCTGCGACTGCGGCGAGCAGCTCGAGTCCGCCCTGTCGATGATCGAGCAGGAGGGCCAGGGCGTGCTGCTCTACCTCTCCCAGGAGGGGCGCGGGATCGGGCTGCTGAACAAGCTGCGCGCCTACCGCCTGCAGGAGGACGGCCTCGACACCGTCGAAGCCAACGAGCGCCTGGGGCTGCCCGCGGACCTGCGCGACTACGGCATCGGGGCGCAGATCCTCGCCGACCTTGGCCTGTCCTCGATCCGGATCCTCACCAACAACCCCAAGAAGATCCGCGGCCTGGAGGGCTACGGCCTGTCGGTCAGCGCGCAGATCCCCATCGAGCACGCGCCCAACGCCCACAACGAGAGCTACCTGCGCACGAAGGCGCAGCGCATGGGCCACACGCTGCACCACCAGGGGCTGAACCTCGACGCCGAGCTGCTGCACGCCGAGCGCGAGCAGGACCGCTCCGCCGACGAGGAGCGCGAGGGGCGCGGCTCGTGAGCGAATACGCGATCGTCGTCGGTCGCTTCTACGAGGACCTCGCCAAGCGCCTGGTCGACGGCGCGATCACGGCCTTCCAGCAGGACGGCAACCACGGCGTCGAAGTGTTCGACGTGCCCGGCGCCTACGAGCTGCCGCTCGCCGCGAGCTACGCCGCCGGTTCGGGGCGCTTCGCGGGCGTCGCCTGCCTTGGCGCCGTGATCCGCGGCGAGACCGACCACTACGACTACGTCTGCGCCGAGACCGCCCGCGGGATCATGCAGGTGCAGCTGGAGACCGGGGTGCCCTGCGCCTTCGGCGTGCTCACCGTCGAGAACATGGACCAGGCGCTCGCCCGCGCCGGCGGCGGCAAGCGCGACCAGGGGCGCCACGCCGCCGAGGCCGTGCTGCGGATGTCCGCCCTGCGCGGCCAGCTCGCACCCGGCTAGGCGCGAGCGCCGGGCGACCCGATCGGGACCCCGAAAGGGGTCCTCCCTCAAAAACCATCTAGACTGCCCGCGATGGCAAAGGTGTGTCACAGCTGCGGGAAGGGCCCTGCGTTCGGCCAGAGCCGCAGCCACTCGATGGTCGCGACCAAGCGCCGCTTCGACCCGAACCTGCAGAAGGTGCGGATCCTCGTCGGCAGCGCCCCGCGCCGGGTCTACGTGTGCACGCGTTGCCTGAAGGCAGGCAAGGTCCAGAAGGCCTTGTAGCTCCGCCGAACGTCCGCCTTGCGCCGTGTGCCGTGCAAGGCACCCGGGCCAAGTGATAAGACGTTCCCCGTGACAGATACGAATCTGGGCCGCTTCCGCGCCGTCGTCGCAGGCGCGCTGGCGCATCTGGAATCGCGTCGCCAGGAGGTCAACGACCTCAACGTGTTCCCCGTCGCCGACGGAGACACCGGCGACAACATGGCGCTCACGCTGCGGGCCGTGCTCGACGAGCTCGACCGCCTGCAGAGCGACGCGCGCACGATCGACGAGATCGGCCGCGAGGAGATCGTCGAGTCCGTCGCCCGCGCCGCGCTGCTCGGCGCCCGCGGCAACTCCGGCGTGATCCTCTCGCAGCTGATCCGCGGCGCCGCCGAGGAGCTCATCTCGCGCCCCGGCCAGCTCGTCGACGCCACGCTGATCGGCGCCGCGCTCGCGAAAGCCGCCGACCGCGCCTACTCCTCCGTGCGCGAACCCGCCGAGGGCACGATCCTCACCGTCGCCCGCGAGATGGCCCACCAGATCGTCGCCGACCTCGCGCACAGCTCCGAGGGCATGCGCCTTGGCCCCGCGACCGAGCCCGGCGAGCAGGACGCCGTGATCGCCGCCGCCCTGGAGCGCGCCGTCATCGCCGGGCAGGAGTCCGTCAAGCGCGGCCCCGAGCTGCTCGCCGCGCTGCGCGACGCAGGCGTCGTCGACGCCGGCGGCTACGGCCTCACGATCATGTTCGCCGGCGTCGTCGCCGTGCTCCGCGGCGACGAGGCCCCCGAGCTCGACCACTACGCCCCCGCGCGCATCACCCACCCCGAGCACACCTCCGGCACCTACCGCTTCTGCACCAACTTCGCCGTTACCGGCTCCGGGCTCGAGCCCGGGCGCTTCATCGGTCCGCTGGAGGCGCTCGGTGACTCCGTGCTCGTCGTCGGCGACGCCAAGACGCTGAAGGTGCACCTGCACACCGACGACCCCGAGCGCGCCACCGCCGTCTTCGCCGACGTCGGCGAGGTCTCGCGCCTCGACGTCGCCGACATGCGCCAGCAGGTCGACCGGCGCGACGCGCGGCTCGCCGGCGCCCCCGCCGGGAACGGGGCTTCCGCCAACGGGGCGGGAGCCAACGGTCATGGGGGAAACGGGGATGCCTCCGACGGGGACGCCACCAACGGCCACGCCCAGGCCCCGCGCCCCGCGCCCGTCGCCCGCTGCGGCGCCGTCGCCGTCGTCAGCGGCCAGGGCATCGAGGCCCTGTTCCGCGAGCTCGGCGTGCACACGCTCGACGGCGGCCCCACGCTGAACCCATCCACCTACGACCTGCTCGCCGCGATCCACGCCGTGCCCGCCGAGGAGGTCGTCGTGCTGCCGAACAGCGCCAACGTCATCATGGCCGCCGAGCACGCCGCCGAGCTCTCCGACAAGGAGGTCAAGGTCGCGCGCACCACCAGCCAGCAGGCCGGGCTCGCCGCCGCCGTCGCGCTCGAGCCCGACCGCCCCGTCGAGCAGAACGCCGAGGCCGTCAGGCAGGCGCTCGAGCACCTGCGCACCGGCGCCATCGCCCCCGCCGCCCGCGACGACGCCCAGGGCCGCTTCGCCGAGGGCGAGGCCGTCGGCTTCGTTGAAGACGAGGTCGTCGCCTGGGGCGAGCCCGCCGAGACGCTGCGCGCCATCCTCGCCAAGCTCGCCCGCGGCGACGAGGACTCCGGCGAGCCCGAGCTGATCAGCGTCCTCGCCGGCGAGCACGCCCCGCTCGCGCTCGGCGAGATCGAAGGGATCGCCGACGGCGCCGTCGAGCTGGAGCTGCGCGACGGCGGTCAGCCCGCCTACTGGTGGCTGCTCGCCGCCGAGTAGCCGCTTACGACCGCCCGCGCGATCATCATGGGCGCCCGATGCCCGCCACCAGCACGAAGCGCCGCCGCGGACCGCGGGACGCCCCGGCGGGCGACGCCCTGACCGCCGTCGCGATGGAGCCCGAAGACGCCGACCCCGACCGGCGGCTTGACGCCGCCGCGCGTGCTTTCCCCGACGGTGCGCCGCTGACCCGCGCGCAGCTGCTCGCCGCGCCGCTGCGCTGGCCGCGCCCCGAGCGCCTGCGCGAGCCGCTGGAGCTGCCGCGCGGCAAGGTCGCCGACGGCATGCGCGCGCTCGGGCTGCACACGCTCGAAGACCTGCTGGAGCACCTGCCGCGCGACAACCGCGCCGCGCGCACCGTCGCCGAGCTGCGCGCCGGCGAGCAGGCCACCGTCGCCGTGCAGGTGCGCTCCATCCGCTCGCGCCCCGTCCGCAGGCGCGGCATGCGCCCGCTCGTCGAGGCCACCGTCCACGACGAGAGCGCCAGCATGCGCGCCACCTTCTTCAACCAGCCCTGGCTCGTGCAGCGCTATCCGCCCGGCACCGGCCTCGTGCTGCACGGCAAGGCCGACGGCCGCGGCGGCTTTCGCGTCTCCCATCACGCGCTCGGCGCGCAGCCCACGCTCGCCGCCGGCTCCACCGGCGTCGCCGCCCACTACTCCGCCAGCGAGGGCGTCAGCTCGACGCAGATCCTCACGCTCGTGCAGCAGGCCAGAGCCCACCTCGCCGACGTCTGCGAGTCGCTGCCCGCGCGCCTGCGCCGGAGCGAGGCGCTGCCCGACCGCGCCGGCGCGCTCGCCGCCATGCACTTCCCGCGCCACGAGGAGGACGCCGAGCTGGGGCGTCGGCGGCTCGCCTACGAGGAGCTGCTGCTTGCGCAGCTCGTCTTCCTACTGCGACGCGCACGCCGCGGCGAGCACCAGGGCGCGCCCGCGCTCGCGCAGGAGCCCTCGCTCAGCGCCCGCTGGCTGCAGCGCGAGCTGCCCTTCGCGCCCACCGGCGATCAGCTGCGGGCCATCGCCGAGATCGACGCCGACCTCGCGCTAACCCGCCCGATGCAGCGCCTGCTGATGGGGGAGGTCGGCAGCGGCAAGACCGTCGTCGCGCTGCACGCGATGCTGCGCGCCGTCGAGCACGGCGCCCAGGCCGCGCTGATGGCCCCCACCGAGACGCTCGCCGAGCAGCACTTCGCCACGATCCAGCGGCTGCTCGGCGGCGAGAGCGTCGCCTGCGCGCTCCTCACCGGCTCCACCGGCGCGCGCGCCCGCCGCGAGACGCTCGGCAGGCTCGCCAGCGGCGAGCTCTCGCTGCTCGTCGGCACCCACGCCCTGATCGAGCCCGACGTCGCCTTCCGCTCGCTCGCCGTCGCCGTCGTCGACGAGCAGCACCGCTTCGGCGTGCGCCAGCGCGCCGCGCTGCACCAGAAGGGCTCGCCGCACATGCTGCACATGACCGCCACCCCCATCCCGCGCACGCTCGCCCTCGCCGGCTACGGCGATCTCGACACCAGCACCCTGCGCGAGCTGCCCGCCGGTCGCCAGCCCATCGACACCCGCGTCGTCGCCGGCGAGCGCGGCCGCGCCAGGGCCTACGAGGAGCTGCGCGAGCAGCTGCGCGCCGGGCGCCAGGCCTTCGTCGTCTGCCCGCTCATCGAGCAGGAGCCCCAGGGGGCCGAGGGCGGGGACGCCGCCTCCGCCGCGCGCGCCGCCGCCGGGCTCGGCGAGCTGCGCGCCGCCACCGCCGAGCTCGAGCGGCTGCGCAAGGGCGAGCTCGCCGGCTACGAGCTCGTGCTGCTGCACGGCGGCATGCGCCCCGCCGAGAAACAGCAGGCCATGGCCGCCTTCGCCTCCGGAAGCGCCGACGTGCTCGTCGCCACCACCGTCATCGAGGTCGGGATCGACGTGCCCAACGCCACCGTGATGCTCGTCGAGAACGCCGAGCGCTTCGGCATCTCCCAGCTGCATCAGCTGCGCGGGCGGATCGGGCGCGGCGAGCACAGCGCCATCTGCCGGCTGATGGGGCCGCCCGGCTCGCCGCGGCTGCGCGCCCTCGCCGCGCACTCCGACGGCTTCCGCCTCGCCGAGATCGACCTCGAGCTGCGCAGCGAGGGCGAGCTCATCGGCACGCGCCAGTCCGGGCTCGGGCAGTTCGACGTCGCCGAGCTGCCCCAGGACGCGCCGCTGCTGGAGCGAGCCCGCGCCGGGGCGCAGGAGCTGCTCGAAGCCGATCCCGAGCTGTCCCGGCCCGAGCACGTGCTGCTCGCGCGGCGGCTGGCCCAGCGCTTCGGCGAGGACGCGCTCGTGCCGATTCAGGCCTGAGGCGGGCCGTCTGGCCGGCGGCGGCTGAATCGCGCGGGTCGCCCCATCGCGCGGGCCACCAATCGCGATCGGCGACGCGACGTGCTCCGCCTTGGTCGAGCGGGTATCTGTCGAAGATGACACAGCTGACCGTCGCGACGATCGGCGTCTACGGCGCCTCGCTCCAGACCTTTCTCGCCGCGCTGGCCGAGGCCGACGTGAAGCTGCTGATCGACGTGCGCCAGCGGCGCGGGGTGCGGGGGCGCGAGTACGCCTGGGCCAACTCGCTGCGCCTGCAGGCCGCCCTGGCGGACGCTTCGATCGAGTACCGCCACCACATCGAGCTTGCTCCCACGACCGAGCTGCGCCAGCTGCAGTACCGCGAGGACGATCGGCTCGGCGAGGGCAAGCGCAGCCGCAGCGCGCTCGCGCCCGAGTACCGCCGCCGTTACCTGCTGGAGATCCTCGACCGCGTCGACATGGACGCCTTCGCGGCAAGCCTTCCGCGTCGGCATGCCTCCGCGCTGCTGTGCGTCGAGCGCGACGCCAGGGCCTGTCACCGATCGTTGATCGCCGAGCGGCTGGCCCGCGAGCACGGTGCGCGGATCATCGATCTTGTCGCCTGAGCATCTCCGCCGCGAAGTCCCCGGCTCCGTGTCGCGATGGTCGCCGCGTTACCGTCAGCCCATGCGCGTCATCGCCGGAGAGCTGGGGGGCCGGCGCCTGCGCGCGCCGCGCGGGCGCGCCACGCGCCCGACCTCCGACCGCGTGCGCGAGGCGCTGTTCTCGATGCTGGGAGCGCTCGACGGCGAGCGCGTGCTCGACCTGTTCGCCGGCAGCGGCGCGCTCGGGATCGAGGCGCTCTCGCGCGGCGCCGGGCGCGCCGTGTTCGTCGAGCGCGACCGCGCCGCGCTGCGGGCGCTCGACGCAAATCTTCGCGCGCTTGGGCTGCTCGACGGCGAATCTGCCCGCGCCGAGGTGCGCCCCGGCGACGCCCGCGGCGTGCTCGGCCATGCACGAGGACTCAAGGAGACATACGATCTCCTCTTCATCGACCCCCCCTACGACCGGGCGGGCGAGCTGGGACCGGAGCTGTCGGAGGCGCTGGCGCCGTTGCTCGGCCCCGCCGCGCGCGTCGTGGTCGAGAGCGACAGGCGGACGCCGCTGGAGCTGGAGCTCCCGCTGGCGCGCGAACGGCGCTACGGGGACACTTCGATCAGAATCCACCAGCAACGATGACCCACACGAAGTCCATCGCCGTCTGCCCCGGCTCCTACGACCCGATCACGAACGGTCACCTCGACGTGATCCGTCGCGCCTCGCGGCTGTACGACGAGGTCGTTGTCGCCGTCGTGAACCGCTCCGTGCGCAAGAACCCGCCGCTGTTCGGGATCGAGGAGCGGATGGGCTTCATCGAACGCGCCATCACCGACTTGGAGGGGGTGCGCGCCGAGCCCTTCTCCACGCTGGTCGTCGAGTTCGCCCGTGAAGTCGGCGCCTGCGCCATCGTCAAGGGCCTGCGCGCGATCTCCGACTTCGAGTACGAGCTCGAGATGAGCCAGCTCAACCGCCGCCAGGCGCCCGATATAGAGTCCGTGTACCTGATGGCGAGCCCGCAGTACAGTTTTCTGTCATCCAGCGGCGTCAAGGAGCTCGCCACGTTCGGCGGCAGGATCGACGACCTAGTTCCCGACGAGGTCGCCAGGCGCTTGCAGGAAGAGCTGAAGCGCTGACGAAATGGACGACACGTGATCGCGAACACGCCTTCCGGCCCGCGTAGGCGCCGTACGGCGAGCGCCTAGGATCGACAACATGGACGTACTCGTACTCATAGACAAGCTCGACGACCTCGTGCACAACGCCAAGTCGGTGCCGATGACCGACCAGGTGCGCGTCGACAAGGAGGAGATCTACGACATCCTCGACCAGATGCGCGCCACGATCCCCGAGGAGATCAAGCAGGCGCGCTGGATCGTCAAGGAGCGCCAGGAGATGCTCGCCGAGGCCAAGAAAGAGGCCGAGCGCATCATCAAGGACGCGCGCGAGCGCCAGGACAAGCTCGTCGGCGAGGAGGAGGTCACCAAGCAGGCCGAGCGCGCCGCCGAGGACATCGTCGAGGACGCCCGCGCCCGCGAGCGCGAGATCCGGCTCGGCGCCGAGGACTACGCCGACGAGATCCTCAACACGCTCGAGGTCAACCTCTCGAAGTTCATCGCCGCCGTGCAACGCGGTCGCGAGCGACTCCAAGGGAAGGACGAACCGGCGGAAGTCGGCTGATCGGGTCCCGCTCACGCGCGCCCGATCTGTGAGGAACGCACGCTTGCCCGCTTCGTCGTTGGGGTAGGGTCCCCGCCGTGGACGCACGTGAGGCTCGCTACAAGCTGCAGGTCGCCCGCACCCTGCTCGGGACCGGCATGGTGCAGCCCGAACGGCTCGACAAGGCCGTGCGCGCGCTCGGCGCGCTGCGCCGCTGGGGCCCCTCATCGCCCGCGGCCTACCTGGGCGGCGCGATCCGCTTCCCCGACCGCGCCGCCGTCGTCGACGACCGCGGCGCGCTCACCTACCGCGAGGTGCACCGGCGCACGAACGCGCTCGCCAGCCAGCTGCGCAGCGCCGGCGTCCGCGAAGGCGACGGCGTCGCGATCATGTGCCGCAACCACCGCGGCTTCGTCGAGGCCACCGTCGCCTGCGCGAAGCTCGGCGCCGGCGCGCTGTACCTGAACACCGCCTTCGCCGGCCCGCAGATCGCCGACGTGCTGCGCCGCGAAGACCCGCGCGCCGTGATCTACGACGAGGAGTTCGCCGGGCTCGTCGGCGAGGGCGCCGAGGGGCGCCTGCGCTTCGTCTCCTGGTGCGAGCCGGGCGAGACGCCCGCCGAGCCCACGATCGAGCAGCTGATCGCCGCCGGCTCGGAGGCCGAGCTGGAGCCGCCCGCCGAGAAAGGCCGCGTCGTGATCCTCACTTCCGGCACCACCGGCACGCCGAAGGGCGCTTCGCGCCAGCAGCCCGACACGCTCGAGCCCGCCGCCGCGCTGTTCTCGAAGATCCCGCTGAAGGCGCGCCAGACCACGATGATCGCCGCGCCGCTGTTCCACTCCTGGGGCTACGCTCACTTCACGCTCGGGCTCGCGCTGTCCTCGACGCTCGTGCTGCGGCGCCGCTTCGACCCCGAGCAGACGCTCGACGCCGTCTCGCAGCACCGCGCCACCGCGCTCGCCGTCGTGCCCGTGATGCTCAGCCGCATCCTCGAGCTCGGCCCCGCGACGCTCGCGCGCTACGACACCAGCTCGCTGCGCGTGATCGCCGTCAGCGGCTCGGCCCTGCCCGGCGAGCTCGCCGTGCGCGCGATGGACGCCTTCGGCGACGTGCTCTACAACTTGTACGGCTCCACCGAGGTCGCCTGGGCCTCGATCGCCACCCCAGAGGACCTGCGCGCCGCGCCCGGGACCGCCGGGCGCCCGCCGATGGGCACCGTCGTGAAGCTGCTCGACCCCGACGGGCGCGAGGTCCCCGCCGGGGACAGCGGGCGCATCTTCGTCGCGAACGAGATGATGTTCGAGGGCTACACGGGCGGCGGCAACAAGGAGATCATCGGCGGCCTGATGAGCACCGGCGACGTCGGCCACTTCGATTCGGGCGGCCGCCTGTTCGTCGACGGGCGCGACGACGAGATGATCGTCAGCGGCGGCGAGAACGTCTTCCCTCGCGAGGTCGAGGACCTGCTCTCGGACCACGAGGCCATCGAAGAGGCCGCCGTGCTCGGCGTCCCCGACGACGAGTTCGGACAGCGCCTGAAGGCCTTCGTCGTGCTCCGCGACGGCGCGGAGCTCGGCGAGCAGGACGTGCAGCAGTACGTGAAGACGAACCTCGCCCGCTACAAGGTGCCGCGCGAAGTGGTCTTCCTGGAGCAGCTCCCGCGCAACGCCACGGGCAAGGTGCTCAAGCGGGAACTGCAGGCTGCGTAGCGGCCGTCGCCGCCAGCGCCCGCTCGGCCTCCTCCGAGTCGTAGCGCAGCAGCGCCGGAAAGGCGCGCGCGAACAGCGCCGCCGCCGCGACGCAGGCCACCCCGCCCGAGACGACCGAGAAGCGCGGCGTCGCCAGCGAGGCCACCGTGCCCGACTCGATGTCGCCCAGCCGCGGCCCGCTCGTCACCACCAGCGAGAAGACCGAGGACATCCGCCCGCGCATCGCGTCCGGGGTCACGGTCTGGTTGATCGTCGAGCGGCACACCGCGCTGACGCTGTCCGCCGCGCCCGCCAGCGCGAACAGCGCCATCGCCGGCCACAGCGAGCGCACCACCCCCGCCAGCGCGATCGCCCCGCCCCACGCCAGCACCGCCCAGATCACCACGCGGCCAAGGCGGCGCGTGTGCGACAGCCAGCCCGTCGTCAGCGCCGCGACCGTCGCCCCCGCCGAGACCGCCGCGAATAGCGCGCCCGTGCCCGCCGCGCCCGCGTGGTAGACCGTCAGCGAGAGCGCCGGGAACAGCGTGCGGGGCATCCCGAAGGTCATCGCCGCCAGGTCGATCCCGAACGACCCCACCAGCGCACGGTTCGAGCGCACAAAGCGCAGCCCGTCGAGGATCGAGCGGCGGATGCCGATCTCGCCGTGTTCGTGCGCGTGCGGTGGCTGGGCGCCCATCGCCACCACCGCCAGCACCATCCCCAGGCAGCTCCCGGCATCAACCGCATATGCCGTGCCGAGCCCCAGCGCCGCGATCAGCAGCCCGCCGAAGGCCGGCCCGACCACCATCGTCAGCTGGTAGAGGCCGAAGCTCAGCGCCAGCGCGCCGCGCAGCTGCTCCGGCGCCACGACGTTCGGCACGATCGCCGAGCGGGCCACGTTCTGCACCGCGCTCGCGCCCGCCAGCAGCGCCGCCAGCACGTACAGCAGCGCCAGCGGCGGGTGGCCCGCGAACGCCCCCGCCGCCAGGGCTCCCGCGATCGCCACCAGCGCGATCTGATCCGCCAGCAGCAGCCGGCGGCGGTCCATGCGGTCCGCCAGCGCGCCGCCGTACAGCGACATCGCCACCAGCGGCCCCAGCTCGACCGCGCCCAGCAGCCCCGTCAGCAGCGGCGAGCGCGTCTGCACGTACAGCTGGTAGGGGAGCGCCACCAGCGTCGCCTGCGTGCCCAGGCCCGTCACGAAGTTGCCCAGCGTCAGCAGGCGAAAATCTCTCGAGGCGCGCAGCGGCGCCACGTCCACCGCCACACGGCCGATCGCAGTGCGCAGGCGCCCGCGGACGGAGGGTGCTCCCGGCGGCTGTTCACGCGGATCGCTCACGCCGGCCAGTCAAGCAGAGCACCGCCGGACGCCCGCTAGCCTGGGAGCATGGCCGCGCAGACGCACGATTTCGACCTCGGTGCGCTGCAGCTGAGTGCCGGCGAGGGGCGCCGCCTGGACCTGGAGGTCCCGATCGAGGATCTGGAGCTGGGCGGCGAGCACTACGCCGCGCAGCCCGCCCGCGTGCCCGTCGTGCTGGACGCCTCGCGCATGCTTGGCGGCGGCTACGCGCTGCGCCTGCGCTTCGCCGCCGCGCTCGCCGGGCCGTGCATGCGCTGCCTGAAGGTCGCCGCGCCGCAGATCGAGGTCGACGCCCGCGAGATCGACCGCCCCGGCGAAGGCGAGGAGCTCGACAGTCCCTACGTCGACGGCGAAGTGCTCGACCTCGCCGCCTGGGCGCACGACGCATTCGTGCTCGCGGCCCCCAACCAGGTCCTGTGCCGGCCTGACTGCGCCGGGCTGTGCCCCGTCTGCGCCGTCGACCTCAACGAGGCCGGTCCGGAACACCGGCACGAGGCCGCGCCCGACCCGCGCTGGGCAAAGCTGCGCGAGCTGAAGCTCGAGTAGGCGCTTTTTCGCGGCAGCCTCCGCGCAGCCTTGCGTGGAAGCCTTCGTGGCGCGGCGTCGCCCGCGCAGCTCCCGCGGTTCCCCTCCCGCGGCAGGCGGCCCGGCGGCTGGTAGCCTTCCCTGCTTCCGATGGCGGTCCCAAAGAAAAAGCAGTCGCACAGCCGCACCTCCAAGCGGCGCGCCCAGCACAAGATCGGCACGCCGTCCGTGAACGCCTGCCCGCAGTGCCACAGCCCGCGCCGTCCGCACCGCGTGTGCCCGGTCTGCGGCTACTACGCAGGCCGTGAGGTCGTGGCCCCGGCGGCGCACGGCCACGACCACGACCACGAGCACGACCACGACGAGTAGCGACCCGGCCGCCGGCCTGGGCTCGGCCCCGGTCGTCGTCGCGGTCGACTGCAACGGCGCCGACCTTGGCCCCGCCGAGGTGGCCGCCGGAGCCACGCTGGCGGCTTCGCGCGGGGCGCGCGTGCTCCTGTTCGGCCCCGCCGCTGAGCTCCGCGGGGCGGACGAGTTGCCGCCCGGCTGCGAGGTCGTCGACGCGCCGCTGTCGATCGCGAAGGCCGCCGACCCCGCGAAGGCGGTGCGGGCGAACCCCGAAGCCTCGATCGTGCAGGCGGCCCGGGCCGTCGCCGACGGTCGCGCCCAGGCGCTCGTCTGCGCCGGCGGGACCGGCGCCGCGCTCGCGGCGGGGCTGTTCAACATCAAGCGCACCCGCGGCATCTACCGGCCGGCGCTCGCGCTGCCGCTGCCGTTCCCGGGGCGGACCGTCACGCTGCTCGACGTCGGCGCGAACGCCGCCGCCCGGCGCGAGCACCTGGTCCAGTTCGCCTTCATGGGCGCCGCGCTCGCGAGCACCGTGCTCGGCGTCGAGCACCCGCGCGTGGGTCTGCTCTCCAACGGCGAGGAGGCCGAGCGCGGCAGCGAGCTGGTCGTCGAGACCCACGCCGAGCTGAGCGAGCGGGCGCAGGCCGGCAACGGGGCCTTCGAGTTCGCGGGCAACGTCGAGGGCGACGACGTGCTCGCCGGGGCCGTCGACGTCGTCGTCACCGACGGCTTCACCGGCAACGTCTCGCTGAAGCTGATCGAGGCGACCTCGCAGACGATCCTGCGCGCCATCAGGCAGGCCGCGATGGCCTCCTCGCGCGCGAAGCTCGGCGGGCTGATGATGCGCTCCTCGCTCGGGACGCTGCGCTCGGAGATCGACCCCGAGCTACAGGGCGGCGCCTATCTGCTGGGGCTGCGCCGGCTCGGCGTGGTCCCGCACGGGCGCTTCTCGCGCCTTGGCTTCGCCGAGGCGATCCTGCGGGCGCAGCGTGGCGCGCGCGAGGACATCGCCGGCAGGACCGCGCGAGCGCTCGCGGACGCGGGCGCGCTGCGCGAGGCGCCCCTGTCCGCGCCGGGCGCTAGCCTGGCGCAGGCCGAATGAGCGCTTCGACCCTCACGCGCGAGCAGGTGTTCGACCTGATCAGGGCGCACCTCGCCGACGAACTCGACGTCGAGCCCGAGGCGATCCAGATGGGCACCCGCTTCAAGGAGGATCTCGAGGCCGACTCGCTGGACCTGTACACGCTCGTACAGGAGCTCGAGGACACCTACGGCGTGAGCATGTCCGACGAGCAGGCCGCACAGATCCTCACCGTCGGCCAGGCCGTCGAGTTCGTGCTCGCACATCAAGACGGGGCGAGCAATGGGCAGCCATGAGGCTGCTGGAGCAGCTGCTCGACGAGCTGCCGGAGGAGCTGGCGCGCCAGGTCTTCACGCACGCCTCCTGGAGCGAGCGCCGCGGCGACTCCTACGCGCGGCTTGCGTTCCTGGGCGACAGCGTGCTCGCGCTGGCGGTCACGACGCATCTGTACCCGCGGCTGGAGGCCGAGCGCTTCGGGGCCGGGCGGCTGACGAAGATCCGCGCCCAGGCCGTCTCGGGTCCTTCCTGCCGGGCGGTGGCCGAACGGCTGAAGCTGCCCGCGCGCCTGCGCGCCGCGGCGCCCGCGGGGGTGCAGGGGAGCGCGGCGGCGCTCGTGGAGACCGAGCGCGTGCTGGCGTCGGTGATCGAGGCCGTGATCGGCGCCTGCTATCTGCATGCCGGCTACGAGCGCACGTCGCAGGCGGTGGTCGAGGCGTTCGCGCCGGAGATCGAGGAGGCGCTGGAGCACCCCGTCGACTTCAAGTCCGCGCTACAGGAGCTGCTGGCCCGCCGCGGCGAGGAGGTCGACTACGTCGTCAGCGACGAAGAGGGCCCGCCGCACCAGCGCACCTACACCGTCGTCGCTCGCGTCTCCGGGCGCGAGCTGGGGCGCGGGCGCGGGCGCAGCAAGAAGCACGCCGAGCAGGAGGCCGCGCGCGAGGCGGTCGACCAGGTGGAGGCCTGACGCCGCGATGCACCTGAAGTCGCTCACGCTGAAGGGCTTCAAGTCCTTCCCCGACCGCACGCGCCTTGACTTCGGCCCCGGCGTCAGCGTCGTCGTCGGCCCCAACGGCTCGGGCAAGTCGAACGTCACCGACGCGGTCCTGTGGGCGATGGGCGAGCAGTCGCCGCTCGCGGTCCGCGGGCAGTCGATGCAGGACGTGATCTTCGGCGGCGGGCGCGGCGTGCAGCCGCGCAGCGCGGCCGAGGTCGAGATCGTGCTCGACAACTCCGACGGGACCGTCGACCTGCCGCTGAGCGAGATCTCGATCGTGCGCCGCCTCGAGCGCAGCGGCGAGGGCGGCTACCGCCTCAACGGCGCGCGCTGCCGGCTCACCGACGTGATCGAGGTGCTGTCCGACACCGGGCTCGGCAAGGAGACGCACTCGGTCATCTCCCAGGGCCGCGTCGAGGCGATCGTCACCTCCAAGGCGCGCGACCGCCGGATGCTGATCGAGGAGGCCGCCGGGCTCGGCAAGCACCGCAAGCGCCGCCGCCGCGCCCAGCTGAAGCTCGAGCGCACGCAGGAGAACCTCGACCGGGCGCTCGATGTCGAGCGCGAGGCGCGCACGCGCCTGCGCCCGCTCAAGCGCCAGGCCGAAGCCGCCGAGCTGCACGAGCGCTTGGAGCGGCAGATGCTGCAGGCGCGCTGGGAGCTGGCCAGGGACGCGGCCGCCGCCTGTGAGCTCGAGCTGGCCGCCGCGGAGGCGCAGGCCGGCGAGGCGCGCGCCGCGCGCACGAAGGTCGAGGCCGAGCTGGAGCAGATCTCACAGCGCCGCGGGCGCGCCGAGCGCGCGCTGTCAGAGCGCGCCGAGCGCCACGACGAGCTCTCCCGCCTGCTCTACGCCGGCCGCTCCGCGCACGAGCGGCTGCTGCTGCGGGGCGAGCAGGTCGCCGCGGGCGGGCAGGCCCTGATGCGGCGGATCGGGCGCCTGGAAGCCGAGCTGGGCGCGCTCGCCGGCGCCCCGCAGGGACAGGCGGGTGCGCCGGGCGCGCAGTACGGGCCGGGGGCATCCCAACCCCAAGCCGACCAGGCCGACGGCGGCGAGCACGATCCCGTCGGGCAGCGGATCGCCGCGCTCGAGTCCGAGCTCGCCGAGCTGGAGCGCCGCCGCGAGCAGGAGCTGGGCGAGCAGCTCGCCGAGCTGGAGCAGGAGCTGGAGCGCCGCCGCGCGCACGCAAGCGAGCTGGCCGCGGCGCTGAGCGCGGCGCTGAGCGCCCGCGAGCAGGCCGACGCCGCCACGAACGCCGCCCGCGAGCGCTCGGCGCAGGCCGAGCGCGAGCTGGAGCAGGCGCGGCGCGAGGCGGCGCGGATCGGCTCAGAGCTGGCGGCCGCGAACCAGTTCCTGCGCGGGCACGCCGCGATGCGGGACGCGGCCGGCGAGGCCTCGCAGGCGCTCGGCGAGCAGCTGCGCGTCTGCGACGGCTACGAGCTCGCGCTCGCCGCGGCGCTCGGCGGCCGCCTCGACGCCGCGGTCGTGGAGAGCGTCGCCGGCGCCGAGTCGCTGCTCGACCGCTCCGGTCCCGACGGCGGCAGCGCGCTGCTGAGGGCTCCCGCTCGCGCCCAGGCCAACTCCGCGGGCGCCGCCGCCGGCTCGATGCCCGCGCACGCCCAGCGCCTGCTCGACCTGCTCGACGGTCCCGAGGACGCGTTGACGCTCGCGCGCCGGCTGCTCGCCGATGCCTGGGTCGTGGAGCGCTTCGCCGACCTGCCCGAGCAATTCGCCGGAATCGCGGTGACGCGCGCCGGGCGGGTGTGGTTCGCCGCCTGGGGCGAGGTGCGCCAGCTCGCCGAGGGTGGCTCCGAGCGGGTGCTGGCCCGCCGCAACGAACGCGATCGGCTGATCGCCGAGACCGAGCGGGCCGCGCAGGCCGAGCAGGCGGCCGTCGGCGCCTGCGAGCGCGCGCTGGCGGAGCTGCGTGAGCGCGAGCAAGGCGCCGCCACGGCCGAGGAGGCCCAGCGCGAAGCCAGGCGCCGCGAGACCGAGGCGCGCGAGGAGGTGCGCAGCGGCGAGTGGCTGATCGAGCAGCGCCGCGCCGCCCCCGAGGAGGGGCCCTCCGCGGTGCGCAAGGCCGAGCTGGAGGGCGCGCTCGCCGCCGAGCGGGCCACGGCGCAGCGGCTGGAGCGCGAGCGCTTGGAGGCCCGCGCGCGGGTCGAGCGCCTGCGCGCGCAGCTTGCCGCCGACCGCGAGCTGGCGCCGCGCGCCGACCGCCTCGCCGCGGCCCTGCGCCTCGCCGCGGAGGCCGTTCGCGAGCGGTTCGCGAAGCTCGAGGCCGAGCTCGAGGCCGACCGCGCCGCCGGCGAGCAGATGTCGCGCGAGCTGCGCGAGTGCGCCGCCCAGGAGGCAGAGATCCAGGCGGCGCTGCGCGCCGCAGGCGAGGCCGTGACCGCGTCCGAGGTCGCGGCGCAGCGCCTGCGCGACCAGGCGCACGACGCCGAGCTCGAGCTGAAGACCGTCGCCGAGCGCCTTGAAATCCCGCTTCCGGGGGGCGAGACGGGGGCCGAGGCGGGCGTGGAGGCCGAGGGCCAGGAGCCGCAGCAGCGCCTCAGCGAGGAGGAGGCCCAGTCGCTGCGCGCCCGGCTCGAGCGGCTGGCGCGCAGGCGCGAGCAGCTCGGCCCGGTCAACCCGCTCGCGCAGGAGGAGTACTCCGAGGCCGTCGCGCACGTCGAGGAGCTAGAGGGCCGGCGCAGCGACCTGGAGACCGCGTTGCGCGAGCTGCGCGGGGTGATCCGCGACACCGACCGCCAGATCGAGGAGACGTTCGCGCAGACGTTCGAGGCCGCGGCCCGCAACTTCGAGGAGCTCGTCGGGGACGTCTTCCCCGGTGGCTCGGGGAAGCTGCGGCTCGTCAGCGAAGAGCAGCCCGCGCGGGGCGTGCTGGGCGGCCAGTCGCCCGCGCAGGCGAACGGCAAGGCTGCGGGCGTGACGCCGCTGGGCGGCGCCGAGGGTGGCGAGGCCGACGAGGCGAGCGCGGAGGCCGCCGCCGAGCAGGCCGCCGAACAGGAGGCCGAGCGCGAGGAGCGGCGCGAGGAGGACCTGCTCGGGGTCGAGATCGAGATCACCCCCGCGGGCAAGTCCAGCAAGCGCCTGTCGCTGCTCTCGGGAGGGGAGAAGTCGATGACGGCGCTCGCCTTCCTGTTCGCGGTGTTCCTCGCGCGCCCGTGCCCCTTCTACATCCTCGACGAGGTCGAGGCCGCGCTCGACGACCTCAACCTCGATCGCTTCCTGGCGCTCCTGCGCCGCTACTCCGATCGCGCGCAGTTCATCGTGATCACCCACCAGAAGCGCACGATGGAGGCCGCGGACTGGCTGTTCGGCGTCTCGATGGGCGGCGACGGCGTCTCGAAGGTCCTCTCCCGCCGGTTGCCCTCCGAGGGTTCCGGCGGCGCGGAGGGCGCGGAAGGAGCGAGCGAGGACGGCGTCGCGGACGCCGCCGAGATGGGCGAGGTCGCCAGGGTCGCCTAGCGGCGGGCGCTCTGGCTCCCGCAGGCGCCCTGGCCCCGGCGTGCGCCCTGGCCCCAGCGGGCGCCCTGGCTCCAGCGTGCGCTCCGGCCCCAGCGGGCGCCCCGGCCTTGCAACGCGACCGTCCGGCGCTCCACGGGCTCCACTCCGTCGAGCGCCAGCACGACCAGCACGAGCGGCGCGAACCACAGCAGGTAGCTGAAGGAGAAGTAGCCGAGGCCCGCCACGAGCGCGATCATGATCGCCGCGGCCATCGCCGCGAGGCCGACGAGGTCCCGGCGCCTGGGCGCCCAGGCAGCGGCGATCGCGAGCGCGCCGGTGAGCGCGACGAGCACGCCGTGGGCGACGCGCGAGAGCGTGCCCAGCCAGGGCGCCGACAGCGCGTAGCGGTCCTGCAGCAGCGCCCACAGCGACTGCGAGGGGGCGCGCTCGGCCTGGTAGTCGACCGTCCGCGAGACGAACGTGCCGATGCCGTCGTGGGCGAGCACCGGGACGAACGCCAGCGCCGTCACGAGCGCGAAGGCCGCCGCGAACAGGAGCACGCCGCGGCGCGCCGACCGTCGGCGCCCGCCCTCGCCCTCGCCCTCGCCCTCGCGCTTGGCCCCGCCCTCGCCTTCGCCCTCGCTCTCGCCTTCGCCGTCGTGCAGCGCGAGCAGCGGCACGAGCGCGACCGGGCTGAGCTTCGTCCAGACGGCGAGCGCCGCCGCGAGGCCGCGCCGCGCGGGGTGCCGCGCCACGAGCAGCGCGCCGGCGAGCGTCGCGGCGAGGATCGAGTCGTTGAAGGCGAGCATGTCGCCGTAGAACGTCAGCGGGAACGCCAGCCAGCAGAACGCGAGCAGCGTCCCGGCGGTCGGGCCGCGCAGCCGCCTGCCCAGCAGGAACAGCAGCAGCGCCGTGAGCAGGTCGAAGAACACCGTCGTGACGCGGGCGAGGTCGTAGCCGTGGGCGAACGCCAGGAACGGCATGTAGGCGAGGTAGTTGACGGGACCGTAGGTGTCGAGGTGGGGGTCGGCGCTCCCGTGCCCCTGGGCTCCGTACAGCGGCTGCCCGCTGACGATCGCGTGCGCGCCGCGCACGCCCGCTTCGCCGACGTCGACCCGCCCGCCGCCCTCGAGCCCCCAGGCGACGTGCACCGTCGCCAGCAGCGCGATCCCCAGCACGAGCCACGACCGGGGGATCGCCGGCGAGCGCACGCGGCCCCGCGCCGTCGCCCGCCCGCAGCCGGCGATCGCGAGCATTCGCACCGCGAGGTAGGCGAGCAGCGCGTAGAGCAGGAACGTCGGCCAGGTGCGCCACGCGCGCCAGCAGGCGAGCGACAGCGCCAGCGAGAGAAACGCCAGCACATCGATCGCGTGCCAGCGGCCGCGCCACGTGCCTTCGCCGCCGCGCCGGTCGGCCAGCACGAGCGCGAACAGCCCGCTTAGCGGCAGGTAGACCCAGGGGTTGGCGATCGCCGGGTAGTCGAAGGGCTCGGCGAGCACGTGCGGCAGCAGCGGCACGCTCACGAGCAACGCGAGAAACGCGGCGCGGCGCGTCAGCGGCGCCGCGAGCGCGCGCCGGAGCGCGGGCTGACGCCGCGGTGCGGCATGAGGATGCACGGCTCCGGCGGCGGTGCCCATGCGTACGTATCGGCACGAGCGCCCGGCGCTGAAGCCGCGGCCGCCGCGGCTGGCGGGTCGTGGCCGGCGTCGCGCGTGGGCCGCGGGCAAACGGTCGCTGGGGTGCGCAACCGTGCCTGCGCCCGGGCCGCGGGCCGCGTCGCTGATATCTTCGCCCGCCCGTGCCCCGCGAGTGGAGCGACCTGTTCATCGTCGAGGGCGGCGCCGCCACGGGCCCGGCCGCGGAGGACGCCGGCCCGGAGGGCCGGCCGGAGCGCAAACGCGGCCTGTTCCGCCGCCTGCGCGAGAGCATGTCCAAGACGCGCCAGGCGCTCGGCGCGGAGGTCCAGGCGACGCTGTTCGGCGTGCTCGACGAGCACACCTGGGAACGCCTGGAGGAGGCCTTGATCATGGCGGACGTCGGCGCGGCGACGACGGCATCGGTCGTCTCGACGCTCGAGGGCGAAGTGGCGGAAGGGAAGCTGGAGGGGGGCGAGGCGCTGAGCGAGCGCCTGATCGGGCTGCTGGCCGAGACGGCGCGCGTGGGCGACGGGCAGATCGACCTGCGCCCGCGGCCCACGGTGATCATGGCGGTGGGGGTCAACGGCACCGGCAAGACCACGACGATCGGCAAGCTCGCCTGGCACCTGCGCCAGGAGCTGGGACGCACGGTGCTGCTGGGCGCAGCGGACACGTTCCGCGCCGCGGCGACCGAGCAGCTGGAAGGCTGGGCGCAGCGGGCGGAGTGCGAGATCGTCACCGGGCCGCCCGGGTCGGACCCCGGCGCGGTGGCGTTCGAGACGATCGCGCGGGCGCACGCCGACGGCGTCGACGTCGCGATCATCGACACCGCGGGACGACTGCACACGCAGGACGACCTGATGGACGAGCTGGCGAAGGTGCGGCGGGTGATCGCGCGCCAGCTCGACGGCGCGCCGCACGAGACGCTGCTGACGATCGACGCCACCACAGGTCAGAACGGGCTGCGCCAGGCGAAGCTGTTCGCGCAGGCGGCAGAGGTCAGCGGCGTCGTGCTGACGAAGCTCGACGGCACGGCGCGGGGAGGCATCGCGCTCGCGATCGCACGCGAGCTGGAGCTGCCGGTGAAGCTGATCGGCGTCGGCGAGTCGCTGGAGGATCTGCGCCCCTTCGACGCCGACGACTTCGCGCGGGCGCTGATCGCCGAGAGCTGAGCGCCGATGGCTGAGCACCGGTCCGGGAGCCGGGCGCCGGGAGTACTCTGAAGGCATGGACGTGTGGGTCATCTGGCTGATCGCGGCCTGCGTCCTCGCGGTCGGCGAGCTGCACACGGGCGGCTTCTACCTGGCGCCGTTTGCGGCGGGAGCCGCGCTCGCGACGGTCGTGGGCCTGCTCGGGGTCGGCGCGCTGCTGTCGGCGATCGTGTTCGTGGTCGCCTCGGGGATCGTGTTCGCGACGCTGCGACCAGTCGCGCGGCGCCACCGCAGGCTGCCGCCTTCGATCCGCACGGGCGCCGCGGCGCTCGTCGGCAAGCCCGCGATCGTGCTGGAGCGGATCGCCAACGACGAGGGCGTCGGCTGCGTGAAGATCGACGGCGGCGAGGTGTGGACGGCGCGCAGCTACGACGAACACGAGATCATCCCGGCGGGCGAGCGGGTAGAGGTTGTCGAGATACGAGGCGCCACCGCCTTGGTGATGCACTAGAAAGGAACTCCATGGTCGCGTTGATCGTCGTCATCGTCGTGGTCGTCTTCCTGCTGATCCTGGCTTCGCGCACGATCCGCGTGATCCCGCAGGCGCGGGCCGGCGTGGTCGAGCGGCTGGGCCGCTACAGCCGCACGCTGGAGCCGGGCCTGACGATCATCACCCCGTTCATCGACCGCGTGAAGCCGCTGGTCGACCTGCGCGAGCAGGTCGTGAACTTCTCGCCGCAGTCGGTGATCACCGAAGACAACGTCGTCGTCGGGATCGAGACGGTCCTGTACTTCACGATCACCGACGCGAAGTCGGCGACGTACGAGATCGCGAGCCCGTTGCAGGCGATCGAGCAGCTGACCGTGACGACGCTGCGCAACGTGATCGGCGGGCTGACGCTGGAGAAGACGCTGACCTCGCGCGAGAACGTGAACACCGAGCTGCGCGTCGTGCTCGACGAGGCGACCGGCAAGTGGGGTATACGGATCAACCGCGTGGAGATCAAGTCGGTCGACCCGCCGCCGGACATCCGTACCGCGATGGAGAAGCAGATGCGCGCCGAGCGCGACCGCCGCGCCGCGATCCTCACGGCCGAAGGCGAGAAGCAGTCGCAGATCCTGACGGCCGAAGGCCAGAAGCAGGCGGCGGTGCTGTCGGCCGAGGGCGAGAAGGAAGCGGCGATCCTGCGTGCCGAGGGCGAAGCGCAGGCGATCGACACGGTCTTCAACGCGATCCACGAGGGCAAGCCCACGCGCGAGCTGCTGAGCTACGAATACCTGCAGATGCTGCCGCAGCTCGCGGAAGGCGACGCGAACAAGGTGTTCGTGGTGCCGTCCGAGTTCGCGCAGGCCTTCGGCGGCATCGCCGAGGCCTTCTCGGGCCGCGGCGGGATCCCGTCCGAGCCCCATGACGGCGGCGAGGGCAGGCCTTCGCGCCCGCGGGCCGTCCCGCCGCCGCCCGCGAAGGACTCCTGACGGCAGCCCGATGTTCGACGCGCTCGGAGAGAAACTTCAGGCGACGCTGGGCGACGTCCGCAACCGCGGCACGCTGACCGAGCAGGACATCGACGCGGCGATGCGTGAGATCCGTCTCGCGCTGCTGGAGGCGGACGTCAACTTCAAGGTGGTGCGCCAGTTCACCGCGGAGTTGAAGGAGCGCTGCATGGGCGCCGACGTCGTCGGGGGCCTGAACCCCGGCCAGCAGGTGGTGAAGCTCGTCGGCGAGCAGCTGACCGAGCTGATGGGCGGCGCCTCCGCGGGGCTGAGCTTCGCGCCGAAACCGCCGACGGTGATCCTGATGGCGGGGCTTCAGGGGTCCGGCAAGACGACCGCGACCGCGAAGCTCGCACGCTACCTGCGCACCGAGCACTCCTCGACGGTGGCGGTCGCCGCCTGCGACGTCTATCGCCCCGCGGCGGTGGACCAGCTCGTGAAGGTCGCCTCCCAGGTCGGTGCCGAGGCTTACGAGCAGGGCACCGACCGCGACCCGGTCGAGATCGCCAAGTGGGCGCTGGAGCGCGCCCGCGAGGACGGCAAGGACGTCCTGATCGTCGACACCAGCGGGCGCCTGCACGTCGACAAGGAGCTGATGGACGAGCTGGTCCGCATCCGCAATGCGGTCAAGCCCCACAGCGTGCTGCTGGTCGTGGACGCGATGACCGGCCAGGACGCCGTCAACGTCGCCGAGCAGTTCGCCGAGGCCGTCAAGTTCGACGGCGTCGTGATGAGCAAGCTCGACGGCGACGCCCGCGGCGGCGCCGCGCTGTCGGTGAAGGCCGTCACGGGCAAGCCGATCCTGTTCGCCTCCACGGGGGAGAAGCTCGACCAGTTCGAGCGCTTCCACCCCGATCGCATGGCCCAGCGGATTCTCGGCATGGGCGACGTGATGACGCTGATCGAGCAGGCCGAGCGCCAGTTCGACCACGACGAGGCCGCCGAGCTGGAACGCAAGCTGCGCCGCAACGAGTTCGACCTCGAGGACTTCCTGGGCCAGCTGAAGAGCATCCGCAAAATGGGCCCGCTCACGAACCTGCTGGGGATGATCCCCGGGCTGGCGGGGCATCAGCTCTCGCAGATGAAGGTCGACGAGCGCGAGCTCGACCGCATCCAGGCGATCATCCTCTCGATGACGCCCGAGGAGCGCCGGCGCCCCGAGCTGATCAAGGGCTCGCGCCGGCTGCGGATCGCGAAGGGCTCCGGCACCAACGTGCAGGCGGTCAGCCGCCTGATCAAGCAGTTCGGCCAGACGCGCAAGATCATGCGCCAAGTGGGGCGCGGCAAGATGCCCGATATCGGCGCGTTGATGCGCACCTCACGCTGAGACGGGACGCGAATTTCCTGCTCGCGGCGCGCACCGTCTAAGCTCTCCTTCGCAAACTTCGCAGCTCCAGGTATCCAGCAGAGAGGAAAAAGTGTCGGTAAGGCTGAGGCTCACGCGAGTGGGCGGCAAGAAGGACCCGATCTGGCGCGTGGTCGTCGCCGACCAGCGCTCGCCGCGCGACGGCCGCGTGATCGAGACGATCGGCCACTACAACGCGCAGACGAATCCCTCGACGATCGTGCTCGACGCCGAGCGCGCGCGCAGCTGGCTGGCGCGCGGCGCGCAGCCGTCGAACACGGTGCGCAAGCTCCTGCGCACGCAGGGGATCGAGGCATCCGGCGGCTGAGCCGCGCCCGGCCGTGTCGGGAGCGGATGATGGGGAGGCTTTCGATGCAGGGGGGTGAAGCGTGAGCGAGGAGCCGAGTGAAGTGCCGCGACGGTTGCTGGAGTACCTGGCCGAAGGGCTGGTCGACGCGCCGGAAGAGGTCACGGTGGAGCAGTTCGAGGGCGACGGCGGCACGATCGTGCTCGAGCTGTGCGTGGCGCCCGACGACTACGGCCGCGTGATCGGTCGCGGCGGGCGCACGGCGCACGCGCTGCGCACGGTCGTGAAAGCCGCTGCCACCGGCGAGGGCTGCCATGTGCTCGTCGACATCGTCGACTAGGCGCCGGAGCCCCGGGCGAGAGCCCGCCGCGAGCTCGTGAGCGACGAGCGCTCGACGCTCGACGCGGGTCGCGTAGGCAGGCCGCACGGGCTCGACGGCAGCTTCTACGTGACGGGTCCTGTGCCGCGGTTGCTGCGGCTGGGGGCGAGCGTCCAGCTGCGAGGGCACGCCGTGGAGATCGTGCGCCGCTCCGGCACCGAGCAGCGCCCGATCCTGCGGCTGGAGGGAATCGAGGGCCGCGCCGCGGCGGAGGCGCTGCGCGGCGAGCGGCTGACGGTGCCGACCGAGCAGGCGCCGCGGCTGGAGGAGGGCGAGTTCTGGGCGCACGAGCTCGAGGGCTGTGAGGTGCTGGCGGGCGAGCGCGTGCTCGGCACCGTCGCGCGCCTGGTGGAGCTGCCTTCCTGCGAGGCGCTGGAGCTGCGCCCCGGGCCGGGCCAGGGCGACGGGCAGCGGCCCGGGCAGGAGTCCGGGCAGCAGCCGCCGGCGCTGCTGGTGCCGATGGTCAGAGACGCGGTCCGCCGGATCAACATCGAGGGGCGACGGATCGAGATCGACGCCGACTTCCTGGGGCTGGAGGCCGGCGATGGAGCTTGACGTCTTCACGCTGTTCCCCGAGTGGTTCGACTGGTTTACGGGCCAGCGGCACGTGGCGAACGCGCTGGCGGCGGGCAGCACCCTGGAGCCGCTGAACCTGCGCGAGCACTCGCCGCTGAGGGGGGCGCAGGTGGACGACATGCCGTTCGGGGGCGGCGCCGGGATGGTGCTGCGCGTCGACGTCGTCGAAGCGGCGCTGCGGGCGCGCTACGGCGTCGACCCCGCGGAGCTGCCGCGGCGCAGGCGCGTGATCGCGCTGGCGCCGGGCGGCAGGCTGCTGGACGACGGCCTCGTCGACGAGCTCGCGGCCGAGCCGGCGCTGACGCTGCTCTGCGGCCGCTACGAGGGCTTCGACGAGCGCATCATCGAGCACTTCTGCAGCGACGTCGTCTCGATCGGGCGCTACGTGCTCGCGGGCGGGGAGCTGGCGGCGATGGTCGTCTGCGACGCGGTCCTGCGCAAGCTGCCCGGCGCGCTGGGAGACGAGCGCTCCGCGGAGGAGGAGTCCTTCAGCGCGGCGCTGGAGGGCAATCCCGAGTACCCGCACTACACCCGCCCCGCGGAGCATCGCGGCTGGCAGGTGCCGGAGGTGCTGCTGTCTGGCCACCACGCGCGGATCGAGCAGTGGCGGCGCGAGCGCAGCCGCGAACGGGGCGCACGCCGCGACGCGGCGGAGTGATGCGACGCGCGCGGGCGGTCCGCTACCATTGCTAGCCGCGCCAGCCGGGGTTCCACCGGTGGGGCCGACCCGGCGAGCAGGCGCGATCCCTCTGAAACCGTCATGAGCAGCGTCATCGAAACAATCGAGCGCGCACAGTTGCGCCGCGTCCCGGAGTTCGCTCCGGGCGATCGCGTGAAGGTGCACTTCCAGGTGATCGAGGGCTCGCGCCGCCGCGTGCAGGTGTTCGAGGGCGTGGTGATCAAGCGCCAGGGGCACGGCACGCGCGAGACCTTCACGGTGCGCAAGCAGTCCTTCGGCGTCGGCGTCGAGCGCATGTTCCCGCTGCACTCGCCGAAGATCGAGCGGATCGAGCTGGCGGCGCGGGGCGATGTGCGCCGCGCGAAGCTCTACTACCTGCGCGACCGGGTCGGCAAGCGCGCGCGCGTCAAAGAGCGCCGCTACTCCGGTCCCGAGGAGACGGTCGAGCCGGGTCTGCTGCACGAGCCGGCGGGCGCCACCGACGCGGACGGGCTGACTGCCGAGGAGGCGGTGCACGAGGTGGACGCCGCGGTCGAGGCGCCGGAGGACGGCGCGGCGGCGACCGGGGCGCCGGAGACGCAGGCGGCCGGTGGGCAGGAGCCCGAGGCGGCCGCGCAGGAGCCCGCGGAGGCGGCGGGCGAGCAGGACGACACCGCGCCCGCGGCGCTGGCCCAGGATGCGGCCGACGCGGGCCCGGAGCCGCAGGCCGAGGCGACCGCGGAGGGCGATGCGGGCGCCGGGGCCGAGGCCGACTCCCCCGATGCCGATGCGGACGAGGGGGCAGTCGGCGGCGACGAGCCGGCGTGAAACTTCGCAGCAAAGGCTCGAAAACGACGATGGGCTCGATCGTCGAGCTCGTCGTGATCGTCGCGATCGCGCTGGGGCTGGCGCTGGCGATCCAGCAGTGGTTCGTGAAGCCCTACCGCATCCCTAGCGGCTCGATGGAGCCGACGCTGGCGGTGGGCCAGCGCGTGCTGGTCAACCGCATCGGCACCCACTTCAGCGACCCGCACGTCGGCGAGATCGCGGTGTTCCACCCGCCGGAAGGCGCTACGCAGGAGGAGTGCGGCTCCGGCTCGCGGATCACGCCCGGCGGCGCTGCCTGCTCGCAGCCGGTGCCGAAGGAGGCGAGCGTCAACTTCATCAAGCGGATCGTGGCGGGGCCCGGCGACACGATCAAGATCGTGGAAGGCCACGTGATCCGCAACGGCAAGCGCGAGAAGGACTCCTACATCCGCCCGTGCCCCGGCGTCTCGGAGTGCAACTTCCCGGTGCCGATCAAGATTCCGCCCGGCCACTGGTTCATGATGGGCGACAACCGTGGCGAATCTGACGACAGCCGCTTCTGGGGACCCGTCCCCACGGGATGGATCATCGGAGGAGCCTTTGCCACGTACTGGCCGCCCGACCGGATCGGGATCCTCTAGCGCTACTCGCAAGCCCGGCACGGCGCGCAGCCGCCGCCGGGCACGGCGCAAGAGCAGCGGCCGGCGGCTGTTCTCGTTCGACCGCCGTCTCGGCGTGCCGCTCGTGGCGGGCGCCGACGAGGCGGGCCGCGGCTGCCTGGCGGGGCCGCTGGTCGCGGCGGGCGTGCTGTTCGACTACGACGCGATCACGACCCGCGAGCTGCGCGCGCTGAGCGCGCTGAACGACTCCAAGCAGCACTCCGAGGAGGCGCGCGAGGCGCTGTTCCCGCTGGTCCTGCGCAGCGCGCGCAAGGTCGTCGTGGTGTCGCGCTGCGTGCGCGGGATCGACTCGCGCGGGCTGCACAAGACGAACCTCGCGGCGCTGCGCGACGCGCTGATCGGCGTGACGCGCGACGTGCGGGGCGAGGTGCTGTGCCTGAGCGACGGCTTTCCCGTGCGCGACTTCGGCCGCGAGCAGCGGGCGATCGTCGACGGCGACGCCACCAGCGCCGCGATCGCCGCGGCGTCGATCGTCGCGAAGGTGACCCGCGACCGCTACATGCGCCACGCCGACGGCGAGCACCCGGGATGGAGCTTCGCCGAGCACGTCGGCTACTCGACGCCCGAGCACCGCGATGCGATCCTGCGCCAAGGGGTCTCGCCGCTGCACCGGATGTCCTTCCAGTCGCTGGCGTACCAGCAGCTGGCGCTCTGAGCGCGACCTCGCCTACCAGGCGTCTTCGATGTGATCGAGTCGGCGCAGCCGCCCCGCGCCGTCGAGCACGACCCCGATGGCGTCGAAGCGGATCGCCTCCGCATGCGAGCGTGTGCGCTGCTCGGCGAGCCAGGCGGCCGCGAGACGGCGCAGGCGCAGGCGCTGGCGGTCGCGCAGCCCCGCGAGCGGCAGCTGGTCTTCGCGCGGAGGCCGGTCGCCGCGCACGCGGCGCGTCTTGACCTCGACGAACACGAGCGCCGCGCCGTCGCGGACGATCAGGTCGATCTCGCCGCGCGCGGTGCGCACGTTGCGCGCCAGCAGCTCGTATCCGCGGCGGCGCAGGTGCTCGGCGGCGAGCTGCTCGCCCCGGCGCCCGAGCGCGCGGCGAGGGTCGGGTGAGCGCGCCGGTCGTTGCGCGGGCATCCGGCAAGGCTAGGCGCGGCTTGGGAGGCGACGCGCGAGCGGACGTCGATAGCCTGCGTGCCGTGCCGGACGCCCCGCCTCCGACCGACGGCGCCCCCGCCGCGGCCGGCTCCCCGCCTCCGACCGACGGCGCCGTCGCCGCGGCCGGCTCCTCGCCCCTGGCCGGCTCCCGGTCCCCGAAGGACAGCGACCGGGCGCGCCAGCGCCGCCTGGGCGGGATCGACGGGATCACGGACTTCATGGGCATCCGCTGGGAGGATCCGCAGACGGTCCGCCTGACGATCCGCCCCGAGCTGATCAACGCGGGCGGCCTGCTCTCGGGCGTGGCCACCTACGCGCTGGTCGACTACTGCATGGGCTCGACGCTGTGGGCGCAGACGACGCGCGAGGAGCGGATCGCGACGCTGAACATCGCGATCAACTACGTGCAGACGGCGACGGAGGGCGAGATCGTCTGCCGCACGGTGCTCGATCGCCGCAACCGCCGCAGCGCCGTGCTGCGCAGCGAGGTCACGCACGAGGACGGGCGCCTGCTGGTGACGGCGATCGGCAGCTACACGATCTTCCCGCCGCGCCCCTCCGACCGCGACCGCCCCGCCGCGCCGGCGTCGTGATCCCGTGGCGGCGACGCGCACGCCGGTCGCGCTGACGATCGCCGGCTCGGATTCCGGCGGCGGCGCCGGGATCGAGGCGGACCTGAAGGCCTTCGCGCGCTGCGGCGTGCACGGCTGCGCGGCGATCACCGCGATCACAGCGCAGAACACGCTGGGGGTCGAGGCGATCCACGCGGTGCCCCCGGAGACGATCCTCGCGCAGGTGCGGGCCGTGCTGGCGGACATCCGCGTCGACGCGGTCAAGGTGGGGATGCTCGGCAGCGAGCAGAGCGCGCGCGCCGTGGCGCAGGCGCTGGACGAGCTGCCGGAGGGGACGCCCGTGGTGGTGGACCCGGTGATGGTGGCCGAGTCGGGAGCGCGGCTGCTGGAGGCCGAGGCGCAGCAGGCGCTCGTGGAGCTGATCCTGCCGCGTGCGGGCGTGCTGACGCCGAACCTTCCGGAGGCGCGCGTGCTCGCGGGTCCTTCGCAGGCGCCGGTGGAAGGCGAGGATGCGGAGGCCGGGAGGCTTGCGCGCGCGCTGCTCGATCTGGGCCCCGGGGCGGTCGTCCTCACGGGTGGGCACCGCGCGCGGGTCGTCGACCTGTTTCTCGCGGCGGGCGCCGAGTCGGAGCCGGTGGAGATCGAGGGCGAGCGCCATCCCGACGGGGCCGCGCACGGCTCGGGCTGCACGCATTCCTCGCTGCTGGCGGCCCAGCTCGCGCTGGGGGCCGGCCCGCTGCAGGCCGCCCGCACGGCGCGGGCGCTGACGGGCGAGGCCGTGCGCGACGGCCTGCGCGACGTGGGGGCGGGGGCGGGGCCGGTGGACGTGCTGGGCCTTGCGCGGATCAGGGCCGGCGAAAGCGGCTGAGCGCGACGCGCTGTTTGCCATAATCCGAGGACGATGAGGCTGCTGCGGATGAAGCCCGGACATGGCGAGATCTTGCTCGCGGAGGGCGACGTCGAGGTGGCGGAGGACGAACGGCGGCTGATCGAGGCCTTCCGCCGCGAGCTGGACTCGGGCATGTGGGCCGCGGTCCCGACCGAGCGCCGCGACGGGCGCCGCGAAGCCGAGCTGGTGAAGAGCTTCGGCGATGTCCCGCGCGACGCCGAGCGCGTGATCTTCTTCCCGCGCGCCGCGGGAGGCGCGCCGGACGCCGGGCGCGGCCGGGCGCAGGCGAGTCGCTGAGCGGCGATGCTGCTGGCGCTGGGCACCGCGGCGATCGTGCTGGTGGTGCTGCTGTGGGAGCTGGCGCGCCCGCACGCGCTGCGCGCGTTCGCGACGGCCCACGCGCGGGCTCGGTCGTGGCGGCAGCGGGTGCGCGAGCGCAGGCAGGCCGCGCAGCTGGGCTATGACCCGGGCCGCGAGCGCCGCGCCGAGCAGCGCGCGCGGGAGCTGCTGCGCTCGTGCGTCGAACAGCGGGACTGGGAGATGTACCGCGACCTGGGCTTCCTGCGGGTCTGGGGCGGGGTCGGCGAGCGCCGCCACGCCGCGGGGGCGCCCTACGCCTACCTGATCTATCCGCACCGGCCGATCGTCGCGTTCGTGCCGCAGACGGGCGTGCTGCTGAACGAGTACTGCGTGGCGTTCCCGGACCACACGCGCCCCTACGGCAGCGCGCGGCTGCCGGACTCCGACGACGTGCTGGCGAAGTGGATGGCGCTGACGGCCGACGAGCGCGGTCTGATCGCGCAGGCGAACATGCACCTGCCCGGGCGCCAGATCGACCCCGAACAGGTCAGGCGCGACCTGCTGCGCCTGACGCGCTGGGAGCGCGAGCGGGACGAGCTGGGCGCAACGGGTATCGTGCGCGCGGCGTGAGCGCGAACGGACACCTCGACCTCAAGCACCGCAGCCGCGCCCTGACGGAGGGGCCCGAGCGCGCGGCGGCGCGCTCCTACCTGCACGGGATCGGCTACTCGGCCGAGGACCTCGCGAAGCCGATCGTCGGCGTGGCGCACTCCTGGATCGAGACGATGCCCTGCAACTTCAACAACCGCGTGCTGGCGGCGAAGGTCAAGGAGGGGATCCGCGCGGCGGGCGGGACGCCGATGGAGCTGAACACGATCGCGATCTCGGACGGGATCACGATGGGCACGGCGGGGATGCGCGCCTCGCTGGTCTCGCGCGAGCTGATCGCGGACTCGATCGAGCTGGTGGCCAGCGCCCACGCGTTCGACGCGCTGGTGACGATCTCCGGCTGCGACAAGACGATCCCGGGCACGGTGATGGCGCTGGCGCGGCTGAACATCCCGAGCCTGATGCTGTACGGGGGCTCGATCAAGCCAGGCTGGTTCAAGGAGCAGGAGGTGACGATCCAGCAGGTGTTCGAGGCCGTGGGCCAGTTCGCGGCGGGCAAGATCACCGAAGCGGAGCTGCACGAGCTGGAGGAGGCGGCCTCGCCGGGCGCCGGCGCCTGCGGCGGCCAGTTCACGGCGAACACGATGGCGATGGCGTTCGAGGCGCTGGGCGTCTCGCCCGCGGGCTCGGCGATGGTCCCGGCGGAGGACGGCAGGAAGCTCGAGGTGGCAAAGCAGTGCGGCGAACTGGTGATGGACGTGCTGCGCCGCGGGCAGCGCCCTTCGGACGTGATCACGAAGCCGGCGCTACAGAACGCGATCGCGGCGGCGGCGACGAGCGGCGGCTCCACGAACGTGGTGCTGCACCTGCTGGCGGTGGCGCGCGAAATGGGGGTGCCACTGACGATCGACGAGTTCGAGCAGGTCTCCGAGCGCACGCCGCTGCTGTGCGACCTGCAACCGGGCGGGCAGTACGCGGCGACGGACCTGTACGAGGCGGGCGGCGTGCCGCTGGTGCTGAAGCGCCTCGCGGACGCGGGCATCCTGAACGAGGACGCGATCACGGTCACGGGCCGCACGATCGGAGAGCACGCGCGGGAGGCGCAGGAGACGGAGGGCCAGCCGGTGGTGATGCCGCTGGACCGGCCGATCAAACCCACGGGCGGCTTCGCGATCCTGCGCGGCAACGTCGCGCCGGACGGCTGCGTCGTGAAGCTCTCGGGCCACGAGCGGCGCAAACACACCGGCCCGGCGCGTGTGTTCGACGGCGAGGAGGACGCGATGAAGGCGGTGCTGGCGCACGAGATCCAGCCCGGCGACGTGGTGGTGATCCGCGCCGAGGGCCCCGCGGGGGGGCCGGGCATGCGCGAGATGCTCGCGGTCACGGCGGCGATCGTGGGGGAGGGCCTGGGCGAGCAGGTGGCGCTGATCACCGACGGTCGCTTCTCCGGCGCCACGCACGGTTTCATGGTGGCCCACGTCGCCCCGGAGGCGGTGCGCGGCGGCCCGATCGCGGCGCTGCGCACGGGCGACGAGGTCACGGTGGACGTCGACGCGGGCCGCCTGGACGTGGCCCTGCCCGACGATGAGATCGCCAAGCGGGTGGCCGCCTACGAGCGCCCGCCGCGCGCGGACGAACACATCGACGTGGCGATCCGCAAGTACGCGAAGCTGGTCGGCAGCGCCGCCGAGGGCGCTGTCGCGCTGTAGCTACCCGGCTTCGCCGCCGTCGACGGCTACTCGGCGAGGAATTCGGCGAGGAGCGCGTTGAAGGACTCGGGGCGCTCGAGCATCGCCATGTGCCCGGTGTCGCCGAAGACGACCTTGCGCGAGTCCGGGATCAGCTCGGCGAACAGGTCGGCGTCGCGCACGGGGATCAGGCGGTCGCGGTCGCCCCAGACGATCAGCGTGGGGCAGGCGATCTCCGGCAGGCGGTCGCGCACGTCGTAGCGGAGCACGGCCTCGAAGGCCTGCATGAAGCCGGGCTTGCCGGCACCGCGCAGCTGCTCGGCGGCGACGGCGGGGTCGAGTCGCGAGGGGTGGCGCACGACGACGTTGAGCGTGGCGTCGCGCAGCCGGGCGCGGCGCGCGACGGTGTCGGACTTGGCGGCGGTCCAGGCGGTGACGGCCATGAGCGAGCGCTCGACGTGGCGCATCGCGGGCAGCACGGCGTTGGAGCCGCGGTGGTTGTAGGTGGAGAGCCCGGCGGCGGAGACGAGCACGAGCCGCTCGACGCGCTGCGGGAAAGCGATCGCGAGCTCGGTGGCGATGTGGCCGCCCATCGAGTTGCCGACGACGGCGGCGGCGTCGATCCCGAGCCGGTCGAGCAGCTGGTCGAGCAGCCGGGCGTAGCCCGAGATGGTGATCTCCTCGCGCGGCATCGGCGAGTGCCCGAAGCCGGGCAGGTCGAGCGTGATGACGCGGTGCGTCGGGGCGAACGCCGGCAGCTGGTAGAGCCAGTTCGGCCACGAGCCCGAGAGCCCGTGCACGAACACGAGCGGCTGTGTGTCGACGGCGCCCCCGGGGCCCAGCTCGATCACGTTGACGGGCGCGCCGTCCAGCTGGATCCAGCGCTGGTGGGTGCGCCAGTCGACGTCCCGCCAGCCGGCGCGTGTCGCGGGCTCGAACATCAGCGCGGGACGGCCTTCCCGGCGCGACTGCGTTGCGGGCACGAATGTCGGTCCACGGGGTGAATGTAGCGCCTGACAACGGGGTAGATGGGCACCGAGCTGCAGGGAGGGTTCGATCGGTGAGTCTCGCGCTGGAGCAGGTTGCATGGACGTTCGTGGCGAAGTAGGCGAGGTCATGGGTGATGCTGGAACAGAGGCTGCCTGGAGCGAGGCGATCGGCCTGCTGATGGAGGACCTCGTGCGCCGCGACGCGGCGGAGCGCACGCGCCGCGCCTACGCGATCGATCTGGAGCAGTTCGCGGGCTGGGCGGCGGCGCGCGAGCTCGGCCCGCGCGAGCTGAGCGCGAAGGCGGTGCGCCGCTACATCGCGCACCTGTCGGAGCTGGGAGCGGCGCCGAGCACGAGCGCCCGCAAGCTGGCGGCGGTGCGGGCGCTGTTCAAGAGCCAGCGCGAGCGCGGCGAACTGGCGGAGAACCCGGCGGATCTGGTCTCGACGCCGCGCCGCGGCTCGCACCTGCCGCGGGTGCTGAGCGCGCGCGAAGCGGCGGGCCTGCTGGACGCGATCCCGGTGGGGACGCCGCTTGAGCGGCGCGACCGCGCGATGTTCGAGCTTGCCTACGCCTGCGGCCTGCGGGCGGAGGAGCTGGTCTCGCTGCGGACGATCGACGTCGACTGGGACGGCGAGCAGCTGCGGGTCGAGGGCAAGGGGCGCAAGACCCGTTTCGTGCCGGTGGGGGAGCCGGCGATGAAGGCGCTGCGGGCCTACCTGGACCACGCCCGCCCGCAGCTGGCGAGCGAGCCGCCCGCAGCGCCCGCGGGCGCCGGCGAGGCAGAGGCGCTGTTCCTGTCGAAGTCGGGGCGCGCGCTGGGCACCAGCGACGTGCGCCGGCGACTACGGACGTGGACCGCACGGGCGGGGGCGGTCGCGGAACGGGCGGGGGGAGCGGTGTCCCCGCACGCGCTGCGGCACAGCTTCGCGACACACCTGCTGGACGGGGGGGCGGATCTGCGCAGCATTCAGGAGCTGCTCGGACACGCGTCTGTGTCGAGCACCCAAATTTACACTCGGGTAGAGTCCGCGAGACTCAAGAGCGCCTACGCGCGCAGCCACCCTCGGGCCTGAATTCAAAGGGGAAACGACGCTGGAGACAAACGTCAAACCGATCGAGCTGCGGGAAATGTGGCGCCGCTACAAGAGCGACGGCGACACGCAGGCGCGCGAGCGCCTGGTCGTGGCCTACTCGCCGCTGGTCAAGTACGTGGCGGGGCGCACGGCCGCGGGCCTGCCGCCGCACGTCGAGGAGGCGGACCTGATCTCCTACGGCCTCGTCGGCCTGATCAGCGCGATCGAGCGCTTCGATCTGTCGCGGGACATCAAGTTCGAGACCTACGCGATCATGCGGATCAAGGGCGCGATCATCGACGAGCTGCGCTCGATGGACTGGGTCCCGCGCAGCGTGCGGGCGCGGGCGCGCGAAGTCGAGCGGGCGAACGCGAAGCTGGAGAACGCGTTGCAGCGCGCCCCGACCGACCAGGAGCTGGCGGACGAGCTGGGGATCACGGTTGACGAACTGAACGAGTCGCTGCTGGCGATCTCGCACTCCTCGATGGTGGCGCTGGACGAGCTGTGGAGCGTCTCGGATTCCAGCGGCGACCAGGTCTCGCTGATGGACACGATCGAGGACCCGAACGCGCCCGATCCCGCGCGCTCGCTGGACGTGGGCGACCTGAAGGACCGGATCGCGGACTCGATCGCGATGCTGCCGGAGCGCGAGAAGCTGGTGATCGCCCTCTACTACTACGAGAACCTGACCCTGCGCGAGATCGGCGAGGTGCTCGGCGTGACGGAGTCGCGCGTCTCGCAGATGCACACGAAGGCGGTCCTGCGCCTGCGTTCGCGGATGCAGGAGGACGAGAGCTTCGATTAGGGAGACCGCCGTGCATGCACGGCGGTCGGGACCGGCGCATGCGCCGGTCCGCGGGGGCGCGCATGCGCGCCCCACGAACAGCGGACTACGGTCTGCGTCAGCCGACGTCCTGGCGAAATGCCACTGGATCAACCGGTGGCAGCAGGCGCCAGCGCTCCAGCAACGCCTCTCCAGAAAGCCCACCCGAAGGCAGAGGTCGCAACTCGGCTACGGCGTTGCCCATACGGGTGATCGTGATCCGCTCGCCGCGTCCGACACGATTGACTACTTCGCCAGTGCGCTTGCGCAGTTCTCGGATGCTGGCGTCGGCCATGAGAGCAGCGTAGTAGGAGTGATCCAGGGCGCACGAACCGGGCGAAGCATTGCCTTGACGTAGGGTGGGCCATGGCGAGGAGCAGGAACTGTGTGCGCTCTCGCACGCCGCGGTCGCTGGGCCTCCCATAGGATCGTCCCCATGCGGGTGTTGATCTTGGGGGCGGGCTTCGGGGGGCTGGAGCTGGCGACGACGCTGTCGGAGGCGCTGGGCGACGGCGTGGAGGTGACGCTGATCGACAAGGGCGACTCGTTCGTGTTCGGCTATTCCAAGCTCGACGTGCTGTTCGCGCGTACGAGCGCGGAGTCGGTGAAGCTGCCCTACGCGGCGCTGAGGAAGCCGGGGGTCCGCTTCCTGAAGGAGACCGTGACGGCGATCGACCCGGAGGCCCGCCGTGTTACGACCGACGCCGGCGGCCACGAGGCCGACGCGCTGGTGATCGCGCTGGGCGCGGACTACGACCTCGCCGCGACGCCGGGCCTGGCCGAGCACGGCAACGAGTTCTATTCGGTGGCGGGCGCCGAACGGCTGGCGGAGCTGTTGCCCGGCTTCAAGGGCGGGCGCGCGGTGATCGGCGTCTGCGGGGCGCCGTTCAAGTGCCCCCCGGCGCCGAGCGAGACGGCGCTGCTGCTGCACGACTACCTGCTGGGGCGCGGCCTGCGCGAGGGCACCCAGATCACCTTCACGATCCCGCTGCCGACGCCGGTGCCGCCCTCGCCGGAGACCTCGGCCGCGTTGGAAGCGGCGTTCGCCGAGCGCGGAATCGCGTTCATGCCGGGGCGGCGGATCGCCTCGCTCGACGCCGGCGAGGTCGAGCTGGACGATGGGACACGTTTGCCCTTCGACCTGTTCCTCGGCGTGCCGAAGCACCGCGCGGCGGCGGTCGTGCGCGACAGCGGGATGCTGCGCGAGGACGAGGTCTACGTCCCGGTCGACCCGCGCACGCTGCAAACGCGCTGGCCGGGGGTCTACGCGGTCGGCGACGTGGCGCAGATCGGCGTGCCGAAAGCCGG
Organism: Solirubrobacteraceae bacterium; assembly: GCA_035508515.1. GTDB lineage: Bacteria > Actinomycetota > Thermoleophilia > Solirubrobacterales > Solirubrobacteraceae > Palsa-744. The sequence continues at coordinate 79,989 of DATJMW010000046.1, read as the reverse complement.
GGTGTTTGCGGAGGGCGCCGCGCGCGTCGTGGCGGAGCAGCTGATCGCGCAGGCGCAGGGCGAGGGAGAGGCCGACGGCTATCAGGGCCAGGGCTCCTGCTACGTCGAGTTCGGCGCCGGGCGGATCGGCCGCGTCGACGTCGACTTCATGTCCGAGCCGCAGCCCACCGGCACGTTCCGGGAGCCCTCGGCCGCGCTGGTTGCCGAGAAGCAGGAGTTCGGCTCCTCGCGCCGCGGCCGCTGGTTCGAACTCTCCTAGTCCCCGCCTGTGAGTGGCGCGGAGGCTCTGGCGCCGGGGCCACCGCGGCGGTATCGTCCCTCTACAGCTACAAGGGAGATCGCATGCGAGGAAATGGAGACCGCCTGCCGGCGGATCGGATTCGCAACGTCGCCTTGGTCGGCCACCGTGGGGCCGGCAAGACCTCGCTGCACGAGGCGCTGCTGTTCGAGGCCGGGGTCACCGGCCGGCTGGGCTCAGTCCCCGACGGAAGCACGGTGTCGGACGCCGATCCCGACGAGCAGTCGCGCCAGATGTCGATTTCGGCGGCGCTGAGCTCGTTTCAGTGGCAGGGCCGCAAGATCAACCTGCTCGACACGCCGGGCGAGCCGAGCTTCGTCGCCGACGCACTGGGCGCGCTGCGCGTCTGCGAGTCGGCGGTGTTCGTCGTGAACGCCGTGATGGGCGTCGAGGTCACGACGAGCCGCCTGTGGGCGCGGGCGGCGGAGCTGGACATCGCGCGGATGGTGTTCGTGAACATGCTCGACCGCGAGCGCGCGGACTTCTTCCGCACGCTGGAGCAGGTCAAGCGCGCGTTCGGCCCGCACGCCGTCGCGACCGAGATCCCGATCGGCTCCGAGCACGATGTCGAAGGGGTGATCGACCTCGTCGACATGAAGGCCTTCCGCCAGGACTCGGCAGAGCGCGCCGGCTTCAGCGAGATCCCGATCCCCGACGCCGAGGCCGAGCGGGCGCAGGAGTTCCGCGAAAAGCTGATGGACGAGGTCTGCGAAGTCTCCGACGCGCTGATGGAGCGCTACCTGGAGGGCGAGGAGATCTCCCACGAGGAGATCGTGAACGCGCTGAAGGAGGGCACGAACCACGGCAAGATCTTCCCGGTCGTTTGCGGTGTCGCGACGCTGAACCTGGGCACCTCGCGGCTGCTGGACGCGATCGTCGAGGACCTGCCCTCGCCGGTCAAGCACGGGGCGTTCCAGGTCGGCGAGGTCGAGCTGCGCGCCGTCGAGGACGAGCCGCTGTTCGCGTACGTCTTCAAGACCAGGGCCGACCAGTTCGCGGGGCGAATCAACCTGCTGCGCGTCTACCAGGGCGTGCTCTCCGCCGACAGCCAGGTGCTGAACACGCACGTGCACGCCAAGGAGCGGATCGGGCAGCTGCTGCTGTTCGCGGGCAAGGAGGTCGAGCACGTCGGCGAGTTCGGTCCCGGGGACATCGGCGCGGTCGCGAAGCTGAAGGAGACGCGCGCGGGCGACTGGCTCGCCGACCGCGACGAGCCGATCGAGATGCCGCGGCTGGCGCTGCCCGCGCCGGTGATGGCGTTCGCGATCGAGCCGAAGAGCCGCGGCGACGAGGAGAAGGTGTTCGCGGCGCTGCACCGCCTGCAGGAGGAGGACCCGACGATCGACCTGCACCGCGACCAGCAGACCGGCGAGCAGATCGTGGCGGGCCTCTCGCAGGTGCACGTTGAAGTGATCGTCGACCGCCTGCGCGACCGCTTCGGCGTCGAGGTGACGCTGCAACCGCCGCGCGTGCCCTACCAGGAGACGATCCGGATGCCGGCGAAGGCCCACGGCCGCCACAAGAAGCAGTCCGGTGGTCGCGGGCAGTTCGGCGACTGCCAGATCGAGATCGAGCCGCTTCAGCTCGGTGAGGAGTTCGAGTTCGTCGACCAGATCAAGGGTGGCGTGATCCCGGGCTCGTTCATCCCTGCGGTGGAGAAGGGCGTGCGCGAAGCGATGACCTCCGGCGTGCTGGCGGGCTACCCGGTAAAGGGAGTGCGCGTGCGGCTGGTCGACGGCCAGCACCACTCGGTGGACTCCTCCGAGATCGCGTTCAAGATGGCAGGCCTGCAGGCGATGAAAGACGCGCTCTCGCTGGCGGAGCCCGTGCTGCTGGAGCCGATCATGCTCGTGACGCTGTCGGTGCCGGAGGCCTACGTCGGCGACGTGATCGGCGATCTGAACAGCCGCCGCGGGCATCCGCAGGGAATGGAGCCGGTGGGCGCGATGACCGAGATCAAGGCGGAGGTGCCGATGTCGGAAGTGCTCGCCTACGCGCCGGACCTGCGCTCGATCACCGGCGGCCAGGGCGACTACACGCTGGAGTTCCTGCGCTACGAGGAGGTGCCGGGGCACCTGGCGCAGAAGCTGGTCGCGAAGGCCGGCGAGGAGCGGGCCGCGGCGCACGCCTAGGCGCTCTTCCCGGGCTTCGGGCCGCATCGCAGGTCGCGCGGCGCCGTCGTACGACGGCGCCCGACGTTGCGGCGACGGCCCCGCGGCCGCTACCCTGCTCAGCTTATGAGCACGAGATCGATCGTGACCTCGCAGCCCGACGTCGCCTGCGACGTGTGCGAGCGGCGCCTGCTGCGCGGCGAGCAGCCGGACACGTTCATCGCGGCAGGCGAGCCGCGGATCGTCTGCGAGCTGTGCGCACCCCGCGCGGCGCATCAGGGTTGGAAGCGCGGCTCGCTCGAGCAGCTGGCGAGCCCGGCGCCGCTGCGCCACGGCCGGCGCCACGCGCTGCTCGGGCGCCTGCGCCAGGCGCGCCGCACACAGGCCGAGGGGGGACGCGGCGCGACGGAGCGCCTGCACCCGCAGGGTGGCGAGCCTTACGACTTCCTGGGCACGGGCCCGCTGGACGCACGGCCGTCGGCGGCGGACGGGGCGCCCCTGGAACTGGGTGCCGAAGCCGAGGCGCCCATCGCCCAGCCGGCCGGGCCGCTACAGCGGGCGGTCGATCTCTTCAACGTGAGCGAGTACCCGCGCCGGGTCGCGAGCCTGACGCGCTCGCTGGGTGCGCCCGAGGTCTCGGTCCGCCCCGGCGAGGCCGTCGCCGGGGCGGTCGTGATCGTGCTGGCGTGGGAGCTCTGCTGGTACACCTACGAGGTGAACCTGGACGACATGCAGGGGCCGCGGGCGGAGCCGCTGGCGCAGGGCACGGAGCTGTCGGAGCTGCCGGCGGGCGACCGCCTCGCGAACGGGATCGCCGACGAGCGCGGCCTGCTGGCGCTGCTCTGAGGCGTTCGCAGGGCTCCTGCAAGGGTTGAATATTGGAAATCGGGGAGTAAGATCCGGGTCAGCATGATCTACTGCGTCGTACCCAGGCCACTGGCCGACGAGCTGTATCCCAAGCTCGTCGAGTACTACGAGAACGACGACAACGTCACGGTGATCGTGGACCGTCGCGAGTTCGACCGGCGCGCCCGTCAAGGGCGCTCCGTCGCGACGGAGCAGGAAGGCGAGCGGCCTCAGCGCCGCATCGTCCGTGACCGCCGCCGGGCCCGTGTGCCGGGCGACCTACCGCCACTCGCGCGAGCGACCGCCTAACCGAGCTGCATACTTCAACGCCGATGAAGGTGTTGGTGCACGTCGACGGCGGCGCTCGCGGCAACCCGGGACCGGCCGCGGCGGCATGCGTGGTCTCGACGCCGGAGGGTGAGCCGCTGGCCGAGCAGGCGCAGCTGCTTGGCAGCACGACGAACAACGTCGCCGAGTACAGGGCGCTGCTGCTGGGCCTCGCGACGGCGAGCGAGCTGGGCGCCGACGACGTCGAGGTGGTCGGCGACTCCGAGCTGATCGCCAAGCAGGTGCGGGGCGAGTACAAGGTCAAGAACGCCGGCATGAAGGAGCTGCACGCCGAGGCGCTGGCGGCGCTGCGGCGCTTCGCAAGCTGGTCGATCCGCACGGTGCCGCGCGCGCAGAACGCCGAGGCCGACGCCCTCGTGAACGCGGCGCTCGACCAGGCCCGCGACGCCAGCCGCCTCTAGCTAGTGCAGCGGCTTCGCTGACCGCGCGATCGCGAGCATCTGCTCGTTGGAGAGGTCCTCGAGCAGCGTGTTCGAGACCCAGTAGAGCATCCCCTGTTCGCGCCAGGCGATCAGGTGGATGTGGCTGCCGTCCTCGAAGATCTGGTATTTGCGGCGCCCGATCTTGCGCGTTTCGTTGGGGTGGGCGACGATCGGGGGCCCGAGCCAGTTGGTGCCCTCGAAGTCGTAGTAGCCGCCGAGCGTGTTCTGCCTGAAGACCACGACGTAGGCGTTGTGCAGCTTGCCTTTGCGGTCGCGCACGTCGTATGCGCGCGTTGGCTGCTCTTCGCTCGCCGCGGTTTGCAGGCTCGGGTAGAGCACGCGCATCGGCATGCTGATCGTCTGCTTGGCGAGTTCCTCGTCGCCCGAGGTAGGCGTCGAGGCGAGGCCGAGGGAGGCGGCGGACGGCGCCGAGGAGCGGTGCGCGTGCTTGTGGCCGTGCGCCTTGTGCGAGGAGCTGCTGTGGTGGGGCGCGCTCGGCTTGGGTTTTTCCACCACTTTTTCGTCGCCGTTGATGAAGTCCTCGAGCGTCTGGTGCTCGAGCTCTTTCGTGCTCGTGACGTAGGAGCCGCCCTTCAGCGCGAAGTTGGTGCTCACGGCGCGGAACTTGACCTGGCGCAGCGGCTTGCCCTGCGAGAAGCCGATCAGCTTCGCGAGGTCGATCACCTTCTTGGCTTCGGAGCTGAAGCCCGTCGTGACGATCGCGTTGCCGACGACCTTCGCGACGTGGTTGATCTGGTGCAGGATGTTGTCGGAGGAGACCTGCTCGCGCAGCGCGCGCAGAAAGTCCTGCTGGCGCGCCACGCGGACGAAGTCCGAGTCGCCGTGGCGGTAGCGGACGTAGCTGAGCGCGTTGTTGTAACAGAGCTTCTGATAGCCGGGCTGGAGGTTGATTTCCGAGTAGATTTCGCCGCCTTCGCCGTTGATGTGCAGGTAGCGATGGTCGACGTTGACGTACACGCAGCCGAGCGTGTCTACGATCTTGATGAAGCTCGCGAAGTTGACATCGACGATGCCGTTGATCACCAGGCCCGGGAAGACTTCTTTCTCGATCGTGTCCGCCGCGAGTTCCATCGAGCCTTTGACTCCGTGCAACCTGGCGCCGTAGGTGTAGGCGGCGTTGATCTTTTCCTGCGGGTAGTAGGCGCCGTCGGGGCCGGTGATGTTCACCAGCAGGTCGCGGGGGATCGACAGCACGGAGGTCTGTTCCTGCCCCGGGTCGAAGCGGACGAGCAGGATCGTGTCGCTGTGCGGGGGGTCGGTGCGGTCGAGCGCGTCCTTCGATTTCGGGCGGCGGTCCGAGCCCAGGATCAGGTACGTCTGCGGCCCGCCCGTGAGTTTGACGAGCGCCGGGTCGACCTTGATCGAGTTGTGCTTCGTGAAGATTTTCTTCGCGATACCTTCGACTTCGTTCAGTGCGATCGTCGCGGTCGCCCCGCCGGCGAGCGCCGCGATCAGCACGGCCGCGAGCAGGAAGCGCTTCCACATGCCCCAGGCCAGGGACGGGACGCGCTCATCCATGGAATGTCTCCGGGAGCCAGCTCATGAGCCGTAGGTGGACGTGCACCAGCCCCCGCCGGCGCGCGCATCCGCCGTAGGGTAGCGGCCCGCCCGGCGCGCCCGCGCCGCTTGCGCCGCTACGCTCGCGGCAGTGCTGAGCGCCAGAAACCGCGAGCTGCTGGGCCTCGTGCCGTCGGCGTTGCTGGTGATCGCAGGCTTCACGGCGATCTTCATCCAGTCCGAAGACATCGCGCCCGGGGCGGAAACGAACCTGACGCTGAACCACGCCTCCAGCGTCTCGCTGACGTACGGGGCGCTGTTTCTGGGGCTGTGCCTCGCGGCGCACCTGGTGATCCGCTTCGCGCTGCCGCATGCGGACCCGTACCTGTTCCCGCTCGCGGCGGTGCTGGCGAGCGTGGGGACCGTCGAGATCTACCGGATCGACCCGGTGCTGGCGCGCCAGCAGGCGCAGTGGATGATCGTGGGGCTCGTGCTGTTCGCCGCGACGATCGTCGCGCTGCGCGAGCGCGGCGTCGGCGTGCTGGAGCGCTATCGCTACACGATCGCGGCGGTCGGGATCGGGATGACGATCCTGCCGCGCCTGCCGGGGATCGGCGCGCAGGTCAACGGCGCCTACCTGGACATCCGCGTGGGGAGCATCTCCTTCCAGCCCTCCGAGCTCGGGAAGATCGCGATCGTCATCTTCCTCGCGAGCTACCTGCGCGACAACCGCCAGGTGCTCGTGACGGCGGGGCGTCGGGTGCTGGGGCTGACGATCCCGCCCATGAAGCAGTTCGGGCCGATGCTGATCGTGTGGGGCGCCGCGATGGGAACGCTGCTGCTGACCCGCGAGCTGGGCACCTCGCTGATGTTCTACGGCGCCTTCCTGGCGCTCCTGTACGTGGCGACGGGGCGCTTCTCGTTCCCGTTCATCGGGCTCGTGCTGTTCGCCTTCGGCGCCTGGTTCGTGGCGACCCACGTCAGCCACGTGCACTCGCGCGTGCTGGCCTGGGAACACCCCTTCGACCCCGCGCTCTACAACAAGCCCGCGGGCGGCAGCTACCAGCTGGCGCAATCGCTGTTCGCGCAGGCCGACGGCGGCCTGCTGGGCACGGGCTTCGACCAGTCGCTGCTGCGCCTGCCCCACGGCGGCGGGCCGATCCTGCCGGTGCCGGAAAGCGACACGATCTACGCGGTGATCACGAACGAGCTGGGGCTCGCAGGGGCGGCGGGGCTGCTGCTGGTCTACCTGCTGTTCGTGGCGCGCGGGCTGAAGACCGCGGCGCTGGCGCGCGACTCCTTCTCGAAGCTGCTGGCGACGGGCCTCTCGTTCGTCGTGGCGATGCAGGTGTTCGTGATCGTGGGGGGCGTCACGCGCGTGATCCCGCTGACGGGGGTGACGCTGCCGTTCGTGGCCTACGGCGGCTCCTCGGTGGTGATGAACTTCGTGCTGCTGGCGCTGCTGCTGGTCGTCTCCGAGCGCGCGCGGCGGCCGTATGAGCCGCAGCGGCGCGACTGAGCGGCGCGGGCGCGGGCTTTCAACCAAGAGGGGAGCCGCCTGGCCCGTCGAAGACCTCCGCCGATGCGGACCTCGACGCTCGCGGAGGCGAAGCCCCATCTGGTCATCCGCGCTCCCGCGCGGCCGGCCCAGCGGCGCTATCGCGGCGTGCCGATGCCGCAGCCGGGGGCCGAGCGGATCTGCTCGCCCGCAGGCCTGCAGCGGCGCCCGTGGCTGGCGCGCCTGCGCCGCGCGCTGGCGGACGACCTGTTCGTGCTGCACTACCAGCCGATCGTCTCGCTCGCCGACGGCACCGTCTCCCACTACGAGGCGCTCGTGCGCCTGGCGGACGAACCCGACGGCGCGGTGATCGGGCCTGCGAGCTTCCTGCCCGCCGCGGAGCGCTACGGGCTGATCCGGGCGATCGACGGGATGGTGCTGGAGCAGGCGGTGGCGCAGCTCGCGACGGACTCGCGGCGCGTGGCGATCAACCTCTCGGCGGTGTCGGTCACGGACCCCGGCATGCTCGCGCAGATCGAAAGGGCGCTCGACCGTCACGGGGTCGATCCGCGCCGCCTGGTGGTCGAGGTGACGGAGACGGCCTCGATCTCCGACATGGGCCGCGCGAGCAGTTTCTGCGCCGGGGTACAACAGCTCGGCTGCGCGGTGGCGCTCGACGACTTCGGCGCGGGCTTCGGCTCCTTTCACTACCTCAAGCACCTGCCGTTCACCTACCTGAAGATCGACGGCGACTTCATCCGCGGCCTGCCGCGCTCCGCGCACGACCAGCTCGTCGTGAGGGCGCTGGTGGGGCTCGTGCGGGAGATGGGGCAGCAGACGATCGCCGAGTTCGTCGGCGATCGCGAGACGCTGGAGCTGCTGCGGGAGTACGGCGTCGACTACGCCCAGGGCTTCGAGGTCGGGCGCCCCGCGCCGCTCCCCGGGCCGAGCGGCTAGCCCGGCTGGGGGAACTGGGCGCGCATCGCGGCGTCCCAGAGGCGGTCGGGCAGGATGCGGCGCAGGCCGATCGTGACCTTGGCGGAGGGGGTGATCGTGATGCGGGCCGGGGGGTTGCGCCGCTTGATCGCGCGCTCGATCGTCCTGGCGACGCGATCGGGGCCGCCGCCGAACAGGCGCATCGGGCCGTCGTAGGCGCCTTTGGTGACGGCGCCGACGGTGGCGTTGAACTTCGCGTAGGGATCGCCGCCGTCGCCCGACAGCTCGACGTCGGCCATGCTGGCGGTGGCGGCCTCGCCGAACTCGGTGGTGATGAGGCCGGGCTCGAGCAGGACGACGTCGATGCCGAAGCCGCGCACCTCGAAGCGCAGCGCGTCGGAGATCGCCTCGAGCGCGTGCTTCGTGGCGTGGTAGTGGCCGCCGCCCGGGAACACGAGCCGGCCGCCCATCGAGCCGACGTTGACGACCTTGCCCCAGCGCTGCGCGCGCATCTTCGGCAGCACGAGCTGGGTCAGGCGCACGAGCCCGAAGACGTTCGTCTCGAACTGGCGGCGCACCGCCTCCAGCGGGACGGTCTCCACGGCGCCGCTCTGGCTGTAGCCGGCGTTGTTGATCAGCACGCCGACGGCGCCCGCGGCGCGCTCGACCTCCGCGACGGCGGCCTGCATCGACTGCTCGTCGGTGACGTCCAGCGCGAGCGTCTGACAGCCGGCGTCCTTCAGCTCGCCCAAGGCCTCGGGGCGGCGGGCGGTGGCGTACACGCTCCAGCCCGCCTTTGCCAGGCGCAGTGCCGTGGCGCGGCCGATCCCGGAGGAGCAGCCCGTTATCAGGACGGCCTTCGATGGTTCGGACATGTCGGCAGCATAAACGCGCTCCGGTCCTCTAGGGTGGGCGCCGATGCGCGCAGTCACCTTCCAGGCTCCGGGCGAGGTTCGGGTCGAAGACGTCGCCGAGCCGGAGCTGATCGACCCGACGGACGCAATCGTCCGTATCGAGGCCAGCGGCGTGTGCGGCTCGGACCTGCACATCTACCACGGGCGGGTGAAGATCGAACCGGGCTTCACGATCGGGCACGAGTACGTGGGCACCGTGCTCGCGACGGGCGACGAGGTCCACAAGCTGGCGGTGGGCGACCGCGTGCTCGGCTGCTTTCAGACCGCCTGCGGGGAGTGCTTCTTCTGCCGGCGCGGGCTGTTTCACAAGTGCGACGCCTCGCGCACGTTCGGCCACGGCGCGACGCTGGGCTCACTGCAGGGCACGCAGGCCGACCAGGCGCTCGTGCCGCATGCGGACCTCGTGCTGCGCAAGGTTCCGGAGGGCATGAGCGACGAGGTGGCGCTGTTCGCGGGCGACGTGATGGGCACGGGCTACCACGCCGCCGCCGAAAGCGGCCTGCAGCCCGGCGACACGGCCGCGGTGCTGGGGCTCGGGCCGGTGGGCCTGTGCGCGGTGCAGGCGGCGCTGGCGGTGGGCGCGGCGCACGTGGTTGCGATCGACACGGTCGCGGACCGCCTGGCGATGGCGAAGTCCTTCGGCGCGCAGCCGGTGCACCTGACCGAGGAGGACCCGCGCACGGTGGTGCGCGAGCTGACACAGGGCCGCGGCGTGGACGCGTGCATCGACGCCGTGGGCGACCCGCGCGCGCTGGAGCTGGCGATTCGCCTGACGCGCAAGTGCGGCACGATCCAGACGATCGGCGTCTACGCCGAGCGCTGCGAGGTGCATATGGGCCTGTTCTGGATCAAGGCGCTGCGGATGTGCTCGGGGCACGCGAACGTGATCGGGCACGTGGACCAGGTGCTGGAGCTGATGTCCAGCGGCCGCCTGGACCCAAGCGCGCTGGTGACGCACCACATGAGCCTCGACGAGGCGCCGGAGGCGTACGCTCTGTACGACCGCCGCGAGGCACTTAAGATCGTCCTGCAACCGTAGCCGCGCACGGCGGGGGCCGTGCACGCACAAGGAGCCGCCATGACCGCCGCCGCCGACACAGCAACCGCACTGCCCGACGCGCTCGGCGAGGCCGCGCGCGCATTCCTGTCAAAGCCGCAGCAGCTCTTGATCGGCGCCGAGCGCCTGGACGCGGCGGACGGCACGACGTTCGCGACGCTGGACCCTTCAAGCGGCAGGGAGATCGCGACGGTGGCGCAGGCCGGCGCCGAGGACGTCGAGCGCGCGGTGCAGGCGGCGCGCGAGGCCCTGGAGAGCGGGCCGTGGGCGAGCGTGCCGGCGACGGGCCGCGAGCAGCTGATGCACGCGCTGGCGCAGGCGATCGAAGACAACGACCAGGAGCTGGCGGAGCTGGAGTCGCTGGACAACGGCAAGCCGGTGGGCCTGGCGAAGTACGTGGACACGCGCGGCGCCGCGGCGCACCTGCGCTACTTCGCGGGCTGGCCGACGAAGATCGAGGGCGGCGTGCTGCCGGTGACGGCGCCGAACATGCTCTGCTACACGCGCCGTGAGCCGGTGGGCGTGTGCGGGCAGATCATCCCCTGGAACTTCCCGATGCTGATGGCCTCCTGGAAGCTCGGCCCGGCGCTGGCGGCTGGCTGCACGACGGTGCTGAAGCCCGCCGAGCAGACGCCGCTGACGGCGCTGCGGATCGGCGAGCTGGCGCTGGAGGTGGGCTTCCCGCCGGGCGTGATCAACGTGATCACCGGCGACGGCGCGACGGGCGCGGCGCTCGTGGACAGCCCCGGCGTCGACAAGATCGCCTTCACGGGCTCGACCGCGGTGGGCCGCGAGATCGGCGCGAAGGCCGGCAAGGCGCTCAAGCGCGTGACGCTGGAGCTGGGCGGCAAGTCGCCGAACATCATGCTCGCCGACGCCGACCTCGAAGCCGCGATCAAGGGCTCTTTCCAGGGGATCTACTTCAACTCGGGGCAGGCCTGCAACGCGGGCTCGCGGCTGTTCGTCCCGGCGGAGGCCTTCGACCAGGTTGTGGGCGCCCTGGCGGAGGCCGCGAACGGCACGCGCCTGGGGCCGGGCCTGGACCCCGAGACGCAGCTCGGGCCGCTGGTCTCGGCCGAGCAGCGCGAGCGCGTGATGAGCTACATCGAGTCGGGCAAGGCCGAGGGGGCCGAGCTGCTGGCGGGCGGGGAGAGCGCGCTCGCGGACAGCGGCGGCTACTACGTGGCGCCGACGCTGTTCTCGACCACCTCCGACGAGCTGAAGATCGCGCGCGAGGAGATCTTCGGGCCGGTGCTGGTGGCCTCGCCGTACGACTCGCTGGAGGAGGTGGCCCAGCGCGCGAACGAAGGCGAGTACGGCCTGGCGGCGGGGGTCTGGACGCGCGACGTCTCAAGCGCCCACAAGCTGGCCTCGATGCTGCGCGCGGGCTCCGTCTACGTGAACACGTGGGGCAACGTCGAGCCGCCGGCGCCGTTCGGCGGCTTCAAGGCCTCGGGCCTGGGGCGCGAGCACGGGCACGACGGGCTGGACGCCTACCTGGAGACGAAGACCGTCTGGACCGCCTTGTGAGCAGCGCGGCGTCGTGAGCGTCGCCGCCCAGAGCGAAGCACCCCTCACCCGCACGCGCAGTGCCAACTGGGCGCCCGCGCTGGCCGCGGCATGCGCGCTTGTGCTGGTCGCGGCGACCGCGGAGATCGTGCTCGACGGTGCGCTCGGGCACTCGATCCTGATCCCGAAGTCGCCGCAGCTGGCGGGCTGGCTACAGGGCATCGGCGAGCGGCTTGGCTACCGCGTCTTCCTGATCGCGCTGCTGGCCTTCAGCGCCGGCTACGCGGGCCTCGCGCTGCTGTCGCGCAGCGTCTCCAAACGCTGGGCGATCGCGCTGATCGCGACGCTGCATGCGATCGTGTTCGTCGGCCCGATCCTGCTCTCGACCGACGTCTTCAGCTACATCGCCTACGCGCGGATGGGCGTCGAGCACGGCCTGAACCCCTACACGCACGGCCCGGCCTCGATTGTGCACGACCCGATCTACCACTACGTGGGCCAGAGCTGGAAGAAGACCGAGACGGCCTACGGGCCGATCTACACGTTGCTGTCCTATCCGTTCGCGCTGTTGGGGGTGACGGGCGCGGTTTGGGGGATGAAGGCGCTCGCGATGATCGCGAGCGCTTTGACGTTGTTGCTCACGTGGCGTTGCGCCCTCGCGCGGGGGCGTGACCCGGTCGCCGCGATCGTCCTCGTCGGCGCGAACCCGCTGTACGTGATCTACGCGCTGGGCGGCGCGCACAACGACCTGATCATGATGGCGCTGATGATGGCGGCGGTGGCGCTGACGTTCTCGCGCCGCGACGGCGCCGCCGCGGCGACGGTGGTCGTGGGCGCGTTGGTGAAGGCGACGGTCGCGGCGCTGCTGCCGTTCATGATCCTCGCCAAGCGCAGCCGCGCGCAGGTGCTCGGCGCGCTCGGCACGCTGCTGCTCGGCGCGCTGCTGGCGTTCGCGGTGTTCGGAATCGACGGGGTCAACATCGTCGCGGCGCTGAACCGCGACGCGGCACTCGTCTCGAGCGACAGCTTCGCGACGGAGATCGCGCACCTGTTCGGCAAGCCGGGGGTGTTCCCGATCGACCACGACCTGCTGAAGGCGCTGCTGGTGGTGATCGTGCTGCACCTGCTGTGGCGCACGTGGCGTGGCTATGACTGGGTCGCGGCCTCGGGCTGGGCGCTCCTGGCGATCTCGGTCACGAGCACCTGGCTGCTGGCGTGGTACATCCTGTGGCCGCTGCCGCTCGCGGCGATCTCGCGCGACCGGCGGCTGCTGGCTGCAACGCTCGCGTTGCAGGGCCTGTTCATCGTCCATCAACTGACGCCGTTGTTCGCCCCGGTCGCATGAGCGCGCGCGAGACGCCCTTCGAGCAGCGCCTGCGAGGCCTGCCGCCGCGCCTGCGCCCGCTGGCGGAGGAGCTACCGGGGCCGCGGCGCTGGCGGATCGAGACCGCGGCGCTCGTGCTGGTGGGCCTGCTGCTGGCGATCGCGACCGTCAACGACGTGGTGCTCGGCACGCACGTCAACCACCGGCTCGTCGCGGACCTGCACACGTGGCGCGTCTACACGGGCCATGACTACAAGAACGTCTCCACCGAACAGGACGTCGAGCACTTCACGACGACCGACGTCGTCTGCGGCAACACGACCCCGGGGCCGCCGAAAGAGCGCACGCAGATCTGCTTGCAGATGACGGGGCCGGTCGTGGACGGGCGGCGCGCGGCGCGCGGCGGCTGGTACCTGCCGGCGAAGCGCGAAGACCTGTACCGCTACCGCTACGCCTGCTTCGGCACGACGAAGGCGGAGGGGGCCTGCCCGCGTTGAGCGCGACCGCGACGGCGCCCGGGGCGAGCGCGCCGGCGGTGCCGGTGCAGCAGCGCCTGCCGGGCTGGTGGCCGCTGGCGGCGCTGATCGTGCTGGCGGGGGCGCTGCGTCTGAGCACGCTGACGCTGCAGAGCCTCTGGTACGACGAGGCGTTCACGCCGGTCCACGTCCTGCACGCGGGCCTTGGGGCGACGTGGCGCTCGTTCGTGCACCACGAGAACACGCCGCCGCTGTGGTACCTGCTGGAGTGGGTCGACGTGCGCCTGTTCGGCGACGGCGCGCTCGCGCTGCGGCTGCCCTCGGCGCTCGCGGGGATCGCGACGGTGCCGGTGGCCTGGGCGATCGGCGAGCGCCTGGCGGGCCGGCGCGCGGCGCTGATCGCGGGCGCGCTGACGGCGGTCAACCCGCTGTTCGTGTGGTACTCGCAGGAGGCCCGCGCCTACGGGCTGTTCGTGCTGTTCGCGGGTTTGGCGACGCTGTGCTTCGTACGCCTGCTTCAGGAGCCTACGGGCCGCCACGTCGCGGCGTTCGCGGCGAGCGGTGCGCTCGCGCTGCTGACGCACTACTTCGCGGTGTTCCTGCTCGCGGGAATGGCGCTGTGGCTGCTGCGCGAGCGGGCGGTTCGCCGCGTCGCGCTGCCGGCGCTGGCCGCGCTCGCGGTCGTGGGCCTGGCGCTGCTGCCGCTGATCTCCGCGCAGGGCGGGCACGGCACGCAGTGGATCGGCCGCTGGGCGCTGTCGAGCCGCCTGCAGGCGATCCCGCAGTACTACCTCACCGGGTACTCGGGCAAGCCGCTGGGGCACGGGGTCGAACTGCTCGTGGCGCTGCCGCTGCTGGCGGGCGTCGTGCTGGGCGGCTACCGGCTGCTGGCGATGCCGGCGCGAGCGGGCGCGGCGGCGGTGGCGCACGGGAGCGCTCCGGCGGCGCCGGACCCCCGCGACGGCGCCTGGATCTGCATCTCGATCGCGGCGTTCGCGGTGCTCGCGCCGATCGTGCTCGCGGCGCTGGGGGCCGACTACCTGGCCCCGCGCAACCTCGTCGGCGCGATGCTCCCGGTGACCGTGGGGCTGGCGATCCTGCTCGCGGCAGCCGGGCCGCGGCTCGGGGCACTGCTGGCGGCGCTGGCGGCCGCCGCGTTCCTGGCCATCTCGATCGACGTCGATCTCAGCCCGCGCCTGCAGCGCGGCAACTGGCGCGGCGTCGCCGAGCTGCTCGTGAAGGGCGAGGGGCGGGCGCGGGCGATCACGACGGTCGAGCTGGGCGCCGCTCCGCTGGAGTACTACCTGCCGCAGCTGCACCTGGACAACCTCGCCCGGCGCACGACCGTGACGGTGCGGGAGATCGACGAGACGGGTTACGCGCCGCTGCGCGACGGCGCCGGCGAGCCCCCCGCGCCGGGGTTCAGGTTGCACGAACGGCGAAACGTCGACGGCCTGATCGTGTATCGCTTCGTATCCTCGATCCCTCGCACCGTGTCTGAGGCGGAACTGCGCCGCCACGTGATCACGCTCGCCCACCCCGAGGTGCTGGTGCCAGGCGGCACGACGGCATCCCGGCCGGCGGCGGGCACAGGCTCGTTGCGCTTGCAAATGTCGTCGTCCGGTCAAAACATTTAAGTTCCCGTCATGGCGTCGTCGACCGTAGAGGCCCGCAACGAGGCTGAGGTGGCGCTGGAGCTGGCCCGCGAGCACCTGCTCTCGTTGCAGAGCGAGGACGGCTGGTGGCAGGGCGAGCTGCAGACGAATGTCACGATGGACGCCGAGGACATGCTCCTGCGCGAGTTCCTGGGCGTGCGCAAACCCGAGGAGACCGAACGCTCGGCGGCCTGGATCCGCTCCCAGCAACGCGCCGACGGCACCTGGGCGAACTTCCACGGAGCCCCCGGCGACCTGTCGACGACGGTCGAGGCCTACTGGGCGCTGCGCCTCGCGGGCGACTCCCCCGAGCAGCCGCATATGCGGATTGCGGCCGAGTGGATCCGCGCCCGGGGCGGGATCGCGCGGGCGCGGGTGTTCACGCACCTGTGGCTGGCGCTGTTCGGGCTGTGGTCCTGGGACCGCGTGCCGGCGCTGCCGCCCGAGGTGATCCTGCTCCCGCGGTGGGTGCCGCTGAACGTGTACGACTTCGCCTGCTGGGCGCGGCAGACGATCGTGGCGGTGTCGCTGGTGAAAGCGCACCGGCCCAACCGCCCGCTCCCGTTCGACCTCTCGGAGCTCGACTCCGGCGGCGCGGACGCCCGCGCCGAGCGCCCCCGCGCGCTGCGGATCTTCGACTCGGTCGCACGCTTCTACGAGCGCCACCCGTTCAAGCCCCTGCGGCGCCTCGCGGTCGCCCGCGCGGAGCGCTGGGTCGTGGACCGCCAGGAGGCGGACGGCTCGTGGGGCGGGATCCAGCCGCCGTGGGTCTACTCGCTGATGGCGCTGGACCTGCAGGGCTATCCGCTGGATCACCCGGTGATGAGCCGTGGGCTGGCGGGGATCGACACGTTCATGGTCGAGGACGAGGACGACAGCCGCGGCGTCGGCGCGCCCGCGGGCCGCAGCCGCCGCCTGGAGGCCTGCCAGTCGCCGGTCTGGGACACGGCGCTGTCGCTGATCGCGCTGAGCGACGCGGGGCTCGCGAGCGACCACCCGGCGCTCGTGCGCGCGGCGCGCTGGCTCGTCTCCGAGGAGGTGAAGGTCAGCGGCGACTGGGCGGTCGCCCGCCCGCGGCTGGCCCCCGGCGGCTGGGCGTTCGAGTTCGAGAACGACAATTACCCCGACGTCGACGACACGGCGGAGGTCGTGCTCGCGCTGCGGCGCGTGGACAGCAACCCGGAGATCGACGCCGCGGTCGAGCGCGCCCGCGTCTGGCTGGAGGGGATGCAGAGCGCGAACGGGGGCTGGGGGGCGTTCGACGCCGAGAACACGCGCGCGCTCGTGCGCGAACTGCCGTTCCTGGACTTCGGCGAGGTGATCGACGAGCCGAGCGCCGACGTCAGCGCCCACGCGATCGAGATGCTCGCGGCGCTCGGCCGCCTCGACACGCCGGTCGCCCGCCGCGGCGTGGAGTGGCTGCTTCAGCAGCAGGAGGACGACGGCTCGTGGTTCGGGCGCTGGGGGGTGAACCACGTCTACGGAACGGGCGCCGCGGTGCCGGCGCTGATCGACGCGGGCGTCGAGCCTTCGGCGCCGTCGATCGTGCGCGCGCTGCAATGGCTGCTGGAGCACCAGAACGAGGACGGCGGCTGGGGCGAGGATCCGCGCTCCTACGACGATGAGGCGTGGATCGGGCGCGGCGAGAGCACCGCCTCGCAGACGGCCTGGGCGCTCTTGGCGCTGCACGCCGCGCACGCACGGCGCAGCGGCGCCAACGGCCGCATCGGCTCGCGGGAGGCCGCGGTGGCGGCGGCGATCGAGCGCGGCGTCGGCTGGCTGGTCGCCACGCAGCGCGCCGACGGCGGCTGGGACGAGCCGCAGTACACCGGCACGGGCTTCCCGTCGGACTACTACATCAACTACCACCTGTACCGGCTCGCGTTCCCGATCATGGCGCTCGGGCGCTGCCGCGGGTGAGCGCGCGGCACGGATGACCGTGCGGCGTCGATGATGCTGCTCGCCGACGCGGCGCCGAGCGCGCGCGAGGTGATGGCGCGCGCCGAGCAGGAGAACTTCCCCGTCGCCAGCCGCGTGCTGCCGCGCGCCATGCGCGAGCACCTGCTCGCCGTCTACGGCTACGCGCGGCTCGTCGACGAGCTGGGCGACAGCGCCCCCGGCGATCGCCTCGCGGCGCTCGACTGGCTGGCGGCGGAGCTGGAGCGCGCGTTCGCGGGCACGGCGGAGCACCCGCTGCTGCGGCGCCTGTCGGTCACCGTGCGCGAGTGCGGCCTCGCGCCGGGGCCGTTCGAGCGGCTGATCGAGGCCAACCGCACCGACCAGCGCGTCTCGCGCTACGCGACGTGGTCGGAGCTGCGCGCCTACTGTGCCCTGTCGGCGGACCCCGTGGGCGAGATCGTGCTGGGCGTCTTCGGCTGCGCCACGCCCGAGCGGGTCGCCTGGTCTGACTCGATCTGCACGGCGCTGCAACTGGCCGAGCACTGCCAGGACGTCGCGGAGGACCGCGCCGCCGGGCGCGTCTACCTGCCGCTGGAAGACCTGGAGCGCTTCGGCTGCGAGCCCGGGGAGCTCGACGCCGGGCGCGCGGGCCAGGCGCTGCGCGCGGTGCTGGCGTTCGAGGTGCAGCGCGGGCGCGGGCTGCTGGACGAGGGCGCGCCGCTGATTGCCTCGCTGCACGGCCGCGAGCGGCTGGCGGTGGCGGCGTTCCACGCCGGCGGCCGCGCGGCGTTCGGCGCGATCGAGCGCGCGGGCTACGACGTGCTGGGCGGCGCGCCGAAGGCGTCGAAGCCACGGCGGCTGCTGGCGCTGCTGGCGACCCTCGCGAGACGCCCCTCCAGCGCGTGAGCGCCACGGAGCTCATCTCGACGCGCGAGGCCTACGACCGCTGCGAGGCGATCACGCGCGCGCAGGCGGCGAACTTCTACTACGGAATCCGCCTGCTGACGCGCGCGCGGCGGCGCGCGATGTGCGCGGCCTACGCCTTCGCGCGCCGGATCGACGACATCGGCGACGGCGAGCTGCCTCCCGCGCGCAAGCTCGAGCTGCTCGACGAGGCGGCGGAGCAGCTCGCGGAGCTGGAACGCTCGCGCTCGGCGGCCGCGGCGCCGGGCGACCCGGTGCTGGTCGCGCTGGCGGACGCCGACCGGCGCTTCGCGCTGCCGCCGGGGGCGCTGGGCGAGCTGATCGAGGGCGTGCGGATGGACGTGCGCGAGGTCCGCTACGAGCGCTTCGAGGAGCTGGAGCTGTACTGCCGCCGCGTCGCCGGCACGATCGGGCGCGTGTGCCTGGCGATCTTCGCGAAGCGGGCCGGCGCTCCGGACCGCGCGCGGATGGAAGCCCTCGCCGACGATCTCGGCGTGGCGTTGCAGCTGACGAACATCCTGCGCGACGTGCGCGAGGACGCCGAGAACGGCCGCGTTTACCTGCCGGCGGAGGACCTGCGGCGCTTCGCGATCCCCGCCGACGGGGAGATGGCGGCCTCGGCGCGCCTGCTCGCGGCGCGCGTGGCGCAGGGCGGCGACTCGCTGACGCCGCTGGTCCGCTTCGAGGCCGAGCGCGCGCAGGCCTGGTTCGAGCGCGGCCTGCCGCTCGTGGCGCTGCTGGACCGCCGCAGCGCCGCGTGCGTCTCGGCGATGGCCGGCATCTACCACGGCGTGCTGGAGCGGATCGAGGCCGACCCGCCGGGGGCGCTGCGGACCCGCACCTCGCTCTCGGGCAGGGAGAAGGCGCTCGTGGCGTTGCGCAGCTTCGCGGGGCTCGGCGTCGCGGGCGGCGCGGCTTGAGCGCGCCCCGCGTCGCCGTGGTCGGCGGCGGGCTCGCGGGCATCACCGCGGCGCTCGACTGCGCCGCGGCGGGCGCGCGGGTGACGCTCGTGGAGGTGCGCCGCCGCCTTGGCGGCGCGGCCTACTCCTTCGAGCGCGAGGGGATGCGCCTGGACAACGGCCAGCACGTGTTCCTGCGCTGCTGCAGCGCCTACCGCGCGCTCCTGGCGCGTCTGGGCTCCGAGCGCCACGTCGAGGTGCAGGAGCGCCTGGAGATCCCGGTGCTGAGCCCGGGCAAGCCGCCGGTGACGCTGCGCCGCGGGACGCTGCCGCCGCCGCTGCACCTCGCCGGCGCGCTGGCGCGCTATCCCCATCTCTCGGCGGCGCAGCGCTTCAGCGCGGCGCTGGCGGCGCGGGCGCTCTCGGCGCTCGACACCTCCGACCTCGCGCTCGACGAGCGCACGCTGGGCGACTGGCTCTCGGATCTCGGCCAGAGCGAGCGCTCGCTCGCGGCGCTGTGGGACCTGATCGCGCTGCCGACGCTGAACCTGCCCGCCAAGGAGGCGTCGCTGGCGCTGGGCGCGTTCGTGTTCCAGACGGGCCTGCTCGCGAGCGCCGACGCGGGCGACATCGGCTTCCACGTCGGCACGCTCGCCGACGCGATCGGCGATCCGGCCGAGCGCGCGCTCGCGGACGCCGGCGTCGAGTACCGGCTCGGCTGGCGCGCGCAGGCGCTGCGGCGGGTCGAGGGCGGCTTCGAGCTGCAGGCGGGCTGGGGCGGACGCGAGGACGGGCAGGACGCGCAGGAGCAGGGGGACCGGGCGGGGGAGGGGCTCAGCGCAGAGGCGGTGATCGTCGCGCTGCCGCACGCCCGCGCCGCGGGGCTGATCGAGCCGCTGCTGCCGCGCCAGGCAGAGGCGATCCGCGGCCTGGGCAGCTCGCCGATCGTGAACCTGCACGTGGTCTACGACCGCGTCGTCTGCGAGCAGCACTTCGCCGCGGGCGTCGACACGCCGGTGCAGTACCTGTTCGACCGCAGCGCGGCGGCGGGGGCGCCTCCCGGGTGCCAGTATCTGGCGGTGTCGCTGTCCGGGGCCGAGCGCGAGATGCAGGCGAGCGTGGCCGAGTTGCGCGAGCGCTACCTGCCCGCGATCGCGGAGCTGCTGCCGGGCGCGCGCGAGGCGCGCGTGGAGAGCTTCCTCGCGACGCGCGAGCACACCGCGACGTTCCGCGCCGCGCCCGGCACCGCGGCGCTGCGCCCCGGCGCCGCGACAGAGGTCCCCGGCCTGGCGCTCGCGGGCACCTGGACCGCCACGGGCTGGCCCGCGACGCTGGAGAGCGCCGTGATGAGCGGCCACGCCGCGGCGCGCGCCGCGCTGGGGCAGGTCGCGCCCGAGGCGGTGGGGGCATGAGCGGGCGCCTGGCCGGCGTGCTGGTCGCGGCGCCCCTGGGTATCGAGCACGCGCTCGTCCGCTCGGGCGCGCGCGGGGCGCGCGTGCGCAAGACCGGGATGGGGCCGGAGAAGGCGCTCGCCGCCGCGCGCCGGCTGCGCGAGGAGCCCGGCCACGGGCTGATGGTGCTCGGCTTCTGCGGCGGCCTGGACGAGCGGTCGCGGCCGGGCGAAGTGATCGTCGCGGGCGAGGTGATGGCGACCGGCGACGAAGGGCACGAGCTCGTGCGCGCGGACTGCCACGGCTCCGAGCGCCTGGCAAGCGCGCTGGGTGCGGCGGGCTTGAGCGTGCGCCACGGGCCGATCGTGGGCGTCGGGAAGATCGCGACGGGCGAGCGGCGCGAGCAGCTGCGCGCGGCGGGCGCGCTGGCCGTGGACATGGAGTCCGCCTGGCTCGCGGCGGGCGCGGCGGGGCGGCCGTTCGCGGTCGTGCGCGTGGTGCTCGACAGCCCCAGCCACGAGCTGTTTCGCGTGCAGGCGATCCCCAGCGCGCTGAAGGCCGCGCAGGCGCTGCGCCGCGCCGCGGCGGTGGCGCTTCAGGACTGGGACCCGGCGGGCTAAGGTACGCGCATGGCGGTGAAAGTCAGGCAGAGCACGCGCATGGGTTGGTACCTGATGCGCCAGCGCCTCGCGAAACGCGACAAGTTCCCGCTGATCGTCGAGCTGGAGCCGCTGTTCCAGTGCAACCTGGCCTGCTCGGGCTGCGGCAAGATCCAGCACCCCGAGCACGAGCTGCGCCGGCGGATGCCGGTCGAGCAGGCGGTCGGGGCGATCGAGGAGAGCGGCGCGCCGATGGTTTCGATCGCCGGCGGCGAGCCGCTGATCCACCCGGAGATCCACGTGATCGCCGACGAGCTGATCAAACGCAAGAAGTTCGTCTACCTCTGCACGAACGCGCTGCTGCTGGAGAAGAAGCTTCCGAACTTCACGCCGAGCCCCTACTTCTCTTGGGCCGTTCACATGGACGGGCTGCGCGAGCGCCACGACGAATCGGTCGAGCGCGAGGGCGTGTTCGACAAGGCCGTCGCGGCGATCAAGGCCGTCAAGGCCGCGGGCTTCCGCGTGACGACGAACACGACCTTCTTCACGCACGACTCGCCGAAAACGGTGCGCGAGGTGCTGGACTTCCTCAACGACGAGCTAGAGGTCGACGAGATGATGATCTCGCCCGCCTACGCGTATGAGAAAGCGCCCGACCAGGACCACTTCCTCGGCGTCAAGCAGACGCGCGAGCTGTTCAGCGAGGCGTTCGCCGACGGCCGCCGCAAGAAGTGGCGGCTGAACCACAGCCCGCTGTTCCTCGACTTCCTCGAAGGCAAGGAGGAATTCGACTGCACCGCCTGGGGCATCCCCAGCTACTCGCTGTTCGGCTGGCAGCGGCCCTGCTACCTGATGGCCGACGGCTACACCGAGACCTACAAAGAGCTGATCGAGACGACCGACTGGGACAAGTACGGTCGCGGCAAGGACCCGCGCTGCGACAACTGCATGGCCCACTGCGGCTACGAGCCGACGGCCGTCCTGCAGACGACCCGCTCGCTGCGCCAGTCACTGCGCGCGATCGCCGGCTGACTCGCGCTCCGGCGGCCGCCCGCCCGGCGCCTGCCCGGGCGGTTCCCGACTCCCTGGCGCGTGCTCGCCCGTGAGCGACTGCTCGGCGAGGTCGCGCTCCGACTGCGACTCGGCGCGGATGTCGCGCCAGGTCAGCCCCTCGCCGAGCAGCGCCGGCACGCCGAGCGCGAGCGCCGTCAGCACCTCGACGGCCTGCAGGATGATCCCGTAGGCCAGCCCGGGGCCGCCGCCGACGCCGTAGGCGGCCAGGACGACGAGGCAGGCGGCCTGGAAGACGCCGACGTTCGAGGGCGTCGCGGGCAGCACGGCGCTGACGTTGACCGCCAGCAGGACCGCCGCCGCGGCGTCGAGCCCCGCCTTGTGCTCCAGCCCCAGCGCCAGCAGCACCATGTAGCAGGCGAGCCATTGCAGCGCCCACGCCAGCAGCTGGGCGCCGACGGCGGTGCTGCCGTAGCGCGGGCGCGCGAACACGACCAGGCCCTGGCGCGCCAGGGCCAGCAGCCGCGCGAGCACGCCGGACCAGCGCGCGATCCGCTCCGAGCGGGCGCGCTCGCCGCGCGCCAGCAGGCGCGGCCCGCCCACCACCAGGCCGGCGATCAGGAGCGGGATCGCGATCGCCAGCGCGATCCCGGCGGGATGGCCGTTCAGCAGCGGCACGCTCGTGAACGTGACGCCCGCGAGGATCGCTAGCGCCAGCAGGTTGATCAGCGTCTGCGAGAAGACCGTGCCCGCGACGACCGGCAGCTGGCGGCGGTTGGAGCCTTCCAGGCGGCGGGTGATCACGACGACGCGGGCGGCCTCGCCGACGCGCCCGGGCACGACCGCGGAGCCCATCACGCCGATCATCGTCGCGCGCGTGACCGGCAGCCAGGGGATCGGCGTGTCCGGCAGCGCCGCGCGCAGCACCTGATGCCAGGAGATCGAGCGCACGAACAGCGAGGTCGCCATCAGCACGAACGCGCCCGCGACCCAGCCGGGCTTCGCGCTGACGAGCGCGTGGCCGATCTTGTGCAGCCCCAGCCGCGAGAGCGCGAACGCGACGATCCCCGCGAGCAGCAGGGCGGCGATCGCGAACCCGACGCGCCTGCGCCCGAGCAGCCTGCGTGCGCGCGACGGTGTCTCGCTGGCGCCCATCCAAGCGGGGTCTATCAGAGACCGTGGCGGCTATCCTCGAAACGGGATGGGGGTTATGAGGGGTCCTCTGGGGTTGACAGTCGCCACGATGGCGGTGCTCGCGCTCATCGCCGCCCCGGCCCGCGCCGCCGGCCCGGCCCCGGCGCTGCGCGTGGGCTCGCAGACGCTGAAGCTGTGCGGCTCCGAACCGACGGCCTACTGCGGCTCGCTGCCGGTGCCGCTGGACTACGCGCTGGCGGGCAGCCCGCAGATCTCGATCGCCTATCGCTGGTACCCGGCGACGGCGCCGGGCGCCGGCGCGGATGCGCGCACGGTCGTGCCGGTCGAGGGCGGCCCGGGCTATCCGTCGATCGAATCGGTCGCCTACCGCTCGGCGGGCGGCGAGGCGGGCTACGCGGCGATGTACGGGCCGCTGCTGGCGCGCTGGAACATGCTCGCGATCGACAACCGCGGCACCGGCGAATCCTCGCCGCTGCGCTGCAAGGGCCTGCAGGACTTCTCGGGGCCGACCGGCGGCGACGCCTTTCGCGCGGCGGCGGCGAGCTGCGCCGCCTCGCTGGACCATCGCTGGAAGCGCCCCGGCGGCGGGTACCTGCACGCTTCGGACCTGTTCAGCTCGGCGCCCGCGGCGCGCGACATGGCGGCGGTGATCGAAGCGCTGGGCCTGGCGCAGGTCGACGTCTACGGCGACTCCTACGGCTCGTTCTTCGCGCAGGTGTTCGCGGCGCGCTTCCCGCGGCTGGTGCGCAGCGTCGTGCTCGACTCGACGTACGAGTCCTTCGGCCTGGACCCCTGGTACCGCAGCACGATCGGGTCGATGCCCGGCGACTTCGACGCGGCGTGCGAACGCTGGGCGGCGTGCGCGCAGGCGGCGCCGGGGCCCTCCTGGTCGCGGATCGGCGCGCTGGCGGAGCGCCTGCGCGCGGCGCCGGTCGCGGGCCGCGTGCCGGGCCCGGGCGGCAAGCTCGTGCAGGCGCGGATGGACGTCGTCGGGCTCGTGGACCTCGTCAGCGACGCGGCCGAGGACACGCGCATCTACCGCGAGCTGGACGCCGCGGCGCGCGCGCTGCTCGGAGCCCACGAAGACCCGGCGCCGCTGCTGCGCCTGTACGCGCAGCGCGAATACGAAGACGAGGGCTACTTCGGCTCGCCGGTGCGCTACTACTCGGTCGGGCTGTACGTGGCGGACGCGTGCGTGGACTACCCGCAGCTGTTCGACATGCGCGCGCCGCCGTCGCAGCGCGCGAACGAACTGTCGGTGGCGCAGGCGACGCTGCCGGCGCAGACGTTCGCGCCGTTCAGCACCGCGGAGTGGATCTCCCAGAACGAGAACACCGAGGCGTTCTCGGTCTGCATCGGCTGGCCGAGCCCCGACGCGGACGCGCAGGCGCCGACCGACGGCCAGGCGCCGCTGCTGCCTGCCTCGATGCCGGTGCTGGTACTGGGCGGCGAGCTCGACAGCTGGACGCCGCCGGTCGACGCGCCGAAGGTGCTGGGGGAGGTCGGCGGGCACGCGCGCTTCGTCGAGCTCGCGAACTCGACGCACGTCGTGGGGGAGGGCGCCACCGAATGCGGCTCCTCGCTGATCGAGCGCTTCGTGCAGAGCCCGCGGCAGCTCGACTCGCTGGACGTCTCGTGCGCTCCCGCGGTGGCGCCGGTGCATGCGGTGGGCGTCTACGCGGCGACGCTCGCCGAAGAAGCGCCGTTGCAACCGTCGCCCGGCAACGCGGCCTCGCGCCAGGCGCTCCAGCTCGGCGCGGCGGCGGTGCAGACGGCGGGCGACGCGGTCACCCGCTGGAGCGCGATCGAAGCCAAGCACGATCAAGGCCTGCACGGCGGCTCGGTGACCGCCTCGCACGGCGGCGCGCTGCTGACGCTGAAGCGCGACCGGCTCGTGCCGGGAGTGGCGGTCAGCGGGACGGTGGAACTGCGGCACAACCCGGTCGCGGGCGCGGGCGAAACCGCGGTCGCGCGGCTGACGGTGCATGCGGCCGGGCTGCCGAAGGCCTCGCTCGATGCGATCTGGACGACCGCGGGGGCGGGGGCGGTCGCGCAGGTGACCGGCTCGGTGGGCGGGCAGGCGCTCGGCGGGACGATGCCGGCGCCGTAGGCAGCCGCCGACGCTCCGGGCGACGTTTCCTCATTTGGGATACACTCCGTTCCCAAGTGCATGACGTATCCCTACCACCCCGACCCGCCCGTCTGAGCCGCGAGGAGCAGCGCCGCCAGACCCGTGAGCGGCTGCTCGACTCGGCGCTCGAGGTGTTCGAAGCGCGCGGCTACGCCGACAGCTCGCTGGAGGAGATCGCCGAGCGCGCCGGCCACACGCGCAAGGCGGTCTACTCGAACTTCTCCGGCAAGGGCGAGCTGCTGCTGGAGATCGTGGAACGGCGCTTCCGGTCCCACATCGAGCGCGTCGAGGCGATCCTCGACCAGGACACCGCCCACGAGCGCAAGGCGATCGACGTCGGCTCCGTGTTCGCCGGCTACCTAAACCAGGAGCGGGCGTGGGGCAAGCTGTTTCACGAATTCTGCGCGGTCGCCTCCCGCGACGAGCGGATCGGCGCGCGGTTTCGCGACTGCTATCGCGCCCGCAAGCAGGTGATCGTGCGCCTGGTCGAACGCGAGGTCGAGCGCAGGGGGATCGAGCCGGCCGTCCCGGTCGAGCGGGTGGTGATGGGGGTCCTCGCGCTCTTCACGGGGCTGTCCCTCGAAAAGACGATCGATCCCGAAGGTGTGGATGAGGCGGTGTTCGGTGAAATGCTGGGGCTGCTCGCCATGAGCGCGACGGCCTCCGGTTCGTAACGAAAGAGGCCTCGATGTCGCTGCTCGGAAAAGTCACGCTCGCAGGTTCGGAGCTCATCAACAAGCGCGGCCTGTACGCCGGGCGGCGCTCGGCGAAGATGCACGTCGCCGTCTACCGGAGGACGAAGGGCAGGATCGGCGGTCATCTCCCCGGATGGCCGCAGGCGCGGGTGGCGCTGCTCGACCACGTCGGCGCGAGGACCGGGGCGAAGCGGACGTCGCCGCTGATGTGCCACGAGTACGGCGATGCGATCGTCGTGTCCGCCACGAAGGCCGGCCAGCCGACGAACCCCGCCTGGTTTCACAACCTGATGGCGCACCCCGAGACCACGATCCAGATCGGCGCCGAGGTGCGCGAGGTCCGTGCGCGCGTGGCCAGCGGCGAGGAGCGCGACCGGCTCTGGAAGAAAATGCTCGCGACCTACCCGGGGTACGACTTCTACGAGCGAAACGCCGTGGGGCGCGAGATCCCGGTCGTCGTGCTCGATCCCCGCTAGCCCGTGGCGCGCCTGGGCGCGAGGTCGAGCTGCTCGGCGCCGACGGCGCTGACCGCGGGGGGGCGATCGCCGAGCCGGGCCAGGCTGCGGGGCGAGGTGGTGACCCGCACGCTGAGGATCGCGACGTCGTCGCGGATCTGCTCGTTGAGCTGGGCGATGGCGAGCAATGCCTCGATCGCCTCTTCCGCCGCGGCGGGAGAGCGCTCGTCCAGGCGCGCCAGTAGCTGCTCAGAGGTGACCGTGCGCTCGGGGGCGTGCGCCTCCAGCAGGCCGTCGGTGTAGAGCGCGAGCGAATCCCCAGGCTGTAGCGCGGCGGAGGTCTCGTGGATCTCGGCGTCGGCGAACACGCCCAGCAGCGCGCCGCGCTCGCCGAGCTCGTGGGCGCCGCCCTCGCCGCGCGTCAGCAGCGCGGCGGGATGGCCGGCGGAGGCGACGGTCACGGTGACCTGCTCGTCGTGAAGGCGGAGGTTCATGAGGATCGCGGTCGCGAAGCGACCGCTGAAGTCCTGGTCGAGCATCACGCTGTTGACCTGTGAGAGCACGCGCGCGGGGCTGATCGCGTCGCGCGCGTAGGCGGCGATCGTGTGGCGCAGGAAGCCCGTGACGGCGGCGGCCTCCGCGCCCTTGCCGCAGACGTCGCCGACGACCATCCAGCAGCTGTGCTCGTCGCCGAACACGTCGTAGAAGTCGCCCCCGACTTCCCGCCCGGCGCCGAGCGGGCGGAAGTAGCTGGCCAGCTCGAGCCCGGGTATCTCGGGCAGCACCGAGGGCATCAGGCTGCGCCTGAGCGTCTGCGCCTGCTCCGTGCGCTCGGCGTAGAGGCGGGCGTTGTCGAATGCCATCGCCGCGCGCCCGGAGAGGTCTTCGAGCACTTCGAGCACGCCGCGCCCGAAGCGCGCGTCGTTGCCGAGGTGCAGGAACGCGATCGCGCCGTGCGTGCGCCCGCGGGCGACCATCGGGAAGACCGCGCCGGAGCGGTAGCCCGCGTCGCGCATGAAGCGCTGATGCTCGTCGCTGTCGGCCAGGCGCGCCAGCGCGGCGTCGTCGGTGAGGTCCTCGACGACGCGCGGCAGGCCCGTGCGCAGCACCTCCGCCACGGGATGGGCGCCGTCCAGGTCCAGCGGGACCTGCTCGCGCACGCGCTCGACTTCGCGCGCCACGGCCGGGTCGACGGCCGCCGCGACGGTGCGCTCGACGGAGCCGTCCTGGCCGAGCAGGTAGATCACGCACAGCTCCGCCAGCTTGGGGACGGCGGCCTGCGCGAGGTTGCGCAGCGCCGCGGCCGGCTCCAGCGAGGAGTCGAACGTCGCCGTGGCGTCGATCAGGAATTTGAGCCGGCGGCGCTGCTCGCGCACGCCGTCCAGCGCGACGTGGAGCACGATCGCGGTCATCACCGCGAGCACGATCCCGACGCAGGCCACGGCGCCGAACGTCGCCGAGACGCTTTCGTAGAAGAGCGGCAGCACGAACGCGATCACCGCCGCGAGCGTCACCAGCACCGCGCGCCCCCGCGGCTGGAACGCGGCGGCGTGGCCGATCGCGAAGAAGTAGATCAGCGCGAACGGGCTGCTCGCGCCCGACGAGCCCGCGCACAGCACCCCGATCAGCACGACTCCCCAGAGGTCGCCCGCGAACGCGAGCCACAGGTCGCCGCGTTCGCGCCGCGCGGTCAGCACGAGCGCGCTCGCGACGAGGTAGGCGTTCACGCCGACGGCGGCGATCGCGGCGGGCGCCCGCACTTCGGGAAGCAGCAGCGCCGTGGCGCAGAGCGCTCCCCCGATCGCGTATAGCCCGGCCTCGGCGAGGATCGCCCAGCGCACTTCGCGCCGGTCCAGCGGCTCCTCTGCGGCTTGCCTCTCCCGCTTGCCCGATCTCACATCCTCGTTCCCCAACCTCTGGTTGCGCTACCTATCGTAGGCGCCACCAGGTGCGCGTGTACAGATGCATCCCGGGATGCGTACCGGCTGGTCGGTATCGGCTCAGGCGCCGTCTGCGGCGAACGGCGCCAAGCCCTCGCGGACCCATGCCGGAAGCTCGGTCTTCTGCCACGTCTCCGCGCTGACGCAGACGTGCCTGAGCGAGCCCGACACGAGCACCTCGCCGTCGCGCACGACGTCGATCTCCGTCGTCAGCGACGTCGTGCCGAGCTTTGCGATCCGCGCCTGCAGCTGCAGCTCGTCGTCAAAGCGCGCCGGCGCGCGGAAGCTGATCCGGGCGTCGGCCACGACGGCGTCGAAGCCGCGCTGCACCATCTCCTGCCAGGGCCCGACCGCCACCCGCCACAGCTCGGTGAAGACGACGTCGAAATAGAGCAGGTAGTTCGCGTTGAAGACGATCCCCTGCGGGTCGCACTCGCCGTAGCGAACGCGCAGGGGATGCACGAAGGGGGAGGCGGCTCGGTCGGCGTGCGCCGGCATCGGGCCGAACGCTAGCGGCGACTTGCCGGGCGTGGCGGGCGCTTCGCGGCCGGGATGCCGCCGTTCGTTTCGTCGGTCTCTCGTATAAGATATCGATCGGTCGATATTGGGAGGATGAAGGTATGCGCGCGCTGACGTTCCAGGGGCCGGGCGAGGTTCGGATCGAGGAGCGGCCCATGCCCGAGCTGACGGCGCCGGAGGACGCGGTCGTGCGCATCGACGCCACGGGCGTGTGCGGCTCGGACCTGCACATCTACCACGGGCGCCTGAAGATCGAACCCGGCTTCACGATCGGCCACGAGTACGTCGGCACCGTCGTCGAGGCCGGCGACGCCGTGACGCGCGTCGCGGTCGGCGATCGCGTCGCGGGCTGCTTCCAGACCGCGTGCGGGACCTGCTTTCACTGCATGCGCGGCGAGTACCAGCGCTGCGTGGAGTCGCGCAGCTTCGGGCTCGGCGCGACGATGGGCTCGTTGCAGGGCACGCAGGCCGAGTACGCGCTCGTGCCGCGCGCGAACCTGACGCTGCAACGCGTGCCGGACGCGGTCTCCGACGACGTCGCGCTGTTCGCCGGCGACGTGATGGGCACCGGCTACCACGGCGTGGCCAGCAGCGACCTGCGCGAGGGCGAGACCGCGGCGGTGCTCGGCCTCGGGCCCGTCGGCCTGTGCGCGGTGCAGGCCGCGAAGCTCGCCGGAGCGCGAGTGCTGGCGATCGACTCGGTCGAGCAGCGCCTGGCGGTGGCGGAGTCCTTCGGGGCGATCCCGCTGCACCTGACCGAGCAGGACGTCAAGGGCGAGGTGAAGAAGCTCACCGAAGGGCGCGGCGGCGTGGACGTCTCGATCGACGCGGTCGGCCACACCGACGTGCTCGACATGGCAATCCGCCTGACGCGCGCCTGCGGCCGCGTGCAGTGCGTCGGCATCTACGCCGAGCGCGGGGAGATCCACCTCGGCCTGGCGTGGCTGAAGTCGCTGACGGTGCGGGGCGGGCAGGCGAACGTGATCGCGCACCTGAACCCGGTGCTGGAGATGCTCGCGGACGGTCGCTTGGACCCGACGCCGCTTGTGACCCACCACATGAAGCTGCAGGACGCCCCTGAGGCGTATGAGATCTTCGACCGCCGCGAGGCGCTGAAGATCGTGCTCACGCCATGAGCGCCCCCGCCAAGGAGATCGCGCTGCCCGACGGCCTCGGCCCGCAGGCGCGCGGCTGGCTGGAGGGGCACCCGCTGCACGAGCTGCTGATCGGCGAGGAGCGCTGCCCGGCCGCGGACGGCGCCGCCTTCCAGACGCTCGACCCCGCGACGGGGCGCGCGATCGCGAGCGTCGCACAGGCCGGCGCAGAGGACGTCGACCGGGCCGTGCGGGCGGCGCGCGCGGCGCTGGAGTCCGGGCCGTGGGCCACGATGGCGCCCTCGGCCCGCGGCGCCGCGATCGAGGCGCTGGCGCGGGCGCTGCAGGAGCACGCCCAGGAGATCGCGCAGCTGGAAGCGCTCGACAACGGCAAGCCCGCGAAGCTCGCGCAGGCCGTGGACGTCGAGCTGTCGGCGACGCACCTGCGCTACTTCGCCGGGTGGCCCACGAAGATCGAGGGCGCGGTGCTGCCGGTGAGCGCGCCGGACATGCTCTGCTACACGCGCCGCGAGCCCGTCGGCGTGTGCGCGCAGATCGTGCCGTGGAACTTCCCGCTGCTGATCGCGATCTGGAAGCTCGCGCCCGCGCTCGCCGCGGGCTGCACGGTCGTGCTGAAGCCCGCCGAGCAGACGCCGCTCGTCGCCCTGCGCCTGGCCGAGCTGGCGCTCGAGTCGGGGCTGGCGCCCGGCGTGCTGAACGTGCTCACCGGCGACGGCTCCACAGGCGCGGCGCTTGTCGACCACCCCGGCGTCGACAAGGTCGCCTTCACGGGCTCGACCGCGGTCGGGCGCGAGGTCGGCTCCAAGGCCGGGCGCGACCTCAAGCGCGTCACGCTCGAGCTGGGTGGCAAGTCCGCCGCGATCGTGCTGGGAGACGCCGACCTGGATCAGGCGGTCAAGGGCGCCTACCAGGCGATCTACTACAACTCCGGCCAGGCCTGCAACGCCGGTTCGCGCCTGCTCGTGCCGAAGGAGCGCTACGACGAGGTGGTGGGTGCCTTGGCCGAGCGGGCCGCGCGCAGCCGCCTGGGGCCGGGCCTCGAGCCCGACACCCAGCTCGGCCCGCTGGTCTCCGCCGAGCAGCAGCAGCGCGTGCTCGGCTACGTCGAGAACGGCCGCGAACAGGGGGCGGAGCTCGTCACCGGCGGCGCGGCGGCGCTCGCGGACAGCGGGGGATACTTCGTCGAGCCGACGCTGTTCAGCGCCACGAGCGATGATCTGCGGATCGTGCGTGAGGAGATCTTCGGACCTGTGCTCGTGGCCTCGCCCTACGACGACCTCGACGAGGCCGTCGCGCGGGCGAACGCCGGTGAGTACGGCCTCGCCGCCGGCATCTGGACACGCGACCTGAGCGCGGCGCACCGCGTCGCGGCGCGGCTGCGCGCCGGCACGGTTTATGTAAACCGATGGGGGACCAGCGACCCGGCGGTGCCGTTCGGCGGCGTCAAGGACTCGGGCGTCGGGCGCGAGCACGGCCGCGAGGGCCTGGCGGAGTACCTGGAGACGAAGACCGTCTGGACCGCGCTGTGAGCGACGAGAAGCTCTGGCGCGAGGGCCTTGCGATGCGCACGCGCGTGCTCGGCGCCGAGTACGTCCAGTCGGCGACCTCCGATCCCGACGACCTCTTCCGCCCCCTGCAGGAGCTCGTCACCGAATACTGCTGGGGCTCCGTCTGGACGCGCCCGCAGCTCGATCCCCGTACCCGCAGCATGCTCACGATCTCGATGCTGATCGCGCGCGGCCAGGAGCACGAGCTGAAAATGCACCTGAAAGGCGCGTTGAACAACGGCTGCACCCAGGAGGAGATCGTCGAGGCGATCGTGCACAGCGCGATCTATTGCGGCGTCCCCGCCGCGATCTCCGCGGCGCGGATCGCGCGCGGCGTCTTCACCGAAGCCGAGGGCTGAGCGGTGCCGCCAGCCGAGGATTCCCCGGCGCAGGCGCGAGGGAAGCTCGGGCCGATCGGCCTGCTGGGTCTCGGCGCGATGGGCGGTCGCATCGGCGCGCGGCTGCTCGCGCGCGGCTGTCCGCTGTTCGTCTACGACCCCAGCGAGCAGGCCGTCGCCGCGGCGCTCGCGCTAGGCGCCACGCGCTGCGGCTCGCCCGCCGAGGTCGCCCGCCACGCACGGGTCGTGCTGCTCAGCCTGCCCACGCCGGAGGTGGTGCGCGAGGTCGCAGGAGGGCTCTGCGCCGGCGGCTCCGTCCGCGTCTGCGTCGACCTCTCGACGACCGGCCCCGCCGGCTCGCGCGAGCTCGCGGCGCTGCTTGCCAAGGCGGGCATCGCGCTGCTCGACGCGCCCGTCAGCGGCGGCGTCACCGGCGCCGAGAACGGCACGCTGACCGTGATGGCCGCGGGCGCGGAGGACACGCTCGCGCAGGTACGCCCGCTGCTGGAGGAGCTGGCCGGGAGCGTGGTGCACGTCGGCCCCGAGCCCGGGATGGGCCAGCTCGCGAAGGTGATCAACAACCTGCTCTCCGCCACGGCGCTGCTCGCCAGCGGCGAGGCCGTGGCGTTCGGCGTCGCGGAAGGACTCGACGCGCAGGTGCTGCTCGACGTGCTGAACGCCAGCAGCGGGCGCAACTCCGCCACCGCCGTGAAGCTCCCGAACGCGGTGCTGACGCGCTCCTTCGACTTCGGCTTCGCGTTGGGGCTGATGAACAAGGACGTGCAGATCTGCCTGCGCGAAGCTCGTGCCGCCGGGCTCGAGTTGCCCGTGGGCGAGGCGGTGGCGCGGGCGCTCGCCGAGGCTCAGGCCGAGTTGAGCGAGGACGCCGACTGCACGGAGGTCGTCTCCCTGATCGAGCAGCGCGGCGGCACGATCATCTCCTCCTGAAGAGGAGATCCTTAAAAATCACCAGGAGACCTCGGCCAGGCGCTCGGTCACGATGATCCGGCCCGCCGCCTCGATCAGCGCCAGGTGCGAGAAGGCCTGCGGGAAGTTGCCCAGATGGCGGCCGGTGCCGGAGTCGAACTCCTCCGCGTAGAGGCCGAGCGGCGAGGCGACGCTCAGGAGCTTTTCCATCAGATCGCGGGCCCGCTGGTGCTCGCCGATGATCGACAGGCCCGAGACGAGCCAGAACGAGCAGATCAAAAAGCTCCCCTCCTTGCCCGACAGCCCGTCGTCGGTCTCCTCGGTGCGGTAGCGCAGCACGAAGCCGTCCTCCGTCAGTTCTTCGGCGATCGCCAGCACGCTCGCGCGGATCCGCTCGTCGCCGCCCGGGAGGAAGCCGAACAGCGCCGCGAGCAGGTTCGAGGCGTCCAGCGCGTCGGTCTCGTAGTGCTGGCGCAGCACGCCGTCCTCGCGCAGGCCGTGCGCGAGGATGTCCCCGCGAATCTCCTCCGCCGTCGCGGCCCAGCTTTGCTCGGACTCGCCGTCAGCGCGGATCGCCGCGAGCTTCGCCGCGCGGTCCAGTGCCACCCAACACATCAGCTTCGAGGAGACGTAGTGGCGCGGTGCGCCGCGCGCCTCCCAGATGCCCTGGTCCGGCTCGCGCCAGACCGCGCTCGCGCACTGCGCCTGCGCCTGCACCAGCGGCCACAACCGGCGAGGGAGGCGCTGGCTGCGGTTCGTGTGCAAGAGGATCGCGTCCAGCGCCGCGCCGAACACGTCGTTCTGGCGCTGGTCGAAGGCGCCGTTGCCGATCCGCACCGGGCGCGCGCCCGCGTAGCCCGACAGCTCCTGGCGCGTGGACTCCGTCAAGTCGCGCGCGCCGTCGATCCCGTACATGATCTGCAGGGCGCCGTCCTCGTTGCACTGCAGGTCCGCCACGAATTGCATGAACTCCTCGGCCTCCCAGTCGAGGTTCAGGTAGTGCAGCGCCTTCAGCGTGAACGTCGAGTCGCGCAGCCACGTGTAGCGGTAGTCCCAGTTGCGCTCGCCGCCCGGGGTCTCCGGTAGCGAAGTCGTCAGCGCCGCGACCGTCGCGCCCGTCGGCATGTAGGTCAGTCCCTTGATCGCCAGCGCCGAGCGCTGGATCGGCTGGTGGAAGCGGTGGTCGGGGATCCGCGCGCGGCTCAGCCAGCTACGCCAGAAGTGGGCCGTGGCCGCGAGGCAGGCGTTCGCCTCGTCGAGGCTCCCCGGCGCGCGCAGTCCCTCCGCCCAGGAGAGCGCGCAGTAGATCTGCTCGCCTTTCGCCAGCACGTGGCGCGCCCGCACGCGGTCGCCCTCCACGCCAAGGGCCATGTCCGTGCGCAGGCCGAGCTCCCGTGCGTCCGCGGCGTCCTCGCCCGGTCTCGCGCGCGCGAGGCACCCGTCCTCGTCGACGCTCCAGCGCGCGGGAGCGCGGCCGTAGTCGAACGCCGGCGCGCACGTCAGCTCCATCTCGACCTCGCCCTCGATGCACATCGCCACGCGCACCAGCAGGTGCTCGGCGTCTTCATCCGTCGGCGGCCGCGTGTGCGGCGTGACCGTGTCCTCGCCGCGGCGCGGCCCCAGCACCAGCGCGTCGCGCACGATCGCCCACCCCGTCGGCGTCCGCCACGTCGTCAGCAGCGTGTTCGTGCCCGGCTCGTACGCCCGCGCCGAGGGCACGTTCACGCCGAACGGCGCGAAACGGAAGTCGCCCGCCTGGCGATCCAGCAGCGCCCCGAACACGCTCGGGGCGTCGAAGCGCGGTACGCACAGCCAGTCGACGCTGCCGTCGGGCGCCACCAGGGCGCCGGTGTGGCAGTCCGACAGGAAGGCGTACTCCGCGATCGGCGGGAAGGGGGAGGGCATCGCCGCGCTCTGCGGCCGGCCCTCTCTGTCGCTCGCCGCCACGGCCGCACTATACGGCGCGCGGGGGAGAGCCCCCGGACGGCCGGCTCGGGCGCGGAGTCCTAGGAGCCCGCCGGGGAGGACTCGTCCAGCGACTCCATCGCCTCGAGCTCGTCCTCCTCCTCGACCTGCTCCACGAACTTCTCCGCCAGCCGGTAGCGGCGGGTCTCGGAGTCGCGTTCCAGCAGCCCCGCCGTCAGCAGCGTGGAGACGTAGCGGTGCGTCGCGCTCGGAGACATTTTCAGCTTGCGCGCCAGCTGCGCTACGCCGAGCAGCGATCCGTCCGGCGGGAAGCAGGCCAGCACCAGCAGCCCGGAGAGCAGCGAACGGGAGAGCCGCCGCTCGTCGGCGTCGGCGAGGCTCAGCAGCTCGTCGACGTCCGCGGAGAACGCCGAGGCATCAGTCCCCTCGAGCCCTGAGAGCAGGGTCGACGGAGCCCCGCTGGCACTGGCCGCGCGCACTACTCTCGCGACCTGGCTCCGCGACAGCTCGAGGACGATCCCGGCCCCGGAAGGGCCTCCCTCGACTGGGTCCATGCAGGATATACGTAGTCAAAGTAGGCGTAGATCACCAGGACCACAGTTCCAAGCTTCAATATTATCCTAAACTTATGATTTGTAAAGTGGAATCCGGGTAGTCGGGTCCACTTTTACGCCGCCGCGGCCTTTCATGTGCTCGCGCCTCGGCGGGGCCGCCCTCGCGGCCGGTCAGGCGGGTCGCAGGTACTCCTCGCGCAGCCAGGCCAGCGTCGCCTCCATGCCCGCGGCGTAGCCGACGCGCGGCTCCCAGCCGAGCGTCTCGCGGGCCTTGCGATTGCAGAAGTCCTGGTCTCTGCCGAGCACCTGGACCGCCTGGCGCGAGAGCAGTGGCGCCGCCTGCAGGCCCGTCGCCCGGCGCAGCAGCCGGTAGCCCTGCTCGAGCGAGAAGCCCACGCCGCTCGCGAGCCGATAGGGCATGCTCCAGCGCACCTTTGCGCAGCCAAGGCCGTCCGCGAGCCCGTCGGCGAACTGGCGCCACGTCACGTCGAGCCCGTCGCTGACGTTGAACGCCTCTCCCGGCGCCGCCTCGTGACGACGGGCGAGCATCGCCGCGTCGAGCAGGTTGTCGACGTAGCAGAGGCCCGCCACCGCGCGCCCGCCGTCGATCAGCAGCATGTTGCGGGCGAGGATCGCGCGGGCGATCTCGCCGACCACCTCGCGCGAGCCCGGCCCGTAGACCGTCGCCGGGCGCAGGATCACCGCGTCCAGCGCGTGCGCCGCTTCGGCGCGCCGGACCTCCGCCTCCGCGTCCAGCTTCGTCTGCGCGTACCAGTTGCTGAAGCCGTTCGCCGTCGCGTGGCGCTCGTCGATCCGCGCGCCGCCCGGATGGCCGTAGACGTCGGTGGTGCTGAAGTGGATGAAGCGCTTCACCGAGGCCTCCGCGGAGGCTTCCAGCAGCGTGCGCGTGCCCTCGACGTTCGTGCGCGTGATCTCCTGCGTCGTCGCCCAGTCCGAGACCAGCGCGCCGCAGTGGAACACGTAGTCGCAGCCCCGCACCGCCCGGGCCAGCGATCCCGCGCTCGTCAGGTCGCCCGTCGCGATCTCGACGTCCAGGCCTTCGAGCCGGCTCGTGTCGCTGCTCGGACGGACCAGGCAGCGCACGGGATGGCCCTCCTCCAGCAGGCGCGCCACCAGGCGCCCGCCGATGAAGCCGCTCGCCCCCGTCACCAGGCACACGTCCTCGCGCGTCGCGTCGATCGGCCTGCCGCGGAATGGCGTGCCTTCGGCGGTAGCGGGGGCATGTGCGTCCTCGCCGTCGCGCCCCCTGCCCGGGACGCGCCGGCGCAGCGTCGCCGTGGCGATGTCGCGCACCGCGGCCCAGTTCCTGCCGCCGTGGGCGCAGTCCGCGAGCACGGCGTCCAGCGCCTCCAGGAAGCGGTCCGCCTCCTGCTCGGAGAGCGTCAGCGGCGGCAGCAGCTTGATCGTGTCGTTCTTGCCCGCCGCCATCGTGATCACGCGGTGGTCGCGGTGCAGCGGGATCACCACCAGCTGCGGGAACAGGCCGCCGCTTGCCATGTGGATCGCCCGCCAGGAGAGGCGCGCCGCGCGCCCGCTCGGCGCGCCCAGCTCGATCCCCACCATCAGCCCGCTCGCGCGGATTTCCGCCAGCAGCTCGTGGCGCTGTCGCAACCGCTCCAGCCCCTCGTGCAGGTACGCGCCCACCCGCGCGGCGTGCTCGACGAGACCGTCGCGCTCGATCACGCGCAGTGTCGCCAGGCCCGCCGCCATCGACAGCCGGTTGCGCCCGTAGGTCGACTGGTGCACGTAGCTGCGCTCCAGCGTGCCGACCGCCTTCTGGAAGATCTCCCGCCGCGTGATCATCGCCGCCACCGGCATGTAGCCGCCGCTGAGCGCCTTGCCCACCAGCACGAAGTCCGGTTCAAGGCCCCAGTGCTCAAGCGCGAACCACTTCCCCGTGCGGCCCAGGCCGGTCTGGATCTCGTCCGCCACGAACAGCGTGCCGTAGCGGCGGCACAGCTCCTGGGCCGCCTTCAGGTAGCCCGCCGGCGGCAACGTCACCTCGCGGCCCTGGATCGGCTCCACGAAGAAGGCCGCCACGTCCCTGCCGCGCAGCTCCGCCTCCAGGCGGTCGAGGTCGCCGAACGGCACCCGCGCGCAGCCCGGCAGCAGCGGGCCGAAGCCCTCCTTGAAGAACTCGTCCCCCACCATCGACAGCGGGCCCAGCGTGACGCCGTGGAAGCTCGAATCGCACGACAGCAGCCGCGGGCGGCCCGTCGCCGCGCGCGCGAACTTCATCGCCGAGTCCACCGCCTCCGCGCCGGTGCTCGCGAAGAACACCGCCTCCAGGCCCGCGGGCAGGCGCCGGGTCAGCTCCTGCGCCAGCATCCCCGACAGCGGCGAGTAGTGGATCTGCACGCCGTCCGCCAGGTCCGCCGCGAGCGTCGCCTGGAGCGTTTCGCGGATGTCGGGGTTGTTGTGGCCGAGGCTCGCGAAGCCCTCGCCCGTGTGCAGGTCCAGGTAGGCGTTGTCCTCCGTGTCGTAGAGGTAGGAGCCCTCCGCGCGCGCGTAGCTCTTGTCGAAGCCCAGGATGCCCAGCACCTCGACCAGCGAGGGGTCCAGGTGGCGGTGGGCGAGCGTGAGCGTCTCGTCCACACGCGCGAGCGCGTCGCGCGTCACGCCCAGCGCGTCGCTCGCGACGGTCGCGTCGCCTTGGCCGGGCGCAGCGGCTCCTTCGGTGGGATCGAGGTCAGGCATCTGAACGTGGATCGCCGGCGGGGCCGGCGAGAAGCGAATCATTCTCGCGCGCTCAGGCCGTCAGCGCCGCCGCCATCTCCTCGAACGCCTGCACGTAGGCGTCGATCGCCTCGTCGGTGTGCATCACCGACAGCGTCCACTCCTCCTCGCGGCCCGGCGTCATGTAGATGCCGCGGTTCATGTTCCACAGCCACGCCAGCTCCGTCACCGCGACGTCCTGGCTCGCCTTGAAGCTTTCGTAGTCCACCACCGGCGTGGGCGAGAACGTGACGCAGCCCTTCGAGCCGATCCCCACCGCATAGCCCGGCAGGCGATGGCGCTCGATCACCGCTTCGCAGCCCGCGAGGATGCGGTCGTTCAGGGCTTCCAGGTGCTCGTAGGCCGCGGGCGTCATCACCTCCTGCAGGCTCGCCCGCGCCGCCGCCATCGCCAGCGGGTTGCCGTTGTAGGTGCCCACCTGGTAGACGCTGCCGTCCTGCACCG
Organism: Solirubrobacteraceae bacterium; assembly: GCA_035508515.1. Taxonomy (GTDB): domain Bacteria; phylum Actinomycetota; class Thermoleophilia; order Solirubrobacterales; family Solirubrobacteraceae; genus Palsa-744. The sequence goes on along the minus strand of DATJMW010000046.1, from coordinate 41,851 downwards.
CGCTCATCGCGCGCTCGGTGCCGCCGATCGCGCCCGAAGGCAGGCCGCCGCCCAGCGTCTTCGCCATCGTCACCATGTCCGGCGTGACGCCGAAGCGCTCGGTCGCGCCGCCCGCCGCGATCGCCAGGCCCGTCTTGACCTCGTCGAAGATCAGCACCACGTCGTGGCGCTCGGTGATCTCGCGCACCTGCTGCAGGTAGCCATCCTGCGGCAGCACCACGCCGAGGTTCATCATCGCCGCCTCCATGATCACGCAGGCCGGCTTGCGCCCTTCGCGCTCAAGGCGCTCGATCCGCCGCTCCATCGCCTCCGCGTCGTTGAACGGGACCGGCACCGTCAGCTCGCTCACCGCCTTCGGGATGCCCGCGCCGTAGGGGAGGGAGGCGAGGTCGTCGCGGTCGCCGATCTGATCGTAGGGGACGCCGATCGAGACCATCACCGCGTCGTGGTGGCCGTGGTAGGAGCCGAAGATCTTCACGATCGTCTCGCGGCCCGTCAGCCCGCGGGCGATGCGGATCGCGTCCATCGTCGCCTCCGAGCCCGAGTTCACGAAGCGCCAGCGCTCCAGACCGAAGCGGCTCGCCAGCTCCTCCGCCACGACCACCGTGTCCTCCGTCACCGCCGCGAAGTGCGTGCCCAGCGCGACGCGCTCGCGCACCGCCTTCACGATCGCCGGGTGCGCGTGGCCCTGGACCATCGAGCCGAAGCCGTTGTGGAAGTCCCAGTAGCCGTTGCCGTCCACGTCCGTCACGCGGGCGCCCTCCCCCGACTCCAGGTAGATCGGCCATGGGTCGCGCAGCTGGTAGGAGGAGGCCACGCCGCCGCTGAGCGCCCTGCTCGCGCGCTCGTACATCCGCTCCGAGGCCGCGGTGCGCTCGTTCAGCGTCGCCAGCTCGCGGGCCGTCAGCTGCTCGACGCGGGCGGGGTCGATCGGGATGGGAGAAGCTGCTGCCATGGCTCCAGCGTAGCTCCGGCGGTTCGCCCGCCGCGTATAAACGCTCCGCGTCCGACCTGCCGGGGTGGCGCATCGGCGCCGGCCCAGGGGAGCCTCAATTTCGACCAGGCCGGCTGGACCTGCGGGACCACGCCGCCGAGCCCCGAAGAAGCCTCCGCGTCCGAAGAAGGGTGCTTCTTCTGCGGGGGGTTCTTTCCCTGGCCGGGCCGGCGCAAGCTTCGGCTAAGGCGGGGGCGCGATCGGCTCGGATGCCCGGCCCCGGACGCGCGCGGCCGCCGGCAGTCCCGCGAGCGCGACCGCGGCGAGCGCGAGGAACGCCGCCAGCGGCTCGTGCACGAGGATCTGGACCAGCAGCGCGACGACCAGCCCGCCGAGGTTGCCCGCCAGCCAGACGATCGCGCCCGCGGTTCCCGCCGCGGCGCCCGCGATCCGCTCGACCTCCGTCAGCACGATCGGCAGCGCCGGCAGCAGCGCCGCCCCGATCACGACCAGCGCGAGCCCGCGCCCCGGGAGCCACGTCACCGCGCCTAGCACTACGCAGCCGAGACAGGCCAGCGTCACGGCGCCGAGCATGAAGCCGCGTTCGCCGTGGCGTCGCATCACCGCGCCGGGGATCGCCGCGCAGCCGATCGTCCCCGCGATCACCATGCCCACCAGCAGGCCCCCCGCCGTGCCTTCGGAGACGCCCGCGGGTTTCAGCAGCGTTTGCAGCCACGTCGCGAGCGCGACGAAGATCCCGAACCCCACGAACACCAGTGCGCTCAGGACGCGCATCGTCGGCAGGCGCCACAGGGCTCGCGCCGCGCTGCCCTCGACCGCGACGTGCTCGCTGCTCGCGTGGCCCGGCGCCAGCATCGCCAGCGCGAGCGCCGCGCCCGTCGCCACGGCGATCGCCGCCTGAAGCACGAGCAGCCGCTCGAGGTGCCCGTGGCCGCCGACGGTCGGTCCCAGTAGCAGCGCCAGCAGCATCCCGACGAAGCCCGCCGCGGAGCCAACCGCGATCCCGCTCGCGCGCTGCTCGCCCGGCAGGTACTGGCCCGCGAGCTTGCTGACCGCGCTCAGCACCACCGGCTGGGCGATCGCCACCAGCGTCTGCCCCGCCAGCGCCCAGCCGTACGTTTCGCCGCCGAGCCGCAGCAGGCCACCGGCCGCCACGAGCGCGCCGCTCGCCGCGAGCGCGGGGCGGAACCAGCGGTCGAGCAGCGCGCCCGCCGGCAGCGCCAGCAGCACGTACAGCAGCGGGAATATCTCCGCGAGCCAGCCGACCGCGCCTTCCGAGACGCCGTAGCGCCGCGCGGTCTCGCTCGTGATCGCCGCGTAGGTGAGCCACAACACCTGCGTGGAAGCGCAGACGCTCGCGTAGGCGAGCACCACGCTCCAGCCGCGCGGGTGTTTGGTGGTTCGGGCGACCAACGGCCGCGAGCCTACTGTCCTGGCTCATGGGCAGGAACGCACGCGTCCGGCGCGAATGGCGACGCATGGCCAAGGAGCTCCCCGATGGCCTGACCTTCGAGCGCAACCGCGATCACGAGAGCCGCGTTCACCGGCTCTCGCCCTGGGTTCGCAGGCTGCTGCTCGGCTGCGTGGCCGCGATTCCCGTGCTCGCGCTGCTGGGCGTCTTCGGACAGCACCCGTCGACCGTCTCCGCCGACACCTCCGCCGCGAGCCTCAGCGTCACCGCGCCGACGCGCCTGCGCGGCGGACTCCTCTTCCAGGCGCGCGTCAAGGTCCTGCTCCGCCGCGAAATCCATCACCTCCAGCTGGTCTTCGACGAAGGCTGGTGGGAATCGATGGCGGTCAACTCGATCAAGCCCGAACCCGAAAGCGAAACCGTGCGCGAAGGGAAAATCGTCCTCGAATACGGCACCTGGCCTGCGGGCAAAGCGCTGACCTGCTGGATCAACTTCCAGGTCAACCCCACAAACGTCGGCAAGCGGCGCGAGGACGTCGCCCTGGAGGACGGCGGCGAACCGCTCGCGAGCGTGCATCGCTCGCTGACGATCTTCCCATGAGCGCACCGACCGCCATTGCCGCACCGACGGCCTCGCGCGCACCGACGGTTTCGTGCGTGCCGACGGCCTCGCGCGTGCCGACCAGCGTCCCAGGGGGTGAGTCATGGACCTCGTGATCCGTGCCGCGGTCGTGTTCTGCTTCGTGTACCTGCTGACCCGCATCGTCGGCCGCCGCGAGCTCAGTCAGCTCGAGCCTTTCGACGTGATCCTGCTCGTCGTCGTCGGCGACCTCGTCCAGCAGGGCGTCACGCAGAGCGACTACTCCGTCACGGGAGCGCTCACGGTGATCGCGACGATCGGCGTGCTGTCGGTGTTCGTCAGCTGGCTCACGTACCGCTTCCGCTGGATCCGCGCGATCAGCGAGGGCGAGCCCGTGGTGCTCGTGCAGGACGGCAAGCCGATCGAGCGCAACATGCGCCGCGAGCGGATCACGATCGAGGACATCGAGGAGGAAGCCCGTCAGAAGCAGGTCACTTCGATCGCCGACCTGCGCTGGGCGATCCTCGAGAACGACGGACGCATCAGCTGCATCTCGCGCTGAGGCCCGCCCGTCGTGCGCGCCTTATGCGGCCGAGGCGGCGTCGGCGCCCTCGTCGGCGCCGAGCTCGCGCTCGATCTCCTCCAGCGAGCGGCCCTTCGTCTCGGGCACGCGCGCCAGGAAGAAGATCAACGACAGCACGCCGAAGCCGGCATAGAGCCAGAACGTGCCCTCGCGGCTGATCGCGCTGACGAGCGACAAAAAGAACGAGGAGACGAGGAAGTTGGCGCTCCAGTTGCCGACGGTCGAGACGCTCATCGCGGGGCTCCTGACGGCGAGCGGGAAGATCTCGGAGATCATCAGCCAGAAGACGGGGCCGAGGCCGATGGCGAACGAGGCGATGTAGACGATCAGGCACACGAGCGCGACCCAGGAGGCGCTGTCCTGCAGGCCGCTGGAGGCGAAGAACACGCCGAGCATCGCCAGCGAGAGGACGCAGCCGGCGGTGCCGACGATCAGCAGCGCTCGGCGGCCGATGCGGTCGAGCAGCAGGACCGCGACGATCGTGAAGACGAGGTTCGTGATCCCGACCGACAGGGCTTGCGTGATCGCGGAGCTCGTCGAGAGGCCGGTGAATTTCAGGATCGTGGGCGCGTAGTAGATGACGGTGTTCACGCCGATGAGCTGCTGCGCGATCGCCAGCACGAGCCCGAGCAGGACCAGCGGGCGCACGTCCGGGCGCCACACTTCGCGCACGCTTTTCTGCTCGGCGGCGGCCTCCTTGATCTCGTCGAGCTCTTCCTGCGCGTCGTCGTCGCTGTCGCGCGCACGCTTCAGCGTGGCGAGCGCCTCCTCCTCGCGGCCCTGCTCGACAAGCCAGCGCGGCGAGAAGGGCTGGAAGTACATGCCGATCGCGAGCGCGAGCCCCGGCAGCGCGCCGAGCCCGAGCATCCAGCGCCAGTTGTCCGCGGCGTCCTTCAGCGCCCAGTTGACGATGTAAGCGGCCATGATCCCTGTGACGACCATCAGCTGGTTGAACGAGGTGACGCCGCCGCGGATCCGCTTGGGCGCCAGCTCCGAGATGTACATGGGGGAGACGAAGGAAGCCGTGCCGACGGCCAGCCCGAGCACGAAGCGCGCGGCGATCAGCTCGGCCGAGGTCTGCGAGAGCGCCGAGGCGAGCGCCCCGAGGACGTACACGCAGCCGGAGATGATCTTCGTGCGCCGGCGCGAGATGGCGTCGGCCGAGTAGCCGGACAGGATCGCGCCGACGACGGCGCCAATCAGCAGCGAGCCGACGTAAGCCTGTTCGTTGAATTCTCCGCCGCCGACCTCTTTGCCGATGAACGGCAGCGCGCCGGAGATGACGCCGGTGTCGTAGCCGAACAGGAAGCCGCCCAACGCGGCGACGATCGCCAGGCGCAGCACGAAGCGGTTGCTGCCGCGGAAGGCCTCTTTCAAAAAGTCCATCGTCGCGCTCCCCGCGCCGGTTCAAACACGACCTTCAACTACCCGTGCCCCCTTTGCTCGAAGCCGCGCGCACTCGGAGACCGACCGGGCGCGCTCCGGGTTCTGATCGGGATCAGGCGAGGCCGGTCTCGGTCAAGCGCTCTCGCAGCTCGGCCACCGACTCGTAGACGCCGCTTGCGCCGGAATCCCTGAGCTCGGCCTCGGAAAAGCCGCCGGTCAAGACCGCGAGCGTCGGCACGCCGGCGCGTTTCGCGGCCTCGACGTCGAAGGGCGTGTCGCCGACCATCACGGCGTCGTCCGTGTCTGCGCCCGCCTTCTCCAGTGCCGCGTGCACCAAGTCCGGCTCGGGCTTGGTCGACTCGACGTCCGCCGAGCTCGTCCAGCCGTCGGCGAGCTCGCGCGCGTCGAGCAGGTCCAGGTAGCGGTCGACCTCCTCCTGCTTGGCGGAGCTCGCCAACAGCACGGTGTGCCCACGCCGGCGCAGCTCTTCGATCAGCGCGCGCGCGTCGCGCATCGGCTCGACTTCCCCGATCAGCTCGCCGTAGAGGTCTTTCTCCACGTCGCGCACCTCTTCGCCGTGCTCCTGCTCGAACTCCTCGCCCGCCATGGCCGGCACGAGCTGGTCGCCACCCATGCCGATGTGGCGATGGATGCGCCAGATCGGCAGCACCACCTCGAAGCGGCGGAATGCGCGGTACCAGGCGATCACGTGCTGGTAGTTGGTGTCGACGAGCGTGCCGTCGATGTCGAGGATCGCGACGGCCACGTCCGGGCTCAGCCGACGGGCGCGCCGGGGTGCGAATCGGCGCGGTTGAAGCGCGGCAGGATCTCCTGCGCGTAGAGCTCGAAGAACTGCTCGTGACCGCCGCCGATCTGCTGGACGTACAGCTCGTCGAAGCCCGCCTCCTCGAATTCGTGGATCTTCTCCAAGTGCGCGTCGAGGTCGGGACCGCAGGGGATCGATTCCGCGACCTGGTCCGCGGTCACGAGCTGGGATGCCTGTTCGAAGTGGGCGGGGGTGGGGAGGATTTGCGACAGCTCACCGGGCAGCGCGTCGTTCGGCCACAGCCTGTAAGCCGTCTCGCGGGCCCGCCGCTCCTTCTCGTCCCAGCAGACCTTGAAGGCGCCGGCCACGAGCTTGTCCTCGCCGCCCCGCTCGCGCACGGTGTCGACGGCTTCCTCGACGGGCGCGACCGTGCAGAAGCCGTCGCCGATCCGCGCCGCCAGGTCGGTCGCCTTCGGTCCGAAGCCGGAGATCAGGATCGGCGGCGTCTGCTCCGGCAGGTCGTAGATGCGCGCGTTCTCGACGCGGTAGTGGCGGCCGCGGTGGCTCTGCATTCCGCCCTGCCACAGCATGCGGATCACCTCGACGGCCTCCTCCAGCATCTCCAGTCGCTCGTCGGCCTCGGGCCAGCGGCCGCCCAGGATGTGCTCGTTGAGCGCCTCGCCGCTGCCCAGCCCCAACGCGAAGCGGCCTTCGAGCAGCACCGCGGAGGTGGCCGCCGCCTGCGCAACGAGCGCCGGGTGCATCCGCACGGTGGGGCACGTGACCGCGGTCGTCACCTTCATGTTCGAGGTCGCGTAGGCGATCGCCCCGATCGCCGACCACACGAACGCGCTGTGTCCCTGCTCGTCGTTCCAGGGGTGGAAGTGGTCGGAGATCCACAGGCCCTCGAAGCCGGCCTCCTCGGCGAGGCTGGCCTGGCGCACCAGTTCGGCGGGGGCGGTTTCCTCGCTCGACAGGAAGTAGCCGATCTTCATGAGGTTTGCCTACCCGCCGGTTCCGGCCTCAACCAGGCCGCCCGTCCCCTCAGCGGCCGGCGTCGTCCAGCAGTTCGAGCACGGCGCGCTCCACGCGCGTGCGCACGCGCGGCTTCGAGAGGTCGGCCGCGGCCCGGCGGTCGAGCGCCGCGGCGATCGTGACCCCGGCGTGGAAGCGGTCGAGCACGCGCGGGTCGATGTAGGAGGCGCGGCAGACCGCGGGGGTGTTGCCAAGGTAGGCGGCGACGGTCTTGACCGCCTTTTTCACCTCTCGCTCACGTGCGGCAGGCTTGGTCGCCTCCGAGCCCGCCAGCGCCACCGCGGCGAGCACCGTCGCGTTCCAGGTGCGGAAGTCCTTCGCGGTGAACGCGTCGCCTGCGTGCCGCTTGAGATACGCGTTGACTTCGTCGGCGTCGAGCTCCCGCCAGCCTCCGTCCTCGCGGTAGGCGAGCAGCTGCGAGCCGGCGCGGCGGCGCTTGAGCGCCGCGACGACGGCGAGCGCCTGTTCGTCGGCGATCGCCTGCACCCGGCGCTGGCCGGACTTTGCGGGGAAGTCGAAGATCAGCTCGTCGTCGGCGACGGTGACGTGCTCGCGCAGCATCGTCGTCAGCCCGTAGGACTCGTTGCGCTCGGCGTAGTCCTCCGAGCCGATGCGGAAGAAGCCGAGATCCAGCAGCCGCACGGCGCAAGCGAGCACGCGCTCGGCGGTCAGCTCCTCGACCGGCAGTGGCGTCTCGCCGCGCTTTGTGCCGGGCGCCTTCAGCTCCCGTGCGACCCGGCGCCGCAGCCGTGGAAGCGCGGCCCCGAAGGCGAGCATCGAGTCGAACTTGCTCCTGTCGCGGTGCCTGCGCCAGTGCTCGTGGTAGAGGTACTGCTTGCGCCCCGCGGCGTCCACCCCGGTGGCCTGCAGGTGCCCGACCGGGTCCATGCAGACCCAGACGTCCTTCCAGGCGGGAGGGATCGCAAGCTCGGCGATCCGCTCGAACACCTCGGGGTCGTCGATCCGCGCACCATCGGGGTCGCGGTACTCGAACCCGCGCCCTCGACGGCGCCGTGAGATGCCCGGCGCGGCGCAGCTACTGCGCCGTAGCCGCGCTATCGCCGCCTCTCACGGTCTACTCGCATGCTTCCATCGCGGATGGACGGTACCGGCTGGACGCCGGCGCCTGGCACCAGAGGAACGGCGCCAGGCGCCGGCGCAGCGCGGAGCGCTCAAACCGGCGCCACACCGGTGAGCTCGCGCAGGTCCTCCAGGCAGCGACGCAGCAGGCGGGAGACCTGCATCTGGGAGACGCCGACCTTCTCGGCGATCTGCGTCTGGGTCAGTTCGTCGAAAAAGCGCAGCCGCAGCATCTCGCGCTGGCGTGGCTCCAGCGAGGCCATCGCCTCGGCCAGGCTGGCGCGCAGCTCCACCAGCTCGAAGTGGCGATCATCCTCCCCGATCGTCTCGACGAACGAGCCGTCCTCGTCGCCCGGCTCGCTGCCGCGGGGGGCGTCGAGCGAGATCGTTCCATAGCCGCGCAGGGCCTGCATCGCGTCGAGCACCTCGTCACTGCTCAGCTCCATGAACTGCGCGAGCTCGAAGACCGTTGGCGCTCGTCCGTATTCGTCGCTCAGGATGCGCTCGACATCGCGCAGCTCCAGCGCCCGCTCCTGCACTCCGCGGGGCACGTGAACGGACCAGCTGCAGTTGCGGAAGTGGCGGCGCAGCTCGCCGAGGATCGTCGGAATGGCGAAGGCCTGGAAAGGAAAGCCACGCTCGGGGTCGAACCGTTCGGCGGCCTTCACGAGGCCGAGTTGTGCGACTTGGCAGAGGTCTTCGTAGGGCTCTGAGGTGTTGTTGTAGCGCCGCGCGAGGTTTCGCGCGAGCGGCATGTAGCACTCGAGCAGCTCGTCGCGAGCGGTGACGTCGCCGCCCCGCCAGCGCGCGAACAGCGATCGGACCTCGGCTGCGCTCGCTTTGCGCGAGCGCCCACCGGTGTGCCTGCGGGCAGCGAGAGCCGCTCGCCCTTCGTGCGTTACCCCGGACATTTGGGACCTCTTTCTCCTTGGCGTGAAAGCGGTCCCCCTCCCCCCAAGGAGTCTCGCATATGTCCATTTCCCCGCCCCGGCGCGGGCAAACAAAACTTTCAGGACAATGTCCTGATAAGCATCGTAGCGCGGCAAGGCTTGAGCCCCCGCGCTGCGGGTAGGCGTACCTGGTGAACTCAGGAAGGAGGAAGGATGGTTGCGTTGGTGGTGCTGGTGCTGTTGCTCGCCATCTTCGGCGGGCTCGGGTTTGTCGCGCACGCGCTCTGGTATGTGCTGATCATCGCGGTGCTGCTGTGGCTGATCGGTTTCTTCGTCGGCGGTGCACCGACGGGAGGCGGCAGGCGCTGGTACGGCCGCTGGTGAGGCGACCGGTGCAGCTTGTCGCGGGACCGTCGTCATATGACGACGGTCCTCGCCATGTGGCTCGGAAAGCGTCGTAATGGAGGCCGGGAAGTCAGCGAAGACCTTGAGCCTCACTTTCGATGATGGTCCCGAGCCGGGATGGACCGAGCGCGTGCTCGAAGAGCTGGAGCGCTGCCGCGTTCGCGCAACGTTCTTCCTGACCGGCGATCGATCGCGCCGCCATTGGCGTGTCCTGAGCGCGCTCGTGTGCTCGGGACACGAGCTTCAGCTGCACTGTCATCGGCACGTCAGACACACCGAGCTGACCGCGGCGCAGCTCGCGCGCGACACCGAGCAGGCGCTGGAGACGTTGGCTGAGGCCGGCGTCACGCCGCGTCTGTGGCGAACACCGTGGGGCGTCCGAACCGAGGGCAGCGAGCGTGTCGCGCAGGCGTTCGGGCTGCGGCTGGTCGGCTGGTCGATGGATACGCACGATTGGCGTGGGGACCCGGCAGGGCAGATGCTCGACCGCATTCGACCGCGGCTCGGTGAAGGCGGCGCGATCCTGATGCACGACGGACTCGGCCCCGGCGCGCGCCGTGAGGGCTGCGGGAACACGGTTGAGCTGATCGCCCCGCTGAGCGCCGCCGCCCGGGATCTAGGGCTCGCCATCGAGCCCCTGACCGCTGGAGCACTCGCCGGATGAGCGGTACCGCAAACCACGATGGCAGCGTCGCGAGCCTGCGCGAGAGGCGCGAGGCCCCGCCGCCCGCGGCGCTTACGATGGGCGAGGCGATCGAGCGGATCAGCGCGCGGGCGGCCCCGCTCGACCGCGAGCCACGATTTCCGCGTGAGAGCTTCACGGACCTCGCCGCCGCGGGCGTGCTGCGGATGGCTGCCGAGCGACCAGGTGACCTTGCGGGAGAGATCGAGCTCGTGCGAACGCTCGCCGCCGCCGACGGCTCGACCGCGCGAATCCTCGATGGCCATCTCAACGGCGTCGAGCGCCTGGCGCGTCTCGGTGAGTCGCCGCTGCGGCAGATCGAGCTGCAGGCGATCCGCGATGGCAGGCTGCTGCTCGGCGTCTGGGGGGCAGACCCTGCACCGGGAGAAGGCCCGCCCGCGAGGCTCGTCCGCCAAGGCGCCGAGCTGGTGTTGCGTGGCTTCAAGACGTTCTGCTCGGGCGCCGGTGGCGTGCAGCGGGCGCTGGTCGTCGCCTCCGACGATGGGGAGCGGCGCCGGCTCGTCTACCTCGACACCGCGGATCGCGTCCGCGTCGACCGCCATTGGTACACCGGCTCCGGCCTGCGCTCCTCGGAGAGTCACCGCGTCGAGTTCCATGACACGCCCGTGCTCGCGATGCTGGGCGGCGCGGACGCACTGGTCGAAGAGCCCTGGTTCTCGCGCGACGCGGTCCGCACGGCCGCGACTTGGGCGGGGCTCGCCGACTGCATTCTGGCGGCGACTGTCGGCGCAGTCGATCCGGAGCGACTCGATCAGCTGCGTCTGCATGCCATCGGGCGGATGAGCATGGCGCGTGCGAGCATCGATCGTTGGCTGGAGCACGCGGCGGACCGGCTCGGAACGCTCGACGAGCTAGGAGTGCGGCTGCTGGCGGGCGACGATCCGGCGGAGCTGTCGACACGGTGTCGCATCGCTCTCTCGGATGCATCCCGCGAGATCGCGGCTTTGGCCGCGACGGTCTGCGGCTCTCGCGCGCTCGTGGGCGGGGGCGCGCTGGATCGCGCTCGTCGCGACCTCGACCTGTTCCTGCTGCAGCACCGTCTCGACCCGAAGCTCGTAGAGCTGGGATCGCGAACGCTCGCGTCACGAGGCGGGGGATGAGCGCGACGAAGAAGGCCGGCGTGGCGCGCTTCGAAGCGTTGTATGCGAACAGCTCGGACCCATGGGGCTACGACACGAGCGCCTACGAGCGGACGAAGTACCTGGACACGCTCGCCGCGCTGCCGGCGGGCGGGATCGCCCGCGCGCTGGAGGTCGGCTGCTCGATCGGCGCGTTCACGCAGCTGCTGGCGGCGCGCTGCGGACGGGTGCTCGCCCTGGACTTCTCCCAGCAGGCGCTCGCGCTCGCGCGCGAGCGCCTGGCGGGCGTCGCGAACGTCGAGCTGCGCCACGCGCGCTTTCCCGAGCAGGCGCCCCGGGGCGAGTGGGAGGCGATCGTCTGCTCGGAGGTCCTCTACTACCTCGATGCCCCCGCGCTCGCCCGAGCGATCGACTGGCTTCACGCCCGGCTGCGCGCCGGCGCGAGCGTGCTCGCGGTGAGCTGGCGCGGCGTGGGGGCGGACGAGCCGTTCCTGGGCGACGAGGTGCACGACCGCCTGTTGCGCGAGCTCGGCCCCTGGCATGCGCTCGACGGCCGCCGCGAGGGCTACCGGCTCGATCGCTTCGACCCGCGATGAGCGGGCGAATCGTGATCGTCGGCGCAGGCCCGGCGGGGCTTGCGACCGCCCGCGCGTATCGCGAGAACGGCGGCACGGGCGCGGTCACGATGATCGGCAGCGAGCCGAGGGCTCCATACCGGCGCCCGCCGCTGACCAAGGCGTTCCTGCGCGGTGAGATGCCCGTCGAGGAGCTGCCTCTCGCGCGCGAGAGCTGGTACGCAGAGCACGAGGTCGAGCTACGCCTTGGCTGCACGGCGCGGGAGGTCGATCCGGACGGCGGCGCCGTCGAGACCGACGAGGGCGAGCTGCGCGCAGAGGCGATCGTGCTCGCGACCGGGTCAGAGCCCGTGCTACCGCCGCTGCCCGGGGTCGAGCATCCCGACGTGCTCACCGTGCGCGAGCAGGGGGACAGCGAGCGCGTGGCCCAGCGCGCGCGTCCCGGCGCGCAGGTGCTCGTCCTGGGAAGCGGCTTCATCGGCTGTGAGATCGCCGGCTCGCTCGCGCTGAACGGCGCGCACGTGACGATGATCGCCCAGGAAGACGCACCCCAGCAGGAGCGGCTTGGCGGGGAGGTCGCCGCGCGCCTCGCCGGATGGCTGGGCGAGCTGGGCGTCGAGCTGGTTGCGGGCGCACGGGTCGAGGAGGTAGAGGACGGGCGCATCGCGGTGCTCGACGACGGCCGCCGGGTCGTCGGGGAGTGCATGGTGCTCGGCACCGGCTCCCGGCCCCGCGTCGAGCTTGCGGAAGCCGCCGGAGCGAGCGTCGAGCAGGGCGCCGTCGCAGTCGACGAGCACATGCGGGCGAGCGATCGGCTGCTGGCGGTCGGCGACGTCGCCTGCGCGCACAACCCGAGCGCCGGGCGGCGGTTGCGCGTCGAACACTGGGGCGACGCCCTCGCGCACGGCGAGATCGCAGGCAAGACGCTGGCGGGAGCACAGGCGCGGTGGGACCAGGTGCCCGGCTTCTGGTCGACGATCGGAAGGCGCACGCTCAAGTACGCGGCCTGGGGCGACGGCTACGACGCGAGCGATCTGGTCGAGCACGGCGAGGACGCCTTCACGGTCTGGTATTCGCGTGCGGGCCGGCTCGTCGGCGTGCTGACGAGCGAGCGCGACGAGGACTACGAGCGCGGACAGGAGCTGATTCGCGGGGGACGGCGCGCGCCGTGATCGACGCCGCTGAGCCAATCTCGCCGCTGATCCCGCCCGAGCGGGAGCTGCGTGCCGCGATCGTCGTCCCCGCCCGCGACGAGGCCGAGCGGATCGGTGCGTGCCTCGCCGCCCTCGCAGGCCAGCGGGAGGTGCCGAGCGAGCGCTACGAGGCGATCGTCGTGCTCGACGGCTGCGTCGACGGGACGGCGGCAATGGTCGAGGAGCTGGCGGCTCGGTTTCCCCGCCTCAGGCTGCACGTGGTGGAGCTGGCGAGCGCGCGAGGCGTGGGGGCGGCGCGGCGCCTGGGGATGGACCTCGCCTGCGAGCGCCTGCTCGCGGTCGGGCGCGAGGATGGGCTGATCGCCAGCACGGACGCCGACAGCGTCGTCGCGAACGACTGGCTCGCGACCCAGCTCGAGCTCGCGGGCGGCGGCGCGCAGGCGATCGGCGGGCTGATCCTGCTGGACGGCGTTGAGGCGCAGGCGCTCGACCCCCGCACTCTCGAGGCCCGTTCACGGGCGGCAGGCGGGCGCATGCGCCGCGTGCGCGCCACGGGCGCGCCCGGCGCGATCGAGCACCATCAGTTCAGCGGCGCGTCGCTGGCGCTGACCGCAGGCACGTATGCGCGCTGCGGTGGGTTGCCGGTGCGTCCCGCGCTCGAGGACGAGGCGCTCGAGCGCGCGCTCGTGGCGCAGGGCGTCGCGATCCATCGCAGCCGTCGCGTGCGGGTGAGCACGTCCGCGCGCACCGACGGGCGCGCTCCGCGCGGGCTCGCGAGCGATCTGGCCCGCGCGGATTGGCGCGCCCGGCGCTCCTACGAGGCCGGGCAGTTCCCGCTTGAGCGGCTGCTGGCCGCCAAGCGCAGCTCGATCGCGTTGCTGCTACCGGCGCGAGAGGTCGCGGAGACGGTCGGCGCGGTCGTGAGCAAGGCGGCCGCGCTCGAACGTGCCGGGCTGTTCGACGAGGTGGTCGTGATCGACGCGAGTTCGAGCGACGGCACGGCGGAGATCGCGCGCGCCGCAGGGGCGCGCGTCGTCCAAGAGGACGACCTGCTTGGCGACCACGGTCCGGCGCTCGGCAAGGGCGATGCGATGTGGCGCGGTCTCGCCGCGTGTGAGAGCGAGATCGTCGTCTACGCCGACACCGACACCGAGGGCTTCGACGAGCGGTTTCTGCTCGGCATGGTCGGGCCGCTGCTGTGCGAGCCGCAGGTGCATTTCGTCAAGGGCGCCTTTCGCAGGCCGTTTCGCAGTGGCGGCCGCGTCCTCGCCGACGGCGGCGGCCGCGTGACCGAGCTGATGGCGCGCCCGCTGCTGAATTTGCATGCGCCCGAGCTGGCCGTCTTCGAGCAGCCGCTCGCGGGCGAGACCGCCGCCAGGCGCGAACTGCTGGAGCAGCTGTCGTTCGCGGCCGGATACGGCGTCGAGATCGCGATGTTGATCGACGCGTGGCGCCTGCTCGGCCTGGAGGGAATGGCGCAGGTCGACCTCGGCACGCGCCAGAACCGCCACCAGTCGCTGCGTGAGCTCTCGGCGATGGCCTACGCGGTGCTTGTGGCCGCGCAGACGCGCTTTCTCGGGGTCGAGTTCGCCGACGCGCATGCATGCGCGTCGATCGTGCTGCCGCCGCTCCCCGGGGACCCCGCGATGGAGTCTCGCGCCGTCGTGTTGGACGAGCGCCCGCCGCTGGCCTCGCTCGGGGCATGCCGTTCACCGGCGAGCGCTGCGGGTAGTGGTCAGGGACGCCCGAACGGAGCGCTCGACGGGGAAGATCACGGCCGAGCGTCAGGAACGACAAGCAATACGGCCGCAAGGGCGGCGAGCAGGCGCGGTTAGGGCGCGCGGTCGGGCCCGGCCGGCGAACGACGGTCGTCCTTCTCCCTCGCCCCTCGTGGGGCCAGCAGGGGGAGGCCGGCGAGCACCGTGGTGAGCTCCTGCACGTCTCTGACGCGTGCGCCGGGGAGCACGCGCACATCGTGTCCGCGCTCACGCATGGTCTCGTACGCAGCCATCACCGCGTGCATGCCGACCGAGTCGATCGAGCCGAGCTCGCGCAGATCGAGCACCACGGTCGCGCGCCGGCCTTCGCACAACCTCACGATCGCGCCCTGCAGCTGGGGAATCGCGCTCGGATCCAAGTTGCCGCGCAGAATTACCCGACGGCGTCCTTCGGAGCGATCCTCCTCGATCGCGAACGCTTGCTCGCCCGGCATCTCATCTCCCCTCGGGCACGCAGCTCGGCGCCGATCCGCTGATGAAGTTGATGCCTGAGGCTTGCGAGACTCGCCGAGAGTCAGCCTGCTGCAGACGTGGGGGAATCTTCGCACCGGCTACGCAGCCCGAAGACGGTGCCGACCTTAACAGATTCCCACTGTCCAACTCCGACGAGGCGGGCCGTGCCCGAGCCGCCGACGACGCCGGTCTACCGGACGCCGTCGTGTTCGAGCGCTTCGAGCCAACCGCGCCGATCGTCTCCGGCGACGAATTCGACGGGGACTTCCCTGCCGCGGGAGACGCGATGGCATGGGAAGACGATCGGCATCGGGTTTGCGCCCATCCACAGGCCGATCTCCCTTGGGTCCATGCTCAGGCCGAGCTCAAGGTAGGAACGGTGCGAGTCCCAGGGGATCGCTTGCGTGGATGCGAGTGCGCCGTCAGCGGCGCCGAGCACGTCGAGGTCGATCTCGCATTCGATCGCCTCGCTCCTGCCCGAGAGCAGCCGCTCGAGCTCGTCCTTCGCACGTTTGAGATGACTCCGAGCACCGCGCGCCCCACGTGCCCCACGCGAGCGCGCGAGCAACTGCTCATAGTCGGAGTGCCCTTCGAAGGCGAGACGCACCAGCCCCGTGGGAGTGGCCGCGAGCACGATCTCCCCGAGTGGACCGGTCGCCCGCGCGCAGGCCAGCCCCGCCTGCTCCAGGGGCCCGACCCATGGCGAGGAGCCGGAGCCGGCGATCGCCGCGATGCCGCTGCGCAGTCCCGCTTGATACCTGGTGCAATCCGCGCATTCCCCTTCCGCTCGCGTCGTCACGCGCTCGACAAGGAAGCCGTCGGCGAGATCGCCGAGCTCGATCGTTTCCTCGTGGAGGTCGAAAAGGCGCGAGCACAGGCGACAGCGGAAGTGACCGTGGGGGATCGTGTTCGCCTCGTAACGAACGGGTTCCGGCAGGCCGACCGCGCTCAGCGCGCCGAGTTCGGTCAGCTCCACGAGCGTCGCGTACACGGTGCCGCGCCCGAGCGTGGGCAGCACGCTCAAGGCCCGCGCGTGGACTTCGTCCGCCGATAGGTGCTCGCCGACGGCGTCCTGCATGACGCCGAGGATCACGCGCCGCTGAACGGTGCTGCGCAGACCGTGTTCGCGGAGCACCTGCTCCACCTGGCTTCGCGTGCTCACGAGCTCATTCTCGCGCAGGTTGATAGGAGGAACGCATCGGGGGTAGCTCTTTAGGACAATGTCCTAACTAACGTCAGGAGCCCGGCCGTGATTATTCGCCTCGATCGCCTGCAGACCTCGATACCGCCGCCATCCGACCCCGACCCTGTCGGGGCGTCGGCCGTGCAGGAGCTGCTCGGGGGCAAGTTCGGCGAGATGTCTACCTTCATGAACTACACCTACCAATCCTTCAACTTCCGAAACCGCCAGGGCGCGCGGCCCTTCTACGACCTGCTCGCATCGATCGCGGCGGAGGAGTTCGGCCACATCGAGCTCGTCTCGACCGCGATCAACACGATGCTCACGCCCGCCGCGGACGAAGAGGCCGGCGCGTCGGGCTCGCTGGCCGGAGTCAAGGACACGCGCAACACCCAGCAGTTCATCGCCGGCGGTGCCTCGGCGATGGTGCAGGACTCGATGGGCAAGCCCTGGAACGGGGACTACGTCAACGCGAGCGGCGACCTGATCCAGGACCTGACGCACAACTTCTTCCTCGAGACCGGCGCGCGCAACAACAAGCTGAAGGTCTACGAGATGGTGGAGCACCCCGCGGCGCGCGCGCTCACGGGTTACCTGCTGGTGCGCGGCGGCGTCCACCAGGTCGCCTACGCCAGGGCGCTCGAGAACCTGACGGGCGTGGACATGATGAAGCTGTTCCCTTCGCCCCGCATCCCGACCGAGAAGATCCCGGAGTGCCAGCCGCACATCGAGCGCGGCGAACACCTGAGGCTCTATCGCTTCTCGCCCGGCGACTTCCAGGAGATCGCGGCGGTCTTCAACGGCCCCCACCCCGAAACCGGCGAGGAGCTGCACATCGCCGAGGAGCCGCACCCCGAGGGGGCACCGGCCTTCGACCTGCCGCCCCAGCCAGCCGTGTTTGCGCCGGGCGCCGTGCCCGGCGAGATCGAAGAGATCGCGGCAAAGCTGCGGGACGCGGCGGGCCTGCCGGAAGAGCCGACCGGCACGGTCGCGCAGAACGCGGGCGACGGCGCGGGCTCGAACGGAGCCGGCGTGATGGAGAAGGTGAAAGACGCGATCGGCTGAATGGCTGCCGCGGAGCCGGCGAGGGAGCGGCTCCGCGGCGCCTCCCGGAGGCATGGCGCCTCTCGGGAGGCAGTACGGACATACGACAAAGGAGAGCAATGGCGCAGTTGACGAACATGGAGAGCAAGCTCGCGGAGGTCCTCGGCCTGGCGGCCGCCGCGAAGGCGGCCACCGAGAAGGTCAAGGGCATGCTCGACGAGGACGAGCGCGATCTGGCGGGCGTGCTCGAGCAGCTGAACCACGAGGCGGCCGAGACCGAGCAGCGCTGCACCGAAGTCGCCGGCACGTTCGACGGCAAGAAGACGGCGATCCTCGACGCCGGCCGCGAAACGCGTCAGGAGGGCGAGGAGATGATGAAGACCTACCTCGCCGAGGAGGAGGAGGCGCTCGACGGATTCGAGTTCCTGACGATGGCCGAGGCCGGCGAGGTCGGGCACTGGGCGATCCTGCGCAAGCTCAACGAGCGCGCCGGCAACGCCAGGGTGCAAGAGCTCGTCGACTGGGCGCTGCCGATCCAGGAAGCGCATCTCTCCGCGGTGCTCGAGAACTCACTCGTGCTCGCCGGACGCGAAGATCCCGACGAGGTCGCCGAGTAGCGCCGGCGATGCTCGCGACGTATCTCAACGACCATCTCGCGGGGGCGACTGCCGGGCGCGAGCTCGCGCGGCGCGCCGCCGCGAGCAACCAGGGGTCGCTGCTCGGGGACTTCCTGGAGGGGCTCGCGGTCGAGATCGACGAGGACCGCGACGCGTTGCTTGCGCTGATGGCGGCGCTCGATGTCGGCGTCGACCGCTTCAAGGTGCTGGGCGGCTGGACCGTGGAGAAGCTCGGGCGTCTCAAGCTGAACGGCAGACTGTTCGGCTACTCGCCGCTCAGCCGCCTGTTGGAGCTGGAGGCGCTCGCGCTTGGCGTGGCCGGCAAGCTCGGCCTGTGGCAGGCGCTCGAAGAGCTCGCGCTGCCCGAGCGCGCGATCGCGGGGGTCGACCTGCCGGACCTGCAGGAGCGCGCGGAGCGGCAGCTGGAACAGCTCGAGCGCAACCGCCTCGATGCGGCCCCTGAGGCGCTGGGCGCCTGAGCGCAAGGATGAGCGCTCTGGTGGAGGACCCCGGCCGTGGGGCAGAGCAAGGGCTGACGCTGGCTGCGATCACGAACGCTGTCGTTCGCGTCTACAAGCACTTCTGTGGCAAGGGCCCGGTCAGGGCGCGCTCGCATCTCGGCGACGGCCTGCTGCTGGTGATCCTCGAAGGAGGGTTGACACGCGCCGAGCAGACGCTGCGCGATCGCGGGCAGACGCAGGCGGTCGTGGACGCCAGGCAGCGTATGCGACAAGCGATCGAGCCTGAGCTGCGGGCCGCGATCGAGAGCGAGCTGCGTCGTTCCGTGCGCTCGTTCATGAGTGCGCTCGATCCGGCGTTGGAGCTGGAGATACTGGCTTGCGCGCTCGATGTCGCCGGAGACGAGGCGCTGGCGATTGCAGAAGGCGTGAGCGCGACGGAACCACGGGGCTGACGGGGCCGACGGCGGCCACTCGACAGGACCCTTCGTGAGGCGGCAGTTGAGCGAGAAGGTCGGACCGCTCGCAGTCGATCTGGACCGAGGCTCGACTACCGGTTTGACATTTACCCGCGGAGGGCACGAAAGCAGTGACTCATTGGTGAGTCCGAGGCCGCGAGGAGGGCCGGCCTTTCGCAGGGTACGGCTCGACTCGCGGTCGCCCACGTGCCGAATCCCCGCTCGTCGCGGGGCGCTGGAGGATCGAGAGCCGCGATTGGCCGCCCGCCTTTCAGGCACGGATCTCGCGCGGGCCACTCGGTGCCGATCGCCGGGCTTCGCCGGATACGGGCCGTGGGTGATCAGCCGGTTTTCGTTCGACCAGCGAGGGCAACGACGAATAAGCGACCGACGAGGCAACGAATCGAAAGGAGCATGGAGATGGCTGAGCTGAGCCCCCGCGAGAGCAAGCTCGTGCAGTACCTCAACGAGGCATACGGCAAGGAGAAGGAACTCGAGACGGCGCTTCAGGCGCACATCGGCATGACGACCCGTGCCCCTTACAAGAAGCGCCTGCGCGAGCACCTGACGGAGACCAAGCGCCACGCCCGGGAGGTCGAGCGCCGGGTCAAGCGGCTCGGCGGCACCCCGCAGACGGTGCCGATCGAGGGGTTCGACCCGCTCGCGAAAGGCGCCGGCGCCGCAGTCGAGCTCGCCGGCCGCGCCGCCGCGCTCGCGCAGGGGCCGCTGCACGCGATCCGCGGCACCGGCGAGCAGGAGAAGATGCTGAAGAACGCCAAGAGCGAGTTTGCCGACGAGCACGAGGAGATCGCGACCTACAGCGCGATCGAGACGCTCGCCGAGGCGGTCGGCGATGCCGACATCGCAAAACTTGCGCGGGCGATCCGGCGCGAGGAGGAGAGCATGGCCCGCTTCCTGGAGCGCCAGATCCCGGCGCTGACGAAGGCCGTCGTGCAGGAAGAGGTTCCCGCCGCGGAGCGGAGGACCGCGCGGCGCTCCTCGCCCGCAGCCCGCAAACGCGCGGCCACCGGCCCACGCGCCGCAAGCACCAAAGCTCGCACCGGTGTGAAAACGGGGGCGAGCGCCAAATCGGCGACAAGCGCCAAAGCGCGGCGGAGCAGCCCCAAAGCGACGACGAGCGCGAGGGCGAAAACCGCACGGACGAAAGCATGAGCGAAGCGCGCCGCGGATCGTTTGCCCGCGGGCGCCACGGGTAGCTGAACCCGACCCGAGGAGAAGGAACGGAATTGAAGGCGCTGACATGGCAGGGCAACCACGACGTCCGTGTGGAGGAGGTCCCTGACCCGAAGATCGAGCAGGCGACCGACGCGATCATCAAGGTCACCTCCTCGGGCATCTGCGGCTCGGACCTGCACCTCTACGAGGTGCTCGGCGCCTTCATCGATCCCGGCGACGTGCTGGGCCACGAGCCGATGGGCATCGTCGAGGAGGTTGGCTCGGGGGTCTCCCACATCAAGGCGGGCGATCGCGTGGTGATCCCGTTCAACATCTCCTGCGGGCATTGCTACACATGCGATAAGGGCCTGCAGTCGCAGTGCGAGACGACCCAGGTCCGCGAGTACGACACGGGCGCCTCGCTGCTCGGCTACACCAAGCTCTACGGCCAGGTTCCGGGCGGACAGGCGGAGTACCTGCGCGTGCCGCAGGCCCACTACGGCCCCGTCAAGGTCCCGGAGGGCCCGCCGGACGACCGCTTCGTCTATCTCTCCGACGTGCTGCCGACCGCCTGGCAGGCGGTCGAGTACGCAAACGTGCCGGAGGGGGAGACGGTGCTCGTGCTGGGCCTTGGCCCGATCGGCGAGATGTGCACGCGCGTTGCGCAGCACAAAGGCGCCGAGGTGATCGGCGTCGACCTGGTGGCGGAGCGGCTCGCGCGCGCGAACGGCCACGGCGTGCGCGTGCTTGACCTCGAGGACCACGACGACCTCCCGGGCGCGGTGCGCGAGCTGACCGGCGGGCGCGGCCCCATCTCGGTGATCGACGCCGTCGGAATGGAGGCGCACGGTGCGCCGATCGGCAAGCTCGCGCACAAGCTCGCGGGGATGCTGCCCGACGCGCTCGCGCAGCAGCTGATGCAGACGGCGGGGATCGACCGGCTGAGCGCGCTGCACATGGCGATCGAGCTGGTCCAGCGCGGCGGCACGGTCTCGCTGTCCGGCGTCTACGGCGGCGCTGCGAGCCCGATGCCGCTGATCCAGATGTTCGACAAGCAGATCAACATGCGCATGGGGCAGGCGAACGTCAAGCGCTGGATCGACGAGATCCTGCCGCTGCTCAGCGGCGACGAGGACCCGCTGGGAGTCGACGACTACGCGACGCACCATCTCCCGCTCGAGGACGCCCCGCGCGGTTACGAGATCTTCCAGAAGAAGGAAGACGGGGCGTTCAAGATCCTGCTGAAGCCCTGAGGTAGGGCGCGATGCGAGTGGTCGTAACGGGCGCGAGCGGCAACGTCGGCACGAGCGTGCTCGCGGCGCTTGCGCAGGAGCCGAAGGTCGAGGAGATCGTCGGCATCGCCCGGCGCCGCCCCAAGACCCACTTCGCGAAGACGATCTGGACGCAGGCCGATGTCGCCGGCGACGACCTCGTCCCGCACTTCGCGGGCGCCGATGTCGTGATCCACCTCGCGTGGCTGATTCAGCCCTCGCGCGACGAAGCGCTCACGTGGCGGGTCAACGTCGAGGGCAGCGCGCGCGTGTTCGACGCCGTCGCCCGCGCGGGCGTGTCGGCGCTCGTATATGCCTCCTCGGTCGGCGCGTACGCGCCGGGACCGGGCGAGCGCGCCGTCGACGAGTCGTGGCCGACGACCGGCATCCAGACCTCGTTCTACTCGCGCCACAAGGCCGATGTCGAGCGGCTGCTCGACCGCTTCGAGGTCGAGCACCCGGACGTGCGCACCGTACGGCTGCGCCCGGCGCTGATCTTCAAGCGGGAAGCCGCCGCCGGCATCCGCCGGTTGTTCATGGGGCCGCTGTTTCCCAGTGCGCTCGTGCGCCCCGGCCTGCTGCCCCTGGTCCCATATCCGAACGGCCTGCGAACGCAGGCCGTCCATTCAACGGACGTTGGTCACGCCTACCGGCTCGCGACCGTCAAGCCCGTCGCGGGCGCCTTCAACATCGCCGCCGAGCCCGTCATCGACGCCGGCGTCGTCGGCGGCGTTCTCGGTGCCCGTGCCTTGGAGCTGCCCGTAACGCTCGTCCGTCGCGCCGCCTGGGCGAGCTGGAAGCTGCGCGCGCAGCCGACTTCGCCCGGCTGGCTGGACATGGGGATGCTCTCGCCGATCATGGACACCGCCCGCGCCCGCGAGGCGCTTGGCTGGGGGGCTCGCAGGAGCGCCGTCGAGACGCTCGAGGAGCTGCTGGACGGCCTGCGGCAAGGGGACGGGATGCAGACGCCGCCACTCGACCCCGCCGCGGGCGGACCGCTGCGCATGCGTGAGTTCGCCACCGGCGTCGGCGCCACGGACAAGCTCTGAGGCTACGCTGATCCGGCTCGGGCGCCGCGGGGCATAGACTTGGCGGCTGGGTGGCTATGTCCATGGACCAACCTCAGACGCCTGCCGACGGCGAGCGGACCTCCAGCGAGCGGGGGCAGCTCATGGCCAGCGTCGCCAACGCCGTCGTGCGCACCCACAAGCGCTTCTACGGCAAGGGCCCCGTCAAGGCACGCGCGCATCTCTCCCAGGATCTGCTGACGGTCCTGCTCGAGGGAGGTCTGACCCGCGGCGAGCAGATGCTCAACGAGCACGGCCACACCGAGGAGGTCGTACGCGCGCGCTCGGCGATGCAGGAGACGGTCGAGAACGAACTTCGCGTCGCGGTCGAGTCGATCCTCTACCGGAAGGTGCGCTCGTTCCTCAGCGCGAACGACCCCGCAAACGACATGCAGATCGAGGCCTTCGTGCTGGAGCCCGAAGGATCGGAGGCGCTCGACGGGGCCGGCGATGTGCCGCACGAAGACGGCGAGCCACGCGAGTCGCCCGCCGATGCCCAAAGCGGCGAGCCACGCGAGTCGCCCGCCGATCCCCAAAGCTAGGCCCGTAGGGTCGCTACGCGGAACCCGCGGTCGCGCGGGCGGCTGCCCAGCCGGCGGCCAGTCCCAGGGCGAGTCCCGCGCTCAGCAGGCTCGCGCTGCGCAGCGGCCTGCGGTGCGCCTTGTCGGAGAGGCCGTGGGCGGTGTGCCGCGCGGCGGCCTTCGTCGCCTTTACACCGATGATCCGCTTGATCTTTGACACGTTGGCTCCTGGGTAGAGATGTGAAGGTTCAGGGACGCAGCCGCTCGGCCTCGGCGCGGGCCTCTCGCGCAGCCTGCGCGGCCTCCTCCGCCTGTGCCGACTGCTCGCGCGCGCTCGTCTGCGCCTCGTCCGCTCCCTGCGCGCGCTGCTGGGCCTCGGCCTCGAGCTTTGCCGCGTGCTCCTCGGCCTCCTGCGCGGCGGCGCGACGCTGCTCGAGCGCGTTCGCCGAGTCGAGGTCCTCGGCCGCGAGCTGCACCCCGTAGGCGCCGGCGAGCTGCTGCGCACTCGCGCCCGCGAGCCGCTCGCCCGGGTCCAGCTCCACCGCGTCGGAGGCCTGCGCGATCTGCTGGGAGGTGTAGGCGATGCGCACGTGCTCGCGCCCGACCGTCGCGCCTTGCAGCGGCACGAAAGTGTGCTTGCGCCCGAACAGCCCGCTCTTGACGAGCCCCATCCGCGGCTCTGCCTCCTCGCGCGCGTAGTAGACGTCCTCGAGCTTGCCGAGTGACTCGCCCTCGACGTCGACGACCTCCTGCCCGAGCCATTCGCTGATCTGCTCCACGCCCGCCACGTCTTAGTTACTACCCACGCCGGACCTTCCGAATCCGGCGCCCTTCACAGGCGATCCGTCCGTCCCATGCCGCAGCATGCCGGGCCGTTTGACGCGCAACGACCCCACATCGCTGCGCGCCTGGCAGCGCCTTGCCCTGGATCGTCTCGCCGACTGGCGGGACGGCCCGTTCCTGATCTCGGCGGCGCCCGGCGCGGGCAAGACGCGCCCGGCCCTGGAGTACGCCGCGGGCCTGCTGGCGAAGCGGGCCTGCGGGCGCGTGGTGGTGCTCTGCCCGACGACGCCGCTGACGCGCCAGTGGGCCGCGGCCGCCGCGGCGCTCGGCGTGCAGCTGCAGCCCGACGCCGAGAGCGCCGCGCCCCCGCGTGACTTCCACGGCGTCGCGGTGACGTACGCCCGGGTCGCCAGCGACCCTGCGGCGTGGGCGGGCTCGGTGCGCGGCGACACGCTCGTCGTCGTCGACGAGGCGCACCACCTTGGCGAGGACCTCGCCTGGGGGCTCGGCTTCCGCCGGGCGTTCGCCCCGGCCGATCGCTGGCTGCTGCTGTCGGGCACGCCGTTTCGCTCGGACGCCACCCCGATCCCCGGCGTGCAATACGACAGCGAGGGCGTCGTCGTGCCGGACGTCGCCTACACGTACGCCGACGCCGTCGCCGAAGGGATCTGCCGCCCCGTGGCATTCGTGACCTTCGACGGCAGCCTCTCCTGGCGCAGCGGCGAGGACGTGATCGAGTCCTCCTTCGAGACCGTCCTGACGGGTCGCGAGGCGAGCCGCCGCTACCGCACGGCGATCTCGACCGAGCTGCCCGACGGGCTGCCGCGGATCCTCAGGGAGGCCGACGCGAAGCTGCGCGCGCTGCGCGCCGGCGGGCACAAGGACGCGGGCGCGCTGGCGGTCGCCGCCGACGCCGCGCACGCGCGCCAGATCGCGAAGCTGCTCGGCGAGGTCACGGGCCGCAAGCCGGTGGTCGTGCTGCACACCGAGGCGCGCGCCGGGCGCAAGCTCGCGGACTTCCGCGGCTCGCGCGAGCCCTGGATCGTCGCGGTGAACATGGTCTCCGAGGGCGTCGACATCCCGCGCCTGCGCGTCGGCGTCTACGCCAGTGCCGCGAAGACGCCGCTGATCTTTCGCCAGATCGTCGGGCGCTTCGTGCGCACGACGCCCGGCAGGGCGGCCGAGCCGAGCTGGCTCTACCTGCCGGCCGACCAGACGCTGCGGACGCACGCCGGCGAAGTCGAAAGCGAGCTGCGTCACGTACTGCGGCGCGAGGAGCCGGGGGAGGGGCTTGACGAGCCGCCCGAGCGGCGCGCCAGCGAGCCCTCGCCCGCCGCGGACTTCGTGCCGCTGAGCGCCGAGTTCGCGGCGCAGATGACGCTGTTCGGGGCGCCTCAGCCTGCCGATGCGCAGGCCTCCACGATCACCGCTTCGAGCAGCGCCTCCTCCGGCGCGGGCCCGCCGGTCCCCGCGCCCGAGCCGGCCCCGCGCGCCGCCTTCGAGCGCCGCGCCGACCTGCGCCAGGAGCGCAGCCGCCTCGTCGGCGAACTGGCGCGCCGGGAACGGCAGAGCCACCGCGAGATAAACGCCTGGCTGAACCGCAAGGTCGGCATCCAGCGCGTGGGCGACGCGACCGTCGAGCAGCTCGAGCGCTCGGTCGATGCGCTCGTGCGGCAGCTGACCCGGGGGGCGCGGCCGGGCAGGGAGAGGGTGCCCTAGCCCGCATTCCTCCGGGAGGGCAACGTTGCCCGGCCTCGTCTGGACGCACGCTGCCACGGCGCTTCCCGGGAACTGCGCACAGGTGGAAAGGACGGTCACCTGTAGCTATTCCCACACCGGGTCAGAGCAGGCTTTCGTCGTGCCGGCGGGCGTGACGGGCGTGACGCTCGAAGCGACGGGAGCGGCCGGCGCAGCGATGGGCGCGATCAAGGGCGGTCTGGGTGGAACCGAGACCTCCACGGCGGCGGTCACGCCCGGCTCGAGGCTCTACGTGGAGGTGGGCGGCGAAGGCCAGGAAGGGCCGCTCGGCGGGGCGGGCGGCTTCAATGGCGGCGGTGCCGGCGGGGCCGGTGAAATCGACACGGGTTCGGGCGGAGGCGGCGCCTCGGACGTGCGCACCGTGTCCTGCGCCGGGGCGTGTCCCGGCGGCACGGGTTCCCTGGCCTCGCGCCTGGTCGTGGCGGCGGGCGGCGGTGGGGCGGGCGCCGTCGGTCAGACGTTTGCAGGCGGCGTGGGCGGCTCCGCCGAAGCCTCGGGCGGCAAAGGGAAAACAGACGCCGCCGGCGACACGGGCGGCGAAGGCGGCGGCGCCGGAGAAGCGTCTCTGGGCGGAGTCGGCGGAGCCGGTGGAACAGCGGCCTCGGGAGGCACCGACGGCGAAGGCGGTGAAGACGGCACTGCGGGCGCTGGGGGCACCGGCGGGGAAGACGAGACAGGCGGGGGCGGCGGGGGCGGCGGCTTCTTTGGCGGTGGCGGTGGCGGTGGTGGCGGCGGCGCCCGCAAGACCACCAACCAGTCCGGCGCGGGCGGTGGTGGCGGAGGCTCTTCGAAGGCTCCTTCCGGCAGCATCGGCGTTGCCGCCGAAGGCGCGGCGCCGACGGTGAGGATCAGCTACACGCTGCCGGACACGACGCCCCCGACGATCTCGATCGCGGCTCCGGTCGCGAACGGGGTCTATGTGCAGGGCACCCCGGTGACGGCTGCCTACTCGTGCTCGGATGAGGTCGGAGGGGCGGGGCTCGCAGCCTGCACGGGATCGGTCCCGTCGGGCAGCCCGATCGACACGAGCACCCTGGGCGCGCACGGCTTCACGGTCTACGCCGCCGACACCGCCGGGTTCGAGCCCAGCGTGGTCTGGCAGGCCGCGGGTGCCACGGCGCTGTTCGTCGCCGGGCTCGGCAGCGTCGGCTACGCGATCCGCCGCGACCTCTCGGTCTACCACCGGGGCGGGCGGGACTGAGCCGGGCGCGGTGCGCTGCGCGCCGGTTATTGAGGCGCGCGACGCTGGCGATGGGTCTGCCGGAGCCCATCGGGCCCCGGCAGACGGTGGCTCCTAGAAGACGGCCCCTTCGACGGGGATGTTGGCGTGCCCTTGGTTCGCCGACGGCGTGGGGTCGTACCACGACGTGAACGCCGTGGTCACCAGCATCGTCTTCGGGCATACGGCATCGTGTTCCTTCAGTTTCATCTTCTGCTGGAAGAAATCGACGAAGGCAGGGCCGCCTTCCTCGAAGGAGACGGTGCCCTTCAGTTTCTTGAAGCCGTAGTAGCAGTAGGCGTTGGCGGAGACGCCGAAGAGCTTGATCTGGGCTTCGCCCGCGGCCTTGAATTCGGCCTTTCCGGTGGTCGACAGCAGGAGCTGGCCAAGCGGGAGCCCGCCCATCCAGTACTGGCGAATTTCTCCTCCGAGCGGCAGGCTGCCTTCGCACAGGCCGCCGTTGTAGTTCCCGCGCGATTCCTTGACTTCGACCTTGTCGGTCTTTTCGTTGTTGGTCTGATCCGCGCCGATCAGGCCGCTGTAGATGACCGATTTGCAGGTCAGGTTGCCGCCGGTGCTTTCGTAGGTGACGTCTGTCCCTTCGAGTTCGTAGAAGTCGCCCGCCGCCAGCAGGTGTTCGCCCGCGGTCAGGTGCAGAGCCGTTTTTTTGGCGTCGGCCGAGCCCGCCGCCAGGCCGTAGACGAGGATGCTGCAGACCGCGATCTTCGCGATGGTGCTGATGCTGCTCCTTCGCATCGGTTCCCCCCAGGAATCGTGTGTTGGAATGCGCCGCTCGCCGGCAAACGTTCCGCAAGCGGCCGCTAAACTCCGCCACCCTGCCGGAGTAGCTCAGTTGGTTAGAGCAGCGGAATCATAATCCGCGTGTCGGGGGTTCGAGTCCCTCCTCCGGCACTGCCAGAAGCTTCTCGCCCGGGCGATTTGTCGCTCTAGCGCGCCCGAACTTGTCGTTCGGGTCTCGGCCCGAACCCGCGACGCGCCAGTCCCCCGGGCGGCGCCGAACATACGTCGATCCCTCGCAAGAGAACCTGTGCTATTTGCGCATATTTTGCAGCATTCCAGTTACGGGGACTTGACGCGCGGGAAGCGACTCGTTTAGACCTGACAGCGCTCCGCAGCCGCCGCAGGTGGGCGTCGAAGGGGCGGTGGGCGAAACGAGCGATACCAAGGGAGGGGGCTTGCAATGCGTACGTCCTGGTGGTGTCAGGCTTCGCGAAGGCTTCGCTCGTTTCAAGGGTGCGTCGTCCACGCACGAACCCGGAAGGGCGGGCGAGGAAGAAGGCAGAGCGCGGGGAACTGGTCGGCGGAACACGTGCCGACCGCGAGCGACGTCGCCTGCGTCCCGAGTGGCAAGACGGTGGAAGTGACCGAAGGCAGCAACCACGTAGGCGTTCTGGTGGACGGAGGCACGCTGCGGGGGCGCTGGCGGCCGGCGGTGAGGTCGAGGGCGGCGAGCTGGCGGCCGAGGAGACGGGCGCCGAGACAGGCAGCCAGGCCGGCGAGGAGGTCTCCCCGCCGGAGTTCGAAGCCGGCAAGGAGGAGCACATCTTCCGCGATACCGAGGGCCACTTGACCGAGGACACGCCGGAAAACCGCGCCTTGATCCAGAGCGCCGTTACGCAGGGCAGGCTGGTGCAGGAGCTCGACGGCGTGAGCACATACGCGAGGAAGCTCTCCGACGGCACCGAGGCGTGGGCGAGTGCTGGCGATGATCGCCTTCCTCGAGGAGTACAAGCGGCGCACCCGGGGAACAGGCGATCTGCCGAATCTGCTGGCGGACCTGTACATCATGAAGGACGGCGGCTCGTCGGACCCCGCGGCGCTCGGCGACTGGGAGATCTGTGGCGTCGGTGCTGGCGGGGGAAACCGCGCAGTAGCGCCGCGAGGCGGCGGGCTACCGGCGAGGGGGCTGGTCTCTAACCTCGTGGCGTGAGCGCAACGGCGCTACTCGCGGTGCCCAACGTCTCCGAGGGCCGTGACGATGCGCTGGCCGCGCGGATCGGCGAAGCGTTCGTCGCGGGCTCGGCCCGCCTGCTGGACACCCACTCCGACCCCGATCACCACCGCTCGGTCTTCACGCTGGCGGGCGCACCGGGCTCCCTGGCGGACGCGCTCGTGAGCGGCGCGGCCGAGGCGATCGCTTCGATCGACGTGGTCACCCGGGCGAAGGCCGACCCCTCGCAGCAGGGCGTCCATCCCCATGTGGGCGCGATCGACGTGATCCCGCTGGTCTACTTCGATGAGCGCGACCGCGGCGCGGCGTGCGCTCAGGCGCTGGTGGTGGCAGATCGGCTCGGCGCGGAGCTGGCGGTCCCGGTCTTCCTGTACGGGGAGCTGGCGGGCGGGCGCACGCGTGCGGAGCTGCGCCGCGGCGGGATCGATGGCCTGGCGTCGCGGATGGCGGGTGCGATCCCCGGCGGCGGCGAGCGCCTGAGCCCGGACTTCGGCCCGGCGGAGCTGCACCCGACGGCGGGCGCGGCGCTGGTGGCGGCCCGCGAGCCGCTGGTGGCATTCAACCTCCAGCTCAAGCCCCCGGCGACGCTCCAGGACGCGAAGCGGATCGCCTCGCTGATCCGCGAGGGCGGCGGGCAGGGCCTTCCGGGCCTGCGGGCGATCGGCGTCGCCCTGCACGGCCCGGGCAACGAGCAGATCGCCCAGGTCTCGATGAACGTGGAGCGCCCGCTGGAGCTGCCGCTGTACGAGGTGGTCCGCGCGGTGCAGCGCCACGCCGCCGTGGCGAGCGCGGAGCTGGTGGGCCTGGCGCCGCGCGCGGCGTTCGAGGGCTTCCCGCCGGAGCTGGAGATGCCGGGCTTCGATCCGCAGCGCCACCTGATCGAGAACGCCCTTTCGCGGGCCTGGTGACCGGTCGTCATGCCCGCCCTGCGGCCGGTGCCCGCGGCGGGCCCCGGTGCGCTCGATGACCCTCGAAAGCGACTAGGCTCCTGACATGGCGAACACGAAGCGAAAGCGCTCGACGAAGCACCGCGGCAACGCGGCGGGGATGGTGGAATCGCGCGGGCGCACGGGGCGCAAGCCGACGGCGGCGGAGAAGAGCGGCAAGGCGGCGGAGGCTGCGAAATCGAAACAGCAGCGCCTGGACAAAGCGAACCGCCCCCCGACGTGGCGCGGGGCCTTCCTGCGGGCGCTGGTGGCGGCGGGAGCGCTGGTCCTGATCTCGGGCCTGATCCTGAAAGCGAGCGCGGGTCAGTCGGTGGCGTACTTCTTCGTGGGCCTCTTGGCGTACACGCCGATCAGTTACTACAGCGATAGCTGGCTGTACAAACGCCGCCAGCGCAAGGGCACGGCGGGCGGGGCTCGCGCGCGATGAGCCCGCTGGACGTGCGCTCCTTCACGGTGGGGCTCGTGCAGGAGAACAGCTACGTCGTGAGCGACCCGGCCCAGCCGGCGGGCGAGGACGGCCGCCGGCCAACGGTGATCGTGGACCCGGGCGATGAGCCGGAGCGCCTGCTGGAAGCGATCGACGCCCTGGGCGTGCGGATCGAGGCGATCCTTATCACGCACTGCCACTTCGACCACATCGGGGCGGTGGCGCCGCTGGCGCGGGCGACTGGGGCGCCGGTGTACTGCCCGGAGATCGAGCGCCCGGTGCTGGCGGACGTGATGCGCTGGGTGCCGCAGGGCTTCGGGCCGTTCGAGAGCTACGAGGCGGACCACACGGTGGCGGGCGGCGAGCGCCTCGATCTCGCGGGCCTCCAGATCGACGTGATCTTCACGCCGGGTCACAGCCCGGGCCACGTGACGTACGCGATCGCCCCGTCGTCCGCCCCGAAGGGCGAGGCGGCGGGTACAGCGCCGATTGCGCCCGCGACAGCCCCGGCGCCCCCGGCCCTGCTCTCGGGCGACGTCCTGTTCCAGGGCTCGGTGGGCCGTGTGGACCTCCCGGGGGGCGACTGGCCGACGCTCGAGCGCTCGATCGGCGGCCTGCTGCGGTCGTTCGCGCCGGAGACGGTGGTCTACCCGGGCCACATGGGCGTGACGACGCTGGGGCGCGAGCGCGACACGAACCCGTTCCTGGTGGAGCTGCGCGAGCGCGTCCCGCGCACCGCGGCGAGTTGAGCACCCCGAAGCTGAAAGCGCCCCGGGGCACGTACGACGTGCTGGGGGAGCAGGCGCAGGAGCGATCGACGCTGGAGGCGCGCGCGCGGTCGCTGCTTGAGAGCGCGGGCTACGAGCGGATCGAGACGCCGACGTTCGAGGCGACGGAGCTGTTCGCGCGCGGGGTGGGCGAGTCGACGGACATCGTCCGCAAGGAGATGTTCACGTTCGAGGACGCCTCGGAGCGCTCGCTGACGCTGCGCCCGGAGGGCACGGCGCCGGTGTGCCGCGCCTACGTGGAGCACGGGATGCACAAGCGCCGCCAGCCGGTGAAGCTGTGGTACCTGTCGAGCTTCTTCCGCCACGAGCGCGCGCAGGCGGGGCGCTACCGCCAGTTCTGGCAGATCGGGGCGGAGGCGATCGGCTCGGAGGACCCGGCGGTGGACGCGGAGGCGATCGCGCTGCTGCACACGCTGCTGGCTCAGTCGGGCGTGCGGGAGGTGAGGCTGCGCCTGTCGAGCCTGGGCAGCCCCGCGACGCGGGCGAGCTACCGCGAGCGCCTGCAGTCACACCTGCGCGCGCGCGAGGCAGAGCTCTCGGAGGAGGTCAGGGACCGGATCGAGCTGAACCCGCTGCGGGCGTTCGATTCGGAACACGAGGGCACCCGCGCGGTGATGGCAGAGGCGCCGCGCCTGCTGGACGAGCTCGACGCGGAGGACGCGGCCCACTTCGCGGAGGTGCGGGCGCTGCTGGAGGAGGCCTCGGTGGTCTACGACCTGGACTCGACGCTGGTGCGGGGCCTTGACTACTACACGCGCACGGTGTTCGAGTTCACCTCCGACGCCCTGGGAGCGCAGAGCGGGGTGGGGGGCGGTGGCCGCTATGACGGCCTGATCGAGCTGCTGGGGGGCGCGCCGACGCCGGGGATCGGCTGGGCGGCGGGAGTGGAGCGGATGCTGATGGCGGGTGACGAACAGCACGTGGCGGCGAGCCCGGTGGACCTGTTCCTGGCGCTGGACGGCGAGTACGCCCGGCGTGCGGCGTTCGCGCTGTTGCAGGACGCGCGCTCGGCGGGCCTGCACGCGCAGATGGAGCTGGCGGGACGCTCGCTGAAAGGCCAGCTGAAGCAGGCGGACGCGCTGGGGGCGCGCTACGTGGCGATCGTCGAGGACGGCGAGGCGGTGCTGAAGGACATGCAGGACGGGGGGCAGGAGCGGGTGGCGACCGACACGGTGGTGCACGCGGTCCTGCGCGGCCTGCGAACACTTTGAGTTCTTATGGGACAGGGCGGCGAAGCCGCCCTGTCTGATCGAATGACATAGAAGTTGCAGGGGGCTCGCTGACGTCCGCAAGACCGTGCTCGGCTCAACTCCCGCGGTCGAAATGCCGAAGGAGGTGGCGTGACGCGGATCTCACGCCCCTTCCAGATCGTGCTGGCTGTCTTCGCGCTGTTCGTGGTGGTGTGGTTCGTCGCGCTGCGCCACCACTCCACGGGCGAAACTTCGAGCGTGCCCGTGCCGGCGGCGAAAGCTCCGGCGCAGAGCAGCTCGGCTGGCGGTGGCACGCCGGCGTCGAAAGGCGGCGTCTACCACGGGTCGGCCCCGGGGGTGGAAGGCCTCTCGCGGGCGATCCAACGGGCGCGCGGCGCGGTGGCGCAGTCCCAGCAGAACGCGCACCAGCTGCAGCAGAAATCGGCGGAAGCCTCGGGCGGCACGCAGGCGCACGGCTCCTCGCAGAGGCAGCAGGCGCAGGCGGGTCAGACACAGAGCCGGCAGGGTCAATCGCAGACCCGGAGCCAGGCCCGGCAGTCGCAGACCCGGAGCCAGCCCCAGAAGACTCAGAGCACGCCGGCCCACACGCCATCGAAGCCGGGGGTCCCGGCGATGCAGGCGACGGTGGAAGGCGAGCTGAAGCACGGCAAGGTGGTGGCGGTCCTGTTCTGGAACCCGAAAGGGACCGTGGACGCGACGGTTCGCAGCGAACTTCGCAAGGCGGGCGGCGCGATGCACGGCAAGCTCGCGGTCCACGTGGCGCGTTCGAGCGAAGTGGGCTCCTTCGGCAGCTTCACGCACACGGTGCAGGTCTACTCGACGCCGACGATCCTGCTGATCAACGCGAAGGGCAAGACCTCGAGCCTCACGGGCCTGACGGACGCCTTCTCGATCGAGCAGGCGATCGGGGAAATCAAGCGCGCCCACTAGGACTTCGTCCGCGCCTAAACTCGGGCGTGTGGGGACGTTCCCGGAAGACTTCGCGCAGCACCTGGAAGCGCCGCTGGGCCGCGGTCACGAGCCCGCGGGCGCGTGCACGGGCGCGGCGGGCGGCGCGGCCTGCGGCGATCTGATCCGGATCTCGCTCGCGCTGGGCCCCGCGAGCGCCGAGGGGACGATCGCGGACGCGGGCTTCGACGCCAGCGGTTGCGGCGCGGTGATCGCGGCGGGCAGCGCGGTGACGAGCCTCGTGCGCGGCGCGCCACTGCTGGGAGCGGCGCGGCTGGGCGCGGCCGAGATCGAAGCCGAGCTGGGCGGGCTCAGCCCGGCGAAGCGCCACGCCGCGGAGCTGGCGGCGGATGCGCTGCACCGCGCGCTGGGCTGGGCGGCGCGCGAGCAGGCGCAGCTGGCGCCGTGCGAGGGGCGCACGCTGGTGGCGATGAGCGGCGGCGTCGACAGCGCGGTGGCGGCGCTGCTCTGCGCACGCGGGGGCGCGGAGACGGTGGCGGTGACGCTCGAGCTGTGGTCTGACCCCGAGAACGACGGCGAGGCCAGCTGCTGCTCGGCGCAGGCGGTACGGGGCGCGCGCGAGCTGGCGCAGGGCCTGGGCATGCCGCACCTGTCGATCGACCTGCGGGCGGAGTTCCGCGCGGGCGTGGTGGACGGCTGGCTCTCCGACCACGGCGCGGGGCTGACGCCGAACCCGTGCGTGCGCTGCAACGGCAACGTGCGCCTGGACGCGATGCTGGAGCTGGGCGAGCGGCTGGGTTCGCGGACGCTGGCGACGGGTCACTACGCGCGCGTGGAGGAAGCGGAGGGACGGCCGATGCTGCGGATGGCGGCGGACGTGGCGAAGGATCAGAGCTACGTGCTCTCGGCGCTGGCGCCGGGCTCGCTTCGGCGGATGCACTTCCCGCTGGGGGCGCTGCGCAAGGAAGAGGTGCGCGAGCTGGCGGCGCAGGCGGGGCTGGGGGTGGCGCGCAAGCCCGACTCGCAGGACCTCTGCTTTTTGGCGGGCACCCGCCAGCGCGACTTCCTCGAGCGCCACGGCGGCCTTGGCGAGCGGCGCGGCCCGATCGTCGACCGGCGGGGCGAGGTGCTGGGCGAGCACCGCGGCGCCCACGCCTACACGGTGGGCCAGCGCCACGGCCTGGGGATCGGCGCGCCGCGCCCGCTCTACGTGCTGGCGACGGACACCGACGCGAACACGGTGACGGTCGGCCCGCGCGAGGCGCTGCTCTCGGCGCGCCTGCCGGTGCGCGAGCTGACGCTGCACCGCGACGCGGCCTGCGTCGACGGCGTGCGGGTGCGCTCGCACGGGCGGCGCTTCTCGTGCCGCGTCGAGCGCGACCTGCGGGCGGGACACCACGCGCTGGCGGACATCTCGCTGGCGGAGCCGGCGGAGCGCACGGCGCCGGGCCAGGTGGCCTGCCTCTACGCGGGCGACGTAGTGGTGGGCTACGGCACGATCGGCTGAGAGCGCACCCCGAGCTTCGGAAGCGGTCCCGACCCGGCTGTGCGTTGTCGTCCTCCCCGACGGCCGGGGTCTCCGGTTTCAAACCGCCGATAGCAATCGTATATACAGCCCGCGCCTCGATCGCCTCCTGCCGCGCCGATCCGGGCGTATTCGCGCCACGTGTACATACCATTGCTATCACTCCCAAAAAATCGCAAGACACCGTTCGCCCCGCTCGCCTCCGGTAACGCCCCCCGCGCCCAAGCCGCAGACTGCACTGACGCCGCACGCCGACGCCGAACCCGCCCGAACGACACCTCACGAACTGAGATGCTTCCCCGATGACATCCGATGAGATCCGTGAGCGCTATCAGGCGTTCTTCGAGGAGCGCGGCCACCGCCGCATTCCCTCGGCTTCGCTGGTGCCGAGCGCGCACGACCCCTCGGCGCTGTTGACGGTGGCGGGGATGCACCCGCTGAAGCCGTACTTCCTGGGTCAGGAGAAGCCGCCGGCGCCGCGGCTGACCGACTGCCAGAAGGTGTTTCGCACGGTCGACATCGACAACGTCGGCAACACGGCGCGGCACCTGACGTTCTTCGAGATGCTGGGCAACTTCAGCTTCGGGGACTACTTCAAGCAGGAGGCGATCGAGTTCGCGTGGCAGCTCTCGCGTGAGGTGTTCGGCTTCCCGGCAGAGGACATCTGGGTGACGGTGTTCGAGGGCGACGAGGGCCTGAACCTCGGCCCCGACGAGGAGGCGATCTCCCACTGGCTGCAGATGGGCGTGCCGCGCGAGCGGATCGTCCAGTGCCCGCGCTCGGAGAACTTCTGGCAGGCGGGGCCGAGCGGGCCGTGTGGGCCCTGCTCGGAGCTGTACTTCGACCGCGGCGTCGAGCACGGCTCACCGGATGACCTTCCGGGCGGCGAGAACGAGCGCTTCCTGGAGTACTGGAACCTCGTGTTCATGCAGTACGACCAGCAGGACGAACGGCTGAAGCCGCTGCCGGCGAACAACATCGACACGGGCATGGGCCTGAACCGGATGGCGGCGATCCTGCAGGACAAGCCCTCGGTGTTCGAGACCGACCAGTTCCAGCCGCTGATCGAGCTGGGCGAGCAGCTTTCGGGCGCGCGCTACGGCGCCGACTTCGCGAGCGACCGCGCGCTGCGGATCCTGGCGGACCATTCCCGCGCGATGACGTTCCTGGTGGCGGACGGCGTCGTGCCCTCGAACGAGGATCGCGGCTACGTGCTGCGGCGGGTGATGCGCCGCGCGATCCAGCAGGGCCGGGCGCTTGAGCTGGAGCCGGGCTTCCTGACGAAGTACGCCGAACGTGTGCAGGAGCTGATGGGCGGCGTCTACCCGGAGTTGCACGAGCAGCGCGCGGCGATCGAGACGTGGCTGACCTCGGAGGAGGAAAGCTTCGGGCGCACGCTGACGCAGGGCTTGCAGACGCTGAACGGGCTGATCGAAATGGCGATCGAGGACGGGCGCGCGAGCGTGGCGGCGGACGCCGTCTTCCGCCTGCACGACACGTATGGGTTCCCGTACGAGATGACTAAGGAGCTGCTGGCGGAGTCGAATCTGGGGATCGAAGGCGACTTCGACTCGTTGATGGAGGAACAACGCGAGCGCAGTCGGCGGGGTTCTGGCGCCGGTGTGACGGGAGGGGGGGCCGCGACGGCCCACGGCCGTGCGGGCGACCCGCGCGCGCTGGCGAGCGCCTTCGCGGGCCAGGCGGACTTCCAGACGTGCTTCACGGGCTATGAGACCGAGCGCCAGCACACGACGGTGGGGGCGCTGGAGCAGCAGGAGGGCGGCTACCTGGTGAAGCTGGCGGAGTCGCCCTTCTACGCGCCGGGCGGCGGCCAGGTGGCGGACGCGGGGACGATCGAATGCGAGCAGGGCGACTGCCGCGCGCGCGTGGAAGAGGTGTTCCGCCTGGGCGATGACCAGGCGCTGAAGGTGGTGGTCGAGCGCGGCGAGCTGCAACCGGGCGAGCAGGTGGTGGCGAAGGTGGATCACGCGGCGCGCCACGCGACGGAGGCGAACCACACGGCGACGCACCTGCTGCAGGCGGCGCTGCGCGAGCGCCTGGGCAGCCACGTGCGCCAGGCGGGCTCCTACGTGGGCCCGGACAAGCTGCGCTTCGACTTCAGCCACGGCCAGGGCCTGACGGAGGAGGAGTTGCGCGACGTGGAGGACCGCGTGAACGAGTGGGTCGCCCGCAACGACCCGGTGCGCCCGATCACGACGACGCTGGACGAGGCCAAGCGCCTCGGGGCGATGGCGCTGTTCGGCGAGAAGTACGGCGAGGTCGTGCGGATGGTGGAGGTGGGCGAGGGCGAGTACTCGCGCGAGCTGTGCGGCGGCACGCACGTGCGGTTCACGGCGGAGATCGGCCCGTTCCGGATCGTGAGCGAGACATCGAGCGCGGCGAACGTGCGCCGCATCGAGGCGCTGACGGGCCCGGCGGCGGTGGAGCTGCTGCGCGCCCACGACAGGGTCCTGGGCGAGGCGGCGCAGGTGCTGCGCACGCGCCCGGAGCAGGTGGCGGAGCTGGTGCAGGCGCGCGAGCGCGAGCGCAGGCAACTCGAGAAGCAGTTGAAGAGCGGCGCCGCGGGCGCGACGGGCGGCACTGGCGGAGCCGACCTCGAGGAGCTGGCGGGGCGCGTCGCGGAGATCGGCGGCGCACAGGTGCTCGCGGCGCTGGTGGAGGTCCCGGAGGCGAAGGCGCTGCTGGACCTGGCGGACCGGCTGAAGGGCAAGCTGCCGGAGGCGGCGATCGTGCTGGGCAGCGCGGCGGAGGGGCGGGCCAGCCTGCTGGTGGCGGTGGCGCCGGGCCTCGTGGAGCGTGGCGTGAAGGCGGGCCAGATCGTCAAGCAGGCCGCGGCTGAGGTGGGCGGCGGCGGTGGCGGCCGCGACACGCTGGCGCAGGCGGGGGGGCGCGAGCCCGAGAAGCTCGAGCAGGCCCTGGAGACGGCAAAGGCCGCGATCGCCTCGGCGCTCGCGGCCGGCTAGATGCGGGTGCTGGCGCTGGATTACGGCAGCGCGCGGTGCGGTTGCGCGGTGAGCGACCCGACGGGCACGATCGTGACGCCGATCGAGCCGGTGCTGCGCCCGGGCAGCAAGAAGGGGATGCTGGCGCTGGCGCAGTTGGTGGCGGAGCGCGAGGTTCAGCGCGTCGTGGTGGGCCTGCCGCTGTCGCTGCGCGGGGAGGACACGGCGCAGACGCGCGAGACGCGCGAGTTCGCACAGCGCCTGGCCCGCCGCCTCGGCGAGGGGGTCCCGGTGGAGCTTCACGACGAGCGCTTCACGACGCAGATGGCCCAGCGCCTGGACGGCGACGCCGCGACGAGCGAGGACTCGCGCGCGGCGGCGCACATGCTGGAGAGCTGGATGGCGGCGCAGCCCGACTAAGGTCTCGATCAGAGCCGGTGCACGAACGAACAGCAGAGGAACGCGAGCGCGACCGCCAGGAGCGCGAACGCCGTCGCGCCCAGCGCGAAGGGGCGCCTGTGCCGACGCCGCAGGAGCGCCCGGCGCCACCGCCGGCGCCAGAAGCCGCGCCACCGGCTGCGCCTCCAGCCGAAGCCGCGCCGCCATCAGAGGTCGTCGCGCCGTCGACAGAAGAGCTGGCGCCGGTGGACTTCGAGCACGCCGAGCCCGAGCGGCCCGCATCGGTTTACGCCGAGCCCGAGCAGGCCGCGCCGGTTTACGAGGAGCCGAAGCACGCCGAGTCAGAGCACACCGAGCCAGAGCAGCCCGCGCCGATCGATGCCGAGCCCGAGCCGCCGCTGCCGGCCCCGGCCCAACCGGCGCTGTCAACGCCGCTGTCATCGCCTTCCTACGCCCCCCCGCCGAAACGCCCGCGCGGCGGCTCGGCACGCCGCCCGGGCGGCGCCCACCCGGGCCGCGGCATCACCCGCGCCCGCGTGGCGGCGCTGCTGGCGCTGCTGCTGGCGGCGGCGCTGGTGTGGTTTTTGATCTCACTGTTCCAGCCGTTCACGGGCGAAGGCCAGGGCCGGGTGATCGTGACGATCCCGAAGGGTTCGAGCGCGAGCAAGATCGGGTCGATCCTGGCGCGCGAAGGCGTGGTCTCCTCGGGCTTCTTCTTCGACGTGCGCGCGCTGGTGGAGGGCAAGCGCGGGGCGCTTCACTCGGGCCGCTTCGCGCTGAAGCGCGACATGAGCTACGCGGCGGCGATCGACGCGCTGAGCAAGCCGCCGCCGAAGGCGATCGTGGTGAAGGTGGTGATCCCGGAGGGCTACACGCGCCGCCAGATCTCAGACCTGGTGCGGGAAGACTCGCTGAGCGGGGACTACCTCGCGGCGAGCAAGCGCTCTTCGCTGCTGAACCCGCGCGACTACGGCGCCCCGAAGGGCACCCCGAGCCTGGAGGGCTTCCTGTTCCCGGCGACGTACGAGCTGCGCGCGGGCACGCCGGTGAAGCGCCTGGTGGACGAACAGCTGCGGGCGTTCCGGGGCCGCTTCACGAAGGCCGACCGCCGCCGCGCCCACGCGCTGGGGGTGACGCCCTACGAACTGCTGACGGTGGCCTCGCTGGTGGAGCGCGAGGCGCAGACCGAACATGACCGGCCGCTGATCGCGGCGGTGATCTACAACCGGCTGAAAGAAGGCATCCCGATCGGGATCGACGCGGCGATCTACTACGCGGTGGAGCTGCAGAAAGGCATCGCGACGTACACGGGCGAACTGACGCAGTCGATGCTGGCGATCGACTCGCCCTACAACACGCGCACGCACAAAGGCCTGCCGCCGACGCCGATCGCGAATCCGGGCGAAGCCTCGATCCACGCGGCGGCGCACCCGGCGCACGCCCCCTACCTCTACTACGTGGCGGGCGCGGACGGCTGCGGCGAGCAGGTCTTCTCGAAGACGAATGCCGAATTCGAACAGGACGTCGCGGCCTACGACGCGGCGGTGAAGAAGAACGGCGGCAAGCCGCCGGCGTGCAAGAAGAAGTGACGGGCGCGGGCGCAGCGGGCGCAGCGGGCGCGGCGCTGGGCGACTCGCCCGCGATTTCGCGCCACCGCCTGGGCGTGCTGGGCTGGCCGGTGGCCCACAGCCGCTCGCCGGCGATGCAGAACGCGGCCCTGCGGGAGCTGGGCCTGCGCGACTGGCGCTATCAGCACCTGCCGGTGCCGCCGGAGCTGTTCGAGCAGACGACGCGCGCGCTGGGCGGGGCGGGCTTCGTGGGGGCGAACGTGACGATCCCCCACAAGCAGGCGGCGCTGGCGCTGGCGACCACGGCGAGCGCGGCGGCGCGGGAGATCGGCGCGGCGAACACGCTGACGTTCGCAGGCGATGGCGCTGTCGCGGCGGAGAACACGGACGCGCCGGGCCTGGTGGCGGCGATGGGCGAGCCGCCGGCGGGCCGGCGGGCGCTGGTGCTGGGGGCGGGGGGCAGCGCGCGCGCGGCGGTCTGGGCGCTGCGCGAAGCGGGCGCGGCGGAGGTGCTGGTCTGCAACCGCACGCGCGAGCGCGCGGAGGAACTGGCGCGCGAACTGGGTGCGGGCGCGGTCGCGGCGCCGGTGGCGGCGGAGGTGCTGGTGAACTGCACGTCGGTGGGCCTCACGCAGCGCGAAGGGGAGCTTCAGGCGCTGGGCCTCGAGGCGGGCCGGATGGGCGACTACGAGCTGGTGGTGGACCTGGTCTACGGCGGTGGGCGCGAGACGGAGCTGCTGCGCGCGGCCCGTGCCGCCGGGGCGCGCACGGTCGACGGGCTGGAGGTGCTGGTGGCGCAGGGGGCGCTGAGCCTCGAAGCCTGGACGGGCCGGAAGGCGCCGCTGGCGGTGATGCGCGAGGCGGCGGCGGGGGGCGCCGAAAGCGCCTCCTAGCAGCGCGAAAGCGATTCATCAAGGGTTCTCCAACCTTTGTCCAATAGCGGTCCGATGACGCGATGGCGGGCGGCTATCGGTCGATGGGCGGACCCATGGACATCGATTTCGCAGATCTATTGATGGAGGTCGTGACGCGCCGCGCGTCGGACCTGCACCTCAGCGCCGGCGCCCACCCGACGGTGCGCGTCCGCGGACGGCTGACGCCGCTGGAGGAGTACCCGAAGCTCTCGGCGACGGACACGCGCGAGATCGTCTACTCGATCCTCTCGGGCGACCAGCGCCAGCGTCTTGAGACGAACTGGCAGCTGGACTTCGCCTACTCGATCCCGGGCCACGCCCGCTTCCGTGTGAACGCCTACTTCCAGCGCGGCGCGCTGGGCGCGGCGTTCCGCCTGATCCCCTTCAACCTGTCGAGCATCGACGAGCTGGGGCTGCCCCCGGCGGTGCACGAGATGACGCGCAAGCCGCGCGGCTTCGTGCTGGTGACGGGCCCGACGGGCTCGGGGAAGTCCACGTCCCTGGCGGCGATGATCGACGAGATCAACGGCACGCGCGAGGAGCACATCATGACGATCGAGGACCCGATCGAGTTCCTGCACGGCCACAAGAAATGCCTGGTGAACCAGCGCGAGCTGGGCTCGGATGCGCAGAGCTTCGCGGAGGCGCTGAAGGCGGCGCTGCGCCAGGACCCCGACGTGATCCTCGTGGGCGAGATGCGCGACCTGGAGACGATCTCGACGGCGCTGACCGCCGCGGAGACGGGCCACCTGGTGTTCGCGACGCTGCACACGCAGGACACGGCGCAGACGATCGACCGCATCATCGACGTGTTCCCGGCGCACCAGCAGGGTCAGGTGCGGGTGCAGCTGTCGGTGGCGCTACAGGGAATCATCACCCAGCAACTGCTCCCGAACGCCGACGGCTCGGGCCGCGTGGTGGCGACGGAGGTGCTGGTGCCGAACCCGGCGGTCCGCAACCTGATCCGCGAGGGCAAGACGCACCAGATCTACTCGGTGCTGCAGACGGGCTCCTCGGCGGGCATGCAGACGATGGACGCCTCGCTGGCGACGCTGGTGCGCGAAGGCAAGATCAGCCGCAAGCTGGCGGAATCGCGCTCCTCGACGCCGGAGGAGCTGGGCCGGCTGCTGGGCGCGGAGACGCTTGAGATGGGCGAGCGGGTCGCCGCCTAGGCCCGTCGACGGGGCAACGCACGATGAGCACGTACGTTTTCAAGGCGATGGACACCGCGGGCGTGAAAGCCCGCGGCGAGCTGGAGGCGGACTCCAAGCAGGCGGTCTCAGACCAGCTGAAGCAGCGCGGCCTGATCGTGCTGGAGATCGCGGACAAGCACTCCTCGCGCGAGATCGTGCTGCCGGGCTCGAAGACGGTGAAAGCGGGCGAGCTGGCGGTGTTCGCGCGGCAGCTGGCGACGATGATCACCTCGGGGATGAGCATCCTGCGCGCGCTCTACGTGCTGGAGTGGCAGACGGAGAACAAGTTCCTGAAGGAAACGATCGTGGCGGTGCGCAAGGACGTCGAGGCGGGGCTCTCGCTGAGCGACTCGCTGGAGCGCCACCCGAAGGTGTTCAGCCCGCTGTTCGTGGCGATGACGCAGGCGGGCGAGGCGGGCGGCGTGCTCGAGGGCTCGCTGCTGCGCGTGGCGGACCAGCTCGAGAAGGACGCCTCGCTGCGGCGCCAGATCCGTTCGGCGATGGTCTACCCGGTGCTGGTGATCACGTTCGCGGTGGGCGTGATGCTGGCGCTGGTGGCGTTCCTGGTGCCGGTGTTCGAGGGCGTCTTCAAGGAGTTCGGCGGCGAACTGCCGAAGATCACGCAGGTCTCGGTGTTCATGTCGCACGCG
>DATJMW010000045.1:0-12975 GCA_035508515.1 Solirubrobacteraceae bacterium | reverse complement strand
GCGGGCGCTGGGCGGGCTCGGCGAGCGGGCCGCGGAAGCGCCTGCGGCGGCCCGTGCCGCCGTCGCCGCCGCAGCCGCGGTGGCAGGCGCCGGCGTGGGGGGATCGCCGGTAGTCGCCGCGGGCGACTGACCCGTCGCCGCCGCGGCGCCCGCGGCCACGGGCGCGGCGGCCGGAGAGACGGGCGTCCCCGCCCTCCCCGGCTGGGCCTGTGGCGAAGCGCTCGTCGTGGCGGGTGCACCCGGCGCCGGCGCGGCCTGCCGACCCTCCTGCGCAGGGGCGGTGCCGTTCTCGGGCCGTGCCGGCGGGTCGGGCGTACCGGGCTGCGAAGCGTTCGGTGCGGGCGTCTGCGCGCCGCCGACGGGCGCCGGCGGCTTCGTCCCGGCGCCGGCCTGCGCGGCTGCCGTCGCCGCTGCACCAGCCGCGGCGGGGG
Organism: Solirubrobacteraceae bacterium; assembly: GCA_035508515.1. GTDB lineage: Bacteria > Actinomycetota > Thermoleophilia > Solirubrobacterales > Solirubrobacteraceae > Palsa-744. Next base: position 12,544 of record DATJMW010000045.1, on the reverse strand, counting down.
GCGACGCGCCGGGAGCGCCGGCTTGAGGGGCTGGCGCCCCCGGGTTGGGTGTACCTGCGGGTGCGGCGCCTGCCGGGGCAGCGGCCGCCGGGGCAGCGCCTGCCGGGACAGGCTGGCCGGGCAGCGCCTGGCCGGGCGAGACCGCCGTGGCGGGATTGGTGGCCGCGGCCGGTGCGCCCGCCGCAGCGGCGCCCGCCGCCGGGGATGCGCCCGCCGCGGTGGCGCCCTGGGCCACGGGACGAACGTTCAGCGGCGTGGTACGCGGGACCGGGCGCCCCGCCTGTTGTGGCTGCGCCGGGGCGGCCGGCTGCTGCAAGCGCGCGGCGGCTTCGGCGCTGACGCGCTGCTCGAGGTCCGCGGCGCGCTCCGGGGCGCGCCCCGCCCATTCGCGCAGGCGCTTGATCTCACGCGCCTGGGAGAAGACGAGCAGCGAGAGGATCGCGATCCCCGCGAGCGCCGCCAGGCCCGCGATGGCGCCGATCTTGGTGAGGCTGTCGGAGACCGACAGCGCGAGCGGCATGGCCGTCATGAATCCGGAGAGTGTATGAGGGCCGCAGGCGCCCCGGACGCAGTATCGACCGGCTCCTCGGACGCCGTGGTGGGCTGCGGCACGGCGTCGGTCCGGGTCTGGACGTGCAGCGCGGACAGCTCGGAGACCTTCGCCGCGAGGCCGGCGGCGTCGCCCTCCAGCACGAGCAGCCCGATCTCCGCGAAGATCGACTCCACGGCCTCGGCGGCAAGCGGCTCGCGCTCGGCGAGCAGGATCTTCTCGGCGCTGGTCCCGCGTGCGCGCTCGTAGTCGTTGAACAGCTCCTCGTGCAGCTTCTCCCCGGGGCGCCGGCCGACGATCTCGATCTCGATGTCGCGGTCGGGGTCCAGGCCCGACAGCTCGATCATCGCGCGGGCGAGGTCGAGCACGCGCACGGGCTCGCCCATGTCGAGCACGAACACCTCCGCGCAGGGCGCGTGGCGGCGGCGCCCGGGCTGGGCGGGGTGCCCGTTCGCCGTCGGCGTAAGGCGGCGCTCGACGACGAGCGAACCGCTGCGGATGATCAGCTGCACCGCCTCCGGGATCGTCATGAAGTAGCGGGTCATGCGCTCGTCGGTCACGGTCACCGGCCCGCCGCGCTCGATCTGGCGGCGGAAGATCGGCACGACGCTGCCGGAGGAGCCGAGCACGTTGCCGAATCGCACCGCGGCGTAGCGCGTGTGCGGGAAGCGCGCGGTCGCGGCCTCCAGCGCGAACTCCGCCAGCGCCTTGGAGGCGCCCATCACGGTCGCGGGGGCGACGGCCTTGTCGGTCGAGACGAGCACGAAGCGCTGCGCGCCGGACTCGCCCGCGATGTGCGCCACGACACGCGTGGCGATCGCGTTGTTGCGCACGGCCTCGACCGGGTTCGCCTCCATCAGCCCGACGTGCTTGTAGGCCGCGGCGTGAAACACGACCGAGGGACGATGCTCCGCGAACACCTCGCGCATCCGCTCCTCCTCCTTGCAGTCGGCCAGCACCGCGGCGAGCATCGAGGGCGAGACGTGGCGCTCGTCCTCCAGCTCGCGCTGGATCGAGAAGAGGTTGTCCTCCGCGTGGTCGAGCAGCACGATCCGGTGTGGCTCCACGCGCGCGATCTGGCGGCACAGCTCGGCGCCGATCGACCCCCCGGCCCCTGTCACGAGCACGACTTGTTTCGCGAGGTACGCCCCGACCCGCTCCAGCTCCATCTGCACCGGCTCGCGCCCGAGCACGTCCTCGACGCGCACCTCGCGCATCTGGCGCGCCAGCGCACCGCGCGTCTGCAACAGCTCGAACACCGTCGGCAGCGTCCGCACGGGGATGCCGCGCTCGCGGCACTCGCGCACGATCCGCGCGCGCGTCGAGCCGGGCGCGGAGGGGATCGCGATGATCACTTCGTCGGGCTCGGCGTCCTCGAGGATGCGAGGCAGGTCCTCCTTCGTGTTGCCGCGCACGCGCACGCCGTCGATCCGCAGCCGGCGCTTGCCGGGGTCGTCGTCGACGAAGCCCACCGGCGCCAGGCCGAGACCGCGGTTGCGCACGATCTCGCGCAGCACCAGCCGGCCGCCGTCGCCGGCGCCCGCGATCAGCACGCTGCGCTGGTCCTTGCGCCCGCCGCGGAAGCCCGCCAGCGGGCGGCGCTCGTAGACGCTGCGGGCGAGCGCGCGGATGCCGACGAGGAACACCAGGGCCAGCAGCGCGTAGATCACGATCACGCCGTTCGGCAGGTTGATCGCCGAGGTCCCGTGGCTGGTCTGGTGCTCGACCGGGCGCAGCACCGCCACCGCGACCACGGTCAGCACGACGATCGCCAGCACCCCGCGGGCCACGGCCTCGTAGTCGCGCTGGCCCGAGTAGCGCCAGCGCCGCTGGTACACGCGCGCCAGCACCAGCACCGGCAGGTTGCCGACCAGCACCCACCAGATCGTGCGTTCGCGCAGGTGGACGTAGTAGGCGTTCGGGCCGTTGTTGAAGCGCAGCTCGAAGGCCAGGTAGTACGCGAGCGCGACCAGCGCCCCATCCACCGCGAGTTGGGGCAGGGAGTGACGGTGCAGGGGAAAGGCCGCCGAGCGGATACGTCGGCGCATTGCCGGAATTGTAAGCGGCCCCTGGGTTGCTACGCGCGGTCGGGGGTGGCCTGCAACGCCGTGCTCAGCAGCTCCACGAGCCGCCGCGGATCGCGCCGCACGCGCGCGCTCGCCGAATCGGCCTCGCGCTTGCGCAAATCCAGCTCCTCCGGCGCGCTCAGCCGGCGCATCCGGCCTTCGCCGATCAGGCGCTCGTCCACGGCGCCGGGACGCCCCTCGAAGGTGGTGTAGACCGGCGTGCCGAGCGCGACCGCCTCGCGGTTCATCGTGCCGCCCGCGGAGATCACGAGATCCGCAAAGGCGATCAGCGACTGTGCGTCGATCGCGCGGCGCGGCACCACGAACCCCGGCACGCCCTCCAGCTCCTCGCGCTGGGAGTCCGTGCGGGGCAGCACCACCGCCTGCACGCCCTCGCCCGCCGCGGCGTCGCGCAGGCGCCCCAGCACTCCGGCGAACAGGTCGTTCTCGAAGCGGTGGTAGAGGGAGACCTCCGGAGGCGTGCGCACGACGACGATCGGGCGGGCCCGGTCGAGGCCCAGCTCGGCGAGCACCGCATCGCCGGGCTCGAAGTCCGCGAGGTAGTACTCCTCCTTCAGGCCCTCGTAGGCGCGCACCTTGCCGCGCGCGCCGTAGCGGTCCAGGCGCTCCGGCGGGATCGCGTCCGGGACGACCACCGCCCGCGCAAGCCGGCAGTTGACGTTGTGCTGCACGGTCGCCCACTCGTAGTCGAACATCGTCGCGCTCGGCACGCGCAGCAGCGCCGCGGCGACCGAGACGTCGTTGGAGCCGTGGCCGAGCGCGAGGTCGAAGCCCTGGCCACCGGCGGCGCGACGTTGCGCGCGGGCCCAGCGCAGCAGCGCCGTGGAGCGGGAAGCCAGGCCCACGGCCTTCGCCCCCAGCCGCTCGCCGCGGTGATGCCCGATCGCGGTGTGCTCGATGTTCAGCCGCTCGCACAGCTGGAGCGTCTGCGCGAAGTCGCGCGCCGTCACCTGCACCTCGTGACCGTCGGCCCGCAGCAGCTCGATCACCGGGCGCATCACCAGCACGTGCGGGCTGTTCGTCAGGTCGATCCAGACGCGCATCACCCGCACGGTATTGCGCGAGCCTTCGGACGGCGCACAGCCGGCCTGTATGGCCGGCCCTGTAACTGCCGTGGCGGCCGGAGCGTTTCAAATTGAATCCAGAAGCGGAGGCCGGCTCGGCTTGGAGGACGGATGCCGTTTACACGGCCTCCGTCTGCTCGCGCCCGCCGCGAACCAGCCCAACCCCCCGGTATCGTCCCGGGACATGCTGGTGGCCTCGATCTCCGAAACGATCGTCAACGAAACCTCGCACTTCGTGCGCACGGCGGGCCTGCCGGGGATCTTCGCGCTGATGGCGGCGAGCTCCGCCTGCATCCCGATCCCCTCGGAGGTCGTGATGCTGTTCGCGGGCTTCGTCGTCGCCGACCACACCGCCAGCGGCTCCGAGCACCACCTGACGATGGTGGGCATCGTGCTCGCGGGGCTGATCGGCACGATGGTCGGCTCGTGGGTCGCCTACGGCGTCGGTCGTGGCGGTCGCCTGGAGCTGCTCGAACGCCACGGCGACAAGGTCCACATGGGGCCGGCCCAGATCGAGCGCGCCGATCGATGGTTCCAGCGCCACGGCGAGCAGATCGTGCTGTTCGGGCGGTTGATCCCGGTGATCCGCGCGTTCGTCTCGCTGCCGGCCGGCGTCGCGAAGATGTCCTTCACGCGCTTCAGCGTGCTGACCGCGATCGGCTCGATCCCCTGGGTGCTGGGCTTCGCGCTGGCGGGCCACGCGCTCGGGGGCGACTGGAAGAGCGTGCGCAACGGCCTCGAGTACGTCGACTACGTGCTGCTGGCGCTGATCGTGATCGGGATCGGCTACCTGGTCGTGCGCCGCAGGCGCGGGGCGGCTTCGCCGGCCGAGACGGACGGAGCCCCGGGCGTCGGCACCGCCCCCGACTGACCGCCGCGTTGGACTCCGCGTGAGCGCTCGCACGATCAAGCTGCGCCACGCGCTCGCGCTCGGCCTGGCGCAGGGGCCGACCGAGCTGCTGCCGGTGTCCTCCTCGGCGCACACGACGCTGATCCCGCTGCTGCTCGGCTGGCCGTACCCGGAGCTCGACGGCGAGCTGCGCAAGTCCTTCGAGGTTGCCCTCCACGCGGGCGCGGGGCTCGCGCTGGCGCTCGACATGCACGAGGAGCTCATCACCGCTGCGGGCACGCTCGATCGACGGCGGGCGGCGGTGGCCGCGCTGTCGCTGGCGCCGGCGGTGCTCGCCGGGCTCGTGCTGCGACCGCTGATCGAGCGGCGGCTCGGCGGCCCGCGCTCGATCGCGGTGGGACTTGCGGTGGGCGGGCTGGCGATGGCCCGTGCAGAGCGCGGTGCCGGTGGGGCCACGGCACGTGCGTACGAGGATGCAGGCCCCGGCGACGGCCTCGCGCTCGGCGCCGCGCAGGCGATCGCCCTGGCGCCGGGCGTCTCGCGTTACGGCGCGACGCTCGCGACGGCGCGCGTGCGCGGCTTCTCCCCGGAGGCGGCGCAGACGCTCTCCTGGCACGCGGCGCTGCCCGTGGTGCTGGGCGCCGGCGTCCTGAAGGGCAGCCGTCTCGTGCGCCATGGCGCGCCCGCGGGGGCCGGCGTGCCGCTGCTCGTGGGGGCCGGCGCGGCGTTCGTCTCGACGCTGCTGAGCGCGCGCCTGCTGCGCCGGCCGCGGCGCGCCTTGCGCTCGCTGCGGCCGTGGTCGGCATACCGGATCGTGCTCGCCGGGCTCGTGTACCGCCGCTTGCGCGCACAATAGGAGCGTGACCGTCCTCGGGACACTGCTCGGCGGCCGCTACCGGCTCGACGCCCAGATCGGGCGCGGGGGCATGTCGACGGTCTACCGCGCCTTCGACACCGTGCTGGAGCGACCCGTGGCGATCAAGCTGATGCACCGCGAGATCGCCGCGGACTCCGACCAGCTCGAGCGCTTTCGCCGCGAGGCCCGGTCTGTCGCGCGGCTGAACCACCCGCACATCGTCACGGTGATCGACGCCGGCGAGGAGCCCGCCGCCGACGGCGAGGGCGGCACGCCCTACATCGTCCTGGAGTACGTCGAGGGCGAGACGCTGAAGCAGCTGATCCGTCGCGAGGGGCCGCTCGAGATAACGCAGGCGATCGCCTACGCGATCGAGATCGCCCGCGCGCTCGGCGCGGCGCACGAGCAGCTGATCGTGCACCGCGACGTCAAGCCGCAGAACGTGCTGATCGGCGAGGAAGGCGGGGCGAAGATCACCGACTTCGGCATCGCCCGCACGCTCACGGAGGAGGGTCTCACGGTCGCGGGGCGGGTGCTGGGCACGACCGACTACGTCTCGCCCGAGCAGGCGCTCGGCCAGCCCGTCACCGGCCAGTCGGACCTCTACTCGCTCGGCGTCGTGCTGTACGAGATGCTGACCGGCGAGGTGCCCTTCACCGGCGAGACGCCCGTGGCGGTCGCGATGCGGCACGTGCGCGAGCAGGTGCCCGACGTGCAGCGGCTGCGCCCGGAGGTCTCCGCCGCCACGGCCTCCGTCGTCGACCGCGCCGTGGCGAAGGACCTCGACTGGCGCTACCGCGACGCGGCGCAGATGATCGCCGACCTCGAGGAGGTGCTGGCTGTCGAGGCCGCACGCTCGGGGCAGGCGACCGGCGAGGTCACGAGCGTGCTGCGCACGCTCCCCGGCGAGACGCGGCGACGGCTGCCCTGGCGAATGCGCCACCCGGCGCGCTGGGCGGCGTCGCTGGGGCTGCTGGCGGCGATCGTCGCGATCGCGCTCGTGCTGGCGGCGCAGCAGGCCCACAGGGGAACCGGCGTCGCCTCCGGCGTCCGCTCCGGTGGCGGCCTGCAGCCGGTGGTGCTAAGCCAGACCGCCGCCCACGACTACAACCCCTTCGGCACCGGCCCCGAAAACCGCGACCGCGTCCAGAACACCGTCGACGGCGACCCAAACACCGACTGGAGCACCGCGCACTACTACGAAGGCACGCTGAAGAAGGCCGGTGGCACCGGGGTCGGCGTCTACCTCGACGCCTCGCCCCGCGTCGCCGGGCGCGCGATCGAGATCCAGACCTCGACCCCCGGGTTCGACGTGCAGGTCTACGCCGCGGACAAGATCAACCTCTCCTATCCCTATGGGGACTCGACGCCGCTGTCCGCTCGCGGCTGGCACGGCCCGCTCGCCTCGGCCACCGGCGTCCACAACCGCCAGCGCATCCGCTTCGCCGGCAACTCAACCGCCTACCGCTACTACCTCGTCTGGCTCACGACGCTGCCGCCCGGACAGGAATCGGCCTCGATCAGCGACCTGACGCTGTTCAGTTAGCGCTTCTAGAAGGCGTGGGCCGCTTGCGCCGCGTGGCGCGCGATCCCCAACCGGCAGAGACGGTCGACCAGCTCCGGGTAGGGAACGCCGCTCGTCTCCAAGAGCTTCGCGTAGACGCTCGTCGGCGTGAACCCCGGCATCGTGTTCAGCTCGTTCAGCAGCACCTGCTCATCGTCGACGAAGAAGTCCACGCGGGCGAGGCCGAAGCAGCCGGCGCGGGCGAACGCCTCGAGCGCCAGCTCGCGGACGCGCTCGGCGGCGCGCTCGGAGATGCGCGCCGGGATCAGCAGCTCCATCCCCGCCGGGGCGTACTTCGCCTCGTAGTCGTAGAAGTCACCGCCGAAGGAGATCTCTCCCGCGACCGAGGCCAGCGTCTGCACGCCCGCACCGCCGAGCACGCCGCACTCCACCTCGACGCCGCCCGCGGCGGCCTCGACGATCACCCGCGCGTCGTACGCGAACGCGGACTCGATCGCCGCCTCGAGGCCGTCCTCCTCCGTCACCCTGACGATGCCCACCGACGAGCCCATGTGCGCGGGCTTGACGAACGCCGGCAGGCCCAGGCGCATGACGCGCTCGAGCAGCGCCTGGCGGCCCGGCCCGGACAGCTGCTCCTCGCGCACGTCGACGTACTCGACCTGCGGAACCGTGCCCGCGGCTGCCATCAGCTCCTTGAACAGGACCTTGTCCAGGCACACGGCCGAGGCGGCGACACCGGCGCCGACGTAGGCGACGTCCAGCATCTCGAGCAGGCCCTGCACCGTGCCGTCCTCGCCGAAGCGCCCGTGCAGCGCCGGGAAGGCGACGTCGGCCCCGAGCAGCCCTGCGCCCGGCGTCAACGCCAGCGGGCGCTCCTCCCCCTCGCGCCGCCAGACGCCATCGCGGCCGATCTCCACGGCGATCGCCTCGTGCCCCGCGGCCAGGAGCCCCTCGCGGACCGCGGCGCCCGAGGAGCGCGACACGTCGTGCTCGGAGGACCGCCCGCCCGCCAGCACCGCCACCGTCAGCCGCGGCGCCGATCCGTGCTCCCGCGAGCGCGTGGAGTCCGTGCCGGGGGCTGCCATCAGCCCGCACCCGCCGCCGGGGGGCTCGGCGGCGTGGCGCTGGTCGTGGTGCCCGTCGTCGTCGTGGGCGTCGTCGGGGTCGTGGGCGTCGTCGGGGTCGTTTCGAGCACCCCGACCGTCAGCGTCACGGTCGAGCCCTTGCGCGCGGTCCTGCCGCCGGCCGGGGTCTGTTTCAGGACGACGCCGGACTTGCTCTGTTCGCTGACGGCCACCTGCACGACGCTCGGCGTGAAGCCCGCGCCGCCGAGCGCCGCCGAGGCCTGCGTCACGTTCTGGCCCACCACCTTCGGAACCCTCACTTCGCTCGAGGCCTTCGCGAGCGTCAGGTTCACCTTCGAGCCCGTCCCGACCGACGCCCCGGAGGACGGCGACTGCGAGAGCACGCTGCCGGCGCTCGCGCCCGTCGAGACTTGTTCGCTGACGGTGCCGACGGCGAGCCCCACCGCCGACAACGCCGCTTCCGCACCGGTGCGGGAATCGCCCGAGAGGTCGGGGACGCGCACCTGCGCGGGGCCGCTGGAGACGAGCACCGCCACCGGGCTGCCCACCTGCAGCTCGGTGCCCGCGGGCGGTTCGGTGCCGATCGTCTTGCCCTTCGCCACGTCGCTGCTGGCCTCGTCCTTGCGCGTCGGCTTGAAGCCCGCGGCGCGCAGCCGGTTGATCGCCTGCGTCGCCGACAGCCCTTCGACGCTCTGCAGGGGCGCGCTGCCCGGGCCGCTGGAGACGACGATGCTGACGCGCGACCCTTCTTCCGCTCTGCTCCCCGCGACGGGCGACTGGCTGATCACGCGTCCCTCCGCGACGGTGGCAGAGGTCGCCAGCGAGGGCGAGGAGCTGAGCCCGGCGGCACGGAGCCGCGCGGTGGCGGTCTGTTCGGTTTCGCCCGTCACCTCGGGGACCTTTACGTGCCCCGCCGCGGAGGACAGCAACAGCACGGCAGCGACGATCCCGCCCACGACCAGCGCGGCCAGCAGGCTCCACAGCAGCACGCGGCGGATGCCGGGCCCGTCGCCCTGATCGGCGCCCTCCTCGTAGGGCTCCTCCGCGAGCAGCATCGACCCCGTCGGGTGGGCGCCGTCCTGCGGCCGCGGCTGTGTCGGCGGGATCACGGGCGGCCCCGTCGGCGTCGCGGCGGCGACGGTCGCCGCCGTCGCCCAGCCGCCCTCGTGGGCGGCGCCCGCGGCGAGCACCGCGGCCGCGCCTGCCGCCGTCGGCAGCGCCTGGCGCTCGCGCTGCAGGGCACCGATGAACTCGTCGGCGTCGGCGTAGCGCTGCGCCGGGTCCTTCGCCAGCGCGCGCAGCACGATGGCGTCGAGCGCGGGCGGCACCGCGGGGTTGACCTCGCTCGGCGGCCGGGGCTGCGCCGAGACCTGCTGGTAGGCGATCGCGACGGCGGTCTCGCCGTCGAAGGGCACGACCCCCGTCAGCAGCTCGTAGAGCATCACGCCGATCGAGTAGAGGTCGGCGGCCGCGGTCACCAGATGCCCCTGCGCCTGCTCGGGGGAGAGGTACTGCGCCGTGCCCATGATCGAGCCCGTCAGCGTCATGTCCGAAGCGCCGGCCCGCGCGATGCCGAAGTCCGTCACGCGCGCGCGGCCCTCTTCGTCGAGGATCACGTTGTGGGGCTTCAGGTCGCGGTGCACGACGCCGCGGCGGTGCGCGTAGCGCGCCCCGCGCAGGACCTGCACGACGATGTCGATCGCGAGCGCCGGGTCCAGCGCGCCGTGTTCGCGAACGAGCGTCTTCAGCGAGCGCCCCGGGACGTACTCCATCGCGATGTAGTAGGTGCCTTCCCACTCGCCGCGGTCGAAGATGCCGACGATGTTCTGGTGCGAGAGCCCCGCGGCGCTCGAGGCCTCGCGGCGAAAGCGCTCGACGAACTCCTGGTCCTCGGCGAAGTGCGGGTGCAGCAGCTTGACCGCGACCTGGCGGCCCAGCAGCTGGTCCTCGGCGAGGTACACGTCCGCCATCCCGCCCGAGCCGACGCGCGAGATCACCTTGTACCGGCCGTCGACGATCGTGTTCGGCTCAACCATGGAGCGCCCCCCCAGGCGTATGGATCGCTCGTGACTCAATCATGCAACAGCCTTTGGATCACTTCGCGGGCGATCGGCGCCGCGAATGCGGCGCCCTGCCCGGGCACGCCCTTCAGCGTCACGGCGATCGCCACCTTCGGGTGCGCCGCGGGCGCGAACGCGATGAACCAGACGTTGTTGATCGCGGTGCCGATCTGCGTCTCGGCGGTGCCGGTCTTGCCGGCGACCTGCACGCCGGGGATCTGCGCGGAGGTGCCGGTGCCTTCGTTGACCACCGCTTCCATCATCGACCGCACCGCCGCCGCGGTCGATGGCTTCATCACCACCGATTGCAGCTGGGGCGAGATGCGTTTCACGGTGCGCCCGTCGGGGTCCACGATGCGCGCGGTCATGTGCGGGCGCATCAGCCGCCCGCCGTTGCCGACCGCCGCGGCGACCTCCGCCATCTGTAGCGGCGTCACCTCCAGTTTGTCCTGCCCGATCCCCATGCGCCCGACGTCGACCTGCGAGCTGGTCGGCGCCAGCAGGCGGCCGTGGCTGTACTCGCCGCTGGAGGACATCTCGGTCGCGGGATAGTCGAGCTGCGGCTTGGCGTCGAAGCCGAAGCGGCGCATGTAGCGCGCCAGCGTGCGCTTGCCGACGTGTTCGGCCACCTGTGCCCAGACCGTGTTCACCGACTTCGCCAGCGCCTCCGTCAACGTGATCTGGCCGAAGTTCTCGTTGTCGTCGTTCTGAAGCGGCACGCCCGAGACCGGCACGTCGTTGCGCCCGTCGACGGTCGATTCGTCCGTGTACCTGCCCGAGTCGATCGCCGCCGTCGCGGTCACGACCTTGAACGTCGAGCCGGGGGCGTAGCCGAACTGCGTCGCGCGGTTCACCAGCGGCTTGCCCTGGGCGCCCTTCGCGAGGCGTTCGTAGCTGCGCGTCGAGCGCAGCGCGTTGGGGTCGTAGCCGGGCGAGGACGCCATCACCTTCACGGCGCCCGTGCCGGGTTCGAGCGCCACCACCGCCCCTTCGTGCCCGTCGAGCGCCGAGTTCGCCACCTGCTGCGCCGCGGGATCGAGCGTCGTGTAGACGTCGTCGCCCTGTTTGCGCTTGCCCTGGAGCTGGTCGAGGATCGACTGGAGGTTCGTGCCGGACTGACCGCTCAGCGTCGCGTTGCGGTAGTTCTCCAGCCCGGTGCGGCCAAGGTCTATGTAGTAGTAGCCCACCGCATGGGCGAACTCTTCGCCGCTCGGGTAGGTGCGCGCGTAGATCGCTTCGGAGGAGCGCGAGGCCGCGGAGCGCACGCTGCGCGCGAGCACCTTGCCGTTCGCGGCGAGGATCTCTCCGCGATCGATCCGCTGCTGCTCCAGCAGCGAGCGTGCGTTCAGCGGGTTGTCGCGTAGCGAGCCCGCTTCGAAGATCGTCCAGCGGGACGTGAACGCCAGCAGCAGCGCGAACATCGCCGCCACGAGCCCGAACAGGCGGACGATCGGCTGGTTCATCGCGCGGCCCCCGCGCTGGCGAGAAGGTCATGCCCAAGCCTCATTCCAGCTGTCCGAGTTCCAGGCTGTGGATCAGCGCCGCGGCGTTCGCTTCGGAGCGCAGCGAATGGTCCAGCAGCGTCCGGCGGCGCTGCGGCGCGAGCGCCGAAGCGCTGACGCCCGAGACGTAGTCGCTGCTGTAGAGCGCGAGATCGCCCGGCAGCTTGTAGGGGACGCCGCGGAACATCGTCACCAGGCCGCGGTCGTTCGTGCCGATGAAGTAGACGGACTGGAGCGCGATGTAGGCGCCCGCCGCGATCAGCGCCAGGAGCGTCAGCGCGACCACGGCCGTGCCGGTGCGGCGCAGGCCCCGGCGGCGGCGCTTCGCCGAGCCCGCATCCGAACCCGGCGCGCGAGGACGGCGGCGCAGCACCTGCTGCGGGGGCGCTTCGGCCAAGGCGGAGGCGGTGCCCGCGGCGGGTGGGGCTGCTGTCTGGCCCCCGTCGCCGGACGTTGCGCCCGGGGCGGGCGCCTCGCCGGGCGCGACCGCGCGCGCTTCCTCCGTCGGCGGCGCCGCCGACGGAGCCTCCAGGTCCTCGAGGCGCAGCAGCACCACCGTGATGTTGTCGCGCCCGCCGGCCTCGTTCGCCGCCGCGAGCAGGGCCTCGCCGGCCTCGCGCAGCGAGGTGTGGGTCCGCAGGATGTCGGCGACGTCGGCCTCGGAGACCATCGACGTGAGGCCGTCGCTGCACAGCAGGTACACGTCGCCGGCGCGCGCGCGAAACGAGCGCGTGTCGACCTCGACGGCGACCTCCGGCCCGAGCGCGCGGGTGATGACCGACCGCTGCGGATGCTCGACGGCTTCCTCGGGGGTGAGGCGGCCCTGGCGCATCAGCTCGTCGACCAGCGAGTGGTCGTCGGTGAGGCGCAGCAGCTCTCCGCCCCGCAGGCAGTAGGCGCGGCTGTCGCCGACATGGGCGATCGCGACCTCGAGCTCGCCGACGTAGATCGCCGTGAGCGTGGTG
>DATJMW010000044.1:0-67076 GCA_035508515.1 Solirubrobacteraceae bacterium | reverse complement strand
CGTCTCCGAGCGGATGTCGACACGCCAGCCGGTCAGACGCGCCGCCAGGCGGGCATTCTGCCCCTCGCGGCCGATCGCGAGCGAGAGCTGGTCGTCGGGCACGATCACGGTCGCCTGCTTGGCGTCGTCGTCGACCAGGACCTCGCGCACGCGCGCGGGAGACAGAGCCTTGGCGACGAAGCGGGCGGGCTCGTCGTTGAAGGGGATGATGTCGATCTTCTCGCCGCGCAGCTCGGAGACGACCATGCGCACCCGCGATCCGCGCGGGCCGACGCAGGCGCCGACCGGATCGACGCCGTCGGTGTGCGAGACGACCGCGATCTTCGAGCGGTAGCCGGGCTCGCGGGCGACGTTGGCGATTTCCACCAGCCCGTCGGCGATCTCGGGCACCTCGAGCTCGAAGAGCTTCTTGATCAGCTCGGGGTCACGCCGCGAGACGATGATCGCCGGGCCCTTCGTGGACGGCGAGACCTCCTTGATCACGGCCTTGATGCGCTGCGAGTGGTCGTAGCGCTCGCCGTCGACCTGCTCGGACTTCGGCAGCAGCGCCTCGACGCGTTCGCGCAGCTGCACGAGCGTGTAGCGCGAGTCGGACTGCTGGACGATGCCGGTGATCAGCTCGCCCACGCGGTCGCGGTATTCCTCGTACATCATGTCGCGCTCGGCCTCGCGGATCCGCTGCAGGATCACCTGCTTGGCGGTCTGCGCGGCGATCCGGCCGAAGTCGTCGGGGGTGACGTCGGCCTCGGCGATCTGGTCGCGGTATTCCTCGAACTTCGCCGGGTCGATTTCGGGTTCCTCGGGTTCGCGCATCTCCCCGGTCTCGGGGTCGATCGTGGTTTCCTCGTCGATCGTCTCGACGATCAGGTGCGCCTCGAGCTGCTCGGGGATTTTCAGTTCGATCACGCGGAAGTCCGCGGTCTCGCGGTCCATTTCGACGCGCGCGTACTTCGCGGAGCCGGGCTGCTTCTTGTAGGCGGAGAGGAGCGCGTCCTCCAGCGCCACCATCAGCTTCTCGGGCTCGATCCCCTTCTCGCGCGCGAGCGCATGCATGGCCTCAAGGATTTCGCGTGACATGGTTACTCCTCCACGAGGTTGGATCGGCGAATCTCCGAATAGGGAATCGCAATTACCCCCCCGTCAGCGGCGAGCGTGACCTCCTCCTCGGAGGCGCCGACAAGCTCGCCGGTGAAGCTTTTCGCGGTCTGCGCCGCCGCCCCGGACTGGCGCGCGATGGGACGCGGGTGGCGCGTGCGCACGCGGGCGCGGCGCCCGACGAAGCGACGGAAGTGCGCGGGCTTCGTCAGCGGCCGCTCGCTGCCGGGCGAGGAGACCTCCAGCGAGTAGCGCTCGCGCAGGTCGTTCAGCTGCAGCGTGACGCGCTCGCAGAGGTCGAGCGTGACCCCGTCCGGGTGGTCGATGAACACCCGCAGCGAACGACCGCCGAGGACCTCGGCGAGCAGCACCTCGACATCGGGCTCGCTGTGCGCGAGCCGGGCTTCGATGTCGGCTTGGATGGGTGTCATGAAATTGCTCCTTTACACAAAAAAAGCGGGCTTGCGCCCACTTCCGGTACTGCAGCCGGCGCTTGCGCACCGGTTCGAAAGCTCTCGATCGAGCATAGCATCGGCCCCGTTTCGCCGAGCAGCTTTGCCTGCAATGGCCGCGATCCGGGCGCCCGCGATCGCGGCCTGAGCCAGGCGTCTCAGGCGCGGTGCGCGTCGCGCCTGGCGCGATCGCGGTACTTGCGATAGTCCTCGCGCTCGGGACGCAGCGAGCAGGCGAGCGCCAGCGGCTGGCAGGCCTCGCGGTGACGCCCGAGCAGCTGCATCGAGCGCCCTAGGCAGAACAGCGCGTAGTCGTCCGTGGGCGTGCCCCGGGCGACGGCCTCGAATTCCGCGGCGGCGCCCTCGTAGCGCTGCGCGTGGAACAGCGCGCGCCCCAGCGTCTCGCGGATTGAGGCCTTCTCGGGCTCCAGGTCGCGGGCTTTGCTCAGCGGCACGATCGCAGCCTGGTAGTCGCCGTGGTCCAGCAGCTCACAGCCACGCCGGTAGAGGTCGTAGACACTGTCCATGCAGGCCCAGTTTAACGAGCGCCTACGGCGCCCCGGCGGGCTGGCGCTCGCCGCCGGGCCTCCCCGCCGAGCGCAGTACGGCGACCGTATCGAGCACCGCGTCGGCGACCTCTGCCTTCGCGGCGCGGCTCACGGCTCGCGGCTCGGTGGGCGCCGCGGCGGTGAGGATCGTGACCTCGTTCTGGTCGGAGTCGAAGCCGATGTCGGCGCGCGAGATGTCGTTGACGACGATCGCGTCGATGCCCTTGCGCGCCAGCTTCTCGCGCCCCAGCTCGACGGCCCGGGCGCCGTGCTCGGCGGCGAAGCCCACGAGCGTCTGCCCCGCACGGCGGGTGCCGGCGAGCGTCGCCAGCACGTCGACGGTCGGCTCCAGCTCCAGCGTCAGCCCCTCGCGCCCCTGCTTCTTGATCTTCTCCGCCTGCGGGGCCGCGGGCCGGAAGTCGGCGACGGCCGCCGCCATCAGCAGCACGTCGCAGCCGGGGAACTCCTCGCGGCAGGCGGCGTCGAGCTCGGCGGCGGTCCGCACGTCGCGGCGCGCGATCGCGGGGCTCGTGGGCAGCGCGACGTTCGCGGCCACGAGCGTCACCTGGGCCCCGCGGGCGGCGGCGGCCTCAGCGAGCGCGAGGCCCATCCGCCCCGAGGAGCTGTTGCCGAGGAAGCGCACGCTGTCGATCGGCTCGCGCGTGCCGCCGGCGGTGACGAGCACCCGCAGTCCCGGCCAGTCGCCGGTCGTGGCCGGGGCGCTCCCGTTCAGGTGCGGCCCCGCGGCCTGCGAGAGCGCCGCCTCGCACTCCCGCAGCAGCTCGGCGGGCTCGGCGAGGCGGCCGACGCCGCGCTCGCCCTTGGAGGCGAGGCGGCCGACGCCGGGGTCGACGACGCGCGCGCCGCGCTCGCGCAGCGTCTTCAGGTTCGCGCGCGTGGCGGGGTGCTCGTACATGTGGTTGTTCATCGCGGGCGCCACCAGCAGCGGGCAGGTCGCCGCGAGCGCGCAGCTGCCGAGCAGATCGTCGGCGAGACCGTGGGCCAGCTTCGCGATCGTGTTCGCGGTCGCGGGTGCGACGAGCAGGAGGTCGGCGTTCGCGACGAGCTGCAGGTGGCTCAGCGGCTCGTGCGCGGGCGGCGGGTCGCCGGGGAAGGCGCCGCGCGCGGGGTCGCGCTCGAACTCGCTGCTGAGCACGGGCGCGCCGGTCAGCGCCGCAAACGAGGCCTCGCCCACGAAGCGGCGGCTGTTGGGCGTCTGCACGACGCGCACGGCGTGGCCCGCCCCGGTGGCGAGGCGCACGAACTCGAGCGCCTTGTACGCGGCGATGCCGCCGCTGACACCCAGCAGGATGCGCGCCATGACTAGGTTGTAGAGCGCCCGGGCCCGGCTGCCAAGCCCTGGCCAGGGGATTGCGGGCGCCGCGGCGTCAGGCGCCGCGCGCCTCGCGGAAGCCCACGAGCCGCCCGCGCCGCTCGCAGTAGAGCTTCAGCCGCGTGGCGCGGATGCCGTCGAGCAGGGTCAGCGTCGGGACGGCGTGCAGGCTCGGCGTCTGGTCGTGGGCGCGCTTGAGGTTGTAGTTGGGGATCGAGGCGTTGAGGTGGTGCACGTGGTGGTAGCCGATGTTGCCGGTGGCGAAGCGCAGCGGCGCGGGCAGCTTCAAAAAGGAGCTGCCGCGCAGCGCGGCCTCTGTGAAGCTCCAGTCGTCGTCGCTGTCCCAGTAGGCGTCCTCGAACTGGTGCTGCACGTAGAACAGCCAGATGCCGATCGACCCCGCGAGCAGCGCGGGCAGCACGAGCACGAGCAGGTAGTCGCGCCAGCCGATCTGCCAGACGAGCAGCGCGACCGCCACGAGCAGCGCCAGGTCGGTGAGCAGCACGCTGCGCCGCATCCGCGGCCGCGCTTCCTTCGCCACGATCCGCGGCCCGATCATCATCGCGACGACTGGGCCGAGGCCGAGCATCACGAACGGGTTGCGCTGCAGGCGGTAGTTGAACCTGCCCTTGGGCGAGAGCGCGTCGTACTCGGCGACGGTGAGCGTGTGCAGGTCGCCGGTGCCGCGGCGGTCGAGGTTGCCCGCGGTGGCATGGTGCACGGCGTGGTCGTGGCGCCAGCGCACGAACGGCGCGTAGAGCAGCAGCCCGATCGAGCGGCCGAGCCACAGGTTCGCGCGTCGCGAGGCGAGGAACGAGCCGTGCGTGCAGTCGTGGAAGACGATGAAGGAGCGCACCAGGAAGATCGCCGCGGGAATGCCGAGCAGCAGCGCGAGCAGCGACTGCCCCAGCAGCAGGTAGATCGCGGCCGACAGGCCGAGATAGGGAATCACCGAAGTGGCCACGCACCACAGCGCGCGGCGCGAGTCGGGCTGCGCGTACGGCGCGAGCTGCTCCCGCCACGAGCGCGCATCGCCCGCGACCGCAGACTGTGCCTGCCCGACGGCGCCGGGGCGGTCCCCCGCGACGCGGTCGGGCGCAGGCGTCGCGACGAGCGGCGCTGAGCTCATCGCGCGACCGATCGGGCCGGGCGCGGACGGCGCCTGCGCGAGTCGCGCGACGGGCGCTCCGTCCGCCTGTCTTCGCCGCCCAGGCCGTGGCTCAGGCCGAGATGCCGAGCGAGCTGGCGCATCTCCCTGCGCTCGCCGGCGCCGACGAGCGTCACCCCGACGCCGCTGTTGCCGGCGCGGCCGGTGCGCCCCACCCGGTGTACGTAGGTCTGATGGTCGGCGGGGGGGTCGAAGTTGATCACGTGGGAGACTCCCTCGACGTCGATCCCGCGGGCGGCGACATCTGTCGCGACAAGTGTGTCGATCTGACCGGACTGAAAGCGCGCGAGCGCGCGATCGCGCTGACCCTGGGACTTGTTCCCGTGGATCGCGACGGCGTCGAGTCCCCTGCCGTCCAAGCGCTTGACGAGCCGGTCCGCGCCGCGCTTGGTGCGGACGAACACGATCGCCCGGTCGCGGTCGCTCTGAAGCTCCTTCACCAGCGCCTCCAGCCGATGCTCGTCTCGCACGGCGACGAAGCGATGTTCGACGCGCGCGTCCTCTTCGCGAGAAGGGGCGCGGTGCTCGTGGGGGATCGCGTCGGAGGTGTAACGGCGCGCCTGCGCGCCTGCGACGCCCTCGAGCGTGGCGGAGAAGAACAGCGTCTGTCGCGCCTTCGGGCACGCGCGGACGATCCGGTCGATCGCCGGGAGAAATCCCATATCGAGCATGCGGTCGGCCTCGTCGAGCACAAGCATGCGGATCTTCCCGAGCGAGAAGGCGCCACGCGCCAGCAGATCCTCGAGCCGGCCGGGGGTGGCGACGATGACGTGCGCACGCTTCGCCTTCGCCGCCTGCGCCTGAATGCCGACGCCACCGTATACGGTCGCAACCCGCAGGCCCTTGGCCGCGGCGAGCGGCCCGAGCTCCGTGAAGATCTGGGCGGCCAGCTCTCGCGTCGGCGCCAGCACGAGGCCGGTCGGCTGAGATTCGGTGTTCAGGCGCTCTACGAGCGGGATCCCGAACGCGAGCGTCTTGCCCGAGCCCGTGGGGGCCTTGACGAGGACGTCGCGTCCCGCGAGCACGTCCTCGAGGACGAGTCGCTGGACCGGGAAGGGCGCCGTGATCCCACGACGAGACAGGGCGCCGCACACGGCGCGGGAGACGCCGAGATCGGCAAAGGACTGCTTGGACATGTAACTGCTCCTGACGGCGCTCGCTGCGCCTGCGATTCGGAGGCTATGACTGACCCGAACCGCTCATGGCGGGACTCAAGCGAGCTAAACCCCGCGGCCGAAGGACTCGACCGCCATGGCGGACCGTAACAGACGCACAGCCCGTAGTTGCAACGAATCTGTTCACGGCGTCACCCACGGAGGCCGGGACGCACCGGCCCGGACGCTACCGGTAGTGGTACTTGATCTTCCCCGCGGCTACCTCCTCCAAGGCAATGGTGAGGTAGTTTTTCGAGCCGGTTTCGATCATCGGGGGCGGGAACTCGTCGAACGTCCCCTCGCCGAGGTTGTGGTAGTAGCTGTTGATCTGACGCGCGCGCTTGGCGGAGACGACGACGCTCGCGTAGTTGGAGTCGACGTTGTCCAGCAGACGGTCGATGCGGGGGGAGATCACGGTTCGCTGTGCCTTTCCTCGTGGAGCCTCAAGTGTAGAGGGCTCAGTCGAGCTTGCCCGCGACGATGCCCGTCAGCTGCTCGAGCGCGTCTTCGAGCCGGTCGTTTACGACGACGTGGGCGAACTCCGGCTGGGCCTGTAGCTCCTGCTCGGCGACCCGCAGCCGCCGCTCGACCTCCTCGGCGTCGTCGGTGCCGCGCCCAACCAGGCGCGTGCGCAGCGCCTCCAGCGACGGCGGCGCGATGAACACCTGCACCGCCTCCGGCATCGCGGCGCGCACCTGGCGCGCCCCCTGCACCTCGATCTCCAGCACGACGGGCCGGCCCTCCCGGACGCGGGCCTCCAGCTCCGAGCGCAGCGTGCCGTAGCTGCGCCCGGCGTAGTCGGCGTGCTCGACGAAGTCCCCCGCCGCGACACGGTGGTCGAACTCCTCGCGCGTGAGGAAGTGGTAGTCGACGCCGTCGCTCTCCCCCGGCCGCGGCGCCCGGGTCGTGGCCGAGACCGACAGCTCCAGCTCGGGGTTGCGCTCCATCAGGCCGCGGATCAGCGTCCCCTTGCCGACCCCCGACGGTCCCGTGATGACGAACACGCGTGCCACGGCGGGCAACCCTAATGCCGTCGCCGGGGGAAGCGGTCCTGCGACGGACTGAGGCAACCGCCTAGCGGTGCAGCAGGGAAATGAGCTCCGAACGCTGGCGTTCGGAGAGGCCGCCGATCGTCTTGCTCGGCGCGATCCGGCAGTGGGCCAGGATCTTGTTCACCTTCACCCGCCCGTACTTCGGGACCGCGAGCAGCATGTCGAACACCTTCGCGGTCTCGACATACTCCGGCGGGTTCAGCAGCAGCTGGTGGATCGAGAGGCGCCCCGCCTTCAGGTCGCGCTTCAGCTGCGCGCGCTTGATCCTGATCTGGTTGGCCCTGGCGAGGGCGTCCATCCTTTGGTTCAACGATCGCTCTGGGGCCATAGAGGTGTTCGAGGACGTCGTGCCGGTCGCCGTCGCCATGGGCGGCGAGTCTACACACACCCAGACCGCGATCAAGACAAAGTGAGTGAATTCATCTGAAGCTCAAGTTGAGGTGCAGGCGTGTCGAGCCTGCTGGACGGTCGTGGGGCGAGTTTGCTGCGCTTTTTACATCTCGTAAACGGGCGCTCGTTGCGGAAATTCCGCGACGGCGGCTTCGAGATGGGAGGCCGCCGCCGATCGGGCGCGACTCATTCGCCGAGCCCCTCGGCGATCGCGCGAGCCGTCATCGGATCGCGAAAGCTCTCGCTGCCGACCGCCACCAGAGCTGCGCCGACATCGAGCAGATCTCGCGCGTGCGCCGCCCGCTGAACGCCGCCCATCCCGATCGCGGGGATCGTCACGCGGCGCGTCACCGCCGCCACCTGGGCAAGCGCCACGGCGCGAATCGCCGGCCCGGAAAGGCCGCCGGTGCCGCCGCCCAGCCATGGCCCGCCGCCGGGGCCGAGCGCCGTGGCGCGCAGCGTGTTGATCAGCGAGACGGCATCGGCGCCGCCGTCCTGCGCCGCCTGCGCGCACGCCGGCACGTCCGCGGTGTTCGGCGTCAGCTTCACGATCAGCGGCTTGCGCGTGCGCGCGCGGCAGACGCCCACGACCGCCTCCAGCTGGCGCGGGTCGGCGCCGATGTCGAGGCCCGTCTTCACGTTCGGGCACGACACGTTCAGCTCGACCGCCGCGATCTCCTGGCGGCAGTCGCAGATCGCGACCAGCTCCGCGAGCTCCTCGCCCGTCGAGCCCATCACGTTCGTGATCAGCGGCACCGGCAGCTGCGCCAGCTGCGGCAGGTCCTCCTCCAGATAGCCGTCGACGCCCTTGTTCGGCAGCCCGATCGAGTTGATCATCCCCCCCGCCGCCTCCCACAGCCGCGGCGGCGGGTTGCCGTCTTTGCGCTCGAGCGTGATCGTCTTCGAGACGTAGGCCGCGAACGGGAAGTCGCGGATCAGCGCCGCGCCGAACACGCGCTGCGCCGCGATCGCGTCGAACGTGCCCGAGCCGTTGATCACGCGGTGGGCGAGCTGCAGGCCGCAGAACTCGACGGCGCTCATGCCGGCGATCCCGCGTGCTCGTCCACGCGCTCCAGCTCCTCGGCGTCGATCACCGGCCCGTCGAGGCACACCCGCAGGTAGCCGCCGCCGCGCTTCGGCACCGCGCAGCCGTAGCAGGCGCCGAAGCCGCAGGCCATCCCCGCCTCCAGCGCCAACTGCGCCTGAACCTGCGCCTCGGCGCACAACGCCCGTACCGCCTCGAGCATCGGGGCGGGGCCGCAGGCATAGACGATCGCGCGCGCGTCGCGCTCGAGCTCACGCACCAGCAGGTCCGTCAGCAGCCCGTGGTGGCCCACCGAGCCGTCGTCCGTCGCGATCTGCGCGCCCCGCAGCAGCGCCGAGCCCTCGGCGCGGTCGCGGTCGCGAAAGCCCAGCAGCACCGAGATCTCGCAGTCGGACTCCGCCTCCAGCGTGTCCTGCAGGATCGCCAGTGGCGCGATCCCCACGCCGCCCCCCACGAGGACCGCCCGCAGGCGCGGGGGCGGCGGGCTGAAGCCGTTGCCCAGCGGCCCCAGCGCCCACAGCCCGTCGCCCGCCCCCAGCTCGCACAGGCGGTTCGTGCCCGGGCCGACGTCCTCCAGCAGGAAGTGCGACTCGCCGATCCGCCGCCGCGCCACCGAGAAGGCCCGCGCCAGGTAGGGCCGCTCGTCCTCGCCCCCTCCCCAGCGCTTTGCCGCCGCCAGCATCGCGAACTGGCCCGGACGCGGCTCCGGCGTCTCGACGTCGGCGACGCGCAGCACGCGGTAGGCGCCCATCCGCTCGTTCTCGAGGACCGTCAGCAGCCGGCGCTCCAGCGGCGCCGGCTGGGTGCTCCAGTCGCTCACGAGGCGCGGACCCCGTGCAGCTCCTGCAGGCACAGCACCTCCGGGGCGCCGTCGCGCCGGGCGCTGGCAATCGCGCGCGCCGCCGAGACGCCCGCCGCGAGCGTCGTCACGCAGGGGATGCCGTGGCGCACCGCGGCGCGGCGGATCTCATAACCGTCCGTACGCGCGCCGACGCCGGTGGGCGTGTTCACCACGAGGTCCACGTCGCCGCGCTCGATCCAGTCCAGCACGTGCGGCGAGCCCTCGCCGATCTTGTTGATCCGCTCGGCCGGCACGCCCATCCGCTCGATCGCTTCGGCCGTGCCCCGCGTCGCGACGATGCGAAAGCCGTTGTCGTGCAGGATCTGCGCCACCGCGAACGCGCCCGCCTTGTCGGAGTCGGTGACCGTGATGAAGGCGGTGCCCGTGCTCGGCAGCGGTAGCCCCGCCGCCGCCTGCGCCTTCGCGAACGCGCTCGGGAAGTCGCGCGCGATCCCCATCACCTCCCCCGTAGAGCGCATCTCGGGGCCGAGCAGCGCGTCGGAGCCCTCGAAGCGGTCGAACGGCAGCACCGCCTCCTTGATCGAGACGTGATCGCCGAAGCCGACGCCTTCACGCTCGCGCGGCAGCCCCAGCTCAGAGATCGACTCGCCCAGCATGATCCGGCAGGCGAGCTTCGCCAGCGGCAGGCCCACCGCCTTCGAGACGAACGGCACCGTGCGCGAGGCGCGCGGGTTCGCCTCGATCACGTACAGCTCGCCCGCGTGCACCGCGTACTGCACGTTCAGCAGGCCCACCACCCCGATCTCCAGCGCCAGCCGGCGAGTCGCGGTGCGGATCTGCTCCAGCATCTCCTCCCCCAGCGAGTGCGGCGGCAGCACGCAGGCGCTGTCGCCCGAGTGGATCCCCGCCTCCTCGACGTGCTGCATGATCCCGCCGATCCACGCCTCGGTCCCGTCGCACAGCGCGTCGACGTCGACCTCCGTCGCGTTCTCCAGGAAGCGGTCCAGGAAGATCTCGCCCTCCCCCGCCCCCTCGCGGCGCAGGTACTCCGCGAGGCCCTCGCGCGAGTAGACGATCTCCATCGCGCGCCCGCCCAGCACGTAGGAGGGGCGCACCAGCAGCGGGTAGCCCACGCGCCCGCCGCAGTCCAGCGCCTCCTGCACCGAGCGCGCCGTCGCGTACGGCGGCGCCTTGTAGCCGAGCCGTTGCAGCAGCGCGCCGAAGCGCCCGCGGTCCTCGGCGAGGTCGATCGCCGCGGGGCTCGTGCCCAGCAGCGGCACGCCCGCCCGCTCTAGCCCCGCCGCCAGCTTCAACGGCGTCTGCCCGCCGAACTGGAGGATCAGCCCGCGCGGCTGCTCGGCTTCGACCACCGCCAGCACGTGCTCCAGCGTCAGCGGCTCGAAGTAGAGGCGGTCGGAGGTGTCGTAGTCGGTCGAGACCGTCTCGGGGTTGCAGTTCACCATCACGGCTTCCATCCCCGAGTCGCGCACCGTCATCGCCGCATGCACGCAGCAGTAGTCGAACTCGATCCCCTGGCCGATCCGGTTCGGCCCCGAGCCCAGGATCACGACCGAAGAGCGCTTCGCTTCGCCGTGACCGTTCTCGGCGCGGCTGATCTCGCTGCGCGCCGCGCGCTCCCAGCCCGAGTAGAAGTAGGGCGTGCGCGCCGGGAACTCGGCCGCGCAGGTGTCCACCGACATGAACGAGCGCTCGCCCGCGAACGGGGCCTGCGGATCGAGCGCCAGCACGCGCAGCTCCGCCAGGAACCAGGGGTCGATCTTCGTGATCGCGTGGATCGCCTCCGGCTCGGAGCCGCGGCGCAGCAGCTCCAGCACGACCTCGTAGCGGTCCGGGGACGGCGTGCGCAGGCGCTCCAGCAGCTCCTGCTCGGGCACCTCCGCGACGACGGGCGGCTTGTCCAGCTCGCGCGCCGACAGCGCCTTCGCGAACGCCTGGCCGAACGTGCGCCCGATCGCCATCGTCTCGCCCACGGACTTCATGTGCGTCGTCAGCGTCGGGTCCGAGCCCGGGAACTTCTCGAAGGCGAAGCGCGGCCACTTCACCACCACGTAGTCGATCGTCGGCTCGAAGCAGGCCGGCGTCACGCCGGTGATGTCGTTGTCGATCTCCTCCAGCAGGTAGCCCACCGCCAGGCGCGCGGCGATCTTCGCGATCGGGAAGCCCGTCGCCTTCGAGGCCAGCGCCGAGGAGCGCGAGACGCGCGGATTCATCTCGATCACCAGGATCTCTTCCGTCTCGGCGTTCACCGCGAACTGCACGTTCGAGCCGCCCGTCTCGACGCCCACCGCGCGGATCACCGTCAGCGCCTGGTCGCGCAGGCGCTGGTAGAGGCGGTCGGTCAGCGTCTGCTGCGGCGCCACCGTCACCGAGTCGCCCGTGTGCACGCCCATCGGGTCGACGTTCTCGATCGAGCAGACGATCACGACGTTGTCCGCCGCGTCGCGCATCACCTCCAGCTCGTACTCGCCCCAGCCGATCACCGACTCGTCCAGCAGCACCTGGCCGATCGGCGAGGCCTCGATGCCCGCGGCGACGATCCGCTCGAAGTCCTCCTGCGTGTAGGCGATGCCGCCGCCGCGGCCGCCCAGCGTGAACGCCGGGCGCACGACGCACGGCAGCCCCACGGTCGCCAGCTCCGCGAGCCCCTGCTCGAGCGAGGTCGCGATCGCGCTCTTCGGCATCCGCAGCCCGGCCTGCTCCATCGCCACGCGGAACAGGTCACGGTCCTCGGCGGTGGCGATCGCCTCGTAGTTCGCCCCGATCAGCTCGACCCCGTGCTTCTCCAGCGTGCCGTCGTCGTGCAGCGCCTTCGCCAGGTTCAGCGCCGTCTGCCCGCCCAGCGTGCCCAGCAGCGCATCGGGCTGCTCGCGCTCGATCACCTGCGTCACAGGCCCCGGCAGCAGCGGCTCGATGTACGTCGCCTCCGCGAACTCGGGGTCCGTCATGATCGTCGCCGGGTTCGAGTTCACCAGCACGACCTCGTAGCCCTCCTCGCGCAGCACCTTGCAGGCCTGCACGCCGGAGTAGTCGAACTCCGCCGCCTGCCCGATCACGATCGGGCCGGAGCCCAGGATCAGGATCTTGTGGATGTCCTCGCGCTTCGGCATGGGATCAGCCCCGCCGGGCATCCGGCCCGTCGCCCTGAGTCGAGCGCGCGACATCCGGGCGCCCGTTGTCGGGCCGGCTCCGCCGGCCCTCCGCGATCCGCGCGAGGAAGCGGTCGAACAGGTACAGCGAGTCGTGCGGTCCCGGCCCCGCCTCGGGGTGGTACTGGACCGTGCCGCCCGGCACGTCCAGCAGCTCGAGGCCCTCCACCGTGCGGTCGTAGAGGTTCACGTGCGAGAGCTGCGCCGCGCCGAAGTCCGTCTCCCAGCGCACCGGCTCGTCGGCATCGATCGTGCGCGCGCCGCCGGGTCCCAGCGCCGCGAAGCCGTGGTTCTGCGAGGTGATCTCGACCTTGCCCGTCTGCAGGTCCTTCACCGGGTGGTTCGCGCCGCGGTGCCCGAACGGCAGCTTGAAGGTTTCGAGGCCCACCGCGCGGCACAGCAGCTGGTGCCCCAGGCAGATGCCCCACACCGGCTTGGAGCCCACGATCCCGCGCACCGTCTGCACCACGTAGTCCAGCGCTGCGGGGTCGCCCGGGCCGTTCGAGAGGAAAACCGCGTCGGGGTCCTCCGCCAGCAGCTGCTCGGCGCTCGAGGTGCAGGGGTGCAGCGACACGCGCGCGCCGCGCGCCACCAGCTCGCGCACCATCGAGGCCTTGATGCCAGTGTCCAGCACCGCGATCCGCGGGCCGGCGTTCGTCTCGCCGTGGCGGGTCACTTCCTTCGGGGTCACCGCCGCCGCGAGGTCCTGGCCCGCCATCGAGGGCTCCGCCGCGATCAGCTCGCGCGCCTGCGCTTCGCCCACGCTCGCCGCGAACACGCCCCCGCGCATCGCCCCCGCCTCGCGGATGTGGCGCACCAGCGCGCGCGTGTCCACACCCGAGATCGCCGCCACGCCGCAGTCCGCCAGCCAGTCGAGCCAGCCGCGCTCCGCCGTCGGCGCGTCCTCGCGGTTGCAGGCTTCGCGCATGATCGCCGCCCGCGCCCAGGGACGTTCGGACTCCATCGCCTCCGCGCTCGTGCCGTAGTTGCCGATGTGCGGGTAGGTGAAGGCGATCAGCTGACCCGCGAAGGAGGGGTCGGTCATCGACTCCTGGTAGCCCGACATGCCCGTCGTGAAGACCACCTCGCCCACCGCGGGTTCCGGAACACCGCAGATCTCGCCCTCGAAGCTCGTCCCGTCCTCGAGCAGCACGTATCCCTGTTCGCGTTGGCTCACAGGATGAGTCTCTGGACTTCCTTGAACTCGGGCGTGCCCGCCCGCTCCAGCAGCTCGAACAGCGCGCTCTCCACCGTGGAGATCACCGCCCCCGCCTCCTCCAGGCGCTCGAGGCCCCGCTCGTAGTCCAGCGCGTGGCGCGAGCCCACCGCGTCCGCCGGCACGTGCACCTCCACGCCGTGCGCCAGCAGGTCGTGCACCGTCTGCGAGACGCAGACATGCGTCTCGATCCCGCACACCAGCGCCTGCTCGCGGCCCGCGAGGTCGAAGCCCTCCGCCCGCGCCGCCGAGAACACCGTCTTCTCGATCCGCGGCTCGTCCTCGAGGCCGAGCTCAGGCGCCGAGTGCCCCAGCCCTTTCGGGTACTGCTCGGAGACCAGCGCCGGCACGCCCATGATCCGCGCCGCCGCCAGCAGCTTCGCGCACGAGGACGCCACGCCCGCAAAGCTCTCGTACGGGCGAAAGCCCTCCTGCACGTCGACCACCACCAGCGCCGCGCGCTCGCGATCGAGCAGCGCCATCAGCCGCTCACCACCGTCAGCGCGCGCTCGCGGAAGGCCACCGCGCCCGCGCAGACCGTCAGCAGCACCTTGCCGCGCAGCTTGCGCCCACCGAAGCAGCAGTTCTCCGAGCGGCTCTCCCAGCCGCGCTCGCCCGCCACCCACTCCGCGTCGAGGTCCACCAGCGTCAGGTTCGCCGGCTCGCCCACCCCGATCCGCGGCGTCGGCAGCTCGTACAGCGCCGCGCCCGCCGTCAGCCGGTCCACCAGCAGCTCCAGGCTCAGCACACCCGGCAGCACCAGGCCCGTGTAGAGCGCCGCGAATGCCGTCTCAAGACCCGTCGTCCCCATCGGCGCTTGCTCGAAGGGCACCTCCTTCTCATCGCGCGCGTGTGGCGCGTGGTCGGTCGCCACGCAGTCGATCGTGCCGTCGCGCAGGCCCTCGATCAGCGCTTGGCGGTCCCCCTCCGTCGCCAGCGGCGGGTTCATCTTCATGCGCGTGTCCATCGTCCGCACGTCCTCCTCCGTGAGGAGGAGATGGTGCGGCGTCGCCTCCGTGCTCACCGCGAAGCCCTGGGCCTTCGCCGCCGCCACCGCGCGCACCGACGCCACGCAGCTGAGGTGCTGGAAATGCACGCGCGCGCCCTCGTAACCCGCCAGCGCCGCGTCGCGCGCCACCATCGTCGACTCCGAGATCGTCGGGATGCCGCCGATCCCCAGCGCCGCGCTGACCGCGCCCTCGTGCATCGAGCCGCCGCGCGAGAGCGTCGGGTCCTCCTCGTGCAGCGCGATCACCCCGCCCGCCAGGCGCTGGTACTGGAGCGCCTTGCGCAGCATCCCCGCGCTCGTCACCGGCTTGCCGTCGTCGGTGAAGCCCACCGCCCCCTCGCTGCGCAGCTCCGCCATCTCCGTCAGCTGCTCGCCCTGAAGGCCGCGGGTGATCGCCGGCATGAAGCCCACCGCGATCCGCGCCTCGCGCGCCGCCGCGTCGCGCAGCGAGCGCAAGAGCGGCGCCGAGTCGATCACCGGATCTGTGTTCGGCATCGCCAGGACGCCCGCGTAGCCGCCCGCGGCCGCCGCGCGCGTGCCGCTCTCCAGGTCCTCCTTGTGCTCCTGCCCCGGCGTGCGCAGGTGCACGTGGGGATCGAAGAACGCCGGGAACAAGCGATGGCCGCGACCCTCGAACAGCTCCTCGTCAGCATCGCAGGAGAGCCGTCCAGGCTCTCCCATCTCAACTATCTCCCCCGACCTCACGCGAACGTCGTGGCGTGCGTCGAGCTCTGCCCGCGGGTCCAGCACGTGGACGTCCCGCAGCAGCATGTCGACCGCTTGCAGCGGCCCGTGCACCAGCGGCTCGGCTGCCATCACGCGGGCTGGGGCTCCGGAGGGGCCGGCGAGGGTTGTGGCTCGGGCGCCGAGGAGGCCGCGCGCACGCCTGTCAGCAGCTCGTAGAGCACCGCCATCCGCACGACGACCCCCGCCTCCACCTGCGCCGTGATCACCGCCTGCGGCGAGTCCACCACCTCGCCCGACAGCTCCACGCCGCGGTTCACCGGCCCCGGATGCATCAGCACCTGGCGCGGCGCCAGGCGGCGGCCGTTCACCTGATACCAGGCCGCGTACTCGCGGATCGAGGGCACCCAGGTCTCGCTCATGCGCTCGTTCTGCATCCGCAGCGCGTAGACCACGTCCGCGCTCGGCAGGTCCTGGAGCGTGAAGCGCACATCGCAGCCCAGCGCCTCGATCCCGCGCGGGATCAGCGTCGGCGGCCCCGCCACCGTCACCTTCGCCCCCATCCGCTGGAACGCCACGATGTTCGAGCGCGCCACCCGCGAATGGGCCACGTCGCCCACGATCCAGATGCTCGCCCCGTCCAGCTCGCCCAGGCGCGATTTCAGCGTGTAGACGTCCAGCAGCGCCTGCGTCGGGTGCTCGCGCTTGCCGTCGCCCGCGTTCACGATCGCCGCCGGGCACCATTTCGAGACCAGCTCCGATGCCCCCGCCCACGGCGTGCGCAGCACGATCGCGTCCGGCTTGTGCGCGCTCAGCGTCAGCACCGTGTCCTTCAGCGACTCGCCCTTCTCCACGCTCGACCCGCTCGCCGCGAAGTTCACCACGTCCGCCGACAGGCGCTTCGCCGCCAGCTCGAAGGAGCTGCGCGTGCGCGTCGAGGCCTCGTAGAAGAGGTTCAGCACCATCCGTCCCCGGAGCGCCGGGACCTTCTTGATCTCCCGGTCCGAGACCTCCGCGAAGCGCTCCGCCTGCGCCACCACGCGCTCGATCGCCGCGCGGTCCAGGTCGTTCATCGAGAGCAGGTGGTTCATGCTCATCTCAGGCCACCTCCAGCGCCGCCGGCGCGATCGCCACCTCGTCGATGCCGTCCAGCTCCGAGAGGCGCACGTGCACGTGCTCCGAGCGCGAGGTCGGCAGGTTCTTGCCCACGTAGTCCGGGCGGATCGGCAGCTCGCGGTGGCCGCGGTCCGCCAGCACCGCCAGCTGCACGCGCTCCGGGCGGCCGTAGTCGAACAGCGCCTCGATCGCCGCGCGCACCGTGCGGCCCGTGTAGAGGACGTCGTCCACGATCACCACCGTGCGCCCGTTCACGTCGAAGTCGATGTGCGAGGCGTGCACCACCGGCGCGTCGGGGCGGCTGGCCACGTCGTCGCGGTAGAAGCCGATGTCCAGGTCGCCCAGCGGGATCGACTCGCCCAGCAGGTCCTGCAGCAGCTCGTGCAGGCGGCGTGCCAGATAAGTGCCGCGGCGGTGGATGCCGACGAGCGCGAGGTCCAGCTGCTCGGAGTTGCGCTCTGCGATCTCGTGGGCGATGCGCGTCAGCGCCCGCTGTATGTCCCCCTCGCGGAGGACCACCTTCTCGCTGCTCTCGTCCATCGGTTCCTTCCTGGCCTCACGGGACCGGGTTAAAGGATCTTCAGGAATGTATCAGGGGGTCCGGCACCTGGCCCTCGGGCTCCTCGCCACGTTGGGCGGGCTCTCGATCGGCCTCCTCGCCCCCTGCGCGTTGGCCGTCTCCGCCGTCCCTGCCGTCTCCGCCGCCGGCGCGCTCGCGCGCCTGGCGCTCCGACCAGCGCTCCAGCTTCGCCCTGCCGCGCTCGGGAAACGGCACCTCGATCGTGTCGAAGTCACGCGGGGCCACCGTCTCCGGGAAGATCGCCCGCGCCTCGTCGCGCAGCTGGCCGCCGCCGTAGCGGGTCGAGATGTGCGTCAGCGCCAGCATCCGCACCTGCGCCTCGCGCGCAAGCTCCGCCGCCTGGCGCGCCGTGCTGTGCGCCGTCTGGCGCGCGCGCTCGGACTCCTCCTCCGTGAACGTCGCCTCGTGCACCAGCAGGTCCGCTTCGTGGGACGCGATCTTCAGCGCCTCGCAGGGCTCCGTGTCGCCCGAGATCACGATCTTGCGGCCCTCCCGCTCCGGGCCCATCACCTGCTCGGAGCTGACGCCGTTCACCGTCTCGCCCCGTTGCAGGCGGCCGAAGTCCGGCCCCGGCTTAACCCCCAGCCGCTCCGCCAGCTCTGCATCCAGGTGGCCCGGGCGCGAGTCCTCCACGATCGCGTAGCCGAACGCCGAAGGCGAGTGATGGCTCACCGGGACCGCGTGGATCGCGTAGCCATCGCGCTCCACTCGCTGCGCCGGCTCCAGCTCGGCGATCTTCAGCTCGTAGGGCAGGCGCCCGTAGACGATCCGCATCTCCGCCATCAGCTTCTGCAGGCCGCGGGGGCCGTAGACCGTCAGCGGCTGCTCGCGGTCGCGCAGCGCGAAGGACTTCAGCATCCCCGGCAGGCCCAGCCAGTGGTCCGCGTGGAAGTGCGTCACGAACACCGCTTCCATGTCAAGCAGCCCGATCGAGCGCGTCAGCTGGCGCTGCGTGCCTTCGCCGCAGTCGAACAGCAGGCGGTCGCCGCCCAGGCGCGCCAGGATCGCCGGCAGGCCGCGGCGGGCGCTCGGCGCCGAGCCGCCCGTGCCCGCGAAGAAGAGCGAGACGTCCATCGGGTTACCGTAGCGGTGGACGGGATGTTCGGACTCGACGAGAAGATCGCTTCGCTTGCCTCCGGGCGGCCACTCATCGCGCTTGCCGTGGCGTTGCTGCTCGGGCTGCGCCATCCCTTCGACCCCGACCACCTCGCCGCCATCGGGGCCATGTCGCGCGAGGGACGCGCCCGGTCAGGGCTGATCGGGCTCTGCTGGGGTGCCGGGCACGCCACCACCGTGGTGTTGCTCGGGGTGCCCGTCCTGCTCTGGAGCGCCGTGTTGCCTTCCGGCGCGCAGCGCGGCGTCGAGGCCTTCATCGGGGTCGTCATCTTCGCCCTCGGGCTGCGGCTGCTCGTGCGGCACGGGCGCGGGGAGCTGCACTCCCATCCGCATCCCTCGCCGCGGAGCCTGCGGGAGGCCTATGCCGTCGGCGTCGTGCACGGGGCCGGGGGCAGCGCCGGGATCGGGCTCTTGATCCTTGCCGCCATTCCCCATGCCGGGGTCGCGCTGGCCGGGCTGGGCGTGTTCGCCGTCAGCACCGCGCTTGCCATGGGGGCGGTTGCTGCGGGGCTTGGGCGGGTCGTGCGGCGGGTGCCGGTTGGGGTTGCCGGAGGGTTTGCTTGCGCGTTCGGGGCCTGGTACGTGGCTGCGGCTGCGGTTGGCGCGCCCTATCCGTTCTAAAGAGGCGCTAGATGTTTCGAGCCCGCTAAAGAAGTCCGGTGCCAAGCAGTATCTGCAAGGCGAGGCCACCTGTGACCGCAAGGATGAGCAGAACGGCGCGTGATCTTCCTAACTCGTGGTGCTTAGCCACAAGAGCGATCGCGTCAGTCAACGGCTCCGAGACGAGCGCGATGCCGATGTAAATGAGCCCAACAACCACAACGCCTTCAGCGTGCGGGCTTGGATGCTGCGTTGCTAGCACCCGCAAAGACGCAATCTCGGCGACGGCGGCTGAGGCGACAAAGATGTAGGTATAGGAGAGCCTTCTCATCGGCGACTCTCGCTCGTCTTTTACGACGTTGGCCTGATAAACGAGAGCCAAGAACAAGACCGGCATGATGGTCGCGGCGACGTTGTAGAACTCCAACGGATCGCCCGGCTTCGCCTTGGTGGGGGCAGTTGCCAGCATGGTGAGTGCGCTCATTGCGCAACCATCGCTGACGCGACGGACATTCGATAGGTGCTGCGAAGCAAGCGCTCGCTGATCTGTCCAGCAAACAAGGCGCCCGGCGGCCCGCTAGCCAGCTTCGCCGAGCCGGCAAGCATCGTGGTCCGATGACGTTGCTCAATCCGTGGAGAGCCTCGATCTCATAGCCGAGTCGGATCCCTCGCCGAACGCTCGACAGGCTGACGCCGAGAAACGTGCCGCCGAAGCCCAATAGAATCGGCTCTTCCGCGCCCGTAGCTCAGTGGATAGAGCGCTCGCCTCCGGAGCGAGAGGTCGCAAGTTCGAATCTTGCCGGGCGCGTTTGGTGAACTGTCGGGGCGCCGCATCGACGCCTTGGCCCTAGAGGTCCGTGAAGAACTCCGGCGATATCTGCACGTCCTCTATCTGCTTGACGATCGTGCGCACGCCAAGACTGACGCCTACCACTCCACACGCACGTCGTAAGCCGACATCCGCTCATCCCCCGAGACGAGAACCGCCCGCTCGAGCTTCGCCTGCGCGACGAGCAGCCGGTCGAACGGGTCGCGATGATGCCAGGGGAGCGACTGCACCGCCCAGGCATGCTCCACCGTCACGGCAAGCGAACTGGCCCCGGCGTCAAGTAGCAGGCTCGCGAACCCGTCGGGCGCGACCAGCTTCTCCAGCGAGCGCTTGATCGCGACCTCCCACACGACGGCGGCGCTGAGCAGCACTTCGTTTGCGGGGTCCGTGAGCAGACGAGCCGCCCGCTTGCCGAGCCGGGGGTCGTCATCCAGCAGCCAGAGCAGCGCGTGCGTGTCAGGCAGCAGTCTCATCGGAGCCGAACGCCGCCGCGATGTCCTGGGGGAGCTCATCGAAGTCCTCGGCTTCTCGGATCTTCCCCCGCCAGACACCACGCACCGATGCGAGCGAAAGCGCCTCGCCCGTGATCGGGACAAGTCGTGCGACCGGCTTCCCGTTGCGCTGGAGGATCACGTCCTCGCCGGCCTCTGCACGCTCGACCAGGCGCGAGAGCTGCGTCTTCGCTTCATGCATCCCGACTCTTGCCATGGGGCCCACAATAGCAGCTATCTAGCTAACTTAGCTAAGTCATTGTGTCCGCACGCTCAGGGGTGATGCGGCTCACCTGATTCGCCGCGTGCCACGCCGGGCGCCGACGCCCCATGCAGCGCAGCAGGCCATCGACCGCCAAGCGACCGATGGCCTGAACCCTGCGCTACGCCCCCCGCCGCTTCGCGCTCTACTGCGGCGGGATGAGCACGGCGTTGATCACGTGGATCACCCCGTTGCTGGCGAAGACGTTGGTCTTGGTGACCTTTGCGTTGTTCACGTACACGCTCCCCCCGCGCACGGCGATTTTCACGCTCGCGCCCTCTAGCGTCTTGGCGGAGGACAGCTTCACGACCTTGCTCGCCGGCACGACGCCGCTGAGCACGTGGTAGAGCAGCACGGCCTTCAGCTTCGCGGGATGGGCCAGCAGCGATTCCAGCGTCTTCTTGGGCACCTTCGCGAAGGCCGCGTCCGTGGGCGCGAAGACGGTCAGCTTCTGGGAGCCGGAGAGGGCGCCGGCGAGCCCGGCCTTCTGGACGAGTTTCACGAGCGTCTTGAACTGGCCGGCCGCCGCGGCCGTCTGGACTATGTTCTTGCCGGCCGCGGAGCTGTGGGCCGGAGCGCGGGCGAGCGTCACCGGCGCGGCCACGGCGAGCCCGGCCAGCATCACTGCGAGAAGCCGCTTCATTGCTACCTCCAGGGTCAAGGTTGGGTTTGCGAATCGAGTTACGGCCCCGGGGGCCGAATCGGTTTGCCGCGGCCCCGTCAACCAAAGTGCGCTCCAGGCTCGTAACCCACCTGTGGACAAGCGATCGCCGCGGGGTGAGCAGGAGCGCCTACCAGCCGCCGTTCGCCAAGCTGGAGGCGAGATGACCTCCGACAGCGAGCCCACGAGATCCGGGCGCGAACCGACGGTCTCCGAACTGCGCATCGCCAGGCGACTCGCCGCCCGGGACCCGGAAGCCTCGGCGCTGATAAGCGCCGAATACGGGCGCACGCTGACCGGGCTGCTAAGGCACATGCTGCCCGACGAGCAAAGCGCCGAAGACGTGCTTCAGCAGGTGCTGCTGCAGGCCTGGCAGCGCGGCGCGTCGTTCGACCCGGCCCGCGGCTCGCTGCTGACCTGGCTGACGATGCTCGCGCGCTCGCGCGCGCTCGACTCGCTGAGACGCCGGACGCCCGAGCCACGCGACCCGGCCTCGACGCGAGCGCTCTTGGACCGTGCCACGCAAGTGGAGGATCACGCCGACACGGTCGTCGGGCAGTGGCAGCTCGCGCACCTGCTCTCCACGCTGCCCGCGGCGCAGGCGGATCTCCTCAGGATGCGGTTTCAGCTGGGGCTGAGCCAAAGCGAGATAAGCGAGCGCACCGGAATCGCGCTGGGTACTGTCAAGACAAGGATGGTCGCCGCGTTGGAGCGCTTGCGCGACCTGATGGAGGCGTCCGCATGAGCGACGAGGAGCGAACACTCATCAGCGACTACCTGCTCGCGGAACTGCCTCCCGAGCAACGCCGCGAGGCCGAGCGTCGCATACGCGAAGACCCTTCCTTCGCGCGCCGTGTCGAGCGCTTGCGCTCGGTCACCACGGCGCTGACGGAGCTGCCGGCCGACGCCTGGCCGGAGCCGCCGGCGACAACCGGCGAGGAAGCCGAGCGC
Organism: Solirubrobacteraceae bacterium; assembly: GCA_035508515.1. Lineage (GTDB taxonomy): Bacteria > Actinomycetota > Thermoleophilia > Solirubrobacterales > Solirubrobacteraceae > Palsa-744. The sequence goes on along the minus strand of DATJMW010000044.1, from coordinate 45,355 downwards.
GCCGGGAAGGCGGAGCGTCAACCTTCCGAGCGCGTGGCGCGGCCACGCCGGCGGAGCCGTGCACCGGGTTCTGCTCGCGGCCGCGTCATGGCCCTCGTCGCCGTGGGCGCAGCCTGCCTGGGAATCGGCATCGCGGTCGGCACGCAGTTGGGCACCTCGACCGAGCGAGGTGCGGCCACGGTGACGTTCGAGGCGCTGCGCAGCGTCGACGCGCGAGACGCCGCGAGCGCCAGCATGAGCGCGGGTCGCATGACGCTCACCGTGACCCACCTGCCGCCGTTGGGCGCGAGTCGCTTCTACGAGCTGTGGCTGATGAGCAGCACGACGAAGCTCGTCGCCGTTGCGTCCTTCCGCGTCGACGCTTCCGGGCATGCGGATCTGAGCGTGCCGCTCCCGGTGCCGGCGCAGGACTACCGCTACCTCGACATCTCGGTTCAAACCCCCTCGCGCGGACCGCAGCACTCCGGCGACTCGGTGCTGCGCGCGGCGACGCGCACCTGAGCGCCGACCGATCCTGCTGCGCCGGCACCGGCGCGACGCCTTCGCACGATGCTTCGCGGAGCGTTCGCGCTGCGGTACAGGTCCGGCGAGGGCCCGGCGAGCGGACCCGTCCGGCCCACCGCCACCCACGCGTCCATGAGACAGATGTCGGCTCATGTACCGCACGCCGGGGGCCGATACCGCGAACCAGGCGACCTGCGCGAGATCGGCCCCGGGTTGCGAGGAAAATGCCGAGCGAAACCGCCCAACAGCCAAGCGAGACCGACGGGCACAACGCCCGGGCGCTGGCGGACCACACGGTCGAGCGCGCTGCCGAAGCGCTACTCCGGGAGCACCCCGACGCGCTGGTCTGCGCGCTTTCGGCGAACGGCCTGATCGTCCCGATCCCCGGCACCCTCACCCTCTCGGGCCAGGCGGCGATCGAGGGCCGCGCGGTGATCGACGGCGTCGTGGCGGCCGACCGCGGCGAGGTGATCTCGCTGTGGATGCGACTGGAGCACGAGCTGGCGGTGAACGGCAAAGTGCGCATGCTGAGCAAGCCCTCGCGCTGGGTGACGCTGCACTTCCTCGACCTGAGCGGGGCGCACGGCGTGAAGCTGTGCGTGATCCTGCCCAGCGAAGAAGCGGCGCCGGAGGGCGAGGACGACGGCGAGGAGCGGCCCGCGGCGCCGCGCTTCGCGACGCTGCTTGAGGACGAGGGCGCGAAGGTGATCGAGTGCGACGAGGCCTTCACGCAGATGTTCGGATACGCCCCCGAGGAGGTGATCGGGAAGTCGGTGCTGGACCAGATCCACCCCGACGACCAGGGCCGCGCGGTCGAGGGCTGGCTGACGACCCTCTCCACGCGCCGCGACCAGCTGACGCGACTGCGCCGGCGGCGCAAGGACGGCAGCTACGTCTGGGTCGACACCACCCTGCACAACTACCTGAACCGCGCCGACCGCAACTACGTGCTGGTCGAGCTGATCGACGTCTCCGCGGAGATGACGGCGCAGGAAGCCCTCCAGGACCGCGAGGAGCTGCTGCGGCGGCTGACCGACGCGATGCCGGTGGGGCTGATGCAGGTCGACCGCGAGCGCAACGCCGTCTACCACAACGCCCGCCTGCGCCAGATCGTGCAGGCCCCCTCCCCCGCCGGCGGCGAGCGCGAGGAGCAGCTCGATGTGGCGACCCCCGAGGACCGCGCCCTGCCCGCGGCGCGCTCGCTGCTGAGCACGCTCACCCGCGAAGGCCTCGCGAGCTTCGAGCGCGCGCTCGACCAGGTGCTCGAGGAGGGAGTCGACGAGGACGTCGAAGTCGACCTGGTGGTCCCCGGCGACGAATGGCGCCGGGCGCTGATGAGCATCCGCACGCTGAGCCGCGCGGGGGGCGAGATCAGCGGCGCGATCATCTCGGTGCTGGACGTCACCGACAGCGCCCGCGCGCACGAGGAGCTACAGCGCCGCGCGATGTTCGACGCGTTGACGGGCTGCCACAACCGCGGCTCGATCCTCGACATGCTGGAGCGCGAGCTGGAGCGCGAGGACGGCGCCAGTACAGGCGTCATCTTCGTGGATCTCGACCGCTTCAAGCCGATCAACGACAAGTTCGGCCACTCCGCGGGCGACGAGCTGCTGGCGGAGGTCGCCGAGCGGCTGCGCGCCCTGACCCGCCGCGGCGACGGCGTCGGGCGCCTTGGCGGCGACGAGTTCATCGTGCTGCTGCGCGACATCCGCAGCGCCGAGGTCGCGGTGCGCGTCGCCGAGCGCGTCTGCGAGTCGCTCAGCGGCGAGGTGCAACTGGCGAGCGGCCCCGTCGAGCTGAGCGCCAGCGTCGGGGTCGCGTGCAGCGAGGCCGGCACCGCCACCGCCGACGAGCTCGTCAAGCGCGCCGACGCCGCGATGTACCGCTCCAAGCAGCGCCACGACTGCAAGCCGACGCTCGACGAGCTCGTGCCGCAGGCCCACGCCCCGCGCGGCTGACGCCGTCGCGCCACCCGTCCCGCATAAGCTGGCCCCGTGCAGGTGAGGGAGCTTGAGAGGGAGGACTGGCCCGCGGTGCTCGCGCTGAACCAGGCTTCGGTGCGCGAGCTGAGCTCGCTGGACCAGCCGCGACTCGGCTACATCCTCGCGCTGGTCTACCGCAGCCTCGTCGTGGACCTTGGTCCCGACGGCGGCGTCGCGGCGTTCGCGATCGCCGTCGCCCCTGGCGCCCCCTACGACAGCGCGAACTACCGCTGGTTCGCCGAGCGCTACACCCAATTCCTCTATCTCGACCGGATCGCCGTCGCCGCCGAGCACCGCCGCCGCGGCTTCGGCGAGGCGCTTTACGAGCGGATGGAGCAGGCGGCGCTGCCGTTCGCGCGGATGGTCTGCGACGTCAACGTGCGGCCCCGCAACGACGCCTCGCTGGCGTTCCACGCCGCGCGCGGCTACGAGGACGTGGGCCGCCTGGACCACGGCGAGGAGAAGACCGTGGCGCTGATGGAGAAGGGGCTCTTGGGGTCCTGAGTCGGACCCCTGCGAGCCGATCGGATCGGCCTTCGCGGCGCGGCGAGCGCGCTCGCCCGCCTACAGGACCTTCGAGAGGAACGCACGCGTGCGCTCGTGGCGCGGGTTGCCCAGCACCTCGCCCGGCTCGCCGGACTCGACCACGACGCCGTCGTCCATGAACGTCACCGTGTCGGCGACCTCGCGCGCGAAGCCCATCTCGTGCGTGACCACCACCATCGTCATCCCTTCGCGCGCCAGCTGCTGCATCGCCGCGAGCACCTCGCCCACCAGCTCGGGGTCCAGCGCCGAGGTCGGCTCGTCGAACAGCATCAGCTTCGGGCGCATCGCCAGCGCCCGCGCGATCGCCACCCGCTGCTGCTGGCCGCCGGAGAGCTGCGCGGGATAGGCGTCGAGCTTGTCGGCCAGCCCCACCCGCGCCAGCAGCTCGTGGGCGTGGGCGCGCGCCTGCCCGGCGTCTTCGCGCTTGACGCGGATCGGCGCGCAGGTGACGTTCTCCTGCGCCGTCATGTGCGGGAACAGGTTGAAGTGCTGAAAGACCATCCCGATCTCCGCGCGCTTGCGCGCCACGTCGGCTTCGCGCAGCTCGTGCAGGCGCTCGCCCTGCTGGCGGTAGCCCACCAGCTCGCCGTCGACCGACAGGCGGCCCGCCTCGATCTTCTCCAGGTGGTTGATGCAACGCAGGAAGGTCGACTTGCCCGAGCCCGACGGGCCGAGCAGGCAGGCGACCTCGCCAGGAGCGACCGTCAGGTCGATCCCCTTCAACACCTCCTGACGCCCGAAGCGCTTGTGCACCGCTTCGGCCTTCACCATCGGCACGCTCATGGTTGATGGCGGACCGAGAGGACGCCGGCGCGAACCCGCTCGAACAGGCCGGCCTGACGCGTGCGCTCGCCGCGCCCGTAGTAGCGCTCCAGGTAGTACTGCCCGACGTACAGCACGCTCGTGCAGACCAGGTACCAGATGCTCGCGGCGATCAGCAGCGGGATCGTCTTGAAGTTGACCGAGTAGATGATCTGCGCGCCGTAGAGCAGGTCGCCCACGGCGATCACGCTCACCAGCGACGTCGTCTTCAGCATCGAAATCGTCTCGTTGCCCGTCGGCGGGATGATCACCCGCATCGCCTGCGGCAGCACGATCCGGCGCATCGTCTGCAGGCGCGTCATCCCCAGCGACTGCGCCGCGTCCGACTGCCCCGGGTCGACCGAGATGATCCCCGCCCGCACGATCTCCGCCATGTAGGCGCCCTCGTTCAGCCCCAGCCCCAGGACCGCCGCCGTGAACGGCGTGATCAGCTTGTTCGCATCCGCGTGGACGAACGACGGCCCGAACGGGATGCCCAGCCCGATCTTCGGGTACAGCGCCGCGATGTTGTACCAGAACAGCAGCTGCACCAGGACGGGCGTGCCGCGAAAGAACCAGATGTAGAAGGAGCTGGCGCCTGAGACCAGCCAGTTCGGCGACAGGCGCATCACCGCCAGCAGCACGCCCAGCACGATCCCGATCGCCATCGCGATCGCCGTCAGCTCGATCGTGATCCGCAGCCCGCGCAGGATGCGCGCGTCGAACAGGAATTCGCCGACGACGTCCCACTGGAAGTTGGGGTTGTCGACGACCGAGCGGACCAGCGCGACCGCGACGATCAGCACGATCGCCGCGGCCACCCAGCGCCCCGGGCGCCTGACCGGGACCGCGCGGATGTCCTCGGGACGCCCGGCCGCTGCTGGGGTCGGTTCGCCCGAGGACACCTGCTACTCGATCATCCGCTCGTCGGCCGCGGCTCCGCCGCTAGCCGATCGCGCCGTTGACCTTCGGTTCCTTGATCGCGCCCGACTGGAGCCCCCACTTTTCGAGGATCTTCCCGTAGGTCCCGTCGGAGATCAGCGCCTTCACGGCGCCCAGCACCGGCTGGGTCATGCCGCCCTTCTTCGGGATCGCGATCCCGTAGGGCGCCACTTCGTACTCCTTGCCGACCAGCTTGAAGCCGCCGTCGGACTGTTTGACCTGGTAGTCCGCCACCGGCGAGTCGGCCATGCCCAGTTCCGCGCGGCCGCTGGAGACCGCGAGGTTCACGGCGTTCTGGCCCGGGAAGCTCAGCGTCGTCACCGCCTTTGAGCCGCACTTCTTGCTCTGGGCTTCGGCTTCTTCCTGCTCGACGGTCCCCTTCTCCACGGCGACCGTCTTTCCGCACAGGTCCGCCACCGTGTTCACGCCCGGGTTCGCCGAGCTCTTCGCGTAGAAGGAGATGCCCGCCGAGAAGTAGTCCACGAAGTCCACCGTCTTCTCGCGTTCCTTCGTGTCCGTGAACGAGGAGATGCCAAGGTCGTAGCGGCCCGCCGCCAGGCCCGGGATGATCGTTTCGAAGTCGGAGTTGATCAGCTTCACCTTCAGCCCCAGCAGGGCGCCGATCGATTCCATCAGTTCCGCGTCCATGCCGATCACCGTGTGACCGTCCGAGGCGATGAACTCGTTCGGCGCGTACTGCGCTTCGGTCGCCACGTTCAGCGTGCCTTTCGACTTGATCGCCGACGGCACCTGTGCCACCAGCGCGGAGTCCGCCGCCGGCGTGCTCACCGGCGTCGAGCTCGACGTGGAGCTGGAGGCGCTGCTCGAAGAGGTGGAGCTTGAGCTACTGCTACTGCTGCTGCCACACCCTGTCAGCAGGACGAACGCGAACGCCAGCGCAGCGGCTGCGGCCACGAGCTTTCTCATCAGGAACCCTCCCGGGTGGTGGTGGAACCGGCCCCCTGGAGGACCGAAGAAGACGCTCGCAGTATAGGTCTGAGGGCAGTACCAATGCCCTCCGGGCCGCTAGATCTCCAGGTAGCGCAGCACGACGCGGCCCAGCAGGATCACGTCGCCGTTATGCAGGTCGGCCTGCACGACGCGCCGGCCGTTCACGAACGTGCCGTTCGAGCTGCGGTCGTCCAGCAGCCGCGGACCCGCGGGGCGGTGCACCAGCATCGCGTGCCGGCGCGAAACCGACTTCTCGTCGAGGTGCAGATCCGCCGAGAGGCCCCGGCCGATGTGCATCACGCCCTCCTCGATCGGGAGCAGCAGCGTCTCGCCGGTGCCCTGGATCTCCAGGTAGCGGCCGGGGCCGCTCGGGCGCTCGGTGATCGCCTTCTGGCGCGTGCTCTCGTCCAGGAACGCGATCGCGTCGACGCGCTCGGTGTGACCCTCGGCGGTGAGGGAGGGGGTCTGGTCTCGGAGGCGGATCGGTGTCTGTGCGGTCATGCGGGGCAGTCAATCCAATCGTACTGAGAGCTTCCTGAAGACCTTCGAAGAAACTCCTAAAGCTCGGAAGATGGGCAGATCTTGCGTGCTTTTCGCTCCCCTGCTCGGGCCTCGAACGCGTTATTCCCGCGTTCGGGGCTTTTCTAACGGCCCGCAGGCCCAGGCGCCGCGGAACCGGGCGGCTTGTTGCGGCGGTTGCGCGACATCCGCCGCGCGCTCCACCAGCCCCAGCCGCCGACCGCAAGCACCGGGACGACGTACAGCAACGACACGTACCAGTGGGTCAGGCATGCCAGCTGCATCTCGATTTACGCTACCACGCCTCCCGGTGGCCCGGGCTCTCGCCGGCGCCCGCCTCGGCGCCGCCGCTGCCGTCGCCGCCGCCGCCGGGCGCCGCCGGGTGCGGGCTTCCGCGGCGGCGGCGGACCGTCAGCACCAGCAGCAGCCCCAGCACGACGATCGCGCCGCCGATCGCGATCGCCGCCACCGGCGCCGAAGAGGAGTTCGGTTCCCAGAACAGCCGTCCCGCCACGTCGCCGGGCCGGCCCCCTACCGCGATCGGCACGCGCCAGTCGAAGATCAGCGTGCGCTTGCCCTTGTCCTTCACCTGCGGCGGCAGCGCCGGCGACATCCAGTGGATGCGGTGGTCGTGCCATTCGTACTGGCCCGTGCGATCGACGAGTTGCCAGCGGGGAGCCGCCTTCGCGCTCGCCGACGGCGGCACCGTCACGTTGCCGTAGAAGCTCTGGTTCAGGAAGTAGGCCGGCGAGCGCATGTTGACTTCGACCGCGCCCCCCGGCTGGAAGCGCAGGTAGGGCTCGCCTTCGTAACCGTCCACCGTCACGGTCTTGCCGGTCTGGTTGCGCAGCAGCAGCCGGTCCGAGAACTGGAGCACCTGGAGCCCCAGCCCGTGCGCCGGGGGCGACACCGAGGTGATCGTCGAGCGGTAGTTGGGGCTCGAGCCCTGGTCGTTCAGGGGGCTCTGCGATTCGTCCCCCGTCGTGGTGGCGGCGGCCGCGCCCGTGACAGCGGCCGGGCCGAGCGCGAGGGCGCAGACGGCGAGCAGAGCCAGGAGCGGGCGGGCGGACACGCCCGAAACCTAGCTCAGGGGCGCCTGCGGCCGAGCCGGTCGGCTCAGGTGCCCACGTCCGAGAGCAACCACAGCCCGAAGCTCGTGAACGCCACCATCACCGCCAGCATCCAGTACTGGCTGCGCACCGCTTCCTCCGGCTCTCGGTACATCGCCAGCGCCCGGTCGTGCGCCAGCGCCAGGCCGCCGACGTGCCCGGCGATCAGCGCCGCCACCTGCACGTACCAGATCGCCGCGTAGGAGAGCACTCCGTAGTCGATCTGGTAGCCGCTCGTGCCGAACAGGTCGCTGCCGTTGCCGAGCGGGTCCGAGATCAGGTAGCCCAGGGCCTGCCCCTGCCAGATCAGCAGCGAGAAGTAGTGCGCCAGCACGTAGGCGAAGGCGATCGGGACCAGCGTGTGCGCGAAGGCGCGCGTCAGCTCGCCCAGCTCGTAGCGCTCCGAGACGCTGCGTACGCCCAGCACCCCGAGCCGGTAGACAGCGACGATCAGGCAGATGCAGAACACCAGGCCCACCGAGTAGGCCAGCTCCTGCGCGGGCGTCGCGCCGAGCCCGAGGCTCGAGAAGACGCTCTGCACTTCGGGCTCGGCTTTGCGCCAGATGCCGCCGTTCGAGAAGCCGTCGAACGTCGTCGTGCCGATCAGCGCGCAGATCAGCGTCACGGTGCCCGGGACGATCTGCAGGTCCGCGATGCCGCTCAGCGGGCGTCGCAGGCATAGACCGCGCTCGTCCACCGTCAGCGGCGAGAGCCGGCCCAGCAGGTTGAAGTAGACGCCGAAGCCGTCCGCCGATCCCCCCCACCGCTCGACGCCGAACAGCAGCATCCCCACGACCATCACCGCGAAGTAGCCCAGCGACAGCGTCGCCAGCAGCGAGGGTTCGTCGCGGTTCACGAACACCAGCTCAAGCCAGGCGAAGCCGACGATGCCCGCGATCGCCGGCCACTGCCCCAGGCCGTCGGGATAGTGCAGCAGCGGCGGCGACTCGCGCCCGCCGCGCAGCGCGCGCTGGGCCCAGCGGAATGCCCGCGCGCACGCGCGCCACGGGCTCAACGACGCGAACACGTCGCCGAACAGCACGCTCAGCACCGGCAGCCCTACCCAGAAGATCACGTACACGAACGTCACCGAGAAGTTCGCGTTCGGCACCTGCGCGCCCGCGAAGCCGCTGTAGAGCACCAGCGCGAACAGCGCCAGCCCCAAGGCTCCCGCGAACAGCTGCGCCGCCGTGCGCGCCGCAGGGCCAAGCCCCAGCAGCAGCCGCAGTCGTTCGCGTTGTAGCTGCGGGGTGCGCCACAGCGTCGACAGCGCCACGAACGAGACCACCAGCACGATCGCCGCCGTCCAGCTAAACAGCCACACCGGGATCGGCAGATCGGCCTTGCCCACGATCCCGTGGGCCTGCGCGCTGGCCGGCAGCGCCAGCGCCAGGAGCGCCGCGCCGCCGAGCAGGCCGGGCAGCATGCGGCGAGGTCGGGCGCTCATGCCCGCGTCAGTTTATGGGACCGCAGGCGCCCGGCCGCCGGTAGGGTCTGCCGCCACCCGCGCCCTGCGCTGGCGTACCCTGAAACCCGCATGCACACGCTCCCGCTCGCCGTCTCCACAAGCCTCGAGGACGTGCTTCAGCTGGGGCCGCTGGCGGTCTTCGCGGTCCTCTACGCGCGGCGGGTGCGCACGCTCGCGGTGACGGGCCATCCGGTCCCCGGCTGGCGCCAGGCCTGCTTCTACGGGGGCTTCGTCACGATCGCCGCCGCGCTCACCTCGCTCGGCTCCGCCAGCCAGGACCTGCTCTACATGCACATGGTCGAGCACCTGCTGCTCGGCGACATCGCCGCGCTGCTGATCGTGCTCGGGCTGACCGGGCCGCTGATCGCCCCGATCCTGAAAATCCGCTTCTTCGACCGGCTGCGCGTGCTGGCCCACCCCGCGATCGCCTTCCCCCTGTGGACGATCGACCTGTACGTCTGGCACCTGCCGGTCTTCTACCAGGCCGCGCTGCGCCACTCGGGGATCCACGCGCTGGAGCACGCGATGTTCCTCGGCTTCGGCGTGAACATGTGGATGTGCCTGTTCGGGCCGCTGCCGATGCCGAAATGGTTCGGCAACCTCGGGCGCCTCGTCTACATCGTCGCCGTGCGCCTCGCCGGCACCGTGCTCGGCAACATCTTCCTCTGGTCCGGGACCGTCTTCTACCCCTTCTACAACCACGGCGACGCGATGCACCACATCTCGCCGCTGGCCGACCAGAACATCGCCGGGGCGATCATGATGGTCGAGGAGTCCTTCCTCACGCTCGGGCTGTTCTGCTGGCTGTTCCTGCGCGCCGCGCGCGAGGGCGAGGAGCGCCAGAACCTGCTCGACTACGCCCAGCTGCACGGCCTCGAGCTGAGCGAGGCGCGGGCCGCCCGGGCCGTAGCCGCGGGGCGCGGGCCGGAGTTGCAGCGGCGGCTTGAGAGTCGCGTCGAGACCGCCGAGCACGGCTGAGCGCGCCGCGCGGCGCGGGTTCGCGCGCTGGCGCGAGTCGCGTTCGGGCGGCGGTATGCTCGGCCCATGTGCGCGGGTTGCGCGATGGCGGCGGCTTCGGCCGCGACCGGCTTCCGGAGCTGGCTCCAGACCCACCACTTCGGCTGGCTCACGCCGAAGCGGATGCGCGCGCTGACGATCGCCGCGATGGTCGCCGCCGGGCTCGTCTCGACCGTCGGCATCAGCGGCTCCACGCCGCCGCCCGCGAAGGCCGCGACGCACCACGCCGCGGTGCCCGCAGAACCTCGCTAGCTCGCTAGCCCCCGGCTACGGCAGGAAGGATCGTCAACTCCGTACCGTCGGAGACCGGCGTCGCAAGGCCGTCGAGGAAGCGGATGTCTTCGCCGGCGACGTACACGTTCACGAACCGCCGCAGGCCGCCCTGGTCGTCGTACAGCCGCGTGCGCAGCTCGCCGTGGCGCTCGAACAGGCCGTCGAGCACGTCCTTGACGGTCGCGCCGTCGACCTGGGCCTCGGCCTCGCCGCCCGCCGCAGCGCGCAGCTGCGTGGGGATCTTCACCGTCACCGACATCAGACCGAGACGGCTTGGGGAACGCCGGCCTCGAAGGCCTCGACGCTGGGGGCAATCGTGTGCGTCTCGAACGTGCCGCGCACCGCGTCGAGCGTCTTCAGGCCCTCGCCCGTGATCACGAGCACGACGCGCTCGCCCGGGTCGATGTCGCCGCGCGCGGCGAGCTTCGCGAGCGTCGCGGTCGTGACGCCGCCCGCGGTCTCGGTGAAGATCCCGGTCGTCTCGGCGAGCAGCTTGATCCCGGCGCGGATCTCCTCGTCGGTGACGGCGTCGATGCCGCCGCCGGTGCGCCGCGCCAGGTCGAGCGCGTAGGGCCCGTCGGCGGGGTTGCCGATCGCCAGCGACTTCGCGATCGTGTTCGGCTTGACCGGGCGGCAGACTTCGTGGCCTTCGGCGAAGGCGCTCGCCACCGGCGAGCAGCCCTGGGCCTGGGCGCCGTTCATGCTCGGCAGCTCGCCCTGCACGAGGCCCAGCTCCGCGAACTCCTCGAAGCCGCGCGCGATTTTCGTGAACAGCGAGCCTGAGGCGATCGGCACGACGCAGCGGTCCGGCAGCTCCCAGCCGAGCTGCTCGGCGATCTCGAACGCCAGCGTCTTCGAGCCCTCGGCGTAGTAGGGGCGCAGGTTGATGTTCACGAACGCCCACTCCCGCTCGGCGCACAGCTCGGTGCAGAGGCGGTTGACGTCGTCGTAGTTGCCTTCGACGCCGACGAGCTTCGTGCCGTAGATGCCCGTCGCCAGCACCTTCTGCTCCTCGAGGTCGGCCGGGATGAAGACATAGGAGTCCATGCCCAGCGCCGCGCCGTGGGCGGCGACCGAGTTGGCGAGGTTGCCGGTCGAGGCGCAGGCGATCGTCTCGAAGCCCAGCTCGCGCGCCCGCGTCGTGGCGACCGAGACGACGCGGTCCTTGAACGAGTGCGTCGGGTTCGCGGCGTCGTTCTTGACCCACACCTCGCCCAGGCCGAGCCGCTCCGCGAGCCGGTCGGCGCGGATCAGCGGCGTGCAGCCGGCCGGCAGCCCGGCGCGCGAGGCGAGGCGGCCGGAGGGACCGGGAGGCCCGCCTGCGAGCGGCAGGAAGTCCGCGTAGCGCCAGATGTTCTGCGGGCCGCCCTGGATGCGGCGGCGCAGCTCACCGACGTCGCCGCCGGTGCGGCTGTGGTCGTAGACGACCTCGAGCGGGCCGAAGCAGGCCTCGCAGACGAACACGGCCTCAAGCGGGTACTGGGCCTTGCACTCCTTGCACTGCAGGTGACTGACAGCCATTGGAACCTCCGTCGTATGTTCTTCGCGGTGCCACTTGTGCGAAGAACCCGGAGGCTCGCCACACATCTCTCTGGAATTGGCACCTTCCGTCCGTGACATTGACGGTGGTTGCCGGGGTTTCATCGGGCCAGTCCCTTCACCCCTCTGGATGTGTCCAGCTATGTGCGCGGCAGTGTAGCAATCCGCTTGGCGGAGCGGATCTGCACGGCCGCTCGTTCGAGCTAACTACCCCGGCCCGCGCCCGCGGTAACGCGCGCGGCGCGGCGGTGTAGCCGCATGTGGATGAGCACCTCCCCATCGCGCACCCCCACGCGCGGGCAGGAGTCACAGCGCCCCGAACAGGGCGCCGACGACTTGGAGCCCTACGCCGCTGCCACGAAGCGGCGCATGCTGCTGATCGTCAACCCGTACGCCTCGACTGTCTCCGACAAGCTGCGCCACCTCGTGGTCTACGCCCTGAAAGGGCGCTTCGAGGTCGACGCGGTCGACACCGAATCGCGCGGCCACGCCACCGTGCTCTGCCGCGAGGCTGCGCACGAGGGTTATGACGTCGTGGTCGCCTTCGGCGGCGACGGCACCGTCAACGAAGCCGCGAACGGCCTGCTCGGCTCCGACACGCCGCTGTGCGCGCTGCCCGGCGGCTCGGCGAACGTGTTCGCGAAGATCCTCGGTATCCCCGGCGAGCTGGTCGACGCCACCGAGCACCTGCTCGCGATGGCCGACGACTGGCGCGTGCGCAAGGTCGACCTCGGCGTCGTCAACGACCGCTGCTTCACGTTCAACTCCGGCGTCGGCCTCGACGCGAGCGTCGTGAAGCGGGTCGACGCCAAGCCCCGGCTGAAGGCCCGTTTCGGCCCCTACTTCTTCACCTGGAAGGCGCTCTCCGTCGCGCAGCGCTACCTCGTGCGCCCCACGCGCCTGGAGGTCGAGACCGCCGACGGCACGCTTCCCGGCGTCACGGCGATCGTGCAGAACGGCGCCCCCTTCACCTACTTCCACGACAAACCGATCGACATCGCAGAAGGCGCCGAGCTCGAATCCGGCGAGCTCGTGCTCGCCGCGCTGCGCCGCGCCACCCCGCTGGCGTTCACCTCGATCGGCATCCGCGCGCTGTCCTCGCGCGCCAGCGTCGCGCGCAACCGCCAGATCACGAACGTCGAGGGCCTGCGCGAGCTGACCGTACGCAGCGCCGACGGGCGCCCGCTGCCGTTGCAGGTCGACGGCGACTTCCTCGGCGAGGTCGAGGAGGCGCGCTACTCCATCAAGCCGCGCGCGCTGAGCATCGTCTCCTAGCCCTTCAGCTGGAAGGCCTTCGACGCGGTCACGGTCTTGCCGCCGCGCGGCGTGAACGTGCCCTTCGCGGTCAGCTGGATGGCGCTCCTGTGCTTCAGCATGCGCAGCGCCTTCGCGGTGAACTTGATCGTGAGCGTCTTCGTGGAAGGCCCGGCGAACGCCGCCTGGCCGACCGCGAACAGCACCGGCTTGGGCTTGGCCCCGTGCTTCCTCGCGGCCGAGACGTGCGCGCCCTTCGGCAGGAAGAACCAGTCGATCGTCAGCGAGCCCGCGACGAGCGCTTTGAAGCTGAGCGCGTAGCCCTTCATCCGCTTGACCTTCGCGAGCCTCGCGGCCTTGCCCTTCGGCACGAGCTGCGCGAGCAGGCTCGCTTTCAGCTCCGCGGCGGTGAAGATATGGGCGACGGTGGTGAGGGCTTGGACGACCATGGTGGTGGTGGTGGTGGTGGTGGTGGTGGTGGTGGTCGCGCCGGGACCGGGCGCCCCGCCGGGCGGCAGCGCCGGGCGCGCGCGCGAGAAGTGGGCGAGCATCCCGGGCGCTTCGGAGGAGACGTAGACGGAGCCGCCGTCGGGGCTGACCGCGATCCCCGAGGCTTTTTCGATCGGCTTGCCCGCCAGATCGGTGCAGCCTTCGACGAATTCGCCGGAGTAGCAGGCCTGATAGCTGAGCTTGCCGTCGCTGCCCACGGTGAAAGCCGTCACTGCGCGCTTGCCCCCGACGTAGACCGACTGTCCGTCCTGGCTGACGGCGACCGGTTCCGCTTCCGCGAGCGGGTCGCCGGCGCCGGGAATGTCCTGACAGACCCCGCCCGAGCCGTCGGCGCTGACGCATTCCGCCCAGCGCAGGTCGCCGTTCGGCTGCACCGACAGCCGCGTGAGCCCACCCGCGCTCGTGTGGCTGGTCACGTAGACCGAGGAGCCGTCGGGGCTGACCACAAGCCCTCGATCTTCGTCTGGCAGCGAGCCCGGCGCGTCTTCGCATTTTGCTCCAGCGCCCGCCCCGGCGATGCAGTTGCCGGGCGTCAGGCGGCCTGCGTCGTCGGTCGCGAAGTGCACGACGGCGTCCGTTTCGGGGGCGGCGGCATAGACGTCGCCTGTGGTCGGGCTAACCGCCACCGCCGCCGCGCGCTCCAGCGGCACGCCGTTGCTGCCGTACTGCAGGCAGCCCGCCTCGGTGTACGAGTCCACGCACCCGTCGAAGGAGAACCCCGTCGAGGAGACGAAGAAGTGATCGACCCAGCCGACTTCGGGAGTGATGCCCCCCGCGGCCGCGTACAGCGAGTTGCCGTCCGGGCTCATCGCCACCTGCGTCGCGTCCTCCAGCGGCCACGCCGCATCGGTGACACCGCAGCTGCCGTTCGTGCCGTTTGCATTGCTGATGCAATCGCGGTAGACGAGCTGGCCGCCGGGCGCGAGCGTTTCCAGATGAGCCACGTCCCCAGGTGTGCCAGAGCCGAAGTCCGCGCTGTCGGCCGCTACGTAGACCGCCTGGCGCGTAGGGCTGACGACGAGGCCGTGAGCGTTCGTGAGCGGCTTGGCGGGCGAGTTCGCGTTCGTGCAGGTCCCGCCCGAGCCGTCATTGCTTATGCACCCGTCGTAGGCGAGCTTGCCTTCTCCTCCCACGAAGAAGTGCGTGATGTCCGTTTTGCCCGTCGCGTAGACGGCGGTGCCCGAAGGACTGACCGCGACGCCGCCTGAGTCGAGGAACGGTTCGCCGGCCTCGTTGATGCACCCGGCGCCGCCGCCGAAGCATTCCTGCAGGGCCAGCTCTCCGACGGCGCCCGCGCCTGCGGGGGCAAGCATTCCGAGCAGCCCCGCCAGCGCGAGCAGCGGGGGCAGAACGGCTAGACGCTTGGCGACCATGGACGGCGAAGTTACCAGGCCCCAGCCGGGACGGGCGTGCAGTGCCGAAGCTGCCGCCGCCGGCTCTGCGGGCGGTGCCGCGCCTATCCCGCGCCGCCCGGTGTGACCCGGTAGGCGTCGAACACCGAGTCGATGTTGCGCATGCGCGTGATCGCGCCCTTCAGCGTGTGCGTGTCGGCGACCTCGATCACGAAGCGGTTCTTGACCATCGGCGGCGCGGACATGCAGCGCGCTTCGAGGATGTTCGCCCCCGACTCGCTGAACACCCGCGAGAGGTCCTCCAACAGGTGGTGGCGGTCCCAGGCGTCGATCTGGATTTCGACGACGAACGCCGTCGACTGGTCGCCTTCCCAGGCGACCGTCGTGAAGCGCTCGGGATCCTTCTTCAGGAGCGCGACGTTCGGGCAGTCTTCGCGATGGATCGTGATCCCGCGGCCGAGCGAGATGTAGCCGACGATCTCGTCGCCCGGCACCGGCCGGCAGCACTTCGCCAGGCGCAGCATCACGTCCTCGACGCCGTCGACCTTGATCCCGTACTGGTCGGAGGACTTCGTCGGCCGCCGCCGCGGGCGCCCGACGCGCAGCAGGTCCGCCGCGGTCCCGTCGCCGTCGGCGGCCTCGCCCTGCTTCAGCCGCTGCATCACCTTGCCGACGACCAGCTTCGGCGAGACCTTCGCGCCGCCGAGCGCGATGTAGAAGTCGTCGGCCTTGCGGTAGCCGACCTCGCGGATCACGTCGGCGAGGATCGCCGAGCCCGTGATCTTCTGCGCGGGCAGGCCCGCTTTGCGCAGGTGCTCCTGGAGCACCTCGCGCCCCTCGTGCTCGGTGTCCTGGCGCGACTCGGCCTTGAACCAGGCCTTGATCTTGTTGCGGGCGCGGGTCGTCTTGACCATCGCCAGCCAGTCGCGCGAGGGGCCGCGCTCGCGCTTGGCGGTGAGGATCTCGACGATGTCGCCGGAGCGCAGCTCGTAGTGCAGCGGCACGATCTTGCCGTTGACGCGCGCGCCCACGCAGCGGTGGCCGATCTCGGTGTGGACCTCGTAGGCGAAGTCCAGCGGCGTCGCGCCCGCGGCCAGCGACTTGACCTGGCCCTTCGGCGTGAACACGAACACCTCTTCCTCGAACAGGTCCGTGCGCAGCGTCTCCATGAACTCGCGCGGGTCCGACAGGTCCTTCTGCCAGTCGAGCATCGAGCGCAGCCACTTCAGCTTCGCGTCCTCGCCCTGCCCCCCGGCCCCGTGGCCGCCGGGTCCCGGGGCGCCGTCGGCGCCCTGCTTGTAGACCCAGTGCGCCGCGACGCCGAACTCGGCCATCTCGTGCATCTCCTGGGTGCGGATCTGGATCTCAAGCGGCCGCCCCTCCGGCCCGATCACCGTCGTGTGCAGCGACTGGTACATGTTGAACTTCGGCATCGCGATGAAGTCCTTGAAGCGCCCCGGCAGCGGCTTCCAGAGCGAGTGGATCACGCCGACCGTGCCGTAGCAGTCCTTGACCGAGTCGACGATCACGCGCATCGCGGTGAGGTCGTAGATCTCGTTGAACTCGCGACCCTTCTTGGTCATCTTCGAGTAGATCGAGTAGAAGTGCTTGGCGCGGCCCGCGATCTGCGCGTGGATGCCCAGCTCGCCCAGCTCGCGCGCGAGGTATTCGCCCGCCTGGCTGACGTAGCCCTCGCGATCGTCGCGCTGCTGGGCGACGAGCCCCTTGATCTCCTGGTACTTGCGCGGGTGCAGCGTCGCGAACGCGAGATCCTCCAGCTCCCACTTGATCGCGTGGATGCCCAGGCGGTGGGCGAGCGGCGCGTAGATGTCGAGCGTCTCGCGCGCCTTCTCCATCTGCTTCTGCTTCGGCATCGCCTCGATCGTGCGCATGTTGTGCAGGCGGTCGGCGAGCTTGATCAGGATGACCCGCACGTCGGTGGCCATCGCCACCATCATCTTGCGGTAGTTCTCGGCCTGCGCCTCGTCGTGGGACTGGAACGTGATCCCGGTCAGCTTCGTGACGCCGTCGACGATCTGCGCGATCTCCTCGCCGAAGCGCTCGGTCACCTCCTCGATCGAGGCCTTCGTGTCCTCGACGGTGTCGTGCAGCAGCGCCGCGCACAGCGTCTCCGTGTCCAGGCGCATGCCCGCGCAGATGCGCGCCACGCCGACGGGATGGACGATGAAGTCCTCGCCCGACTTGCGCCGCTGCGCGGCGTGGTGCTCGCAGGCGAACACGAACGCGTCCTGCACGCGCGCGCGGTCGATCTCGACCGCGGAGTCAGCCGCGTGCTCGGAGACGATCGCGAACAGGTCCGCCAGCAGGCGGCGCTCCGGCTCACTCAGGCCGAGCCGCTGCGCTGAGATCGCCGGGGTGGCCGTCGCGGCCGGCGCCGCGGGCGCGGAGACGGCAGCCGCGGGCGGCGCCTGCTCCGCCAGCTCGGTGGCCTGCGGCTTGTTCGGGTCCTTAGCGACCGACATGTACACAGGTTAGGGAACGGCCGGGCGGGATTGAAGCGCCTGGCGCGCTAGAGCAAGGCCAGCTGCAACTGGCCCTGCGCCTCCCCGGCGGGCTCGGCCTCGGGCTTCAGCGAGCGCACCTGCGGCGCCGGCTCCGCGGCCCTCGCGCAGCGCAGCACCAGGCGCGGCTCGGTGACGCCGTTCCACTCGTTCACCTCGAGCGCGAACGTCGCCTCCGCGGGCTCCCCCTCCGCCACGGGCAGCCTGCCGCCGTTGCGGAAGGCGACCGCCTGCGCGCGGGCTCCGCGCGACTCGACCGTGAAGCGCACGTGCTTGCCTTCGCCCATCGGGCGCGGGTCGCGGAAGCGGGCGTCGGCGACCATCAGCGAGACCGCGGGATTGCCGTGCCCGAACGGCGCGAGGCGTTGCAGCTCCTCGGCGAGCCCCATCCCCAGCTCGGCCCCGCCGACGACGGCGTCGACGCGCTCCACGGGCGCCAGCTCGGCGGCGTCGAGCACCAGCTCGGCGTGCTCGCCGAAGGCGCGCGCCAGCTCCGGCACGCGCGCGCGCTCGACCTCGAGGCCCGCCGCGGCGCGGTGGCCGCCGTAGCGCAGCAGGTGCGCCGAGCACTCGGTGAGCCCCGCCAGCAGGTCGAAGCCCGGGACGCTGCGCGCCGAGCCCCTGCCGCGGTCGCCGTCGAGCGCGATCAGCGCCACCGGCCGGTGATGGCGCTCGGCCAGGCGCGAGGCGACGATCCCGATCACGCCGGGGTGCCAGCGCTCGCCGGCGAGCACGTACGCCGCGCGCTCGCCCAGCTCCGCGACCTGGGCTTCGGCCTCGAAGCGGATCCGCTGCTCGACCTCGCGCCGCTCGTGGTTGGCGCGGTCCAGCTCCTCGGCTACCTGCGCCGCGCGCAGGGTGTCCTCGGTCAGCAGCAGCTCGAGCCCCGCGTCGGCGCGATACAGCCGTCCCGCCGCGTTCAGCCGCGGCGCCAGCGCGAAGCCGAGCGCCCGCGCGTCGACGCGCCCCGGGTCGACGCGCGCGACCCGCATCAGCGCGCGCAGCCCCGGCTTGCGCGTCGCGGCGAGCGCGCGCAGGCCGCGTCGCACGAGCGTGCGGTTCTCGCCCGTCAGCGAGACGACGTCCGCGACGGTCGCGAGCGCCACCAGGTCGAGGTCCTGCTCCAGCTCGCGCGGGTCGCGCCCCGCCGCCTCGAACAGCGCCTGCGCGAGCTTGTAGGCGACGGCCGTCGCGCACAGCTGCGGGCACGGGTAGCCGCACAGCGCCGGGTGCACGATCGGCGCGTCCGGCAGCGCGCCGTCGGCGCGCGGCGCGTGATGGTCGCTGACGACGACCTCGATCCCCAGCTCGCGCGCGAGCGCGACCTCCTCGACCGCGGTGACCGCGCAGTCCGCCGTCACGAGCAGGCTCGTGCCGCGCTCGGCCAGGCGCCTGACGGTCGCCGCCGAGAGGCCGTAGCCGTCGGCGGCGCGATCGGGCAGGTAGGAGTCGGCGTCGGCCCCGAGCGCGCGCAGCGCGCGCAGCAGGATCGCCGTCGAGCAGACGCCGTCGACGTCGTAGTCGCCGTGGACCGTGATCCGCCTGCCCGAGCCGGCGTGCGCGAGGATCGTTTGCACCGCGCGCTCGATCCCCGCGAAGGCGCCCGGCGGGTACGTCTCCTCCGCGGCGAGGAACGCGCGGGCGCGCTCGGGCGAGTCCAGCCCGCGGCGGACGAGCACCTGCGCGAGCGCGCCGCTGACGCCCAGCTCGGCGCGCAGCCGCGCGACCCGCTCGGGCGGGCAGTCGGCGATCTGAAAGCGCGGGACGCTCACGCGGCCACACTACGGCCGCGACGGGACGGAAGCGCGGGGCTAGAGCTCCTCGCCCAGGTGCGCCGTCGCGCGTTCGCGGCGCATGCCCTCGAGGTAAACCAGCGCCATCCCGATCAGCGCGCCCGGCACCGCGTACAGCGCCACCGCGACGTCCGTCGCCTTTTCGCCGGGGATCTTCAGGGAGGAGACCTTGACGCTGAAGATGATCAGTCCCACGACGATCCCGCCGGCGAGCGAGCCAAGGAACGCGCCGACGATGCCGCCCCAGAAGCGGTCCGGCAGGAAGATCGTGAAGTGCCAGATCGCAAGCCCCATCATCACCCAGGCGAGCAGTCCCATCAGCGCCTCCCGTGCTTGCGGTTGCGTGTCCGTTTGCGCTTCGGCGCCATTTTGTCGTCCTTCAGCACGAGGTCCTCGGGCGTCAGGTCCGCGGCCGGGTCGCGTTTGGCCTCGGGCGACTGCTCGGGCTGAGCGGGCGGCGCCTGGCGCGCTTTGCGCTCCTGCTGCGCCACGCCCGCGGCGCCCGCGCGCCGGCCGCCGCGCCCCGGCCGCTGCGGCTCCTGCCCGGTGTCGAGGTCACGCACCAGCTCCTGGAACTCATCGCGCGAGATCTGCTCTTCGGTGCCGACGCCGCCGCCCCCGCCGAAGATCGAGACGGAGCGTTTGCCCTGCCTGGCGGGCTCGACGTCCTCCGGCGCGCCGCCGGAGGTCGTCGCGTACGCCGCGACCCCGCCCTGTTCGCGCA
This sequence comes from Solirubrobacteraceae bacterium, assembly GCA_035508515.1. Taxonomy (GTDB): domain Bacteria; phylum Actinomycetota; class Thermoleophilia; order Solirubrobacterales; family Solirubrobacteraceae; genus Palsa-744. The sequence goes on along the minus strand of DATJMW010000044.1, from coordinate 25,549 downwards.
GGATCCGCGCGCGGCGGTTGCGGTAGGTGCCCTCGCGCTCCTTCCAGTGCGTCAGCACCGGCGAGGCGATGAAGATCGAGGAGTAGGCGCCCGAGGCGATCCCGACCATCAGCGCGAAGGCGAAGTCCTTCAGCGTTTCGCCGCCGAAGAACAGCAGCGCCAGCACGGGCAGCAGCGTGCAGAAGCTCGTCGCCAGCGACCTCGTCAGGACCTCCGACATCGAGCGGTTGACGATCTGCGAGAAGGCGGCGCGCGGCATCCGCGGCACGTTCTCGCGGACACGGTCGAACACGATGATCGTGTCGTAGAGCGAGTACCCCAGGATCGTCAGCAGCGCCGCGACGGTCGAGGTCGTCACTTCGCGCCCGGTCAGCGAGTAGACGCCGGCGGTGATCAGCAGGTCGTGCATCAGCGCGATCAGCACCGGGATCGCGTACTTCCACTCGAAGCGCAGCGCGATGTACGCCGAGATCACCAGCAGCGAGGCGATGATCGCGATGATCGCGCTGTTCGCGACGGTCTTGCCGAACGTCGGCCCGATCGAGGTTGAGGAGAAGTTCTTCGTCCCGGCCCTGCCGCCGCTGCCGAACTTCTGGTCGAGCGCCGACTTGATCGACTGGACCTTGTCGGGCTTCAGCGTCTTGGTGGAGATCTGGTAGCCGTTGCCGCCGATGCTCTTGTTGTTGAACTTCTGCACCTTGGCGTTGCCGTAGCCCGCGCCGGCCATCACTTTTTCGATTTCGCCCTCGCTGACCTTCTTCACGAACGCGGTGTCGATGCGGGTGCCGGACTTGAAGTCGATGCCGAAGTTCAGGCCGTTGCCGCCGATCGCGAGCGCGCCGACCAGCAGGATCGTGCCCGAGAAGGAGAAGAACCACTTCGAGGCGCCCATGAAGTCGAACGTCAGCTTGCGGCGGGGCTTGCCGGCGCCGAGCGCGGCGGGGTGGGTCACGAATTTCGAGCGGCCCATCGTGCCGAGCGCTGCCTGCGTGGCGAGCACGGCGGTGAACAGCGAGACCAGCGTGCCGATCCCCAGCGTCAGCGCGAAGCCCTTGACTTCCGCGGTCGCGAGCGCGAACAGGATGAAGGCCGTCATGAACGTGACGACGTTCGCGTCGACGATCGCCGCGAAGCCGCGTTTGTAGCCCGTGGCGATGCCGGAGATCACCGATCTGCCCGCGCGTATCTCCTCCTTGACGCGCTCGAAGATCACGATGTTCGCGTCGGCCGCGACGCCGATCGTCAGGATCAGGCCCGCGATGCCCGGCAGCGTCAGCGTGATCGGGATCAGCTTGATCAGCGCGAAGAAGTAGATCCCGTAGACGATCAGGCCGCCGACCGCGATCGCTCCCAGCACGCGGTAGAAGACGAGCAGGAACAGGCACACGATCGCGAAGCCCACGAGCCCCGCGATCAGGCCCTGGTTCAGCGCGGTTTTGCCGAGCGTCGCCGAGACCTGCGAGTTGGAGATCAGTTCGAGCTTGATCGGCAGCGCGCCGGACTTCAGCTCGTTGGCGAGTTCCTGCGCCGAGGTGATCGTGAAGCCGCCGGAGATCTGCGAGCCGGTGTTGGCGTCGATCCCTTCGGGGTACTTCGTGTAGTCGATCGAGGGCGTCGTGATCAGCTGGCTGTCGAGCACGACCGCGAAGTGCTGGAGCGCCGCTTCCTTCGGCACGCCCGGCAGCTGCGATTCCTGGCCGCGGTGGGCGATTTCCTTCGTGGTCTGCTGGAAGACTTTCTTGCCGTGGCCGGTGAATTCGAAGGTCACGTTCGGCGCGCCGGTGCCGCCGGCGCCTTCGTCAAAGCTCTGGCGCGGGTTCTTGACGTCGGAGCCCGTCAGCACGGGGTCGTCGTTGATCACGAACCAGCTTTCGGGCTGCTTCTTGGTGACCTTGCCTTTTTCGTTTTCGATCGGGCGGGCGCGGACGAGCACGGTGCCGGGGTTGACCCGGACCGGCTTCAGTTTCACGACCTTCGGGACTTCCTTGGGCTTGAGGTCCGCGTAGAGGCTCTTTTCGGTTTCCTCCGGCCCGCGGATGACCTTCTGGTGCTTGGGATCGAGCAGGTACCAGCTGCCGTAGATGCAGTCGTTGAGCTGCTGGGGCGTGCAGCCCTTGCTCCAGGTCGTATCGGTCGGGCGCAGCACCGGCGCGCGTTTTTCGGCGCGCTGCACCGCCTGGTACTCGGGCAGACCGAACTGGGCTTCGCCCGCGCGGGGGCCGCCCGTGACGGTGGTTTCTTTCGGCGACGGCTTGCCGCTGGCGCCGATCACGTTCGGCTCCCAGTCGTAGAAGAACATCTGCGCGGTCTTGCCCACCTCCTGTTCGGCGCGGCGGGCTTCGTGCACTTCCGGCAGCGCGACGTCGATTTCGTCGGCGCCCGAGCGCTGGATTTCCGGCTGCGAGACGCCGAGGGTGTCGACGCGGCTGCGCATGATGTCGATCGCGCGGTTCAGCGATTCGGCGTCGACTTTCGACTGCGCGGTCGGCTTGGCTTGGTAGACGAGCTCGACGCCGCCCTTGAGGTCAAGCCCGAGCCGCGTCTTCTTCGCGAGGATCGCGACGAAGGACCCGGCGACGAGCCCGGCGACGAGCAGCAGGACGAGCGTGTTGCGGCGGCGGTCGGTCATCGCGATCTACGCCTGAGACTACTTGTCCGGCGTCAGGACGAGCAACAGCCCGCCGTCGTCGTCGTAGTCGGGGAACATGTCGGCCTTCGCGTTGGCGGCGACGTCGCGCTCCCCGGAGACCTCCACGGGCACGTCGAGTTTGCGCACGCCCCACTCCAGGACGGTGTCGACGGGCGTGTCGCCGTTGGCGAACTTCAGGCCCAGCACCTGCTCCACGCGCTGCCCGATCACCTCTTCCTCGTCTAAACCGGTGAAGGCGAAGGAGTTCTTGCCGCAGCCGGTCACGCGCCCCTTGCCGTCGCAGACGAAGAAGGCCGCGTCGGGCGCCGGGTAGTAGTCGTCGAGCAGTTCGAACAGAAACGCGAAGCCGCACTTCGCGCAGCCCTTCTGCCGGCGCGTGAAGCCGACGTTGCGATCGACCTCGGTCGTGCGGTGTCCGCAGTTGGGGCAGATGAAGGGATGGGCCATGGCTCGCTACAGAGTACGCAAGGCCGCCCGCCGAGCACGCCGCCCGTCTGAAGCGTTCGCGACCGGCCCGCGAGCAGGAGATTCGGCGCCCACGGCCGCGCCGCTCAGAACAGCGACGGCCCGGCGCCGGCGGGCGCCTCCAGGCCAAGGTGCTCGAACGCCGCCGCCGTGGCGGCGCGCCCGCGCGGGGTGCGCTTGATCAGCCCCTCCTTCAGCAGATAGGGCTCGTAGACGTCCTCGATCGTGTCCTGCTCCTCGCCGACGGCGACCGCCAGCGTCGACAGGCCTACGGGGCCGCCTTCGAACTTCACGCAGATCGCGTGCAGGATCTCGCGGTCGAGGCGGTCGAGCCCGAGCTGGTCGACCTCCAGCATCTCAAGCGCCGCATACGCGGCCTCGGCCGTGACGACGCCCTCCATCCGCACCTCGGCGAAGTCGCGCACGCGCTTGAGCAGCCGGTTCGCCACGCGCGGGGTACCGCGGCTGCGCTCGGCGATCGCGATCGCGCCGTCGTCCTGCAGCTCGATCTCGAGGATTCCCGCGGAGCGGCGCACGATGCTCGCGAGCTCCTTGACCGAGTAGGGCTCAAGGCGCGCCTGGATGCCGAAGCGGTCGCGCAGCGGCGTCGTCAGGAGGCCCGTGCGGGTCGTCGCGCCGACGAGCGTGAACTGCGGCAGCTCGAGCGTCACGACCCGCGCGCCCGCGCCCTGGCCGACGGTGATCGGCAGGCGCCGGTCCTCCATCGCGGGGTAGAAGGTCTCCTCCAGCGTGCGCGGCAGGCGGTGGATCTCGTCGACGAAGAACACGCTGCGCGGCTCCAGCGCCGTAAGGAACGCGGCGATGTCTCCCTTTCGCTCGAGCGCCGGCCCCGCGGTCTGCACGAACGGCACGTCCAGCTCCGCGGCGACGATCTGCGCCAGCGAGGTCTTGCCGAGCCCCGGCGGCCCCGCGAGCAGCAGGTGGTCGAGCGCCTCGCCGCGCGCGCTCGCGGCCTCGATCGCCACCGCCAGCTGCTCGCGCAGCGACTCCTGGCCGACGAAGTCGCCCAGGCTGCGCGGTCGCAGCGAGCGGTCGAGCTCGTCCTCGGCGACGAGGTAGGGCGTCTGGATGCGCTCTTCCTGCGCCGCGGCGGTGGTCTCGGCGCTCACGAGCCGCTCCTGGCGAGCCGCAGCGCGTGGGCCAGCAGCTCCTCGGCGCTGCCGCCCTCGGCCTCCAGCAGCAACCCGTCGGCCTCGCCGGGCCCGTAGCCCAGCTCGATCAGCCCGGCGCGGGCGAGCGCGCGGCCGTCGGGATCGGCGCCGGCGCCGCCGGCCGCGCCGCGCGCGACGGTGATCGCGCCCAGGTCCTCGCCGACGATCGCCTCCTCGTGGACGACGACCTTCTCGCGCAGCTCGACGATGATCCGCTCGGCGGTGCGCTTGCCGATCCCGGGCACGGCCTGGAAGCGCGGGGCGTCGCCCGCGGCGATCGCGGCGATGAGCTCGCGCGGGGCGCCGCCGGAGAGCACCGCGAGCGCGACCTTCGGCCCCACGGCCTGCACCGACAGCAGCATCAGGAACAGGTCGCGCTCCTGCTCGGCGTGAAAGCCGTACAGCGCGAGCGCGTCGTCGCGCACGATCAGGTGCGTGTGCAGCGTCACGGGCTCGCCGATCGCCGGCACGTGGCGCAGCGTCTCGGCGGAGACCGCGGCGCGGTAGCCGACGCCGTCGCAGAGGACGACGACGTGGTCGGCGCGGCGTACCGCGACCTCGCCGCGCAGCACCGCGATCACAGGCTCGCCCCCTCCTGCCGGGGGTGTCCCGCCTTGACGGTCACGCGCTGGCCTTCGCGAGCGCGGCCGACAGCGGCGCGCAGTTGGCGTGGCAGATCGCGACGGCGAGCGCGTCGGCGGCGTGGTCCTCGCGCGGCTCGGCTTCCAGCCCCAGCAGCGCGGTGACCATCCGCATCACCTGCGCCTTGTCGGCGCGCCCGCTGCCGCAGACGGCGCTCTTGACCTGCTGCGGGGTGTAGCCGGAGCAGGGCACGCCGCGCTGTCCCGCGGCGAGCATCGCCGCGCCGCGGGCGTGGCCCACGGCGAAGGCGGTTTTCACGTTCTGGCCGAAGTACAGCTCCTCCAGCGCCATCGCGTCGGGCTCGTGCGTGGCGATCAGCGCCTCGATCTCGGCGTGGATGTCGGCGAGGCGCCGCTCGCGCGCCAGCTCCGCCGGCGTCTGGATCACGCCGCCGTCCAGCGCCAGCAGCCGCCCGCCGCGGCGCGCGACGACGCCGTAGCCGGTGCTCGCGAGGCCGGGGTCGATGCCGAGCACGATCATGTCCTGTGATTCTGCGCACGCCCCCGGACGCCTGCCTCCCGTACGCTCTGGGCCGATGCCGGACGAGCAGGCCACACCGGGCGGCCAGCGGCCCGTCGACTTCGCCGCCGAGGGTCTGCTGGACGGGCTGCAGGACCAGCAGCGCGCGGAGCGCACGATCCTGCTGCAGCAGCTCGTGGACGACGGCGTGCCGCTCTCGGAGCTGCGCCGCTCCACGGCACAGGGCTCGATCATCTACCTGCCCGCGGACCGCGTGATCGTCGGCACCGAGCGCTACACCGCGCGCGAGGTGGCGGAGCTGTCGGGCGTGGACGAGGAGTTCCTGGTGATCGCCCGTCGCGCGATGGGGCTGCCGATCCCGGAGTCGGACGAGGCGGTCTACACGGACGCGGAGGTCGAGTCCGTGCGCATGATCCACGTCGCCCGCGACGCCGGGATCGCCGACGAGGAGCTGCTCGACCTGCTGCGCGTGCTCGGCCGCGGCCTGGCGCAGGTCGCGGAAACCCTGCGGGCGCTCCCGCTCAAACTCGTGCTGGAGCCCGGCATGAGCGAGTCCGAACTCGCCTACCAGTACGCCCAGGCCGCCGGCGCGTTGTACCCGCTGGTCAACCCGCTCGTCGCCAACATGCTGGCGCTACACCTGAAAAACGCGACGCAGAGCACGGTCGTCAGCGCGCTGGAGCGCAGCGGCGGCCAGCTGCCCGGTTCGCGCGAGGTGAGCGTCTGCTTCGCCGACCTGGTCGGTTTCACGCGTCTGGGCGAGGAAGTCCCTCCCGACGAGCTGGGGCGCCTGGCCGTGCGCCTGGAAGCGCTCGCCAGCGAGGTCGTCGCCCCGCCGGTGCGGCTGGTGAAGACGATCGGCGACGCGGCGATGCTCGCCTCGCCGGAGCCCGAACCGCTGCTGGACGCGGCGCTCCAGCTGATCGAGGCCGCCGACGCAGAGGGCGAGGAGTTCCCGCAGTTGCGCGCCGGCGCCGCCCAGGGGCAGGCGCTGCCGCGGGCGGGCGACTGGTTCGGGCGCCCCGTGAACCTCGCGAGCCGGATCACCGCCGTGGCGCGACCCGGCAGCCTGCTCGTGGCGGGCGAGCTGCGCGAAAGCGCCGAAGGGCCATATCGCTGGTCCTACGCGGGCGAGCGGCGCCTGAAGGGCATCCGCGGCGGCGTGAAGCTGTACCGCGCGCGCCGCGAAGAAACGGCGCCCGCGAGCTAGCCCGCGACGCGCTCGAGGACCTCGGCGGGCGCGTCGAAGTTGGCGTGCACGGCATCGACGTCGTCGTTGTCTTCGAGCGCCTCGATCAGCCGCATCAGCGAGCCGGCCTGCTGCTCCTCGATCGGCACGACGGTCGAAGGCCGGTAGATCATCTCGGCGCTCTGCAACTCGACGCCGGCCTCCTCCAGCGCGATCCGCACCGCGGTGAAGTCCGCGGGCTCGGAGACCACTTCGAAGACGTCGCCGTCGACCGAGACGTCCTCGGCGCCGGCCTCGACCGCGACGAGCAGGTCGTCTTCGGAGTACTGCGTGGCGTCGATCAGGATCACGCCCTTCTTGTCGAACAGGTAGGCGACGGACCCCGGCTCGCCAAGGTTGCCGCCGTTCTTGGAGAAGGCGTGCCTGACCTCGGCGCCGGTGCGGTTGCGGTTGTCGGTCAGCGCCTCGATCAGCACCGCGACGCCGCCGGGGCCGTAGCCCTCGTACAGCACGGTCTCGATCGCGGCGGCCTCGCCGCCCTCGCCGGTGCCCTTCGCGATCGCGCGCTCGATGTTGTCCTTCGGCATCGAGGCTTCCTTCGCCTTGCGGATCGCGAGCTCCAGCGCGGGATTGCCCACCGGGTCTCCCCCGCCGTCGCGCGCCGCGACCATGATCGCCCGCGTCAGCTTCGAGAAGGCCTTGCCGCGGCGGGAGTCGACGATCGCCTTCTTGTGCTTGATGCTCGCCCACTTGGAATGTCCTGACATGAAACCCATTCTAGGAGTGACGACGGGGTCGCGATATAGCGACCCCGTCGTCTCTATCCCGACGAGGTGCATAGGATGGGCGCCGCGAATGGCAGCGACGATCACCCCCGAGATCTTCAAGGCCTACGACGTGCGCGGCCTCTACGGCGAGCAGATCGACGGCGAGGCCGCCGAGCGGATCGGCAACGCCTTCGCGCACGTGCTCTCCGGCCTCGCGGGCAAGCCCGTGGGCGAGCTGCGGATCGGCCTGGGCCGCGACATGCGCCTGTCGGCGCCGGAGCTGGCGGCCCGCTATCGCGAGGGGATCGTGCGCGCGGGCGCGCACGTGGTGGACGCTGGCCAGGTCGGTAGCGAGATGCTCTACTTCCTCGTCGGCTCACGCGAGCTGGACGGCGGGCTGATGTGCACGGCCTCGCACAACCCCAAGGCCTACACGGGCGCGAAGCTCGTGCGCGAGGGCGCGATCGCTCTGTCGGGCGACTCGGGGATCGGCGAGATCCGCGACCGCGTGCTGGGCCAGGACGGCGACGGCGGGGCCGCGGACGGCGGAGCGCGCGGCTCGGTCGAGGAGGTCGAGATCTACGAGGAGTTCCAGGCCGCGGCGCTGCGCTTCATCGACCCCGAAGTCGTCACCTCCGCCGCGCGCCCGCTGAAAGTCGTGGTCGACGGCGGCAACGGCATGGCGGGGCCGATGGTGGGGCCGCTGCTCGAGAGCCTCGATCTGGAGCTGGTCGAGACCTACTGGACGCCCGACGGGAACTTCCCCGACCACGAGCCGAACCCGCTGCTGCCGGAGAACCGCGAGGCGATCATCAAACGCGTGCTCGACACCGGCGCGGACCTGGGGATCGCCTGGGACGGCGACGCCGACCGCTGCTTCTTCATCGACGACACGGGCCGCTTCGTCGACGGCGACTTCCTCACCGCGCTCCTGGCGCAGTCGCTGCTGCGCAAAAGCCCCGGCGAGGCGATCCTCTACGACGTACGCGCCTCCTGGGCGGTCCCCGACACGGTCAAGCAGGCGGGCGGCACCCCCTACGTCAACCGCGTCGGGCACGCCTTCTTCAAGACCCGCATGCGCAAAGAGGGCTCGCTGTTCGGCGGCGAGGTCTCGGGCCACTACTACTTCCGCGACTTCTACTGCGCGGACTCCGGCACGATCCCGGCGCTGCTGGTGCTGGAGCTGCTGTGCCGCGAGGGCAAGTCGCTGTCGGAGCTGCTGGCCCCCTACCGGGAGCGCTACTTCATCTCGGGCGAGGTCAACTCCGAGGTGGCCGACCCGCTCGGCAAGATCGAGCAGATCGCCGAGCGCTACGGCGACGCGAGGCAGGACCGGCTCGACGGGATCTCGATCGACTACGAGGACTGGCACTTCAACGTGCGACCCTCGAACACCGAGCCGCTGCTGCGCCTGTGCCTGGAGTCGCTCGTCTCGGCGGAGGACATGGAGCGCCGCCGCGACGAGGTCCTGGCGCTGATCCGCTCGTGAGCCGCTCGTGAGCGAGGAGGAGGACCGAGAGCGCGAGCGCACGCAGCTCGCGCAGGCGGCCGAGGCGGGCATCCATCGCCTCGCGATCCCCACGCCCTTCCAGGTGGGGCGCGTGAACGCCTATCTGATTGAGGACTCGCCGCTGACGCTGGTCGACTCGGGGCCGAACTCCGCGAAGGCGCTCGACGAGCTCGAACAGGCGCTCGCGGCGCTGGGGCGCAAGGTCGAGGAGGTCGAGCTGCTGATCGTCAGCCACCAGCACATCGACCACTTCGGGCTGGCCTCGATCCTCGCGCGGCGCTCCGGCGCCGAAGTCGCGGCGCTCGACGCGCTCGCGCCGTTCCTGGCGAGCTTCGGACGCGAAACCGACATCGACGACGCCTTCGCCCAGAACCTGATGCTGCGCCACGGCATCCCCGCCGACGTCGTCACCGCGCTGCGCGCCGTGTCCGCGAGCTTCCGCGGGTGGGGCTCCTCCGTCGAGGTTACGCGCCCGCTGGCGCCCGACGGTGAGCTGGCGTTGCGCGACCGCACGCTGCGCGTGCTGCACCGGCCCGGCCACAGCCCCTCCGACACGGTGTTCCTGGACGAATCCAGCCAGATCCTGCTGGCGGCGGACCATCTGATCGCGCACATCTCCTCCAACCCGCTGCTGGCGCGCCCGCTGGGCGCCGAGCCCGACCCGAACGCGCCGCGCCCGCAGGCGCTGCTGACGTACATGGCCTCGCTGGAGAAGACGCGCCAGATGGAGCTGTCGCTCGTGCTGCCGGGCCACGGCGCGCCGATCTCAGACCACGCGGCGCTGATCGAAGAACGCTTCCGCATGCACCACCGGCGCGCGGAGCGGATCCGCAAGCTGATCGCGCAGGAGCCCCGCACCGCGCATGAGATCGCGCAGAAGCTGTGGGGCAACGTCGCGGTGACGCAGGCCTTCCTGACGCTCTCGGAGGTGCTGGGGCACGCGGACCTGCTGCTGCAAGAGGGCAGCGTCGTGGAACAGGAGCGCGAAGGGGTCGTGCGCTTCCGCGAGGCCTAGCCGCCGCGCTCGATCTCGCCCAGGTGGGCGACGTTCGCGCGGTCGTCCTGCTGCTCGCTGGGCACGCCCGCGAACCAGGCGTCGAGGATCTCCCCCAGCTCCGCCTGCGAGGTGCTGCGCAGGCTGAGCGCCAGCACGTTCGCGTCGTTCCAGCGACGCGCGCCCTCGGCGGTAGCGGCGTCGTGGCACAGCGCCGCGCGGACCCCGGCCACCTTGTTCGCGGCGATCGAGGCGCCGGTGCCGGTCCAGCAGCAGACGATCGCCTGCTCGGCGCGGCCCTCCGCGACGTCGCGGGCGGCGGCCTCGCTCGCCCAGGCCCAGTCGTCGCGCTCCCCGGCGTCCAGCGCGCCGTGCCGGGCGACGGCCTCGTGGCCGCGGCGCTCCAGCTCCGCCGCCAGCTCGCCCGCCACGCCCGTCAGCTCGTCGGCTGCGATCGCGATCCGCATCCCGGTCAGTATCGCTCAGCGCCGAAGCACGTTCGCGCGGCGGCTGGGGCGGGTACGGTTGCCCCGTGGAACGGCACCCCCCGGGCACGCAGCCGCCGCGGCGCTTTCGCCCGCGCCTGCATTGGGAGCTCGTGGCCTGCAGCACGCGGGGCCACGAGCTCGTCGGCACCGACGCCGCGCAGCTGCGCCAGCAGGACGGGCTGTACGCGCGCGAAGACGCCTCCGGCGTGCGCTGGTATCGCTGCCTGCGCTGCGACAGCTGGCTCGCGCTGCCGGCGCCCGAGCACCCGCAGCGCGAGCACCCGCCGGAGCGGGCGGAGATCGAGCTGCCGCTGCGGGGAAAGCCGCTGCGCGACAAGCTGGTGCTGCGGCTGATCGCGATCGACCGCGCCTTCCACTTCCTGGTGCTCGTCGCGCTGGGAGCGCTCGTGCTCGTGTTCGCCGCCGACCGGCAGACCCTGCGCCACAGCTTCTACAAAGCGATCGTCGACCTGCAGGGTGGCGTCGCGGCCAGCCAGTCGCACGCCCACGGCCTCTGGCACGACCTCAACGACGCCTTCACCACGTCCTCGGCGCACCTGCACCTCGTCGGCGCGGTCCTGCTCGTCTATGGCCTGGTCGAGGGGATCGAGGCCGTCGGCCTTTGGTATCAGCGGCGCTGGGCGGAGTACCTGACGTTCGTCGTTACGACCTCGCTGCTGCCGTTGGAGGTGTTCGAGCTCGTCAACCGCCTGACGGCCCTGAAGGTGGTCGCCTTCGTCGTCAACGTCGCGGTCGTCGCCTACCTGCTGCGCGCGAAGCGGCTATTCGGCCTGCGCGGCGGCGTCGCGGCCGAGCACGCCGAGAGCGCGCGCGACCAGGGCTGGGAGGCGCTCGAACGCGCCGCGCCCGGCTCCTAGCCGCGCTCCGCCAGCCCCAGGAAGCGCCGGTGCAGCCGGTCGTCGTCGCCCAGCTCGGTGTGGAAGGCCACGGCGAGCATCGCTCCCTGGCGCGCGGCGACGGGGTGCCCGTCGACCTCGCCGAGGATCTGCACCTGCGGGCCGTGCTCGGCGATCCAGGGGGCGCGGATGAAGACGCCGTGGACCGGACCACCGTCAAGGCCCGCGAGCTCGACGTCGGCCTCGAAGCTCCTGATCTGCCTGCCGAAGGCGTTGCGCTCGGCGCGCATGTCCATCAGGCCGAGGTGGTCGCGGTCGAGCATGATCAGCCCCGCGCAGGAGCCCAGCAGCGGCGTACCGGCGCGCGCCAGCTCGCGGATCGGCTCGGCCAGCCCCTCGCGCTCGATACCCAGCGTCATCGTCGTGGACTCACCGCCCGGGATCACTAGGCCCTGCAGCCCCTCCAGATCCGCGGGCACACGCACCTCGCGCACGTCCGCGCCCAAGCCCTCCAGCACGCGCCCGTGCGCCTCGAAGTCGCCCTGCAGGGCGAGAACGCCGATCAGCGGGGAGTCAGGATGAGTCATTCAGCTACGAGGCGGTCGAGGGTCAAGCGGATCAAGGACGCAGGGAGCGTGGCGTGCTGCACGCGAGCGACTGAGGACGCCGAGCCGCGCCGTGCCCTCGGCCGCCTCGCTACCAGCCGCGCTGGGCGAGCAGCTGCTCGCCCTCGAGCTTCGAGCTCTCGAGGCTCTCCATCGGCACGCCCAGCCCGCGCGAGGCCTCCGCGACGCGCTCGGGGTCCTGCCAGTGGGTCGTCGCCGCGACGATCGCCCGTGCCCGCGAGGGCGGGTCCTCGGACTTGAAGATACCCGAGCCGACGAACACGCCTTCGGCGCCGAGCGCCATCATCAGCGCGGCGTCCGCGGGGGTGGCGATGCCGCCGGCGCAGAAAAGCACCACCGGCAGCTTGCCGTCGCTGGCGACCTGGCGCACGATGTCAAGCGGGGATTGCAGGTCCTTGGCCGCGGTCGCCAGCTCGTCCTCGCCGAGCATCGTCAGCCGGCGGATCTCGCCGCCAATCTTGCGCATGTGACGCACGGCCTCGACGATGTCGCCGGTGCCCGCCTCGCCCTTGGAGCGGATCATCGCGGCGCCCTCGCCGATCCGGCGCAGCGCCTCGCCAAGGTTCGTGGCGCCGCAGACGAACGGAACCTTGAACTGCCACTTGTCGATGTGGTTCGCCTCGTCGGCCGGGGTGAGCACCTCCGACTCGTCGACGTAGTCAACCTCCAGCGCCTCCAGCACCCGGGCCTCCATGAAGTGCCCGATGCGGGCCTTCGCCATCACGGGGATGCTGACCGCCTGCTGGATGCCGGCGATCATCTCGGGGTCCGACATCCGCGCGACTCCTCCGTCGCGGCGGATGTCCGCCGGCACGCGCTCCAGCGCCATCACCGCCGCGGCGCCCGCGTCCTCGGCCACCTTCGCCTGCTCGGGCGTGACCACGTCCATGATCACGCCGCCCTTCAGCATCTCCGCCAGGCCGCTCTTGACCTGGAATGTGGCCTCGTCGCGCATGGGCCCAGTCTATCCGCGCCGCCCTCCGGTGCCGTTCGCGGGAGAATCGCGATCGCTGACCGAACCATCGACCGGGAGGGACAAGATGATCCGCCGTCTGATCGCATCGCTGCGCGGCAACCTGGTGGCCTGGCTGGCGCTGTTCCTGGCGCTGGGCGGCACGAGCTTCGCCGCCTCGCAGTACGTCATCACGTCGACCAGGCAGATCAAGCCGTCGGTGCTGCGCCAGCTACGGGGCAGGCCCGGTCCCACCGGCAAGCGGGGCGCCACGGGACCCGCAGGCACCCAGGGCGGCTCGGGGGCCGCGGGGGCCGCGGGGGCCCAAGGAGGCACGGGGGAACGCGGCGAAACCGGCCCCGCGCGCTTCTCGGCGACCAGCTCGATCAAGGCGGACCCGTCGCCGAACGCAAGCATCAACTCCTTCGCGACGGTCCTGATGACGCTTCCGGCGGTCACGCTTCCGGCCCGGAGTCACGTGCAGCTCGACGCGATGCTCGACGTCTCCTCGACCGTTCACGCCACCGGTCGCTGCGGCGCCCAGTACGAACAGGGCGCGACGGCGACGGATTTCGGCAGCTCGGCCTACTACTCGCTGCCGGGCAACGCGAACGACACCGACCGCGAGCTGCCGCTCGTGACGAGCGCCGAGCTCGAACCGGGCACCTACAAGATCTACGTCTACTGCGAAGCCGAAACCGCCGGGGCGACGTTCGACAACGGCGCCCTCAACCTGCTCGCCGACGCCGTATGAGCGCGGCTACTTCAGCCGGAAGGCCTTGATGCGGTCGTCGTATTGCGCGGTGTCCTGCGCGTAGACGCCGTAGGCCAAGGCCTGGATCAGGCTCAAAAGCGCGGTGTGCGAGCGCACGTAGGCGGGGCTGTTCGAGGAGTAGTAGAGCTTGATCACCGCCAGCTTCGCGACCTCCGAGAGCGTGGCGTCGGTGATCGCGGCGGTCTTCGCCTTGCGGTGGCGCGCCAGCTTCATCGCGCGCACCACCAGCGGGTGGGGCCGTCCGGCGGACAGCCCGATCACCAGCGTCGATTCGTCGATCCGCCCGAGACGGCTCAGCGCCTCCTGGGAAGGGCTGGCCACGACGTCGACGCGAAGGTCAAGCAGCATCAGCAGGTGGCGCAGGTAGCTCGCGAAGAAGGCCATCTGGTCCGTGCCCGCGACGAGCACCTTCTCCGCCGAGACGATCGCCTCGATCAGCGCCTCGACCTCGGTGCGGGAGACCTTGCGCGCCGTCTCCTCCACGTTCAGGTGATCCGCCGCCAGCGCCGTCTCGAACTCGTTCTGGTCGAGCGAGAACAGCGGCGCCGAGCTGGTGCCGGCCGTGACGTCGGACTTCGCGTGCACGCGCCGGTATTCCTCGCGCGCCGCGGCCTGCAGCTCGGGAAAGCCCTCAAAGCCGAGCGCCTGCGAGAAGCGGACGACCGTCGAGCTGGAGGTGTTCGCGCGGCGCGCGAGCTCCTCCGCCGTCTGGAAGGCCGCCTCGTCGAGGTGGTCGACGATGTACTGCGCCACGTCCTTCTGCGAGCGCGAGCACTCCTCGAAGCGGGCGCGGATGTACTTCGACAGGCTCTGGTGCTCGCTGGTGCCGTTGATCGGCGAGCCGTTCTGCGTCTGAGGCTCGCTCGGTGGGGTAGCTGTGCGCTTCATCGGCGCATTTGTTCGACGTCTCCGCCTCGCACTCCTGCCAAACCGTTCGCAGACGTTTCGCGAGCGGTGACGATCCCGCTCTCGCGACGAGACGATGATCCACTCCGGCGGCCCCTCGCGTACATAAGCTCACACGATGCGACGGGCTGACCCAGCAGGAGGCGTTCGATGAGGATCGCGATCGTCGGCGCCGGCGTCTCCGGGCTCGTCGCCGCCCACCTGCTGCACCGCGAGCACGAGATCGTCGTCTACGAGGCGAACGACTACGCCGGCGGGCACACGAACACGATCCGCGTCGACACCGCGTACGCCACCCACCACGTCGACACCGGCTTCATCGTGATGAACGACCGCAACTACCCCAACTTCACGCGCCTGCTCGACCGCCTCGGCGTCGCGCGCCAGCCGACGCACATGAGCTTCTCGGTCAAGGGCGAGGAGCACGACTTCGAGTACAGCGGCACGCCCTGGGGGCTGTTCTGCCAGCCCGGCAACCTGATCAGCCTGCGCTTCCAGCGGATGATCTACGACCTGCTGCGCTTCAACCGCGCCCTGCGCACGCTGCTGGAAGGCGAGTGCGACAGCGCCCAGCTGGAGGAGTCGATGCAGGACTTCCTCGCGCGCCACCGCTTCTCGCGGGCGTTCGTCGAACGGCTGATCGTGCCGCAGATGTCGGCGGTGTGGTCGGCGGACCCGCGCGCCGCCGGTTCGTTCCCCGCGCGCTTCATCGCGGAGTTCTTCGCCAACCACGGGATGCTCGGCTTCCGCGACCGCCCGAAGTGGTCGACCGTCGCCGGCGGCTCGGCCCGCTACGTCGAAGCGCTCACCGCGCCGTTTCGCGACCGCATCCGGCTGCGGGCGCCGGTCGACTCGATCACCCGCCACGCCGGCCACGTCGAGGTCGCCGCCGCCGGGCTCGGCCCCGAGCGCTTCGATCAGGTGGTCCTCGCCACGCACTCAGACCAGGCGCTGCGGATGCTTCGCGACGCCTCCGCGCGCGAGCACGAGCTGCTGGGCTCGATCGCCTACCAGCCCAACGAGGCCGTGCTGCACACCGACAGCGCGCTGCTGCCCCGGCGCCGCGCCGCGCGCTCGGCCTGGAACTTCCACCTGTTGCGCGAACCGAAGCCGCTCAGCACCGTGACCTACTACATGAACCACCTGCAACGGCTCTCGGCCGACCGCGACTTCTGCGTCACGCTGAACCGCACCGAGGCGATCGACCCCGCGAAGATCATTCGCACGATTCCCTACGAGCACCCGATGTACACGCCGCGCGGCGTCGCCGCCCAGGCGGAGCACGCCTCGATCAGCGGCCTCTCCACCCGCACCCACTACTGCGGCGCCTACTGGGGCTGGGGCTTTCACGAGGACGGCGTGCTCAGCGCGCTGCGCGCCTGCGCGCCCTTCGGGGTGAAGCTGTGAGCGCCTCCTGCTTCTACGAGGGCTCCGTCCGCCACCGCCGCCTCGACGCGCTCGAAGACGAGTTTCACCACCGCCTCTGCATGGCCTACCTCGACCTCGACGAGCTGCCCGCGCTGTTCGACGGTCACCCGCTCTGGTCCGCCCGGCGCCCGGCGCCGGCCTGGTTTCGCCGCGGCGACTACCTCGGCGACCCGCGCGAGCCGCTGCGCGAGTCGGTCCGGAGGCTCGTGCGCGAGCGCACCGGGATCGAGCTCGACGGCCCCGTGCGGCTGCTGACGCACCTGCGCTACCTGGGGCACTGCTTCAACCCCGTCAGCTTCTACTACTGCTTCGACCGCGCCGGCGAGCGCGTCCGCGCGATCGTCGCCGATGTCACGAACACGCCCTGGGGCGAGCGTCACGCCTACGTGCTCGCCGTCTCCGAGCCGCAGCCCCCCGTGATGCGGGGCGAGTTCGAGAAGGCGCTGCACGTCTCGCCGCTGATGGGGATGGACCACGTCTACGACTGGCGCCTCACGGCGCCCACCGAGCGCCTGAGCGTGCACATCGAGTCCTCGCGAGCCGGCGGGGAGCCCGTGTTCGACGCGACGCTCTCGCTGCAACGCCGCCCCTTCTCCGGCGCCCAGCTGCGCCGCGTGCTGCTGCGCTACCCGCTGCCCACGCTGCGCCTGACCGCGCGCATCTACGGCCATGCCCTGCGACTGCGCCTGCGCGGGGCGCGCTGGCACCCGCACCCCGACCGCGCCGCGCCGGACCCGGCCGCGCGCGAGAAGGCGCTGTCCGCATGAGTGACCGGCTCGCGCGCCGGATCGTGCTCGCGCTGCTGCGGCGCCTGCGCCGGGGCCAGCTGGTCCTGGTCGAAGGCGAGCGCCGCCTGCGCTTCGGCCAGCTCCCGGCATCGGCCGGGAGCCAGGAGCCGCTCTCCGCGGAGCTGCTGGTGCACTCGCCGCGCTTCTACCGCGACTTCCTGCGCGGCAGCGCCGGCCTCGGCGAGGGCTACGCCGGCGGCCGCTGGGACTCGCCCGACCTCGTCGCGCTCACACGCCTGGGCGCGCTGAACATGCGCGGCGTCGATCGCGTGCGGCGCCTCTTCTCCCCCCTGCTCGCGCCGTTGCAGGGCGGCGTGCGCTGGCTCGTGCGCAACACGCCCGCACGGGCACGCAGGCAGATCGCCGCCCACTACGACCTCGGCAACGAGCTGTTCGCGCAGTTCCTGGACCGCACGATGATGTACTCGTGCGCCGTCTTCGAGTCCCCCGCCGCGACGCTGGAGGAGGCCTCGCTCGCGAAGCTCGAGCGAATCTGTCGCAAGCTCCGGCTCGGGCCCTCCGACCACGTGCTCGAGATCGGCACCGGCTGGGGCGGCTTCGCCGAGTACGCCGCGGGCCGCTACGGCTGCCGTGTCACGACGACCACCATCTCCTCCGAGCAGCACGCCTACGCGCGCGAGCGCATCGACCGCGCGGGGCTGGCAGACCGCGTGACGGTGCTCTCCCACGACTACCGCGACCGCGCGCTCGACCGCCACGGCCCCTACGACAAGCTGGTCTCGATCGAGATGATCGAGGCCGTCGGCTGGCAGTACTTCCCCACCTTCTTCCGCCGCTGCTCGGAGCTGCTCGCCGACCACGGCGCGATGCTGCTCCAGGCGATCGTGATCGAGGACCGCGCCTACGAGGTCGAGAAGGCCTCCAGGAGCTTCGCCAACACGCAGATCTTCCCCGGCGGCTGCCTGCCCTCCCTGCAGGTGATCGCCCGCAACGTCGCGCGCGTCACCGACCTGCGCGAAGCGCATCTGGAGGACATCACCGCGCACTACGCCACGACGCTCGCGCGCTGGCGCGAGCGTTTCCTCGCCGCGGGCGAGCGCCTCTCCGAGCTCGGCTACGACGAGCGCTTCCGGCGGATGTGGGAGCTGTATCTCAGCTACTGCGAGGGCGGCTTTCGCGAGCGGCGCATCCAGGACGTGCAGCTGCTGCTGGCGAAGCCCGGCTTCGCCCCCGCCGGCTGACCCGGCCCGCGGCGCGCCGGCCGGTAGGGTCAACCCCATGCGCCGCAACCTGTTCGAGGACCTGCACGAAGACTTCCGCGCCAGCTTCCGCACGTTCCTGCAGCGCGAGGTGCTCGGCGAGGAGGGCCGCTACGGGCAGTGGGAGCGCGAGGGGCTGATCCCGCGCGAGGTGTTCGCCCGCGCCGGCGGCGGCGGCTTTCTCGGCATGGCGGTGCCCGAGCGCTACGGCGGCGCCGGCGCGGAGGACTTCCGCTTGAACCTAGTGATCGGCGAAGAGTGCCAGCGCGCCGGCGTCGGCGGCTTCGGCCTCGGCATCACGCTGCACAACGACATCTCCCTCCCCTACTTCCTCAGCTACTGCAACGAGCAGCAGCGCGAGCGCTGGCTGCCGGGGATCGTCTCCGGCGAGCTGATCACCGCGATCGCCATGACCGAGCCGGGGATCGGCTCCGACCTGGCCTCGATGAGCACGCGCGCGCGGCGCGAGGACGGGCACTACGTCGTAGACGGCTCCAAGACCTTCATCACCAACGGGATCAACGCCGACCTCGTGATCACCGCGGTGAAGACCGACCCCTCCGAGCGCCACCGCGGCATCAGCCTGCTGATCGTCGAGCGCGGGATGGAGGGCTTCGAGCGCGGGCGCAACCTCGAGAAGATCGGCCAGCACTCCCAGGACACCGCGGAGCTGTCCTTCGCCGACGTGCGCGTCCCCGTCGAGAACCTGCTCGGCGAGGAGGGCGAGGGCTTCCGCTACCTGGTCTCGAACCTCCCCCAGGAGCGCCTCTCGATCGCCGCGGTCGCCGTCGCCGCCGCCGAAGCCGCGCTCGACTGGACGCTCGACTACGTGCGCGAGCGCAAGGCCTTCGGGCAGAGCATCGGCTCCTTTCAGGCCTCGCGCTTCACGCTCGCGGAGGTGCGCGGCGAAGTCGACGTCGCCCGCGCCTACATCGACCGCTGCGCGCAGGCGCTCGACGCCGGCGAACTGACGCCGGAGGACGCCGCCACCGCGAAGTGGTGGTGCACCGACCTGCAGGGGCGCGCGATCGACCGCTGCCTGCAGCTGTTCGGCGGCTATGGCTACATGGTCGAGTACCCGATCGCCCGCGCCTACGCCGACGCCCGCGTGACGCGCATCTACGGCGGCGCGAACGAGATCATGAAGGAGATCGTCGGGCGCTCGCTGGGGTTGTAGACGGGCCTTCAGGCCCAGTAGCCCACTACCTATCGTCAACTGCATGCCGCGCATGCAGAGCGTGGAGTCCAGTTGCGTCGCCGCCGCCGGCTACGAGCGTGGCAGCGAAGAGGTCCACGTCGAGTTCGTCGACGGCGACACCTACGCCTACGCGCCGGTCCCGCATGTGATCTGGCGCGCCTTCCAGGCCGCCGACAGCAAGGGGCGCTTCGTCAACGCCGTGCTGAAGCCGAATTTCCCCTACCGCAGGGTCTGAGCCGGCTTCTCCCCCAGCTCGCGCGCCAGCTCCACGAAGTAGTCCAGCGCCGCGGGGTTCGCCAGCGACTCGACGCTCGCCGCCTCGTTCGCCGGCGTGCCCATCAGGATCCGCTTCACCGGCACCTCGAGCACCTTGCCCGAGAGCGTGCGCGGCACCTCCGCGATCTGGCGGACTTCGTTCGGCACGTGCCGTGGCGAGCAGTCCTCGCGGATCGCGCGCTTGACCTTCGCCGCCAGCTCGTCGTCCAGCGTCGTCCCCGGCGTGAGCGCGACGAACAGGACCATCCACAGCTCGTCGCTCTCGCCGCCCGGCTTCGGGATGTCGACCACGAGCGCGTCGAGCACCTCCGGCAGCGTCGCCGCGGCCCGGTAGATCTCCGCCGTGCCCATGCGCACGCCCTGGCGGTTGATCGTCGAGTCCGAGCGGCCGTAGATCACCGCGCCGCCGCGGGGCGTGATCCTGATCCAGTCGCCGTGGCGCCACACGCCCGGGTACATCGCGAAGTAGCTGTCGTGCAGGCGCTCGCCCGACTCGTCCCCCCACAGGAACAGCGGCATCGAGGGCATCGGCTCGGTGATCACCAGCTCGCCGACGCGATCGACGTGCGCGGCGCCCTGCTCGTCCCAGGACTCCACCGCGCAGCCGAGGATGCGGCATTGCAGTTCGCCTTCGTAGACCGGCAGCAGCGGGCAGCCGCCGACGAACGCCGTGCAGACGTCGGTGCCGCCGCTCGTGGAGAACAGCCACACCCCCGAGCCCACGCGCTCGTAGACCCAGCGAAAGCCCTCCGGCGAGAGCGGCGAGCCCGTCGAGCCGATCGCCCGCAGCTTCGACAGGTCGCATTCGCGGCCGGGCTCCAGCCCGGACTTCTCGCAGCTTGCGATCAGCCCCGCCGACAGGCCCATGCAGGTGATCCCCGCGCGCTCGGCCAGGCGCCACAGCACGCCCAGGTCCGGCTCGGCCGGGCTGCCGTCGTAGAGCACGATCGCCGCGTCGGAGAGCAGGCAGCCGACGAGGAAGTTCCACATCATCCAGCCCGTCGTCGTGAACCAGAACATGCGGTCCCCGGGGCGCAGCTCCATGTGCAGCCGCTTCTTCAGCTGCTCGATCAGGATGCCGCCGTGGCCCTGCACGATCGCCTTCGGCAGGCCTGTCGTGCCCGAGGAGTACAGCACCCACAAGGGGTGGTCGAAGGGCACCTGCTCGAAGCGCAGCTCCGCACCCTCGCCTTTGCCCAGCAGCTGCTGCCAGCTCAGCTTCTGCGGCCCGCCCGCGCCCAGCTGCTCGGGCGCGGCGTCGGGCGCGAGGTAGGGCAGCAGCACCGCGTGCTCGGCGCTCGGAAGCTCCGCCAGGATCGCCCGCGCGTTGTCCATCCGGTCGAAGTCCTTGCCCCCGTGGCGGTAGCCGTCGACCGTCAGGAAGACCTTCGGCTCGATCTGGGCGAAGCGGTCGATCACGCTGCGCGCCCCGAACTCCGGCGCCGCGCTGGACCAGATCGCCCCCAGCGACGCCGCCGCCAGGAACGCCACCAGCGTCTCGGGGATGTTCGGCATGTAGGCCACGACGCGGTCCCCGCGCTGCACGCCCAGCGCCCGCAGGCCCGCCGCCGCCTGCGCCACCTGCTCGTCAAGCTCGCCCCAAGTCAGCTGCTGAAGCTCGCGCAGCTCCGAGCAGTGCAGGACCGCCGCCGCCCGCGGGTCACGCCCGCCGGCGCTGCCGTCGTCGTGGGCGGGCCCGCGCAGCATGTTCTCGGCGTAGTTCAGCTCCGCGCCCTGAAACCACTTCGCGCCCGGCATCGAGCGGTCTCCCAGCACGCGCTCCGCGGTGCGCGAGCTGCGCACGCCGAAGAACTCCCAGACGCTCTGCCAGAACTCCTCGAGCTCATCCAGCGACCACTGCCGCAGCTGCTCGTAGTCGTCTCCGAAGTCGTGGCCGCGCCGCTCGGCGACCCAGCGCATGAAGCGCGTCATCTCCGCGCGCTCACGGTCCGCGGCGCTCGGCTGCCACAGCGGGGCCTCGGTCGGCGCCGTGCCGGCGTTGCCCGAGTCGGCGTCGCCGGGCGTCTGGCTGAGTGCGCTGGACATGTGGGTATTCTCGCGGTTTGTGGACGTGTTTGGGCTGCGCGCCGAGTTTCCCGTTCTTCAGAACAGCGCCTACCTGAACGCCGGCACCGACGGGCCGTTGCCTCGCCGCGCCGTGCGGGCCGTGGCCGACGAGCTGGAGCGCGAGGCGCGCGACGGCCGCGTGATGGCCCACTTCGAACGGCGCACCGAGCTGAACGGGCAGCTGCGCGAGGCCTACGCCCGCGCGCTCGGCGCCGATCCCGCCGACGTCGCGCTGACCACCTGCACCAGCGACGGCATGGCGCAGGTGATCGGCGGCCTGTCGCTGCGCCCCGGCGATGAGATCCTGACCAGCGACGAGGAGCACCCCGGCCTGCTCGGCGCGCTCGCCGCCGCCCGCGAACTGCACGGCGTCACCGTCCGCGAAGTGCCGCTGGCCGAGATCGCCGAAGCCGTCGGCCCCGCGACGCGCCTGATCGCCTGCTCGCACGTCGGCTGGATGAGCGGCTGCTACGCGCCCTCGGAGCTGGCGCAGGTCGAGGCGCCCGTGCTGCTCGATGGCGCCCAGGGCGTCGGCGCCGTGCCCGTCGACGTGAAGGCGCTCGGCTGCGACGCCTACGCCGGCGCCGGCCAGAAGTGGCTTTGCGGGCCGGACGGGCTCGGCATGCTGCACACGACGCCCGAGCTGCGCGAGCGCCTGTCGGTCTCGCGCCGCGGCTACGGCAACCTCGAGGACCCGGGCAGCGGGCTCGAGGCGCGCCTGCACCCCGACGGGCGCGCGCTCGATGCGATGTCGCTCAGCGCCGAGAGCGTCGCCTGCGCGCTGGCGGCGATCGAGCTGCTCGAGTCCGTCGGCTGGGCTGCCGTGCACGAGGCCGCCGCCGGGCTAGCGGCCTCGCTGGCCGAGCGCCTGCGCGAGCGCGGGCGCGCCGTCGCGCCGCGCGATCGCACCACGCTCGTCTCCTTCGAGAGCGCCGACCCCGAAGCCGAGCGCGAGCGGCTGGCCGAGCGGGGCTGCCTGCTGCGAAACATCCCCGGCAGGCAGTGGCTGCGCGCTTCGGTCGGCGCCTGGAACGACGAGGGCGACATCGAGCGCCTGCTCTCCTCGCTCGCCGCATGAGCGCAGGCCCCGGCGCCGCCACGGCGCCAGCCACCGGCTCGCGGCGCGGGCTCGACGCCGTGCTCACGAAGCTGCGACTGCACCACCTGGCGCTGCTGGGCGTGCTGGCCCTGTCGGCCGTGCTCGACCTGCACCGCCTCTCCCAGAACGGCTACGGGAACATCTTCTATTCCGCGGGCGTGAAGTCGATGCTGCGCTCGTGGCACAACTTCTTCTTCGTCTCCTTCGACCCCGGGGGGCTGATCACCGTCGACAAGCCGCCGCTCGGGCTGTGGGTACAGGCCGCCAGCGCGAAGATCTTCGGCTTTCACCCGCTCAGCCTGCTGCTGCCCGAGGCGGCGATCGGCGTGCTCAGCGTCGCGCTGCTGTACCTCGTCCTGGCGCGCCGGCTCGGCGGCTGGGCCGGGGTCGCGGGAGCGCTTGCGCTCGCGGTGTTCCCCTCCTTCGTCGCGGTCTCGCGCACGAACAACGTCGACGCGCTGCTGATCCTGCTGATGATCCTCGCCTGCGAGGCGGCGCTGCGGGCGTGCGAAAGCGGCCGCTGGAGCGGCCTGCTCTGGAGCGGCGCGTTCGTCGGCCTCGCCTTCAACACGAAGACGCTCGCCGCCTACCTCGTCGTGCCGGGACTCGCGCTCGCGTTCCTGCTCTGCGCGCCCGGCTCGCTGCGGCGGCGCGCGCTACAGCTGCTCGCCGCCGGGGCCGTGATGCTCGCGGTCTCAGCCGCCTGGATGCTCGCCGTCGAACTGACCCCCGCCTCGCAGCGTCCCTTCGTCGGCAGCTCGACCGACAACACCGAGCTGGGACTCACCTTCAGCTACAACGGCTTCGGCCGGGTGGGCGGCCAGACCGGCGGCCCCGGGCAGATCCCCGTCGGCGCCGGCGGCGTCGCCAAGCGGGTCGCGCCGCGCGGCGGCGAAGCCGGCACGCCCGCGCCCGTGCACACCGTCAAGGCCCCCGGCGCGCCGCCGACGTTCCTCGCAAACGGGCGCGAACGCAACCCGATCGCCTTCGGCGGCCCCGTCGGGCCGCTGCGGCTGTTTGAACGCGGGCTCGGCAACCAGGGGGCCTGGCTGCTCCCCTTCGCGCTGCTGGGGCTGATCGCGCTCGCGCTGCTCGTGCTGATGCCCGGGCGTGGCGCTGCCGAGACCGACGCTCAGCGCGTCGCCGCGACGCCCGAGCGGCGGCGGCGCCCGGAGCGACGCGATCCGCGCCTGGCGCTGCTGATCGCCCTCGGCGGCTGGTTCCTCGTCGAGGTCGCCGTCCTCAGCCTCTCCAAGGGCATCGTCCACCCCTACTACGTCTCCGCGCTCGGACCCGGGCTCGCGGCGATGTTCGGCGCCGGCGCCTACGCCTTCGGGCAGTTCGCCCGCCGTCGCGACCCGCGCCTGCTGCTGCTGGCGCTCGCCGCCGCCGCGACCGTCCCCGCCCAGATCGTGCTGCTGCGCCGCGACCACTACATGTCGTGGTTCCACGCGCCGCTGATCGCCGCGACGCTCGTGGCCGTCGCGCTTACCGCGGTGCTCGCGCTCGTCCCCTACCCGCGCCTGCGCGGCCTCGCGCCCGTGGCGATCGCCGCGGTGCTCGGCGTGCTCGCGATCGCCCCCGCCGTCTACGCCGCCAGCAACTGGCTCGCCCCCGTGCAGTCGACGTTCCCCGCCGCGGGACCGCGCGCCGCCTCCGGCCCCGGCGGCTACGGCGTCAACCAGGAGCACGTCGACGTCGACCGCGCGCTGCTGCGCTACCTCGAGGGCCACCGGCCCGGGACACGCTGGTCGGTGCTGGTCGACGCCTCCAACACCGGCTCGCCGATGATCCTGCTCGGCGGGCTCGCCGGCTCGCTGGGCGGCTTCAGCGGCACCGACCCGGCGCTCGACGGTCCCGGGCTCGCGGCGCTCGTGCGCGACCGCGAGGCCCGCTACGTGCTGCTCGGCGGCGAGTTCTCCACGCGCGGCGGGACCAAGGCCACCGAAGCCGTCCAACGTGTCTGCCCCGTCGTCCCCACGCGCACCTGGCTGCCGCGCCCGCTGCAACCGAACGGGCTCATCCTGTTCGACTGCGCGGGCCGCGTCGCGCAGCTCGCCGCCTCCTGACGCACGCCCTCAGCCCGCGACCGCCAGCTCGCGGCCGAAGGCCCGCGCGAACAGCTCGCGCTCGCGGTTCGCCGCCCAGCGCGGCACCACCGACTCGCCGTCGGCCATCAGCCGCAGCTCCACCTCCTCGCCGTGTAGCGCCAGCCGCGTCCCGCGCACGAGCTGGTCGCGCGAGCGCTCGAGATCCTCCGCCAGCCGCAGCAGCACCGCGCAGCGATCCAGGCGCTCGGCGTCGCCCGGGCCGAACAGCGCCCGCAGCGGCCCGGGGTCCGGCGTGCCCTTGCGGTGGTAACGCGCCGCCTGGGCGACGATCGCCACCTCCACCGGCGCGAACCCCGGCAGGCCCGCGTTCAGGATCAGGTAGCGCGAGTGCTTGTGGTGGTCGTCGTAGTCGACCGACATCCCGATGTCGTGCAGGATGCTCGCCGCCCACAGCAGTTCGCGCTCGCGCGCGTCGCCCTCGTGCAGGCCAAGCCGCGCCAGCTCGTCGAACATCCCCAGCGCCAGCGCCGCGACGTGGCGTGTGTGCGCCACCTCCAAGTGGTATTGGCCCGCGAGGTTCAGGACGCTCGCGCGACGGACGTCGTCGAACAGCGGCTCTGCGTGGGACGCCTGCCCGCTCGCCGCCGCGGTGGGCGCCGCGCCGTTCGTCCGGGCCGCGACGTCGATCGCCGCGGGCGAACCGTTGCCGGCGAACGCCGCCGGTGAGCCCTGCGCCAGCAGCCGCTCGAAGAACACGCCCTCCCGCAGACCCGCCTCCGTCGTCTCGATCTCCTCGAAGCCGCCGGCCTCCAGCACGCCCTGGACCACCAGCGCGCCCGCCAGGATGATGTCCGCCCGCGCGGGCTTGATGCCCGGGACGCTCGCCCGCTCAGCCGCCGGCAGCTCCGCCAGGCGATCCACGAGCCGATCGAGCGCCTCGCGCTCGATC
>DATJMW010000043.1:0-34912 GCA_035508515.1 Solirubrobacteraceae bacterium | reverse complement strand
CAGGCGCCGGCGCCGGCGCCGGCGCCGCCACGTCCCTCGCCGGCGGCGAAGCGCGCGGCGCCCCGGGCGCCGTCTTCGAAGACCTCAGGCCCGGCCTTCGACTCCAGCGCCAAGGCGTCCGCCAGCGGTAGCCCGAAGCCTTCGATCGCGGCGCGGCGGTCGGCGAGCATCGTGCGCTGCGGAAAGCGCGCAAGCCCCTCGGCCAGCTCCAGCGCGCGCTCCAGGTGGGCGCCCGGCTCGACCAGCTCGGTGACCATCCCGATCGCATGCGCCTCCTGGGCGTCGACGATCCGCCCGGTGAGGATCAGGTCGAGCGCGCGGCCCATCCCGACGATTCGCGGCAGCCGCTGCGTGCCGCCGTCGATCAGCGGTACGCCCCAGCGGCGCTCGGGATAGCCGAGCTTCGAGTCCCGGGTGACGATCCGCAGGTCGCACCACAGCGCCAGCTCCAGGCCGCCCGCGAGGGCGAAGCCGGAGACGGCTGCGATCGTCGGCTTCGAGGGCGTGAGCCGGGTGAATCCCATCGGCCCCTCCTCGCTCATCAGCCGCCCAACGAAGGACTGCTGCTCCTTCAGGTCGGCGCCCGCGCAGAAGGAGACGCCGCCGGCGCCGGTAAGCACCATGACGCGGGCGTCCTCGTCGGCCTCGAAGCGCAGGTAGGCCTCGTGCAGCGCGGCGGCGGTGGGGCCGTCAACGGCGTTGCGGCGGTGCTGGCGGTCGATCGTGACGACCGCAGCGGTGCCGCGGCGCTCATAGCGGACGGCCTCGGCGCCGTTGGGGCCGCCCTCGCCGTCGCTCATCGTGAGATCACCGCCGCCCGAGCTGCGCGCGGCTGCCGGGCTTACCAGCCGCCGCGCCAGCGGCCGTTGCCAAGGCCGGCTTTGTGCGCGATACGGGCGTCTTTGCGTTTGTCCAGGTATTTCTGGAGCATGCTCATGAAGAACACGAACAGCGGGAAGAACGCGATCAGGATGAAGCCCGCGTCGGTGACGACCTTGTCGTTCGTGGCGCCCCAGAAGCCGCGGCCGTCGTTGTGGGCTTCGGCCACGGCGGGCAGCGCCAGCACGAGCAGCGCGGCCCACACGAACAGCGTTGTCTTGACGCGGCGCATCGAGCGGATCGTATCGGAGCCATCCTCGGCACGCGGTTGGATGGCGTCGGGCATGGCGTTTTCCGGTGGTGATTGCAATTGCTATCACCACTTTCAAAAGCGAACCCCGCGGTCGGGCCGGGCGAACCCCCCGCGCGGTCGTTTGGGCGGCTGGTGCGAGGGTCGCGCGGTGTGCTCGAACCTTTTGACGGCATCCTGCCTTCTGGGCCGAGCCGACCTCCGCTTCTGAGTACAAATTTGAAGTCGCTCTGGTCGCCACGGCGGTTACGGGGCCGGCCATCCTGGCCGGCTGTGCGTTGGTCTTGGTATCACCAGTCCCATGGCTCTCCTGATCGCATCGGACCTGCACAAGGACATCGCGGGCGAGCCCCTGCTGAAGGGGGTCTCGTTCAAGCTGGAGCGCAGGGAACGGCTGACGATCGCGGGGCGCAACGGGGCGGGGAAGACGACGCTGCTGCGGATGCTGGCGGGGGAGACCTCGATCGACAAGGGCGAGCTGAGCGTGGCGAAGGGGGTGCGGATCGCGCTGCACGACCAGCGCCCGCCGCGCGACCGGGAGAAATCGCTGCGCGACTACGTGCTCTCGGGCTGCGCCCAGGAGCTGGAGATAGAGGCGGAGCTGGCGGCGGCGGAGGCGCGGATGGCCGCGGGCGAGTCGGACGAGGCGCTGATGGACCGCTACGCGCGGGCGCAGGGGCGGCTGGAGGCGCTGGGGGGATATCTGTGGCGCGACCGCGCGACGACGATGGCGCACGGCCTGGGCTTCCGCGACGCGGACCTGGACCGGCGGCTGGACACGTTCTCGGGCGGCCAGCTGACGCGGGCCTCGCTGGCGCGGGCGCTGGCGACGAACGCGGAGGTGCTGCTGCTGGACGAGCCGACGAACCATCTGGACATCGAGTCGCTGGAGTGGCTGGAGCAGACGCTGGTGGACCTGGACGCGGCGGTGCTGCTGGTGGCGCACGACCGCTGGTTCCTGGAGGCGGTGGGGACGGCGGTGCTGGAGTTGGAGGCGGGCCGCTCGCGCTTCTTCGCGGGCACCTGGCACAACTGGCGCAGGGAGCAGGCGGCGCGGGAGATGGCGCTGGGCAAGGCGATCGACAAGCAGCAGGCGGAGATCGCGCGGATGGAGCGCTTCATCGAGCGCTTCCGCTACAAGGCGACGAAGGCGAAACAGGCGCAGTCGCGGGTGAAGAAGCTGGCGAAGGTGGAGCGGATCGAGCCGGGGCCCTTTAGGGCGCCGAAGGACGGCAGGTCGCTGGAGTTCCAGTTCGCGAAGCCGGAGCGCACGGGGCGGGTGATCTTCGAGCTGAGCGAAGGGCGCGTGGAGGTGGGCGAGCCGCCGCTGGTGCTGCTGGAGGAAGCGGAGCTGTGGCTGGAGCGCGAAGAGCACGTCTCGCTGGTGGGGGCGAACGGGACGGGCAAGACGACGCTGATCGAGACGCTGGCGGGCAGGCGCGAGCTGGCGGCGGGGAAATTGAGCAAGGGCCACAACGTGAAGGTGGGCTACCTCTCCCAGCACGCGGAGGAGCTGGGGGCGGGGGGCGAGCCGAACCAGACGGTGCTGGAGGCGGCGCAGCGGGCGACGAACCTGACGCCGAACAAGGCGAGGGCGCTGCTGGGGGGCTTCCTGTTCAGCGGCGAGGAGGCGGAAAAGCCGCTGGCGGGCCTGTCGGGCGGCGAGCGCAGGCGCCTGTCGCTGGCGGTGCTGGTGCACTCGGGCGCGAACGTGCTGATCCTGGACGAGCCCACGAACCACCTGGACATCGAGAGCCGCGAGGCGCTGGAGGACGCGCTGCGGTCGTTCACGGGGGCGGTCCTGCTCGTCTCCCACGACCGCGCGCTGCTGGATGCGGTCGGGAGCCGCACGGTCGCGGTGGAAGCGGGGACCCTGCACAGCTACGTGGGCGGCTGGCCCGAGTACGTGCGGGTGCGCGAGGAGAGGGCCTCGAATGGTGATGGGGCCGGCCCTGGGGCGGGCCGGCCTCTGATCGCGACGGTGCCGGCTGCGCCTTCGGATCGTGGTGAGGTACCGAAGCCGAGCGCACAGCCCAAGCCGAAGCCGAAGGGTCCGTCAAAGAACCGGCTCTCCGCCCAGGAGAAGGCGACGCTCGCGGTGGAGCAGGCCGAGGCGGCGATGGCGCAGGTGGAGCAGGAGCTGTCGGAGCCCGCGGCGTGGGCGACGAAGTACGAGTCCGCGAAGTCCGAGGCGCGCCACACCGCGGCGCGGCGCGCGGTCGAGCAGGCCTACGCGGAGCTCGAGGCGCTGCTCGACTGACCTAGACTGCCTGCATGGAGCCGAAGACCGCCCGCAACGTCGCGATCGTGCTGCTGATCGCCGCGGCGGTGTGGCTGCTGCCGGGCGGCTCGCAGGCGGCGGACGCCTTCGAAGCCGTACTGCTGATCGGCTTCGGCGTCGGCTTCGGCTACCTGGGCCTGCGGCTGTACCGCGAATACCGCGTGACGCTGCACGGGCTGGGCGATCGCCATCGCGCGGTCTTCTACGGCTCGCTGGCGCTGGTGGGCTTCGAGATCGCGGGCTACTCGCGGATGATCGACCACTCGCGCACGATCTACGGAGTGCTGTGGTTCGCGCTGCTGTTCCTGGCGCTGTACGGCCTGATGGTCGTCTACCGGCACTGGCGCAGCTACTGATCCGCGCTTACGGCCCCTCGTATCCTCGTTAGGGGATGGCGACCGAGACATTGCAGGGCGAGGGAGAGGCGCGGGCGAGCCTCCTCGAGCAGCGCCGCGCGCTGCCGGACCAGCCGGGCGTCTACCTGTTCCGCGACGGCAAAGGCCGGGTGATCTACGTCGGCAAGGCGAAGTCCGTGCGCAAGCGCGTGGCCTCGCACTTCTCGAAGGCTCAGGTGCCATCGAGCCCCGGGCATGCGGAGATGGTCGCGAGCGTCGAGAGCGTCGAATGCGTCGTGGTCGCCTCCGAGGCCGAGGCGCTGCTGGCGGAGCAGAGCTTCATCAAGCAGTACCGCCCGCGCTTCAACATCCGCCTGCGCGACGACAAGTCCTACCCGTTCATCGGGATCTCGCTCGACGAGGACTTCCCCCGCGTCTACTTCACCCGCGAGCGCCACCGCCCCGGCCGCTCCTACTTCGGCCCCTATTCGAACGCCAAGCGCGTCCGCGGCACGCTGGAGGTGCTGGCGAAGGTCTTCATGTTCCGCTCCTGCACCGGCGCCGAGCCCGGGCGGCGCAGCGGCAGCCCCTGCCTGGACTACTACATCAAGCGCTGCGAAGCCCCCTGCGTGGGCTACGTCTCCAAGGAGGAGTACCGCAAGAGCATCGACGGGGTGCGCGACTTCCTCTCCGGGCGCTTCAAGCAGATCGAGCGCGAGCTGGAGGAGCGGATGCGCGCCGCGGCCGCGGCGGAAGAGTTCGAGCAGGCGACCGTGGAGCGCAATCGCCTGCGCGCGGTGCACTCGCTGCTGGAGCGCAGGCGCGTGGCGAACGAGTCCGTCGGCACGTTCGACGCCGTCGCGATCGCGGTCGAGGGGCGCGAGGCGAACGCCCAGGTGTTCCAGGTGCGCGACGGCGTGCTCTCCGACCGCCAGTCCTTCTATCTGTCGAACGAGACCGAGCGCAGCGTCGCGGAGGTGGCCGAGGAGTTCATGCTCCAGTACTACGCCGGGCACATGTCGATCCCGGCGCTGCTCGTGGTGCAGGCCGGGGTCGAGGAGCAGCCCGCGCTCGCCGACGCGCTGGCCAGCCGCCGTGACGGCCCCGTCGAGCTGCGCGCCGCGGAGCGCGGCGAGAAGCGCCGCATCCTGCAGCTCGCCGAGCGCAACGCGGCGCTCGCGCTGGACCAGGAGCGGCTGCGCTCCGAGCGCCGCCGCCAGAGCCGCGTCGAGGCCGTCGAGGGCCTACAGCAGGCGCTGGGGCTCGACGCGCCGCCGATCCGCATCGAGTGCTTCGACATCTCTCACCTTGGCGGCACCCAGACCGTCGCCTCGATGGTCGTGTTCGAGGGGGGCGCCCCGAAGAAGTCCGACTACCGCCGCTTCAAGATCCGCTCGCTGGCCGAGGGCGAGTCCGATGACTTCGCCGCGATGGCCGAGGTGCTCTCGCGCCGCTTCGCGCAGTGGGAGCGCCAGGCCGACCTGTCCCCGCACGACCCCGCCTACGACGCCGGCTTCGCCGCGCTGCCGAACGTCGTCGTGATCGACGGCGGCAAGGGGCAGCTGTCCGCGGGTCTGGGGCCGCTGCGCGGGTTTCGCGACCGCGGCGTCGCGGTGGTCTCGCTGGCGAAGCGGATCGAGGAGGTGTTCGTCCCCGGACGCGCCGCCCCGCTGGTGCTGGACCACTCAACGCCCGAGCTGCAACTGCTCCAGCGGGTCCGCGACGAGGCGCACCGCTTCGCGATCACCCACCACCGCTCGCGCCGCGACCGCGCGATGACGCGCTCGCTGCTGGACGACCTGCCCGGCGTCGGCCCCGCCCGCAAGCGCGCGCTGCTGGCCCACTTCGGCTCGCCCGAGGCCGTCGCCGCCGCGAGCAGCGAGGAGCTGCAGGCCGTCTCCGGCGTGCCGGCGAAGCTCGGCAGAGACATCTACATGTACCTCCACCGCGCCGGATGAGCGGCGTGATACTGCGTCCTCAGTCGCTCGCGTGCGTCCGCACGCCACGCTCCCTGCGTCCTTGTCTCCCTTGCTCCTCCGGCGCGGTGGCCGCTTAGCTGCAACGTTCCCCGCAAATTGACACTTTCGCCTGCGGGGCGGGCACAATGTCCCTATGGCGGTAATCAGACCGCTGCGCCCGCTGCTGGCGGGGTCGCAGGGCAAGGCCGAGAAGCCGCAGCCGACCGAGAAGCCGGTGATCGAGACGCGCCTGCAGGACCTCGTGGTGATCACGGGCTTCTCCGGCGCCGGCAAGTCCACGGCGATGAACGTGTTCGAGGACGCGGGCTACTTCTGCGTCGACAACCTGCCGCCGGAGATGATCCGCTCGCTGGTGGAGCTGTTCGTGCACCGCGGCTCGAAGGTCGAGCGCGCCGCCGTGGTCTCAGACGTGCGCGGCGGCGTCTACTTCGAGGCGCTGCGCGCCGTCGTGGACGACCTCGACGCGCTGGGACTGACCCACCACGTGCTGTTCCTCGAGGCCGCGGAGCAGACGCTGGTGACGCGCTACAAGGAGACCCGCCGCCGCCACCCGCTCGCGCCCGACGGCAGCGTCGCCGCGGGGGTCGCGCAGGAGCGCGCGCTGCTCGCGCCGCTGCGCGAACACGCCGACCTCGTGATCGACACCACCGGCATGTCATCGGCGATGCTGCGCGGCAAGATCGCCGACGAGCTGCTGCCGCACAAGGCCGCCGGCAAGCTGGCGCTGACGTTCCAGAGCTTCGGCTTCAAGCACGGCCCGCCGCGCGAGGAGGACCTCGCCTTCGACGTGCGCTTCCTGCCGAACCCGCACTACGAGGCCAGCCTGCGCGACCTGACGGGCCTCGACGCGCCGGTCGTGGAGTACGTCGCCCGCGACGGGACGCTCGCGCAGTTCTACGAGCATCTGCACGGGCTGCTGGACTTCCTGTTGCCGCAGTACGTCGCGGAGGGCAAGGCGCATCTCGTGATCGCGATCGGCTGCACCGGCGGGCGCCACCGCTCCGTCGCGATCGCCGAGCACCTTGCGGAGCGCTACCGCGAGAACGACGACCTCGACGTGGCCGTCGCTCACCGCGACATAGACAAGCGTCCGCGCGGCTAAAGGCCGTCTAGAGGCGTCCGCCCCGCAACGAGCCACCCTGCACGCGCTGATAGCCTCCCCGGCACCGCGCCGGGCGAGGGGGCCGTGCTCCTGAGGCCCGGCATCGTTCATTTTTCGCACCAGGAGGACTGAATGCCCGTACGCGTTGGGATCAACGGATTCGGCCGCATCGGCCGGAACGTGTTCCGCGCCGCCAAGGCCAGGGGGGAGCAGGAGATCGAGTGGGTCGCCGTCAACGACCTCACCGACGAGCCGACACTGGCGCACCTGCTGAAGTACGACTCGATCCTCGGCCCCTACGCCGGCACCGTGGAGGCACGCGACGGCGCGCTGGAGGTCGACGGCAAGGAGATCAAGGTGCTCGCCGAGCGCGACCCGGGCGCGCTGCCGTGGGGGGACCTGGGCGTCGACGTCGTGATCGAGTCCACGGGCCTGTTCACGAAGCGCGAAGACGCCGCCAAGCACCTGGCGCAGGGCGCGAAGAAGGTCGTGATCTCGGCCCCGGCGACCGAACCCGACGCGACCGTCGTGCTCGGCGTCAACTTCGAGGACGCCTACGACCCGGCCCGGCACCAGATCGTCTCGAACGCCTCGTGCACCACGAACTGCCTGGCGCCCGTGGCGAAGGTCGTCAACGACACCGTCGGCATCGACCACGGCCTGATGACCACGATCCACGCCTACACCGCCGACCAGCGCCTGCAGGACCTGCCGCACAAGGACCTGCGCCGCGCGCGCGCCGCGGCGATCAACCTGATCCCCGCCTCGACCGGCGCCGCCAAGGCGATCGGCCTGGTGATCCCCGAGCTGCAGGGCAAGTTGAACGGCTTCGCGGTCCGCGCCCCCGTGCCGACGGGCTCCGTCGTGGACCTGACCATCGAGTGCAAGCGCGAGACCAGCGTCGAGGAGATCAACGGCGCGCTGAAAGCCGCCGCCGAGAGCGGGCCGCTACAGGGCATCCTCCAGTACACGGAGGACCCCATCGTCTCCAGCGACATTGTCAAGTCGCAGTACTCCTCGATCGTGGACTCGCTGCTGACATCGGTGATGCAGGGCACGATGCTGAAGGTCGTCGCCTGGTACGACAACGAGTGGGGCTACTCCAACCGGGTCGTGGACCTGGTGCAGAAGGTCCTCTAGAGGCGGTGGGGGGCATGCGAACGCTGGACGACCTCGACCTCGACGGCGCGCGCGCGCTGGTCCGGGTCGACTTCAACGTGCCGTTGCGCAAGGGCAGGGACGGCCGCCCCGAGGTCGCCGACGACACCCGCATCCGCGCGGCGCTCGAGACGATCGAGGAGCTGCGCTCGCGCGGCGCGAGCGTCGTGCTCGTCTCGCACCTGGGCCGTCCCGAGGGGCGGCGCGAGGCGGACCTGTCGCTCGAACCGGTCGCCGCGCGCCTGCGCGAGCTGGTCGGCGCGCCCGTGACGCTGGCACCCGCCGTGGTCGGCGAGCAGGTGAAGGCGCTCGCCGAAGGGCTCGGCCCCGGCGAGCTGCTGCTGCTGGAGAACGCGCGCTTCGAGCCGGGCGAGACCGCCAACGACCCCGAGCTGGCGCGTGCGCTCGCGGAGCTGGCCGACGTCTACGTCGACGACGCCTTCGGCGCCGCCCACCGCGCGCACGCCAGCACCGAGCGCGTCGCGCACCTGCTGCCCAGTGCCGCGGGCCGGCTGCTCCAGCGCGAGGTCGACACGCTCCAGCAGATCCTGCGCGACCCGCCGCGGCCGCTCGTCGCGGTGATCGGCGGCGCGAAGGTCGCCGACAAGATCGGCGTGATCGACCGCTTCCTCGACGTCGCCGACACCGTGATCATCGGCGGCGCGATGTGCTTCCCGTTCCTCTGCGCCCAAGGCCACGCCGTCGGCGACTCGCTGTGCAGCGCCGAGGATGTCGAGCACGCCCGCCGCGCGCTCGCGAAGGCCACCGACCCCAAGCGCGCCAGCGTCTCGCTGCCCACCGACCTCGTGATCGGCACCGCGCTCGCCGCCGACGCCGAGCACCGCGTGCTCGACGGCGTCGAGGTGCCCGACGGCTGGATGGGCCTCGACATCGGCCCCGCGAGCGCCGAGCGCTACGCCGGGCAGATCGCCACCGCGGGCTCGGTCTTCTGGAACGGACCGATGGGCGCCTTCGAGCTGGAGCCCTTCGCCGCGGGCACGCGCCGCGTCGCCGAAGCCGTCGCGCAGGCGCCCGGCGTCACGGTCGTCGGCGGCGGCGACTCCGCCGCGGCGCTCACGCTGTTCGGCCTCGAGCGCGAGGTGAACCACCTCTCCACCGGCGGCGGCGCCACGCTGGAGCTGGTCGAGGGGCGCGCGCTGCCGGGCGTGCAGGCGCTCGACGGAGCCGGCGCCGAGGCCGGCGTCGCCTCGTGAGCGCGCGCACCCCGCTGATCGCGGGCAACTGGAAGATGTACAAGACCGAGCGCGAGGCCGAGGACTTCATCCAGGCGCTGCTGCCCCGGGTCTCCTCCGTCGACGGCGTCGATGTCGCGATCTGCGTCCCGTTCACCGACCTGCGCGCGATGGTCGACAGCGCACGCGGCTCGCGCGTGGAGGTCTACGCGCAGAACATGCACCACGAGCCGGAGGGCGCCTTCACCGGCGAGGTCTCGCCGCGGATGCTGGAGGACGTCGGCGTGCAGGGCGTCGTGCTCGGCCACTCCGAGCGGCGAGAGCTGTTCGGCGAGACCGACCGGGCGCTGGCGCTGAAGGTGCCCGCCGCGCTCGCCGCGGGCCTCGCGCCGGTCCTGTGCGTCGGCGAGACCGAGTCCGAGCGCGAAGCCGAGGAGACCGACCGCAAGCTGCGCCACCAGGTGCAGGAGGACCTCGCGAACATCCCCGCCGAGCGCCTCGCGGAGGTGACGATCGCCTACGAGCCCATCTGGGCGATCGGCACCGGCAAGGTCGCCACCCCCGAGCAGGCGCAGGAGGCGATCGGCTTCATCCGCGCGCTCGTCGCCGACCGCGACGCCGCGGCCGCCGAGCGCGTGCGGATCCTCTACGGCGGCTCGGTCAAGCCCGAGAACGCCGCGGAGCTGCTGGCCCTGCCCGACGTCGACGGCGCGCTCGTCGGCGGCGCCTCGCTGGAGGCCGAGTCCTTCGCGCAGATCGTGGGCGCCGCCGCCTCGCGATGAGCCTGCCCGGCGGGCCCGCTCCCAGTGTCTGCCTCGTCGTGCTCGACGGCTGGGGGCTTGCGGAGCCGGGACCTGGAAACGCCGTCTCGCTCGCGGACACGCCTGTGTTCGACGAGCTGTGGGAGGAGTTCCCGCACACGACGCTGACCGCTTGGGGGCGGGCCGTGGGCCTGCCCGAAGGGCAGATGGGCAACTCCGAGGTGGGCCACCTGAACCTTGGCGCCGGCGCCGTCGTGCGCCAGGACCTCGTGCGGATCGACGACGCCGTCGCCGACGGGTCGCTGGCGCGGAACGAGGTGCTGCGCGCGGCGCTCGACGCCCCGCGCGTGCACCTGCTCGGGCTCGTCTCCGACGGCGGCGTGCACTCCTCGCTGGAGCACCTGCATGCGCTGGTCGCGCTCGCGGCAGCACGCGGGGTGGGGGAGACGATCGTGCACGCATTCACCGACGGGCGCGACACGCTGCCGCACGCCGGCGCCGGCTACCTCGCCGAGCTGGAGGGCCGGCTCGCGAAGGTGCCAGGCGCGCGCGTCGGCTCGGTCGTGGGCCGCTACTGGGCGATGGACCGTGACCGCCGCTGGGAGCGCACGGAGCGCGCCTACGACATGCTCGTGCGGGGTGAGGCGCCCTTCCACGCCGACTCCGGCGAGCAGGCCGTGCGCGAGGCCTACGAGCGCGGCGAGACCGACGAGTTCATCGAGCCCACGCTCGTCGGCGCGCCCGCCCGGATCGAGCCAGGCGACAGCGTGATCGCCTTCAACTTCCGCCCCGACCGCATGCGCCAGATCACGCGCGCGCTCGCGGAACCGGGGTTCGCGGAGTTCGCCCGCCCCGCGCCGCCCGTCGCCCGCTACGCGACGCTCACCCAGTACGAGGAAGGCTGGCCCTACCCGGTGGCGTTCGCCCCCGAGCGCCCCGCCACGACGCTCGCGGCGGTGCTGGCGCAGGCCGGCGTGCGCCAGTTGCACGTCGCCGAGACCGAGAAGTACCCGCACGTGACGTATTTCTTCAACGGCGGCGAGGAGGCGGAGATGGAGGGCGAGCGGCGCGAGCTGGTGGCCTCGCCGCGCGACGTGCCCACGTACGACCACAAGCCGCAGATGAGCGCCCGCGAGGCGGCGCAGGCGTTCGCGCGGGCCTGGCGCGAGGACGACCCCGGCTTCGCGATCGTGAACTTCGCCAACGCCGACATGGTCGGACACACCGGCGTGATCCCCGCCGCGGTCGCCGCGATCGAAGCCGTCGACGAGTGCCTGGGCGAGGTGGTCGCCGCCGTGCGCGAGCGCGGCGGCGTCTGCGTGATCACCGCCGACCACGGCAACGCCGACAACATGCTGGAGCCCGACGGCAGCCCCAACACCGCCCACTCGCTTAACCCCGTGCCGCTGATCGTCACAATGCACGGCGTGACCCTCTCCCAGCAGGACGGCATCCTCGCGGACGTGGCCCCCACGGTGCTCGCGCTGCTCGGGATCGAGCAGCCCGCCGCGATGACCGGGAGCTCGCTGCTGCGATGAGCCGCTCGCGCAAGCTGCTCGCGGGGTTCTTCGTCGGCGGCGGCGTGAACCACTTCGTCTCCTCGCGTGCCTATCGCGCCATCGTCCCGCCCGCGCTGAAGGAGCACGACAAGCTCGTGGTCGACGTCAGCGGCGTGGCCGAGATCCTCGGCGGGCTCGGCGTGCTGCTGCCGCGCACGCGGCGCGCCTCCGGCCTCGGCCTGATCGCGCTGCTCGTCGCGGTGTTCCCCGCGAACCTCTACATGGCGCGCGAGCCCGAGCACTTCAAGCAGATCCCGCGCTGGGCGCTGTACGCGCGGCTGCCGTTGCAGCCGCTGATGATGTGGTGGGCCTGGCGCGCGACGCGCGACTGACGGGCGACGCCCGCTGAATCCGGCTCGACGCTGCTACATTCGGTCCAGAGGAGTTGTGGTACTGACCGTCATGTCGACCGCCACCGCCGTCAAGATCGCCACTGGGGAGCCTGAGGCACCGTCCTCGGAAGACGAGCCCGCGGTTGCCGCGCCGGGTGAGCGCGCGGAGCCCGGGCAGAACGCACTGCGCGGCCTGCTCCGCGCCCACGCCTGCCTCGCGAAGCGGCTCGACGCCGCGCTCGACGGCGCGCACGGGCTGCCGCTCAGCTCCTACGAGGTGCTCGACCGCCTGGAGGACGCGAGTGGCGGGCGGATGCGGATGTGCGACCTCGCCGAGCAAGCGCAGCTCTCGCGCAGCGGCCTGACGCGGCTCGTCGACCGCCTGGAGCGCGAGCGGCTGCTGGAGCGCTGCTCCTGCGACCACGACGCCCGCGGCTCCTTCGCCTGTCTGACCGACGCCGGCCGCGAGCGCTTGGAGGAGGCGCGCGTCACGCACCGCGCCGTCGTCCGCGAGCAGTTCTTCTCCCGCTTCTCCCCCGAAGAGCTGGGCCTGCTGGCCGACATGTGCCAGCGGATCGCGCCGTGCAGCGGCGCCCACGACTCCTCCGGCTGCTGAACCGGATCGCGCTCTAGCGGGCGCTTGTCTTGGTGGGATTTCGTCGCGTTCCGGCGGCGGCGGGTTCCCGATCTTGCGCTGCCGATAGCAGTTGTATATACGCAGGCCCTGTTTAGTCGTTTTTGGGCGCCTTCAGGGCTGGCCGTATATGCAATTGCTATCGGCCTTGTAATTCACGAACGCCGGCCCGATCAGGCTCACTCCGCGAGCCACATAAATCATTACAAATAACTTGACATACTTCGACTAAGATTTTATACTCTCTCATAACACAGTCTTAGTCGGAGGTGACAAGCAAATGGCAATCATCAGATGGGAGCCCGCGCGCGAGATCGGCTCGCTGCAGCAGGAGGTCAACCGCCTGTTCGGCACGTTCTTCGACACGCAGGCGGGCGCCGGCGGTGACGGCCTGCGCCGGTGGGTCCCCGCGATGGACCTGGTGGAGGAGGGCGAGGACTACGTCCTGCGCGCCGATCTGCCGGGGCTCAGCGAGGACGACGTCAACGTCGAGCTCGAGGACAACGTCCTGACGGTGTCGGGCGAGCGCAAGTCCGAGCACGAGGAGAAGCGCGACGGCTACCGCCGGATCGAGCGCGCCTCGGGAAGCTTCGCGCGTTCGCTGACGCTTCCAGACGGCGTCGACCCCGAGCGTGTCAAGGCCCACTTCGAGCAGGGAGTGCTCGAGGTGCGGGTGCCCAAGCCCGAGCAGCGCAAGCCGCGTCGGGTCAAGATCGGCGTCGGCGAGCAGCCGGCGGCGATCGAGGGCAAGGAGAGGGCCGGCTCCTAGCGGGCCGGAACCAAGGGCGCGCGTTCCTGGGAGGCGCGCGCCGGGCGCCGCCGCGGGTCAAATCCCCCGATCCGCGGCCGGCGCTTACTCCTTGGCGTCGGCGCCGGCGGGGCCCGACTCGGAGCCGACGTCGGATTCGAGCGACTCCCGCTGCC
This sequence comes from Solirubrobacteraceae bacterium, assembly GCA_035508515.1. Taxonomy (GTDB): domain Bacteria; phylum Actinomycetota; class Thermoleophilia; order Solirubrobacterales; family Solirubrobacteraceae; genus Palsa-744. Next base: position 21,525 of record DATJMW010000043.1, on the reverse strand, counting down.
GGCGCTCCAGGCGCCGGTAGAAGAAGGCCGCTCCCACGAGGGCGATCACCGCGGCGGCGAGCCCGTAGATCCCGAAGGCTTCGATCGCGTTGCTCGCGGAGCTGCCCAGGAAGTAGGCCAGCAGGCCGATACCCGTCGCCCAGCAGATGCCGCCCAGCGCGTTCCAGATCACGAACGAGCGCCAGTGCATGTGCGTCGCGCCCGCGAGCCAGGACGCCCACACGCGCAGGCCCAGGATGAAGCGGCCGAAGAACACCGCCTTCGGGCCGTGGCGTTCGAAGAACGGCTCGCCGATCCGCAGCATCAACGTCCGCTGCCGGTAGAACCGCCCCGGCCGCTCCAGCAGCCAGCGCCCGCCCTTGCGGCCGATCACGTAGCCGATGTTGTCGCCCACGATCGCTCCCGCCGCCGCGAGCGCGATCACCCACTCGATCTGCAGCTTGCCCCGGCTCGCGAGCACCGCACCCGTGATCAGCGCGGTCTCGCCCGGGATCGGCACACCGCTCGACTCGCCCATCACCAGCACGAACAGCAGCGGGTAGCCCGCCACTTCGACCAGGTGGCCGACGTCGATGAACGACGCGAGGACCACGGGCCTACTTCGTGTTTTCGCTGACGAGCTGCTTCAGCGCCGAGGCGGCCTGCTGGACGTCGGAGTAGACGACGTTGCGCAGCGTCACCTTCGTCTGCGAGGGCGCCGTCAGCACGACGACGGCGACGATCACCAGCGCCAGCGCCATCAGCGCCAGCAGCGCGACCAGCAGGCGGTTGCGCCTGCGCCGACGGGCCTGGCCCACGGGCGCCGCCTGCGCCGCCTGCGGCTGCTCGGCCTGGCGCCGCGGGGGCCCTGAGCGTGGGCGCCGCGGCGTCACGGCGCTCGTCACCGCCGTCCGTCCCTCATCCGCTGGACGCCGGCCCGCGCCGAGCACGCTGGTCGCCTGGGTCGCCGCCCCCGCCCCAGCACCGCCGGAGCGCTCGCGGGGGGCGATCCCGTCGGCGCCGTCGCTTAGCGCACGGCCCATCTCGCGCGCGGACTGGTAGCGCTCCAGCGGGTCGAGCGCCAGCGAGATCGCCACCGCCTCCGCGAGCTGCGGCGTCACCGCAGCGACGAGCGTGTCAAGCATCGGCGGCTCCTCCTGCTGCTGCTTCAGCGCCAGCTCCGTCAGCGAGTTGGCCTCGTAGGGCAGCCGCCCGGAGATCAGCTGGTAGGTCACGACGCCGAGCGCGTAGAGGTCCGCCCGCGGCCCCGCCTCTTCGCCGCGCGCCTGCTCCGGCGCCAGGTAGGCCGCGGTGCCGAGCACCGACCCCACCTGGGTGATGCTCGACTGCTCGGTGGCCTTCGCGATCCCGAAGTCAGCCAGCTTGACCTCGCCTTCGCGCGCCCGCAGCAGGTTGCCGGGCTTGACGTCGCGGTGGACCACGCCGTGGCGGTGGGCGTAGTGCAGGCCCTCGCAGGCCTGGTCGATGATCGCGATCGCCTCGTCGACCTCGACCCAGCCGTCGTCGCGCAGGATCTCCGCGCACGACTGGCCCTCGATGTACTCCATCACGATGAAGTACTGGCCGCTGCTCTCGTCCTGGCCGGAGTCGAATACCTGCACGATGTTCGGGTGCACCAGCCGCGCCGCGGCCTGCGCCTCGCGCTGGAAGCGGGAGACGAACGTCGGGTCCTCCGCGAGGTGCTCGGCCAGCAGCTTGACCGCCACCTGGCGCTCCAGGCGCTGGTCCATCGCGAGGTGGACCGTCGACATGCCGCCGAAGCCCAGGCGCCCCTCGATCCGGTAGCGGCCCCCGATCTCGATGCTGCTCATCGGCCCGCTTCCTGCCCGCCGGCGCCCGAGTCGCCCGAGGCGCCGCCGGCGCCTTCGACTTCGCCCGGCTTCGGTTCGCCCGGGGCCGGCGTGCCGCCTCCCGGCCCCGAGGGTTCTTCGGTTTCCGGAGGCGGCGTCGTCTGCGTTTCGGTTTCGGTTTCGGTCGGTGGCGGCGTCGTGGTCGTGGTGCTGGTCGTCGTCTTCGGGGTCGTGCTCGTCACGGTCGACTGCGGCAGCGGCTGCGCGCACAGCGCCAGCGCGCGCGTGCGCAGGTTTTCGATCCCCTCGTGCAGGCGGCTGCGCAGGCCGCTGTTGACGCCGGTCGGCAGCGCCGCGAAGTCCTGGTCGGTCTTCAGCAGCGCGCTTTCCGTGCGCGTGCAGGAGCCGTCGCCGTTTTCGGCGGCGTTCGCGACGGCTTCGAAGTCGCCCTGCAGCGGCCCGGCGTCCGCCGTCGGGATCAGCCCCTTGCCCGAGCCCGAGCAGGAGACCGCCAGCGCCGCGAGCGCGCCGAGGGCGAGCATCAGCGCGACGCGCAGCAGCGATCGAGGGCGGCCCATGCTCACTGACCGTACTCCAGGCGCTCCGCGAGCGAGTCCGGCAGGCGCGCCGCGCGGATCGCCGCCGCGGCGCCGGTGACGTCGTAGTCGGTGCGCATGAATGTCGCGGTCTGCCCGTCCAGGTCGAGCAGCAGCCACGAGGCCCGCGGGTCGCCGTCGCGCGGTTGGCCCACGCTGCCCGGGTTGATCAGCCACTCGCCGGCGGCGATGTCGTGCAGCGTTCCCTCGCGCCGCGGTTCGCCGCTCGCCAGCTCGCCCTCGTAGCGTACGAACGACAGCGCGACGTGCGAGTGCCCCACCAGGCACACCCGCTGGCTCTGGCGGTCCAGGCACAGCTCCGCCAGCAGCGTCGAGAGCACGTACTCCCAGACGGGGTCGCGCGGGCTGGCGTGGAACAGGCCGATCGCGCCCTCCTGCCCCTGCGGGCGCAGGCCCGCCAGGAACTCGACGTTCGCTGGCGCCATCACCTCGCGCGTCCAGCGCGCGGCGAGGCTCGCGCCGCGGGAGAACTCGTCCATCGGGATCTCGCCCGTGACCGCGAGGTCGTGGTTGCCCGCGAGGCAGACCGCCACGTGCCGGCGCGCCAGCTCCACGCAGGCGTCGGGGTCGGCGCCGTAGCCGACGAGGTCCCCGAGGCACCACAGCTCGGCGGCGTCGCTCGCCGCAACCGCCTCCAGCGTCGCCTCGAAGGCTTGGCGGTTTGCGTGGATGTCTGAGATCACCGCGACCTTCATCGAGCCGCTGTCCGCGTCCGTGCGGTGCTAGTCCTCCTCAGACCCGGCCTCCGTGCCGCCGTACTCGGGTAGGTTCTTGATGCCCTCGCGCGTGCGCCACTTCGAGTAGTTGTCCTCCATCGCGTCGATCAGCTCGCGCATGAAGCGGGGCGAGATGTTCACCCGGGAGACCACCACGCCCGGCACCTCATCGGCCTCGACCTCGTGGTCGACGCGGGCGAAGGTGACGGTGAACTCGTAGTCGGAGTGGCTGACGTTCGCGAAGTTCGCGTAGACGCCGCCCATGATCTCGGGGGAGAGATGGATGTTTATGTGGCGCTCGGCGCCGGGGTCTTGGTCGGTCACGCAGCTAGTATCGCAACCGCCGTGCCGGAACCCGCGAGTGAGCCCGAAACCAACGCCCAGGCGCCCTCGCCAGAGGCGCTGCGGCGGGGCGTGCTGGAGGCGGCGGCCGCGCTCGGCGACGGCTCGCGGCAGGCGGACGGCGCCGACGGCCGGGGCGGCGGCAGGGGGTCGCTGACGCTGGAGCGCCCGCCGAAGCCCGAGTTCGGCGACTACTCCACGAACGCGGCGCTGCTGCTGGCGCCGCGCCTGAAGGCGCCGCCGCGCGAGGTGGCCGAGCGGCTCGGCGCCGAGCTGCAACGGGCGCTGGGCGGCGCGCTCGAGCGCGCCGAGGTCGCGGGGCCCGGCTTCCTGAACCTGTTCATGGCCGACGAATGGCTGACCGCCGCGCTCGCGCGGGTGCTGGCGGAGGGCGAGGCCTACGGCGCCGGCGCCGCGGCCAAGGCAGCGCCGGTGATGGTCGAATTCGTCTCGGCCAACCCTACGGGGCCGCTGCACGTGGGCCACGCCCGCAACGCCGCCTACGGCGACGCGCTGGCGCGAATGCTCGAATTCCGCGGCGAGCCCGTGACGCGCGAGTTCTACGTCAACGACGCCGGCACGCAGGTGACGGTGTTCGGCGCCTCCGTCCAGGCGCTCGCGCGCGGCGAGGAGCTGCCCGAGGGCGGCTACCAGGGCGACTATGTCGCCAAGCTGGCGACCCGCGTTCCCGGGGCGGCCGACGGCGAGGCCGGCGCCGTGGGACGCGCGGCGGTGACGCTGATGATCGGCGAGATCCAGGCTTCGCTCGTGGCCTTCGGCGTCAAGGACTTCGACCACTGGACGTACGAGAGCACGCTGCACGAGGGCGACCCCAGCCCCGTCGCGCGCGCGCTGTCGCTGCTGGAGCAGCTGGGCCACACGTACAAGAGCGAGGGGGCGCTGTGGCTGCGCACCAGCGAGCTCGGCGACGACAAGGACCGCGTGCTGATCCGCTCCAGCGGCGAGCACACCTACTTCGCCTCCGACATCGCCTACCACCAGGACAAGCGCGAACGCGGCTTCGAGCGCCAGATCAACGTCTGGGGGGCCGATCACCACGGCTACGTGCAGCGGCTGAAGGCCGCCTACGGGGCGCTCGGCGGCGACCCCGACGACCTCGAGCTGCTGATCATGCAGCTCGTGCACCTCGTCCGCACCGGCGAGCGCGCGCAGATGTCAAAGCGCGCCGGCGAGTTCGTCACGCTCGACGACCTCGTCGCCGAGATCGGCGTCGACGCCGCGCGCTGGTATCTGCTGGCGCGCTCGCACGACACGACCCTCGACCTCGACCTCGACCTCGCGCGCAGCCAGTCCAACGAGAACCCCGTCTACTACGTGCAGTACGCGCACGCCCGGATCTGCTCCGTGCTCGCGAAGGCCGGGGCCGGGCGCGTCGAGCAGGCCGTCGCCGCGTCCGCCCGCGCGGGCGCGGGCGAGCCCGCGGGCGAGCCGCTGCACGCCAGCGAGCGCGCGCTCGTCAAGCAGCTGCTCGACGTCCCCGGCGAGCTGGCGGTCGCGGCCGAGCGCCGCGCCCCCCACCGGATCGCCGCCTACGCGCTGGAGCTGGCCCAGGGCTTCACGGCCTTCTACCGCGACTGCCGCGTCGTGGGCGCCGAGCCCGCAGCGGTCGAGTCGCGGCGGCTGGCGCTGTGCGTCGCGAGCAGGGGCACGATCGCCGCCTGTCTCGGGCTGCTCGGCGTCGGCGCGCCCCGGGAGATGTAGCTCAGTCGAAGCGCTTCAGGTCCGCGTCCAGGCGCTGGGCGTCGCTCGGGCTGAGCGTCGCCGCGGGCGTCGAGAGCGCGGCCTGCGCGCGGGCGCGCCGCCGCCAGCGCGGCAGCAGCAACAGCAGCAGCACGAGCAACGCCAGGCACGCCAGCAGCGGCACGATGTAGGCGGTCGCGTCGAAGCCGCTGTCGCCCGGCAGCGCCAGCACCGTCGCGCCGTACTGGCCCACGAGCGCGTGCTTGACCGCGGCTTCGTCGTAGCCCTTGTCGATCAGGCCCTGGATGAAGGCCCGCTCGCGGTCGGCCTGCGGCGACTGCGCGACCTGCAGCGGGATTTTGCAGGTGACGCACATCACCTCGCGTTCGATCGCCGGCAGCGAGGCACGGGGCGGTGGGGTGCCGGTGGCGCTGTTCGCGCCCGTGGCCGCGACCGCGAGCAGCGCCACGGCGAGCGCCGCGCCGAGCAGAGCCCGGCGGAGGGCGCCGCGCTGGGCCGGCCGTCGGCGTTGTACCGCTCGCGGGTGTCGAGGTTCCGCCTTCACGAGCTCTCCGCGAGCGCGAGCGCCTTCTTCATGAACGGTTCCTCGATCTCGCCGCGGGACACCGCGACGACGTGCCCGTCGCGGTCGACGATGAAGCTCTCCGGGAGCTGGTTCGTGCCGTAGGAGTGGGCGAAGGCGCCGTTGTTGTCGCGCAGGCTCGGATAGCTCAGGCGGTAATGGCGCATGAAGCCGAGCGAGTCGGGGGAGGCGTCGAGGTAGGTGACGCCCAGCACCGTGGCGTCGTGCGCTTCCAGCGGGTGCTGGTAGCGCTCCAGCAACGGCGCCTCGACCTGGCAGGGTTCGCACCAGGAAGCCCAGAAGTTCAGCACGACCACCTTGCCCTTCAGCGCCGCCAGCGAGCTGACGCCATGCCCGCCGAGCACCGGCAGCTCGCGCGTCGCCTCCGGCGCGCGCGGGCGTTCGCCGCGCGCGACGCTCTCGTCCAGCGTGCGGCTCGCGGACTTCGCGGTGACGCCGTAGATCAGCAGCCCGATCAGGCAGGCGCCCGCCAGCGAAGCGAAGATCGGCAGCAAACGGCGTTTCACGGCCTCCAAGGGTAGACCGCGCTTGCGTAGTATCTATCCACCACGCGGCGGTAGCTCAGTTGGTAGAGCGCGAGCTTCCCAAGCTCGAGGTCACGGGTTCGAGACCCGTTCGCCGCTCTCGTCCTCGATGCCCTTGACGGCCTCTGCGTAAATGTGGGAGGGTTCGAAGAAGCGGTATCGATCGGGAGCGATCGATACCGGTGATCGGATCGGGGGTTGGCACGCGATGGGGTCTTTGCTTCGCGGACGTGTCTCGAAGGTACTGGTAGGCGCCGTGGCCTTGGTGCTGGCGTGCGCGCTCGTTCCGGCGTCGGCGTCGGCGATCGACCTGATCGACCCGGAGGCGTTCCACGTCAACCCGGAGGAGTTGCCGCATGTCGACCTGGGGGAGCCCTCGATCTCCGACGAGCTGAAAGTCAACGAGGACACGCTCAAGGCCGAGGACGAGTCGCTGCTGGACGAGTCGCTCCAGGAGGATCGCAACGAACTGGACTGGTGCCTGTGGTCCGCGCTGGCGGAAATGGCCTCCGAAATGGCGAGCAGCGAACCCCCTGCCAACGTCGGCGAAGAACTCGAAGGGCATCTGTTGACCTGCCTGAAGGGGCACTTCGAACACAAGGCGGAGGCGAGCAGCATTCCCTGGGTGGCAAGGGCGATGGCGCTCAAAAGCGAGGTCGAGGTGCTGGAAGAGCTCGGCCTCGAACCCGAAGCGGCCTGGGACCAGCTCGTGGAGCACGGCGTGACGCTTTCGGTGGACGTGTGGCGCGAAGGGCTCGAACACGCCGCCGCGGCCGTGCCGCCCGTGCCGTGACGCGCCGCAGGTAGCGGTTAGACTCGGCTGCGAGCGAGAGGAGCGGGATGCCATTCGCCGAGGTGAACGGCCAGCGAATCGCCTATGAGGACAGCGGCGGCGACGGGCCGCCGGTCGTGCTCGCGCACGGCTTCCTGATGGACCGCGAGATGTTCGCGCCGCAGGTCCAGGCGCTGTCGCCGGAGTACCGCGTGATCACGTGGGACGAGCGCGGCTTCGGCGAGACGGAGTTCGACGGCGAGCCCTTCAGCTACTGGGACTCCGCGTCCGACTGTCTCGGCCTGCTCGACCACCTGGGGATCGAGCGGGCGGTGCTGGGCGGGATGTCGCAGGGAGGCTTTCTCTCGATGCGCGCGGCGTTGCAGGCGCCGGAGCGCGTGCGCGCGCTGATCCTGATCGACACGCAGGCCGGCGTCGAGGACCCCGCGCGGCTGCCGGCCTATCGGCAGATGCAGGAGACGTGGTTGCAGGTCGGCCCCGTCGACGAGCTGGCGCAGGCGATCGCGAACCTGATCATCGGCGAGCCCGAGCTGAACGAGGTCTGGATCGAGAAGTGGCGCAAGCTCCCGCGCGAGAGCATGAAAGCCCCCGGAGACTGCCTGTTCGAACGCGACGATCTCACCGGCCGGCTCGGCGAGATCGCCTGCCCGGCGCTGGTGATCCACGGCACGGCCGACAACTCGATCGAGATCGAGCTCGCGGAGCGGCTGTGCGCGGGCCTCGCGGGCTGCGACCGCGTCGTGCGCATCGAGGGGGCGCCGCACGCTTCCAACCTCACGCACCCGGCGCCGGCGAACGCTGCGATCCTCGATTTCCTGCGCGCGCTCTAAGCGGGCAGGTTCAGGTTCGGCAGCAGCGCCGCGGCGAGGTCGTCGAAGCTCGGCTTGGCCTCGGGCAGGATCGGCCCGTCGGCGAGCGTGCGCTCGAGCACGGCCGCGCGCGACTCGTCGAGCATCCGGCCCACGTCCGCGAGATCGACGTCGAGCAGCCTTCCGTCGAGCTTCACGGGCCGCCCCGCGACGAGCACCGTGCGGACGTTCGAGGGGTTGGCCTGCTGCACCAACGCGCCGACGGGGTCGGCGAGGCCGAGCATGTTCGGCCGCTCCCCGCCGGGGCCGACGACGATCACGTCGGCCGCCTTGCTGGGTGCGAGCGAGCCGATCCTCGCGTCCATGCCCAGCGCCTTCGCGCCGTTGACGGTCGCCCACGTCAGCGCGTCGCGCGTCGTGAACGCCAGCTGCGTCGGGTCGGTGCGGCGGGCGTGGCTGCGGTCGTTCGCGAGCGCGCGGGCGTCCTGCAGCCCAAGGCGCATCTGCGTGAGCATGTCGCCGGAGTTCGACGAGGCGACGTCACAGCTGAGGCTCAGCACGAGCCCGGCCTCGATCGCGCGGCGGATCGGGGGATGGCCCATGCCCATCTGCATCTCGGTCTCGGGCGTGACGGAGATCTTTGCGTCCGAGCGCTCCAGCAGCTTCCAGTCGCGCTCGGTGCAGGCGTTGCAGTGCACGTGGACGATGTCGGGCCCGAGCAGGCCGCAGTGCGCGAACTGGTCGAGGCCGCTCGGCATCCCCCAGATGCAGCCGGTGTGCGTCGCGATCACGACGCCCAGCTCGCGCGCCGTCTCGACCTCGCGCCGGGTCTGCTCGAACGGGATCAGCCCCGGCTCGGTCAGCGAGACCCCCATCGTCAGCAGGTCGCCCGGCAGCCCTTCCAGCTCGCGCTGCACGCGGCGCGAGTCCTCGAGGCGCTGCTCGTGCGAGGTGAAGTGCGGCTCCGCGCGCGGCGGCGCGAAGTAGCCGTAGGCGAACGTCGCGCGGATGCCCGCGTCCGCGAGTCCCTGCAAGGCCCGGTCGGCGTGCTCCGGCGTGTTGTTGCAGTGGGAGAAGTCGAGGATCGTCGTCACGCCGGCGTCGAGCGCCTCCAGCGCGCCGGCGTAGTTGCCGGCGTACACGTCCTCGGCGGTGTACCGCGGCGACAGCGTCGAGCGGATGCCAAGGAAGTAGTCCATCAGTGTCCAGTCCGCGCAGATGCCGCGCAGCGCCGTCTGCCAGGTGTGTCGGTGGGTGTCGACGAAGCCCGGCATGATCACGCCGCCTTCGGCGTCGATCGTCTCGGCGTCGATCGAACCCAGGTCGCGCTCGACCGCGACGATGCGGTCGTCCTCGATCAGCACCGAGCCGCGCTCCAGCTCGCCGATCGACGGCTCCATCGACAGCACGTAGCCGTTCGTGATCGCGATTCTGCTGCTCATCTGCCCCTCCCTCCGCTCGATCCCCGGGCCGGCCCGGCCGGTTGGCGAGCTCGCGCCCGGCGGGCTCGCCCAAGGCGGGCTCGCCCAAAGGTAGAGGAGCCGCCTTCAGGCCGCTTTGGCGCCGGGGGCGGGCGGGGCGCTCATCGTGGCGGCTCGATCTCGACCACCAGCGGCGTGCCCCGGTCGAACCACTTCCCGTGCAGCGCTTCGAGCTTCTGCCTGCTCGACACGCCGCGCTGGTGCAGCGTGCCCGCGACGTGGTCGAAGGGGTCGATCGTGCCGCAGTAGATCGCGCGCGCCCGGGCACGCTCCTCCGCGTCGCGGGGGTCGCGCGCGAGGCCGCGGAAGGTGCCGCCTTGCAGCCGCAGCTCGACGCCCGGGCCGGCGCGGATGTTCTTCAGCCAGGCGGCCCGCTCGCCGGGGATCGCGACCAGGTAGGCGTGCTTGCCCCGGCGCACAACGCGCACGCACTTGCGCCGCGCTTTGCCGGTGCGCCTGCCGGTGGTCGTGATCACGCCGTAGGTCCGCGAGGGCGAGGCGAGCAGCAGCGGCAGCATCATCGCGCTCAGTACGCGCCCGCCCCTGGTCGAGCGCGTGAACGGGTTCTTCCGCGCGGGGACGTCGCGTTGCCCCGGCGGTGGCGAGGCGCTTTGCCTGGTTGCGGTCGTCGCGTCTGGTGGCATCGGTGGCTGTTGGACGGTGGTGGCTGGGACTGTGGGCCGCTGAACGGCGGGCTGCTGACCGGTGGCTGACGGGACGGTGTTGCTTGACGTGGCTGCGAGGACGATCGAGACGGGGGTAATGTATCCGGCTAGATGCATCTGATCAGAGCAAGCCACCGCCCGCAATGGGGTTCGCGAACCCGGTCGGTGGGGACGGCGGGACGATGAAGCTGCGCCCCGTGAGCTATCTGCTGCTGGGGATGGTGCGCCTCGGCGCGAGGTCCGGCTACGCGATCAAGAAGGCGGCCGATCTCTCGACGCACGCGTTCTGGCCGACTTCGCTGGCCCAGGTCTATCCCGAGCTGGGGCGGCTGGAGCAGGCGGGGCTGCTCGCCCGCCGCGAGGATCCCCGCGGTGCACGGGCGCGCGCCGAGTACAGCCTGACGGCGCTCGGCAGCGACTCGTTGCTGACGTGGCTCTCCTCGACGCGGGAACCGCCGACGAAGGTGCGCGACGAGGGGTTGCTGCGGCTGTTCTTCGCCGACGCGCTGGGCCGTGAGGAGCAGATCGCGATGGTGACGCGGATGGCCGCGAGCGCGCGCGCCGCCGCCGCCGAGATCGCGGAGCAGGTGCTGCCCACGGCGGAGGCCGTCGAGGACCACGGCAATCGCTTCCCGCTGGCCGTCGCCCGCTTCGGCGCCGACGTCTACGCGTATTCGGCGGCGTGGCTCGACGGGCTGCGCCAAGAGCTCGAAGCGGCGGGCGAGGAGGACGAGCCGCGCGCCGGCGCCGGGCGCGAGGGCCGCGCCACGCGTCAGCCTCCGGAGTAGGAGGCGGGCGCCGGCGGGTCGCCGCTCGTGTCCGCGATCAGCTGCAGCAGCGCGGCCCCGGAGGTGCCGCCCAGCACGCGCAGGCGGTGCATCCGGTATGGATCTTCGTGCGGGTGCGCCCATCCGGGCACGACGGTCGTCGAGCCGGCGTAGCCCGCGGCCCTGACCTCCGCGACGACCGTGTCGTCGTAGTGGCCGGAGGGGTAGCAGAACCAGTTCACCGGGACGTGGAAGCGCCGCTGGATCGTCCTGCGCGCGCCGGCCACCTGTTCGCGCAGCTCGCTTGGGCTGAGGGTGATCAGGTCGGCGTGGCTGATCCCCTGCGTGTCGAGCTCCCAGCCGGCGGCGATCAGCCCGCGGATCTCGTCCGTGCCAAGGCCGCCCTGGGAAGGGGGGAGGCCCGTGAGCTGGATGTTCTCCTCGGCGACCCAGCCCAGCCGCCGCAGCACCGGCAGCGCCTGCGTGAACTGGGACTGGTAGCCGTTGTCGAACGTCAGCACGATCGGTTTGCCGGGTGGCAGCGAGACGCCGCGGCGCCAGTAGGCGATCAGTTCGTCGGGCGTCACCGCGACCCAGCCGGCGCGCTTCAGCGCGCGCATCTGTTCGGCGAACTCCGCCGGTGGCACGTACAGGCCCGGGAACGGCGCCCCGGCCGGCGGCGCGGCGATCACGTGGTACATCAGGACCGGCGCCGGCTCGCTGCCGGGGTGGCCCGTCGCGACGCCGCCGCCGCGTGCCTTGGGGCTGCGCGGCGCCCGCTTCGAGCGCGCGTGCGCCGGCGGCGCCGTCGCGAGCTGCCGGCGCGTTTTGTGCGCCGCCCCGCCGGAGCTCGCGAGGACGACCGCGGCCGCGACGAGCAGGCCCGCCGCGAGCAGCCCACCCGCGAGCAGCCGCCGGCGCCGGCGCTGCCGCAGGCGCTGTTCGGCGCGCCGCGTTCGTCTCTGCTCTAGGTCCACTGGCCCGCCCCCGGCCCACCGGTCTGAATCCCGCTCGCGGCGCGCATGCCGGCGGAGCATAGTCGCGGCGTAGGATGAGACAACGTCTTTTATGAGACTTCGTCTCGAATATCTGTTAGGTTGCTCGCGTGTCACGGATCGGCCATCGGTTCCGCGCCAAGGCGCTGCTCGTCGCCGCGGCCGTCCTGCTGCCCGCCACGCTGCCGCTCGCGGGGTGCGGGCGCTCGGGTGCGCCCGGGGACGCGGCGGGCAACGGCCGCATCCAGGTAGTGGCGGCGGAGAACTTCTGGGGCAGCATCGCCGCGCAGCTGGCCGGCGAGCAGGGCGAAGTCTCGAGCATCGTCACCGACCCCGCGACCGACCCGCACGACTACGAACCGACCGCCGCCGACGCGCGCACCGTCGCCGGCGCGCAGCTCGCGATCGTCAACGGCATCGGCTACGACGGCTGGATGGACAGGCTGCTCCAGGCCAGCCCCGCCGGCGGCAGGACGGTGCTCGACGTCGGCAAGCTGCTCGGACTGGGGGAGGGGCAGAACCCGCACCAGTGGTACTCCCCGCGCAGCGTCCGCCGCGTGGCCGACGCGATCGCCGCCGGCTACGCGCGGCTGGACCCGGCGAAGTCCTCCTACTTCGCCGCGCGCCGGCAGGCCTTCCTCACGCGCGACCTCGCCCGCTACGACGCGCTGCGTCGTGAAATCCGCGCCCGCTACGCGGGGACCCCCGTCGGCTACAGCGAGAGCATCTTCCGCCCGCTCGGCGAAGACCTCGGCCTCAGGCTGATGACGCCCTACGGGTTCGCGAAGGCGGTCGCCGAGGGAACGGAGCTGACCGCGGCCGAGAAGCAGACCGTCGATCAGCAGGCCCGCGGCCGCCAGATCGAGGTGTGGGTGTTCAACTCCCAGAACGTGACCCCCGAAGTCCAGCGCGTCAACGAGATCGTGCGCGAACGGGGAATCCCCGTCGCGACCGTGACCGAGACGCTGACGCCGCGGCGCGACAGCTTCGAGCAGTGGCAGGTCGCCGAGCTGGAAGGGCTCGCGCGCGCTTTGCACCGGGCGACGGGCCGCTGAGATCGTGAGCGGGCCGTCGCGCGCACCTACACTTGAGCGCATGGGCGGAGCACCTGCGGAGGGATCGACCTGGGCCGCGCGGGCGGCGCGCGCGTTGAGCGACGCCGGCTACCGGCGCGGCGGCGCGCGCGGCGCGATCCTCGACCTGCTGGACGAGCAACGGTGCGCGCTGTCGGCGGTCGAGATCGAGCAGGCGCTGCTGGAGCGCAGGCGCGAGGTCTCGCGCGCCAGCGTCTACCGCGTGATGGACGAGCTCGAGGCGATCGGGCTCGTGCAGCGGGTCGAGATCGGCCAGGGGATGGTCCGCTACGAGCCGGTGCGCCCTGGCCCGGGCCACCATCACCACCTCGTCTGCGATCACTGCGGCCGGCTCGAGCCATTCACCGACGAAGGCCTCGAGCGCGCGATCAAGCGGGTCTCCGAGCGGTTGCCGCTGCGCGTCTCAGAGCACGAGATCGTGCTCCACGGCGCCTGCGAGTCCTGCGCGCCCGCTTCCGGCTAGCCCTGCGTCAGTCGCCGGCGAGGCTCGTCGGCAGCGGCAGGCCGTGCGGCGGCGGGTCTTCCGCCAGCAGGCGCGGGACGCTCACGAGATGAAAGCCGCGGACGCGCAGCTCGTGAATGATCTGCGGCAGTGCCGCGACCGTCTGTTCACGGTTGCCCCCGGCGTCGTGCAGCAGGAAGATCGCGCCCGGTTTTGCGCCTTCGATCACGCGTTTGACGATCGTTTCGACGCCGGGCTGCTCGTAGTCGTCGGTGTCCACCGACCACAGCACCATCAGCATTTTCATCTGGTGCAGCAGGTGGAAGGTCGTCGTGTTGAACGAGCCGTAGGGGGGGCGGAACAGCTTCGGTTTGCGTCCCCCGAGCAGTTCGATCCGCGCGGCCTGTTCAAACAGCTGTTCGTGCTGGTCGTGGGCCGAGAGCTGGGCCATCATCGGGTGGTTCTCGGTGTGGTCGCCGATCGTGAACCCGTCGCGGATCTCGCGTTCGGTCGAGCTGCCGAAGTCGTGGATCTCCTGGCCGATCACGAAGAAGGTCGCCGGCACGTGTTCGCGTTCCAGCACGTCCAGCACCTGCGGCGTGTACGGCCCGGGGCCGTCGTCGAACGTCAGCGCCACGTCGCGGCCCTGCGTGCCGCCTTCTTTCACGAACGGCGTGTACCCCAGCACCGAGTCGACGCCTTTGTCTTCCCGTTCGAGCTCGTCGGGGCCGGGGGGCGCGAGCGTCGCCGCGTGCGGCCCCGGGGTGCGGGTCCCGGCGGAGGAGACGGCGCCGTGGTGGTGCGACCCTCCCAGCGCCAGGACGAGGACCACGACGAGCAGCACCAGCCCCGCCGCGGCTCCCAGCCGGCGCCGGCGAAAACGGGCGCGCGGATCGATCGGCTGCGGGGCGCTCGGCGGGGGAGGGGGGCCTGCCGCCTCACGCGCGGGTGCCGGCGCCGGCGCCCTGCGCGAAGCCCGCGGCTCGTCCTCGAAGTCCCAATTCCACCCCGGGCTCATGGACGGATGCTAGACAGCCGTGCAGGCGGTGGAGCCGAGCCGGGTTTCGGGCCGTGGGAACGGGCGCTTTGCAGGGGTTTCCACGATTCACGTTTGGGCGGGTGGTCTTCGGGGTACAGCCTGTCTTGACGTTGAGGAAGGGCCGCCGGGTTCAGCCAGCGACGAGGGCAATTCGAGGGTGCCGGCGCGTGACGCCCGCTCGTAGAGCGGGGTAATCGAGTCGAAGGGGATCGGAGCATGCAGAGATGAGACCAGTGGCTGGAGAGACCAACCATGGGCGCGGTCGCGCGCGCCCTGCGCGCAGGCGCGTGCTGGGGGCGCTGCTGGCGCTCGCCGTGCCCGCGCTCGCGCTGACGGCCGCTTCGCCCGCCTCGGCGGCCAGCGCCTTCAGGCAGGAATTCGCACCCTTCCAGTACTGCCCGGTCGAAACGGCGCAGTGGTGCGTCGTCGCGACGCCGCTCGGCGGTGAATTCAAGCTCGATCTGAAGACCACGAAGATCGAACACCCCGTCACGCTGCAGGGCGGCATCGGCAGCCAGAGCTTCGGCGACCAGCCGCTGATCGCGCCGATCGGCGTCGAACCGCTCTCGAAAACACCCCAGGAAGTGCCGGGCGGCTTGACGGGCCTCAGCGAATCGATCGGCGGGCCGGTGACCGCGACGGCGGAACTGGCGGGCCAGATCGTCCTCAACAAGGGCAACCTGCTCGCGCAGGAAGGCGTCGCGGTGACGCTGCCGATCAAGGTCAAGCTCGACAACGAAATCCTTGGCTCGAACTGCTACATCGGCTCGGACGCCGAACCGATCGTGCTGCACCTGACGACCGGCACGACGAGCCCGTCGCCTCCGAACCAGCCGATCTCCGGCAGCCGCGGCACGCTCGAAGGCGGCGGCAAGGGCAAAATCGTGAAAATCACGGGCAACTCGCTCGTGGACAACAACTTCGCGGTGCCCGGAGCGAACGGGTGCGGTGAAAACCCGCTGATCGACCTCGTGGTCGACGCCGGGATCGGCCTCCCGGCGCCCGCCGGTCTGAACACGGCGATCATGAACGGCGAACTCGAGGAAACCGCCGCCGTGTGGGCCGCGAAGTACAAACCCAAGGTCAAAAAGCCGAAAAAAGAAAAAAAACCGAAAGCCTGAGGGTCGCTCGCAGGAGCTTCGATCGAGAGGGCGGGCCGGCTGGCCCGCCCTCTTCTGTTTTCGGAGAGGCCGCTTCGAGGCTCGGCGTGCCGGGCGCTCGCGACGGCTAGGATCAGGCCGCCGGGCGCGTCATGCGGGCGCCGTCCGCCGAGGGTTCAGGGAGAATCAAGCAATGCACGTCACAGCCAAGGCCGACTACGCAGTCCGCGCGGTGATCGAGCTCGCCGACAGCAAGCAGGAGTCGCCGCGCAAGGTCGACGACGTCGCCCAGGCCCAGGGCATCCCGGTCTCGTTCCTGGAGAACATCCTCACGCAGCTGCGCTCGACCGGGATCGTGCGCAGCCAGCGCGGCCCCGAAGGCGGCTACTGGCTGGCCCAGCCCGCGAAGGAGGTCAGCCTCGCGCAGGTGATCCGCGCCGTCGAGGGGCCGCTCGTCGGCGTTCGCGGCCAGCGGCCGGAGGAGATCGAGTACGAAGGCTCGGCGGAGACGCTCCAGCAGGTGTGGATCGCGCTGCGCTCGAACCTGCGCAAAGTGCTCGAGAACGTCACGGTCGCCGACGTCTCGAACGGCAAGCTGCCCAAAGAGGTCCTGGCCCTGACGAAAAACGACGACGCCTGGGAAACCAGGTAGCCGGGTAGCGACGCCGCGGGCTAAGCGGCCTGCGCCGAGAACACCCGCGGCCGGGGCAGGCGCACCGCGAGGATCTGACCCTCCGAAAGTTCCCGCTCCTCGGCCTCGGCGCGTGTCACCTGCGCCCAGATGTCGCGTCCGTCGGGGAGCGTCAGCTCGACGCGCACCTCGAAGCCCAGGTGCACGACGCGCTTGATCAGCGCCTCGGTCGCGCTGCCGTCGTTCTCCGCCAGCAGCTGCACGTCGTGCGGGCGCACGAACGCGTTCCCGATGCGGTTGACGGGCCCGATGAACGACATCACGAACTCGTTGGCCGGTGTCTCGTACAGCTCGCGCGGCGTGCCGGCCTGCTCGATCTTGCCCGCGTTCATCACCACGATCTGCTCGGCGACCTCCATCGCCTCCTCCTGGTCGTGGGTGACGAAGATCGTCGTCACGTGGATCTCGTCGTGCAGCCGGCGCAGCCACTCGCGCAGCTCGCCGCGCACCTGCGCGTCCAGCGCGCCGAAGGGCTCGTCCAGCAGCAGCACGTTCGGTTGCACCGCGAGCGCGCGGGCGAGCGCCATCCGTTGCAGCTGGCCACCCGAGAGCTGCGAGGGGTAGCGCTCGGCGAGGCCGTCGAGGCGCACGAGCCCGAGCAGTTCCTTCACGCGCGCGTCGATCTCCGGCTTCGGGCGCTTGCGCACGCTCAGCCCGAACGCGACGTTGTTGTGGACGGTCATGTGCTTGAACGGGGCGTAGTGCTGGAAGACGAAGCCGACGCCGCGCGTGCGGGCCGGACGCTCGGTGACGTGCTCGCCGTCGATCACGACCTCGCCCGTGTCCGGGGTCTCCAGGCCGGCGATGATCCGTAGCAGCGTCGACTTGCCGCTGCCGCTCGGCCCCAGCAGCGCGGTCAGGGCGCCGTCGCTGACCCCGATCGAGACGTCGTCCAGCGCCGTGAAGGTGCCGAAGTGCTTGCTCACGTTCTGTACCTCGATTGCCATCAGGCAGCCACCTCCGCGGTCTTTCCCCTCGTGTGTCGTGTAAGCAGGTTCATCGCGATCAGCGTCGCGAACGCCAGGATCGCCAGCACCACCGCCGCCGTGTATGCGCCGGTGACGTCGAAGTTCTCGAAGCGCGCCTGGACGTACAGCGGCAGCGTCTGCGTCTCGCCCTCGATCCGGCCCGAGACGATGCTGACCGCGCCGAACTCGCCGAGCGCGCGCGCCGTGGTGAGCACGACGCCGTAGACCACGCCCCACCTGATCCCCGGCAGCGTGATCCGCCAGAACGTCTGCCAGCCGCTCGCGCCCAGCGTCGAGGCGGCCTGCTCGGCGTCGGTCCCCAGCTCGCGCAGCACCGGCATCGTCTCGCGCGCGACGAACGGCAGCGAGACGATCGCGGTCGCGATCACCATTCCCGGCACCGAAAAGATCACCTGGATGCCTCGTTCGGCGAGCCAGTCGCCGAGCCAGCCGGTCTTGCCGTAGGCGAGCACGAGCGACAGCCCGATCACCACGGGCGAGATCGCGAACGGCAGGTCGATCAGCATGCCGAGCAGCGCCTTGCCCCTGAAGCGGCCGCGCTCCATCAGCAGCGCGATGCCGATCCCGAAGACCGTGTTCAGGGGCACGGCGATCGCCACGATCTCGATCGACAGCCAGAACGCGCTCTGGGCGTTCGGCGCCGTGATCGCGTTCCACACCGGGCTGAGGCCGTGTTCGAAGGTGCGGTAGAAGATCATCGCCACCGGCGCCAGCAGCAGCAGCGCCAGGTAGCCGAGCGCCACCGTGCGCAGCCCGAGCCTGCGCGCTCGCGCCGAGCCGTCGGCGCGGCTCGTGCCGCGCGGCTTCGCCACCCTTCCGGAGGGCGCGGGGGAGAGGGCGAGCGCGCCGCCGCCTTCAGCCGACATGCTTGGACCTCCAGCGCGAGAGCAGCGTCAGCGCCGCCAGCACGACGAGCGCCGCAAGCAGCAGCACGACCGACACCGCCGCGGCCGCGGGCAGGTTTTCGTTCTGGATCTGGCCGAACACGTAGACCGAGCCGACCTCGGTCTTGAACGGCAGGTTGCCGGTGATCAGCACGAGCGAGCCGAACTCGCCGACCGCGCGGGCGAAGCTCAACGCGACCCCGGAGATGATCGCCGGCGTCAGGCTCGGCAGCACGATCCGGCGCAGCACGGTGAGCGGCGAGGCGCCCAGCGACTCCGCGGCTTCCTCCATCGAGACGTCCAGCTCCATCAGCACCGGCTGCACCGAGCGCACGACGAAGGGCAGCGTCACGAACAGCAGCGCCAGGCCGATCGAGAAGCGCGTGAAGGCGACGTCGATGCCGACGGGGCTGCCCTTGCCGTACAGCGCCAGCAGCACGACGCCCGCGACGATCGTCGGCAGCGCGAAGGGCAGGTCGATCAGCGCGTTGACGATCTTCTTGCCGGGGAACTCGTCGCGCACGAGCACCCATGCGATCAGCGTCCCGAAGACCGCGTTCAGCAGCACGACGATCGCCGAAACGATCAGCGTCAGCTTGATCGCCGCGACCGCCTCGGGGTTGGAGATCTCGCGCCAGAACTGGCTCGTGCCGCCGGTCCCCGACTTCGCGAGCAGCGCCGCGACCGGGAGCAGCACGAGCACCGAGAGGTAGATCCCCAGCAGGCCCTTGCCGAGCGCCCCGCCCGCGAGCGAGCCGAGCCTGCCGCCGCGCGCCCCAAGGAGCGCGCGGCGCGGCGCGGGTGCGGCGTCAGCCGCGACTATGCCGCCGCTATTTGGCAGTGGAGACTCCCAGCGACTGCTCGATCTTCGTCACGATCCCCGTTTCGGGTTCGAAGAATTCCTTCGTCACCTTCTTCCAGCCGCCGAGCGAGTCGATCGTAAACAGGCCCGGCGGGTTCGGGAACTTCGAAGCCCCCGGGACGCCCGAGATCACCGGGCGGTAGCCCTGTTCGGCCCAGATCTTCTGCCCCGCCGGCGAGACGGCGTAGTCGACGAACTTCTGCGCCGTGCCCGCCGCCGAGCCTTTGCCGACGACCGCGATCGGGTTCTGGATCAGGATCGTGTCCTTGGGGATCACGTATTCGATCGGTTCGCCCTTCTGCTGGTCGGTGATCGCCTCGTTCTCGTAGTCGATCAGCGCGTCACCGCGACCCGAGACGAACGTCTGCAGCGCGTTGCGCGCCGAACTGTCCTGGCTGACGACGTTCTTGAACAGTTCCTTCAAGTACGTTTCGGCCTGCGCGGGGGTCTTGCCTTCCTTGATCTGCGCTCCGTACGCGGCCATGATGTTCCAGCGCGCGCTGCCGGAGGTGAAGGGGTTCGGCGTGACGACCTGCACGCCCGGCTTGACGAGGTCGGACCAGTCTTTGATGTGCTTGGGGTTGCCCTTGCGCACGATGATCACCGCGACCGAGTCGGTCACGAAGCCGTGCGTCGCGTTCTGGTTCCAGCTCGCGTCGACGAGGCCGGCCTTCACGAGCCGTTCGACGTCGGGTTCGAGCGAGAAGTCCACGACGTCGGCGTGCAGCCCGTTGGCCACCGCGCGGCTCTGTTCGCCGGAGGGCCCGTAGGACTGCTTGAAGCTCACGCCCTTGCCGTCCGGGGTGGCCTGGAACGCCGGGATCACCTTTTCGAACGCCGCCTGCGGGGTGGAGTAGGCGACGAGCGTCAGCTCGTTCGACGACCCGCCGCCACTGCTCGACGATCCGCACGCGCTGAGGCCGACCGCGGCGGCCGCGATCGACACGAGGACTGCAAGGGTTCTTTTGCTCATAACCACTTTCTTCATCGAAGAGATCAAAGGGACTGGAATGGTAAAGGAACGCAACACCATAAACAAGATCAGGTTTCGGGTATTTGATCTTGGGGAAGCGCGTTCCCGACCATCCGAATAAGAGACATGCCTTGTGGAGTGATCGGCCGGCCCCTTGACTGTCGGGGAGGGAATCCGCACGCTCGACCCCGGTTTGACCAGCCGTCGGCCCGGGTACCCTGGAACGGGTGTGGGGAATCCCCCATCTTCCGCACGCCAACCTCTCCCTCCGCCGTCTTCCTCGTCTATCTACCTAGGAGAAGCAGCCGATGCCCGCACCCGCCACGTCAACGCTCGAGACCCCAGCCGCCACCGAGGCAGCCGAGGCCGCCGTCGAGGCGATCGCTGGCTCCGCAGGCCAGGAGGTCGCCTTCTCCCTGGCTCTCAGCCAGGACCAGAAGGACATCCGCGACTGGGTGCACGGCTTTGCGGCCGATGTGATGCGCCCGGCGGCCGCTGAGTGGGATGAGAAGGAGAAGACCCCCTGGCCGATCATCCAGGAGGCCGCGAAGATCGGCCTCTATGGCTTTGAAGGGATCGCCCAGTTCTTCGCGGACCCCACGGGCCTTGGGCTGCCGATCGTCAACGAGGAGCTCTTCTGGGGAGACGCCGGCATCGGCATGTCGATCATGGGCACCTCCCTGGCTGTGGCGGCGATCTTCGGGCAGGGCTCCGGGGAGCAGATCGGCGAATGGATCCCGCGCTGCTTCGGAACCGTTGATGACGTGAAGGTCGCGGCCTTCTGCGCTTCTGAGCCAAACGCGGGCTCTGATGTCTCAGGAGTACGGACCAGCGCCAAGTTCGACGAGAAGAGCGGGGAGTGGGTCATAAACGGCCAGAAGGCCTGGGCCACCAACGGCGGCATCGCAGACGTCCACGTCGTGATCGCCTCCGTTGACAGGGAGCTCGGCTCACGCGGCCACGCGGCCTTCGTGATCCCGATGTCAGAAGCCAAGGGCATCTCCCAGGGCGCGAAGGTCTCTAAGCACGGCCTGCGGGCCTCCCACACCGCAGACGTCTACCTGGATGACTGCCGCATCCCCGCAGGCTATGTGCTCGGGGGCAAGGAGAAGCTCGATGAGCGCCTGGCAAGGGTCAGGGAAGGAAAGAAGGCCAAGTCCCAGGCCGCGATGCAGACATTTGAGGCCTCACGCCCCACGGTCGGGGCCCAGGCCCTTGGGATCGCACGCGCGGCCTATGAGTACGCCCTCGATTACGCCAAGGAGCGCGAGCAGTTCGGCCGCAAGATCATCGAGAACCAGGCGATCGCCTTCACGCTGGCGCGGATGAAGCTTGAGATCGACGCCGCGCGCCTGCTGGTCTGGAGGGCCTCATGGATGGGGCGAAACCAGGTCCCCTTCCAGAATGCCGAGGGCTCGATGTCGAAGCTGAAGGCAGGCGAGGTGGCCGTCTGGGTCACAGAGCGCGCGATCCAGATCCTTGGCGGAAACGGCTACACCCGCGAGTTCCCCGTCGAGCGCTTTCACCGCGACGCGAAGATCTATGACATCTTCGAGGGGACCGCCGAGATCCAGCAGCTTGTGATCAGCCGGGCTATTTCGGGGATGCACATCAAGTAGGGCCGGGCTTGGGCGGGGGCGGGGGCGC
>DATJMW010000042.1:0-31034 GCA_035508515.1 Solirubrobacteraceae bacterium | reverse complement strand
AATCTTTGCCATGGTCGGCACCTCCATGATTGCGGTCGGCGCCCAGGCCACTCCTGGACGCTCAATCCGCGCACCTCATGCGCGGGTGCCGACCCTCACATCCAACACGGACGGCGGAGAGCGGCCGTCCATATGGTCTAGACGGCGCGCGGGCCCCCGGCGCCCGGGCATTCGGCGGGCGTCCGGCGGGCGGGGGTCCGGCACGCGGCGGCACGAGCGCCGCTCCGGCGCCGGCGGCGGATCGCGACGGCGGATGGCTTCCGCCCCTCGCGCGAACGGCCTCGTCCATCCGTTGGCAGTTTCCGTTTCAACTGCCAATTTCCCTTGATGAAGCCCCGCGGGGCCTATATATTGTGTGCACCGTTGGCACTCTCCTGCGAGAGTGCCAGAGGCGACGGAGACCGGCCCAGAGGACCGGAAAAACCCCAATCCGCCGCCCGAAGCACTCTCTAGATGGAGGTTTTGAAGATGAAGCTGAAGCCCTTGGGCGATCGCCTGATCGTGCGGGCGATCGAGGAGGAGCAGACGACCGCGAGCGGTCTGGTGCTCCCCGACACCGCGAAGGAGAAGCCGCAGAAGGGCGAGGTCGTCGCCGCGGGCGACGGTCGCCTGGACGACGACGGCAAGCGCATCCCGCTGGACGTGAAGAAGGGCGACGAGGTCCTTTACAGCAAGTACGGCGGGACGGAGATCAAGATCGACGGTGAGGACCTGCTCGTGCTGCGCGAGTCGGACGTCCTCGCCCTGGTCGAATAGGCAAGGAGATTTTTTAGATGGCACAGAAGGAGATCAAGTACAACAGCGAGGCCCGCGCGGCGCTGGAGGCCGGCGTGGACGCCGTCGCCAACGCGGTGAAGGTGACGCTCGGCCCGAAGGGCCGCTACGTGGTGCTGGACAAGAAGTTCGGCGCCCCCACGATCACGAACGACGGCGTGACGATCGCGCGTGAGATCGAGGTCGAGGACGTCTTCCAGAACCAGGGCGCCCAGCTGGTGCGCGAGGTGGCGACGGCGACGAACGACGTCGCGGGCGACGGCACGACGACGGCGACGGTGCTGGCTCAGGCGATCGTGCGCCAGGGCCTGAAGAACGTGGCGGCGGGCGCGAACCCGCTGGCGCTGAAGCGCGGGATCGAGCAGGCTGTGGAGGAGGTCGTGAAGAACATCGCCTCGCAGTCGAAGGAGGTCTCGGGCAAGGACCAGATCGCCCGCGTGGCGACGATCTCGGCGGGCGACGAAGAGATCGGCGACGTGATCGCGGACGCGATCGAGAAGGTGGGCAAGGACGGCGTGGTGAACGTCGAGGAGGGCCAGACCTTCGGGATGGACCTCGAGTTCACTGAGGGCATGCAGTTCGACAAGGGCTACATCTCGCCCTACATGGTCACGGACCAGGACCGCATGGAGGCGACGCTGGAGGACCCCTACATCCTGATCGCGAACTCGAAGATCGGCTCGGTGCGCGACGTGCTGCCGGTGCTGGAGCAGGTGATCCAGTCGGGCAAGCCGATCCTGATCATCGCCGAGGACGTCGAGGGCGAGTCGCTGGCGACGCTGGTGGTGAACAAGCTGCGCGGCACGTTCACGGGCGTGGCGGTGAAGGCCCCGGGCTTCGGCGACCGCCGCAAGCGGATGCTGGAGGACATCGCGATCCTGACGAGCGGTGAGGTGATCACCGAGGAGATGGGCCTGAAGCTGGAGAACACCCAGATCGCCCAGCTCGGTCGCGCCCGTCGCGTGGTGGTCGGCAAGGACACGACGACGATCGTGGACGGCGCCGGCGACCAGGAGGCGATCAAAGGCCGGATCAACCAGATCAAAGCCGAAATCGAGAACACGGACTCGGACTTCGACCGCGAGAAGCTGCAGGAGCGGCTGGCGAAGCTCTCGGGCGGCGTCGCGGTGGTCAAGGTCGGCGCGGCCACGGAGACCGAGATGAAGGAGAAGAAGCACCGCGTCGAGGACGCGCTGCAGGCGACCCGCGCCGCGCTGGAGGAGGGCATCGTCCCGGGTGGCGGCGTCGCGCTGCTGGAAGCGACATCGGCGGTCAAGGTCGACGGCAACGGCACCAGCGCCGACGGCTCGGACGACGAGCGCACGGGCAAGCGGATCGTCCTGCGCGCGCTCGAGGAGCCGCTTCGTCAGCTCGCCGAGAACGCGGGCCTCGAGGGCTCGGTCGTCGTCAACGACGTCCGCAAGGCGAAGAAAGGCCAGGGCCTGAACGCCTCGACGAACGAGATCGTCGACCTCGTGGCGGAAGGCGTGATCGACCCGGCGATGGTGACGCGCTCGGCGCTGCAGAACGCGGCCTCGATCGCGAAGAACATCCTCACGACGGAGGCGATCGTGGCGGAGCTCCCGGAGAAGGAAGCCGGCGGCGCCCCGGGCGGCATGCCGGACATGTCGGGGATGATGTAAGCCACCGACAGGTTGCTGTCGTTTGATGGGAAAAGGCCCGGCGAACGCCGGGCCTTTTCTATGTGATCGTCGATCGCGACGGCCCGGCCGGCGCACCGGGCGATGACATGCGGCGGCGCGCCCGCGACGCGCGACGTCATCTGTTTCTCACCGTCAAATCACTTGCGACGTCTCTCTCTTTTGCGGGGGCGAGCGGGCCGTGGTGGAGGCGGAATCCCTTGCAACGAGCCGTTTTCCACGCGCTCGGCCGGGCTGGCGAAAGTTCACCCACTTCGCGTCCCTTGACGGGCGCGGCGCGAAAAATCATCGTGGCCGCGAACAGGAGAAACGCCGCAAACGGGGAGCCGCCGACGGGTGAGCGCTCACGAGCACCAGTACCTTAATCGGTGAAAGGGCCGGTCTTAAACATCGGTGATCCGGGTTCGAGCCCCGGCTGGTGCATGTCACTTGCAGTGCCTCATCCACCAGCCGATGACCACGAACCTTTTCGACTACTTCGAGGCTGCCGACCAGGGAGAGAGCGGGATCTCCCCATGGGCGGCGCGGGCGCCGCGGCGCCCGCAGGAGCAGTTCGACCTGCAGCTGTTCCCGCGGGCACCCCGCTGGCAGGAGGACCCTGAGTCGCTGCGGGTGCTGGAGCGGCTGGAGCGCGAGCCGTGGGTCAGCTCGCTGAGCCGCGAGCAGCGGGCGGTGCGGGTGCGCCTGTCGGATAGCTGGATCGAGCTGACGGGCGCGGCGCTGGAGGCGGGCGGCAGCGCGGAGACGCATCTCTCCGACATCGCGGACGGCAAGCGCCTGTCGGTCCAGTTCTGGGACGCGAACGCGACGAAGGCGCTGCACGTGGGGCACCTGCGCAACCTGGCGATCGGCAACGCGCTCTCGGCGGCGCTGGCGCAGGCGGGGGCGAAGGTCGAGCGGCGCAGCCGCATCACGGACCTGGGCCGGGCGATGGGCGAGGCGATGGCGGGGGTGCTCCGCAGCGGCCGCCACGTGCAGGGCTTCTCGGACGGCGAGAAGTCAGACCACTTCGTGGGCGAATGCTATGCGGACTACGTCGCGACGGGCGGGATGCTGAAGTCCGAGCAGGAGCAGGCGGAGGACTCGCTCTCGCGCGAGGAGCACGTCCAGAACGACGAGGCGGACGAACTGATCAAGAGCGTGCTGAGCGGCGACCGCGAGGCGGTGGAGCTCTGGTACAAGACGCGCGCCTGGGTGATCGCTGGCCAGCGCAAGACGCTGGCGCGCCTGGGGATCGCGTTCGACCGCGTGTTCTTCGAGTCGGACTACCTGGCGGAGACGGCGGAGCTGACGGACACGGGCCTGCGCAACGGCACGCTGACGCGGCGCGAGGACGGCGTGATCGTCTACGAGACGGGCTTCAAGGAGCTGGAGTCGCTGGCGCTGGTGCGCTCGGACGGTCTCTCGACGCAGCACATGCGTTCGCTGACGTACTGCATGACGGCGCCGGAACTCCAGGACATGACCTCGATGCAGGTGACGGGCTCGGAGTGGGTGGCGCACGTGACGAGCATCCGCAAGCTGGCGCACGAACTGCGCCCGGAGCTGAACGGGGGCTTTCACCCGAGCCGCAGCATCTTCCACGGGATGGTCTTCAGCCAGAAGCGCGCGCTGACCTCGAGCGCGGGGGCGCTCTTGATCGACGAGCTGGCGGACTGGGTGGACGAGCAGATCGACGCGGACCCGCGCCACCGGGCGGTGCGCGCGGCGCACCCCTTCCCGGAACGGATCGCCTCGCAGCTGGCGCTGGGCTACTTCCTGCCCCACCCGGTGGCGCCGGACATGGACTTCGCCCCGGACCGGCTGCTGCAGGGCGAGGAGAGCCTGGGCTGGGAGCTGGTGCGCGCCCGCGCCCGGCACAGCTCGGGCGAGCGCGCGGGGGGCACGCCGGCGGAGGACGCGGACTACCGCTTCGCGGTGGTGCAGTCGGAGCTGTACCGCCGCCACCTGCGGTTGGCGGTCGAGCGCCTGGACGTCAGCCCGCTGGCGCACTACCTGAAACACCTGGCGATCTGGTACCTGGAGAGCGACCGCAGCGAACCGGTGGAGCGCGTGGTGCACACGCTGCTGGACCGCAGCGCACGGGGGCTCGGATTGGAGACGGCGCCGTGAGCACGCTGCTGATCGACAACTACGACTCCTACACCTACAACGTCTTCCATCTGCTGGCGGCGGTCTCGGGCGAGGAGCCGATCGTGGTCCACAACGACTTCGTCTCCTGGCGCGCGCTGTCGCGCTGGGACTTCGACGCGATCGTGATCTCGCCGGGGCCGGGGCGCCCGGATCGCTGGCACGACTTCGGCGTCTGCGCGGACATCCTGCGCTTCGCGGAAGCGCCGGTGCTGGGCGTGTGCCTGGGGCACCAGGGCCTGGGCTACGTGTTGGAGGGCAGGGTCGCCAGCGCGCCGACGGTGATGCACGGCCGCAAGAGCGCGGTGAAGCACGAGGGCAAGGGCCTGTTCGCGGGCATCCCGCAAGGCTTCAGCGTCGTGCGCTACCACTCGCTGGCGGTGAGCGGCTCGCTGGGGGAGGGCCGCGTGACGGCATGGACGGACGACGGCGTGGTGATGGGGATCGAACACTCCAAGCGCCCGATGTGGGGTGTGCAGTTCCACCCGGAGTCGATCGCCACGGAGCACGGCCACAGGCTGTTCGCGAACTTCTACGAAATGGCGCGGCGCTACCGGGCGCTGCGTGGCAGGCGGGCGAACATGCCGGCGCCGCGGCGGCGGGCGCCGCAGCGCGTCGTGCCGGCGAGGCCGGATCGCGCGGGCAGGGCGGGGATCGGGCGGCCCGCGGGCCGCCCGGCGCCGGCGAGCGAGCCGAGCGTGGCGCCGCGGCTGGGGCGGCGCACGATCGAGGGCGAGCCGCCGGCGGAGGCGCTGTTCGAGCGGCTGTTCGGCGACTGCGAGCACGCCTTCTGGCTGGACAGCGCCGACGCGCCGACGACGCTGGCGCGGCGCTCGTTCATGGGGACCTCGGCGGGGGCGGCGCGCAAAGTGCTCGAATACGACGTCGAGCAGGGCGTGGTGACGCTGCACGGCGCCGCGGGCGTGAGCCGCGAGCCGGGCTCGATCTTCGAGCTGCTGGACGCGCAGTTGAAGGCCCACCGCCTGGAGCTGCCGGACGATCTGCCGGAGGGCCTGATCGGGGGCTTCGTGGGTTACTTGGGCTACGAGTGCAAGGCGGACTGCGGCTCGCCGGTTGAGCACAGCTCCGACGTGCCGGACGCGGTGATGATGCTGGCGAACCGCGTGGTGGCGATCGACCACACGACGGGCCGGACGCACGTGCTGGCGGTGTGCGAAGGCGAGGACGCGGAGGCGGAGAGCTGGCTGGCGCAGGCGGAGGCGGCGGTGCGCGAGGCGCTGGCGAGCGCCGGCGCGGGGCAGGGGGCGGAGGGCGAAGGCGACGACCCGGGCGGCGGGCAGGGGGCGGAGGACGAGGGCGACGACCCGGGCGGCGGGGCGAAGGGGGCGATCGCGCTGAGCGAGGCGCGCCGGCCGGTGGAGCCGGTGACGTTTCGCTGCGGCCGCGGCCGCAGCCAGTACATCGCGGACATCGTCCGCTGCAAAGCGGTGCTTGGGGCGGGCGAGTCCTACGAGGTGTGCCTGACCGATCAGATCCACACCGACGCGAGCCCCGAGCCCTTCGAGCTGTACCGGACGCTGCGCCGCCAGAACCCGGCCCCGTTCGCGGCGTACCTGAAGCTGGGCGAGGTGGCGGTGGTCAGCTCCTCGCCGGAGCGCTTCCTGTCGGTGGACCGCGAGCGCCGGGTGCAGGCGCGGCCGATCAAGGGGACGACCTCGCGGGGGGCGAGCCCGGAGGAGGACGAGGCGCGCCGCGAATGGCTGCTGAGCGACGAAAAGACGTTCGCGGAGCACCTGATGATCGTGGACCTGCTGCGCAACGACCTCGGCCGCGTGTGCGAGGTGGACA
The DNA here is from genome assembly GCA_035508515.1 of Solirubrobacteraceae bacterium. Taxonomy (GTDB): domain Bacteria; phylum Actinomycetota; class Thermoleophilia; order Solirubrobacterales; family Solirubrobacteraceae; genus Palsa-744. The sequence goes on along the minus strand of DATJMW010000042.1, from coordinate 24,660 downwards.
GCGTGCGGGTGCCGCAGTTCATGGTGACGGAGCCATACGCGACGGTGCACCAGCTGATCTCGACGATCACGGGGGTGCTGGAGCGCGAGCGCTCGCCGGTGGAATGCGTGCGGGCGTGCTTCCCGGGCGGCTCGATGACGGGGGCGCCGAAGCTGCGGACGATGGGGATCATCGACGAAATCGAGCGCGAGGCGCGCGGCGTCTACTCGGGGGCGATCGGCTACTTCGGGCTCGACGGGAGCGTCGACCTCTCGATCGTGATCCGCACGGTGGTGATGCGCCCGGGCGAGACGACGATCGGCGCGGGCGGCGCGATCGTGATGCAGTCCGACGCGGAGGACGAGTTCGAGGAGATCCTGCTGAAGGCGCGCGCGCCGATGGCGGCGATCGCCCGGGCGGCGACGGGCAGCGACTCGCCGCAGGCCTGGCGGGTCGAGCTGGAGCCGCGCCGCCCGGAGACGATGCACGAGGCGGCCTGAGCGGCGATGGAGGGCTCGGTCTCGACGGATCACCGCCGCCCCGCGGCGCAATCCCCGGCACGGCCGGCGGCGGCGCAGCGCCAGCCGGCGGCGGGGCCGGGCGCGACGATCCGCCTGGCGCGGGTCGAGGACGCCGCGGCGGTGGCGGGCGCGGTGCGCGAGCTGCTGCTGGAGCTGAGCGGCCAGGCGCCGCCGCCGCAGGCGCTTGAGCGCGTGGCGCGCGCGGTGATCGACGACCCCGGCGCGGGAGCGGTGCTGGTGGCGGCGGAGGAGGAGCGGATCGTGGGGGTGCTGACGGCGAGCTGGCAGCTGGCGATCCACGTGCCGGGGCGCTACGCGCTGATCCAGGATTTGTGGGTGGCGCGGGAGCGGCGCAGCGCCGCGATCGGGCGCGCGCTGCTGTTGGCGCTGTTCGACCTGGCGCTGGAACGCGAGATCGTGCGCGTCGAGGTGGGCCTGCCCTCGGAGCGCTTCGCGGGCCTGGCGGCGACGGCGCGCTTCTACGAGTCGAACGGCTTCTCGCAGTTGGGGCCACGCATGAGGCAGATGCTGCTGTGAGCGCGGGGCTGGAGCAGTTCCGCAGCCGCCTCGACGAGCTGGACGAGCAGATCGCCGGGCTGCTCGGCGAGCGCTTTGAGGTCTGCCGCGAAGTCGCCTACTTCAAGAGCGAGCACGAGATCCCGATGATGCAGCCGGAGCGGGTCGCGGTGGTGCGCGCCCGCTACCTGGAGCGCGGCGAGGCGGCGAACCTGCCGGCGGAGTTCACGGCGGACCTGTTCGAGCTTTTGATCAACGCCACGTGCAAGATGGAGGACGAGCTGATGGGCACGCCGGAGGAGGAGCGCGTCGCGGTGCCGGGGGCGGGCACGGCGGCGGGCGCGGGCGGCGCGGCGGATGCGGCGCAGGCCGACGGGGCGGGGCTGGGGCGCTCGTGATCCGCCCGACGTTCATCACGCTGGGCCCAAAGGGCACCTGTCACGAAAACGCGCTGCTGCACTATCTGGAGTTCCAGGGCATCGAGGAGTTCGAGCTGGTCCTGGAGGAAGACCTGCTGGGCGCGATCGATCAGGTCCGCAAGCGCCCGCACACGTTCCTGGTGCAGTGCAGCGCGCACGTGCAGGTCCACCTGGTGACGGAGCGCTACTACAAGGAGGTGTTCGTGATCGATACCTTCCTCTACCCGACGAAGGAGCTGTCGCTGCTGGTGCGCAACGACCGCCCCGACCCGCAGAGCCTTGGGATCGTCTCGGCGACGCGCGGCTACCTGGACCTGAACCGCTTCGCGGAGATCATCGACGAGCCCTCGAAGCCGGTCGTGGGGCGGCACCTGCTGGCGGGCGACTACGACGCGGGGCTGACGCACCTGCACTACGCCCACGAACACCCGGACGTGCTGCGGGTGGAGGAGGTCTACGGGGCGGTGGACACGACCTGGGTGGTCTACGGGCAGCGCAAGCGCTTCCGCGGCCAGGTGATCGCCCAGTACAACCCGTGGCTGTTCTTCGACGAGCAGGCGCCGGCGGAAGGCGCGGTGGCGGGGAGCCTCAGCGGCTAGCTGCGCGGTGGCGGGCCAGGGCGGTGCCGGCCATGCCGCTGAAGCCGACGGTGGTGGCGACGAACGAGGCCACGGCCGCGGCGCGGTAGGCGGGGTGCTCGTCGAGGTCGGGGTCGAAGGCCAGCGGCAGAAACGCCATCGCGTTGGTCCAGGCGCCGATCCCGAGCGCGGTGGCGGCTAGTCGGGGCGGGTCCTCGACGGCGACCCCGCAGGCGACGGTGGCGGTGCCGAGCATCGCGAGGTCGAGGTGCCATTGCCGCACCCGCGCGGTGCTCTTGATGCCGAGCCGTCCCGCCAGCTCGGGCTGCGTGCGCGCGAGCGTGTAGACCCAGCCGGACCAGGCGCCGGCCGCGAGCTCCACGAGGCCGGAGCTCACGAGCCGCGAAGGGAACGCTCGGCGGGGGGCTGGGTCCTTGGCACGTCGCATGGCCGCTCTCCGATCTGGGTGGTTGCACGAACGCCGTGCTCGAATCGAACGCTAGCGGTATCTTCGAGGCAGGAGAACCCAACGAGGGAGGCGAGCATGTCGACGGCGAGCGCGAGCACTCGCACCAGCACGCACGAGGTCTTCAACCAGCCACCGCCGCTCGCGGACTATGACCCGCTCGCGGCGGACCCGGCGTTGCACGAGGCGCTGGTCCGCGAAGGCGGCGAGTGGGGACTCGACCGCACGCGGGAGTTCGGCGCGATCACCGCCTCGAGCGAGGCGCTGGAGCACGCCAAGCGCGCGCAGCGCAACATCCCGGTGCTGCGCAGCCACGACCGCTACGGGCACCGCGTGGACGAGATCGACTACGACCCCTCGATGCACTGGATGCTGCGCCTAGGCGTCGAGCGCGAACTGAACTCGCTGCCCTGGCGCGAGGAACGGCCCGGCGCCCACGTCGTGCGCACGGGGATGCTCCACCTCTTCAACCAGCTCGACACGGGGCCGTGCTGCCCGATGTCGATCAACTACGCGGCGGTGCCGACGATGCGCCAGGACGCGGGGCTGGCCGAGCAGTGGGAGCGCCGCCTGACGCTGCCGGACTACGACTCCTTCGCACAGGCGGGGATGGTGATGACCGAGAAGCAGGGCGGCTCGGACCTGCGGGCGAACTCGACGGTGGCGGAGCCGATCGGGGGCGGCTGGTTCGAGCTGACGGGGCACAAGTGGTTCTGCACGCACCCGGTGTTCGAGGTGTTCTTCACGCTGGCCCAGACGGAGGCGGGGATCACCTGCTTCGTGGCGGAGCGCCCGCACGAGGGGTTCCGCATCCAGCGCCTGAAGGACAAGCTGGGCGGGCGCTGCCTGGCCTCCTCGGAGGTCGAGTACGACCACCTGCCGGCGCGCGTGCTGGGCGAGGAGGGCCGCGGCACGGCGGTGATGGTGGAGCAGCTGATCTGGACGCGCCTGGACACCCTGACGGGGGTGACGGGGATGATGCGGCGGGTGGTCGCGGAGGCGATCTGGCACACGCGCCACCGCTCGGCGTTCGGGACGCTGCTGGCGGAGCAGCCGGTGATGGTCAACGTGCTGGCGGACATCGCGCTGGAGTCGGAGGCGGCGACGGTGGCGACGATGCGGATCGCCCGCGCGTTCGACTCCAAGGACGAGGAGGAGGCGGCGTTCCGGCGGCTGGCGCTGGCGGTGATGAAGTACTGGGTCTGCAAGCGGGGCGCTCCGCTGGCGGCGGAGGCGCTGGAGTGCCTGGGCGGCAACGGCTACGTGGAGGAGGCGCCGATGGCGCAGTTCTACCGCGACATCGAGATCGGGACGGTCTGGGAGGGCTCGGGCAACGTGATCGCGCTGGACGTGCTGCGGGCGCTGGGCCGCGAGCCGGAGGGGGCGACGGCGTTCCTGCGCGAGTGCGAGCTCGCGGCGGGGGCGGACCCCCGCTTCGACGCGCACATGCTGCGCACGCGCGAGGCGCTGGCTGCGCTGGCGCTCGACCGCGGCGATGCGGAATGGGCCGCGCGGCGGGCGGTGGAGGACATGGCGCTGGCGCTCCAGGCGAGCCTGCTGCTGCGCCACTCGCCGCCGGCGGTGGCGGACGCCTTCTGCGCGGCGCGCCTGGGCGAGCGCGGCCTGGCGTTCGGGGACCTTCCCCGCGGGGTGCAGGGCGGCGCGATCGTCGAGCGGGCGCTGGCGCTCTGAGCCGCGCGCTGGCGCTTATCGGTGCTGCCGGCTGTCGGAGCAGGCGCTGATAGCCGTGCCGCAGCCAGGGGCCGGCGCTCTAGCCGTGCGTCGGCGCCATGCGGATGGCGCTGCGCGCGCTGGCGGTCGCGGTGACCGCGAAGCCGGGACGTCGCGGGCGCCGGGGGAAAGCGCCCGCGATCGACACGGCCCGGGACGACTCGTCCCGGTGGGGATCCCTCGGAGTTGGATCTTGCGAGCCATCCGATGGGGACCTGGTGGCGCGCAGGCGCATCGCGACGAACGTCGCGTTGCCCAGCAGCCACAGAACGATCACAACCAACAGGAGCACGCCGGTTCTCTACCCCGCGGCCGCCTCGATAAACCGCGTATTACGCTCGATGCGTCCCGGGCGGCCGCCCGGGACGCGCGGCGCGGGCACCTAGGCCCGCGGGCTATTCCACGGCCTCGACCGAGCGCGGGCCCTCGCCGACGTACTTGGCGGTGGGCCGGATCAGCTTGGCCTCGCGCTTCTGCTCGAGGATGTGCGCGGACCAGCCGGCCACGCGGGCACAGGTGAACAGCGGCGTGAACAGGTCCGGCGGGACTTCGGCGAGATCGAGCACGACGGCGGACCAGAACTCGACGTTCGTGGCGAGCACGCGGTCGGGCTGACGCACGCGCAGCTCGGCGAGCGCGGCCTTCTCCAGCGCCTCGGCGACCTGGAAACGCGGCGAACCAAGTTCGCCGGCGGTGCGCCGCAGCACGCGGGCGCGCGGGTCTTCGGCGCGGTAGACGCGGTGGCCGAAGCCCATCAGCCGCTCGCCGCGGTCGAGCGCGTCCTTCACCCAGCGCTCGGCGTCGCCGCCCCGTTCGACTTCCTCGAGCATCTTCAGCACGCGCGAGGGGGCGCCGCCGTGCAGCGGTCCCGAGAGGGCGCCGACGGCGGCGGACAGCGCCGCGGCGCAGTCGGCGCCGGTGGAGGCGACGACACGGGCGGTGAAGGTCGAGGCGTTCATGCCGTGCTCGGCGGCGGAGACCCAGTAGGCGTCGATCGCCTTGACGTGGTCGGGGTTGGCCTCGCCGCGCCAGCGGATCAGGAAGCGCTCGGGGATCGTCCTGCCCTGGTCGATCTCGCCCTGCGGGACGGGCGGCTGGCCGATCTCGCGGGCGGACTGGGCGACGAACGAGAGCGCCATCACGGAGGCGCGGGCGAGGTTGTCGCGGGCCTCCTCGTCGGAGATGTCGATCAGCTGGCCGAAGCCCCACTCGGGGGCGAGCATCGCGAGCGCGGACTGCACGTCGACGCGGTGGTCGCCGGAGCGGACGGTGAGGGCGTGGGGTTCGGCGGGGGGCAGGCCGGGTTTGAAGTTCCCGTCGACCAGCAGGCCCCACACCTGCTCGTAGGGGACTTTGCCGACGAGGTCTTCGATGTCGACGCCGCGATAGCGCAGGGCGCCACCCTCTTTGTCGGGCTCGGCGATCTCGGTGGCGAAGGCGACGACTCCTTCGAGGCCGGACTGGACCTCTGGTGCTGTAACCGCGCTCATGGCACTCGCTTTCTGAGCTTGATGCTTGACGGGGTGCTGCCTTCTGGGCAGACCCATATCGTCGCAGGAATCCCCGCCCCAGTAGGCTGCGAAACGCGATGAGCGACGGCGATCTGATGTTCCGCGGTGCCGGCGAGCTCGCGGCGATGGTCCGCGGCGGCGAGGTCTCGGCGCGGGAGCTGGCGCAGATCTCGCTGGAGCGGATCGAGGAGCTGAACCCGGCGCTGAACGCCTTCGTCGAGGTCGACGAGCAGGGCGCGCTCGTGGCGGCGGACGCGATCTCGGCGGGCGATGAGCGGCCGTTCGCGGGGGTGCCGATCGCGATCAAGAACAACCGGCCGGTGAAGGGGCTGCGCCTGACGTACGGCTGCTCGCTGATGGAGCGCTTCGTGGCCCGGTACGACCACAACATCACGCGCAGGCTGCGCGAGGCGGGCTTCGTGATCGTGGGGACCACAACGCTGCCGGAGTACGGGATCCTGCCGGTGAGCGAGGCGCGGCTGTTCGGCGCGACGCGCAACCCCTGGGACCTCGCGCGCACGCCGGGGGGCTCCTCGGGCGGCGCCGCGGCGGCGGTGGCGGCGGGCATCGTGCCGGTGGCGCACGGCAACGACGGCGGCGGCTCGGTCCGCATCCCGGCGGCGTGCTGCGGGCTCGTGGGCCTGAAGCCGGCCCGCGGGCGCATCTCGGCGGCGCCGGAACTGGGCGACTCCTCGCTGGGGATCGACGGCGTGCTGACGCGGACGGTGGCTGACACCGCGGCGATCCTCGACGTGCTGGCGGGCTACGAGCCGGGCGACGCGACGTGGGCTCCCCCGCCGGCGGAGCCCTTCGCGGTCGCTGCGGGCGCGCCGCCGGGGAAGCTGAAGATCGCGATGACGACCCTGCCGCCGGTGGCGGAGGCCCAGCTGGACCCGCTGGCGGCGGGCGCGGTGACGGACGCCGCGGAGCTGCTGCGCTCGCTGGGGCACGAGGTGCAGGAGGTCGAGCCGCCGTGGCAGGACGCGTCGGTGGGCGAGCTGTTCGGGGTCGTGTTCTCGAGCCACATCGCGCTCTCGATCGCCTACTCGGGCAGGGTCGCGGGGCGCGAGCCGAGCGCCGAGGACATGGAGCCGATGAGCTGGGCGATCTACTCGATGATCCGCAAGCTGGGGGCGATCGAGACGCGCGCCGCGGAGATCGCGCTACAGCGCTTCACGCGCACGCTGGTCGCGTTCCTGGAGCCCTACGACGCGCTGCTGACGCCGGCGCTGGCGGAACGGCCGCTGCCGCTGGGGACGCTCGACACCGCGGCGGAGAACCCGATGTCGACGTTCACCCGCTCGGGGCTGTTCACGCCCTACACGCCGATCGTCAACGCCAGCGGCCAGCCGGCGATCTCGCTGCCGCTGTTCGAGGGCGAGGACGGGCTGCCGCTGGCGGTGCAGCTGGTGGGCCGCCCGGCGGGCGAGGCGCAGCTGCTGGCGCTGTCGGCGCAGCTGGAAGCCGAGCGGCCCTGGGCGCAACGTCGCCCACGGCTGGACGACGCCGCGACGAAGGCCGCTTGATCGCCGCCCGACGGCCGCCGGATCGCCTGCCGAACCCCGCGTCCGTTCGGGGTTCTCATCCGAAAGGACTAGTCCACCGGCTGCCTGTCAATGTTTTTGACTACAGAAACGTTCCTTGTCGAATTGACTACTCATCCTTAGCATCGCGACGGTCCGACGACTATGGCCACTGGCAAGCCCGCGGCCATCTTGTGGGGACGATTCTCGGACGCGAGGCCCAGCGCGTCGTGGTCAGCGCCAAAGCGCGCTGACTTCGATGCGCAGGGTCGCTCCCTGATTGCCGGGGCGATCAGCCACCGACCCCGAGCACCGCGGAGATCCGCGCGGGCGCGACCCCCAGCTCCTCGACGTCGGCGGCGCCGCGGGCGGAGACCATCGGCACCTCCATCAGCTCGGCCTCGTCCCAGGTGGCGAAGGCGCCCGGCCCTGCTGCGCGCTCCAAGAGCCGCAGCACGCGCGAGACGATGGGGGTGGGCACGTGCACCAGCGGCCGCCGCCGCCCGAGCGAGCGCAGCACGACGCGCACGAGGTCGTTGTGGCTCAGTGTCTCGGGGCCTGCCAGCTCGTAGCGGGCGCGCAGCCTGCGCTCGCCCTGGTGCCTGCGCTCGGCGTGCGCCGCGGACCCGTTCCCGGTGGTGGCGGCGCCGTCGCGCGGGCGCAGCGCGGCGACGACGCAGTCGGCCACGTCCTCGGCCCAGATCGGCTGGTACAGGGCGCGCCCGCGCCCGGAGACCGGCATCGCGGGCAGCAGCGCGAAGCGTTCGAGCAGCGTCAGCCAGGGATCGCCGGGGGCGTAGACGATCGAGGGGGCGAACACGATCGACTGGAGGTCGGCCTCCTCGACCGCCTGCTCCGCGAGCGCCTTCGCGCGGAAGAAGCGGGCGCGGTGATGGGTGGAGGCGTCCAGGGCGGAGAAGAACACGAAGCGCTCGACTCCCGCGCGTGCCGCGGCCTGCACCATGCGCCAGGTGGCGATGCCGTTCAGCTCCTCGATCGAACCCTGCGGCTGGTCGCGGATCGAGGCGGCGAGGTGCACGACGGTGTCGACGCCGCGCATCGCGTTGCGGAACGAGGGCGGGTCCGCGAGATCGCCCAGCGCGATCTGCACGCGCACGCGCTGCGCGCCCAGGCGCCGCGGGTCGCGCACGAGGCAGCGGACCTGCCGGCCTTCGGCGAGCAGCCGGCGCAGCAGCGCCGAGCCGACGAGGCCTGTGGCGCCGGTGAGCAGCAGCATTCGGCAAAACTAGCGGAGCGCACCGGCGTAGCGCGGGCGGCATCCCTAAAATAGGCCGCTCGGCCAGGACCCCACTCCGGTCGCAACCGCAAACAACCAGGAAAGAAGCGAATGGCCTACGTGATCGCCGAGCCCTGCATCGGCACCAAGGACAACTCCTGCGTCGAGGTCTGCCCCGTGGACTGCATCCACCCGACGCCCGACGAGCCGGGATACGACGCGGCGGAGATGCTGTACATCGACCCGGAGGAGTGCATCGACTGCGACGCCTGCGTCGAGGCCTGCCCGGTGGACGCGTGCTTCGCGGAGGATCAACTGCCCGACGAGTGGCAGAAGTACTCGCAGATCAACGCGGACTACTTCAACAACGCCAAGTAGGACTCGTCGAGGACGTCCAGGACGGGGACGTCCGGCACCGCTTCGGAGACCAGCTCGCGCAACTGCCGCGAGCCGAAGCGGTGCGACTGCGGCGCCAGCGGGTTGACGGTGATGGCCTTCAGCGCGATCGGCTGCTGCACCTCGATCGCGATCCCCTGACGCGCGTACCAGCGCGGGCCGCGGTGCGCGAGGAACACCCTCGTGGGGTCGGCGGCGACGACCCTCAGCTCGCGCCCGGCGCGCGCCGGGCGAGCGGCCAGCAGGCCTTCCAGAAAGCCCTCCCCCAGCGCGCCGTCGATCACCAGCGTGTGGGCCTGCGGGTGGGCGTGCAGCAACGCGGCGATCTCGCCGGGCTCCGCTCCCAGCGCGACCCGGCGCGCGACCTGCACCAGCTTCGCGTCTCGGTCGCCTTCGGGCGAGACGTCGCCGCGCGCATCCTCGGCGACAGGCAGCCGCACGAGGTCGACGGCGTCGCGGGTGACCTCCACGACCTCGCCGACGTCCTCGCTGAGGATCGCGCCCGTGGCCATCACGAGCCCGTCGGCCACCGTGGGCGAGGAGGCGGCGCGGCGATCGATCGCGCCGTCGAGCAGCGCCTGCTCGGCCCCGAGCAGCAGCATCTCCTCGCCGACGGCGTGCAGCTCCGCGGCCGAGCTGGGGCCCGCGACTTCGACGTGCCCCGGCTTCGAGAAGCGGGCGAGCACCACCTCGCCGAGCGGCGTGCGGATCCCGGTCCGCGACAGCTGCTCGTGGGCGACGCCGCTGTCGCGCAGCAGCGCGCCGGTGGTCGCGACGAGGTCGCCGGCCTGTAGCTGGACGCGGGGCTTCTCGATGCGCGCGTCGATCACGTCGTGGGCCTCGCCGTCGCGCCCGATCGAGGTAACGCCCACGGGGCGCCCCGCGGCGGCGTGCTCGCGCAGCAGCGCCGCGAGCGTCTCGGTCTTGCCGGTGTTCTTCGCCAGCCCGACCAGCGCGAGCATGCGCGTGCCCGCGACCAGCTCGTTCAGCGGCGCGGCGGTCGCGCTAGGCATCTGCGGCGGCCGCGGCGCCGTCGGTGACGGCTGCGCCGTGACCCGGGCCGTTGCGCGCGGCGAGCTCGCGGACGATGAAGCTCGCGACATGGTGCGGGTAGGTGCCCTTCGAGAAGCCCGCGTCGTAGCCGAGCTCCTTCGCGAGTTCGTTCGAGACGCGCGGCCCGCCGCAGGTGAGGATGATCTGCTTGCGCCGGCCCTCCGCTTCGACCATCTCCACCAGCTCGGTCAGGTTCGAGATGTGCAGGTTCTGCTGGGTCACGGTCTGGGAGACGAGGATCGCGTCGGCGTCGAGGTCGATCGCGCGCGAGACCAGCACGCTGTTCGGCACCTGGCTGCCAAGATTGTGGGTCTGGAAGGCCTTGTAGCCCTCCAGGCCGTGGTGCCCGTGAAAGCCCTTGAGGTTCAGCATCGCGTCGATCCCCACGCTGTGCGTGTCGGTGCCGGTCGCGGCGCCCACCACGACGATCTGCCGCCCGATCCGGTGGCGCGCGAAGTCTTCGATCTCCTCCTCGCTCATGTACTCGATCTCGAAGCCCTCCTGCGACAGCGAGGCGTAGTCGACCGTCTGGTTCGACTCGCCGAACATCACGAAGTAGGTGTAGCCGTCGGTCAGCTCCTGGTAGTGGACGACCTCCGGGTGCTCGAAGCCCATCTTCGCGGCCCACTCCTGCGCGGCCTTGCGCGCCGCGAGGCCGTAAGGGACCGGCAGCGTGAAGCTGAACTGGACGATCCCGTCGCCAAGGTGGTCCGCGTAGGGCTTGACGCGGGCGAGGTCGACCTGCGGGCGCGCGCCGGACTCAGGCAAGGCTCGACGCCCCCTGCATCAGCTCGCGCACCGGGTTGAAGTAGCCCTCCTGCACTTCGACGATCCCCTCCGTGCCGCGGCCCTCGTCGATCGTGCGCGGGACATCGCCGAAGACGCCCTCGCCAAGCGCCGCGAACAGCCCCTGCTCGGCGATCCGCTGAAGCAGCTCGTGCGCGCCGTCGAGCACCTCGCGCGCGCGGGTCTGGATGATGCCGCCGGGCTTGAACTCGATCTCCTCCGCGAGGTCGCGCGCCGCCGTGAAGACGTAGTCGACGTTTTCCATGCCGATCACGCGGTCGTGGACGTGCGGGGTGAAGATGCCCTCCGTGGGCACGCCGATCGTCTGGATGCCCTGGCCCGTGGCGATCGTCACCAGGTTGAAGAGCGAGTCGGTGGCGTGCGTGCGGAACAGGTTGCCGTCCATGTGACGCGTCGGCGGCATGTACTTCACCGGGCAGCCGGGGAACAGCTCGCGCGTCAGCTGCGCCTGGGCCCACTCGTACAGCAGGCTGTTCGGGATCGGGTTGTCGATCTCGTATGCGTCGCCGAGCGCGATCTGGGAGTCGGGCACGCCCGAGTCCAGGGCGAGCTGGCGGTTGATGAACTGCGAGGCCGTCACGGAGGGCGCGGCCTCGATCGCGTCGGCGGTGCGCAGGTAGTTGTCCTCGCCCGTGTTGATCGTCACGCCGAAGTAGCCGTTGATCATCCGCGAGACGCGCTGGTCGATCAGCCCGCGAACGGGGTTGATGTCGCGGTAGAGGATCCCGTAGAGGGCGTCGTTCACCATGTTGTCGAAGCCCTCGATCGCGCCCATCGCCGCGATCTCCGGCATGCACAGCCCCGAGCAGAAGCTCGACAGGCGCACGTAGCGGCCGTGCTTCTCCGACCACTCGTCGAGCGCCTCGCGCATGATGCGGAAGTTCGCCTGCGTCGCGAAGGTGCCGCCGTAGCCCTCGGTCGTGGGGCCATAGGGGACGTAGTCGAGCAGGCTCTGCGCCGTGGAGCGGATCACCGCGACGATGTCGCCCCCCGCCTGCGCGACGGCGAGGCCGTGGACGACGTCCTCGTAGACGTTGCCGGTCGCCGTGAGCACGTAGCGCAACGGCGGCGGGTGCTCGCCCAGCCGCTCGCGGCGCTCGTGACGCTCGCTGGTGTGCCGGGCTATCTCGCCGACGCGGCGCTCGCACTCCTGGGCGACGCGCGCGCGGATCGCCTCCTCGCTTGCGCGTGGCACGGCGCACAGCTCGATCCCGCCCTCCTCGACGGCTTCGGCGATCGACTGGGGCGTCGCCTGCGGGTCGGCGAGCATCGCGTTGCCGAGCCAGTAGGCGATCCCCCGCCCCAGCTCGCCGCGGTCGCGCACGTGGTCGACCAGCACGTTCGGCAGCGGCGCCTCGAGTTCGTTCGCGCCGTCGACCCCCAGCAGGCGCGCGATCGTGCGCTCGACCGAGACCGTCGTCTTGCCGGCGATCTGCTCGGCGACCTGGCCCGCGATCTGCTCCGCGGCCTCGCGGCAGGAGGCGATCACGCCCTGGTCGAGGCCCAGCTTGCCCGGACGCGTCGCGCCGTTCCCGTTCGCCTGGTTTCCGTTGGCGCTGTTGCCGTTCGCGTGAACCCCGCTCATTTGAGCTCCCGCACGATCGGGAAGGGGATCACCTCGCGCAGCGTGTCGCGTTCGAGCAGGATCATCACGAGGCGGTCGACGCCCATGCCGCCGCCGGCGGTGGGCGAGTAGCCGTACTCGATCGCGCGCGCGTATTCCTCGTCGTTCGGGTGGGGGACGTCCTCGTCGTCGATCATCCGCCGCTTGCGCTGGTCGACGAACCGCTGCCACTGGTCGACGGGGTCGTTCAGCTCGGTGTCGCCGCTGACCAGCTCGATCCCGCCGATCACGGCGTCGAAGTGTTCGGCCAGCTCCGGGTGCACGGGGTGGCGGCGCGTGATCGGGAACGGCTCCAGGGGGAAGTCGAACACGTGCGTCGGCTGGTTGATCGTGGACTCGATTTTCTCGGAGTAGATGTCGGCGACGACCTCGGCCCAGGTGGCCTCGGGATCGATCGGGTCGTCCAGCAGCTCGGCGAGCTGGTCGCGCGTGGACTCCATGAAGTCGACCCCGAAGCGCTCCATGATCAGATCGCGCATCGTGATCCGGCGCCAGGGCTTGGCGAGGTCGATCTCCTCGCCGTTTCGTTTGATCGTCGTGCGCCCGAGCGCCCGCTGGGCAACGTCGCGGAACATTTCTTCGGTGACGGTCGCGACGTCGTTGTAGTCGGAGTAGGCGCACATGAACTCGATGATCGTGAACTCCGGCGAGTGCTTGTGGGAGATGCCCTCGTTGCGGAAGACCTTGCCCATGTCGTAGACGTTCTCCATGCCGCCGACGATGCAGCGGTTGAGGAACAGCTCCACGGAGATGCGCAGGTACAGGTCGCGGTCCAGCGCGTTGTGATGGGTCGTGAACGGCCGCGAGCCGGCGCCGCCCGCGAGCGACTGAAGCGCCGGGGTTTCGATCTCGGTGAAGTTGCGTTCCGCGAGCCATTCGCGGATCGCGAGGATGATCTTGTTGCGCTTCACGAACAGGTCGCGGGTCTCCTGGTTGGCGATCAGGTCAAGCTCGCGGTAGCGGTAGCGGGCGCCGGTGTCGCCCATCCCGTGGTGCTTGTCGGGCGGCGGGCGCAGCGACTTCGTCAGCAGCGTGCACTCGACCGCCTCGAGCGCGAGCTGGCCGCGCTGGGTGACGTAGACGCAGCCGTCCACCGAGACGATGTCGCCGATGTCGAAGCCCACGATGCGGTCGTAGCTCTCCTGCCCGAGCGAGTCCACCCGCACGACGACCTGGATCGACCCGGACAGGTCGCGCAGGTCCAGGAACGCGGTCTTGCCGTGTCCGCGGCGTGAGATCAGCCGTCCCGCCACCAGGTAGCGCATGTCCTCGTGCGCGCCCTGCTCAAGCTCGTTGGGGTCGTGCGCCGCGTGGATCTCCGTGATCCGGGTGCGCCTGCCCCACAGCGTGACGGGCGGGTAGGGGTCGATCCCTTCCTCGCGCAGCCGCTCCATCTTCTTGCGGCGCTCGTCGATTTCCTGGCGCTCGTCGAGCGCGACGGAGCCGTTCTCGCCCGCGCCGTTCTGGGCCGGATCGGCCGCTTCCAACGCTATTTCCCTCTCCCCCTCATGGTGTCCAGATGCGGACATGTCAAACGATCCTCTCAAAGCGGTTTCGCTTGTCAAGCGGTTGACGCAGAATGGCCACAGGGGCGCAGGCGCCCCGGAGGTGGTTTTTCTGCCCGCCGACTAAGCCATCGGCAGCGACATGCCCGCCGGTTTTCGCTCCTCGGCGGGGGCCGGCGCGCCCGTGGGCGCGGCCGGAGTCGCACCGTTGGCGGCGCTACCGCCAACGGTCACGAGAGGGAGCACCGGCAGGCTCATGGGGGCTGCCGGTGTGATCGCGATTACGCCGCGGGCCACCTGGCGAATCGCCTGTGCCGCGGGGTCGTCGGGGTTCTCGGCCACGAGCGGCACGCCGCCGTCGGCCTGCTCGCGCAGCGGCATCGTCAGCGGCACGCGTCCCAGCATCGGCACGTCCAGCTCGTCGGCGAGCTCGTCGCCCCCGCCCTCGCCGAAGATCGCGAAGCGCTCGCCGGAGGGCGTCGTGAAGCCGGACATGTTCTCGACCACGCCCGCGATCTCGAGGTCGACCTTGTCGGCCATCTGCGCGGCGCGGCGGGCGACCTTCTGCGCCGTGGCCTGCGGCGTCGTGACGATCAAAAAGCGCGCCTGCGGCAGCAGCTGCGCCAGCGTCATCGAGACGTCGCCCGTGCCGGGGGGCAGGTCGACCAGCAGGTAGTCCAGCGCGCCCCAGTCGACGTCCTGGAGGAACTGCGTCAGAGCCTTGTGGAGCATCGGGCCGCGCCAGACGACCGCGGCGTCCTCCTCGACGAAGAAGCCGATCGACATCACCTTCACGCCCTGGGACTCCAGCGGCACGATCTTGCGCTGCGGCGAGACCGGGGGGCGCGTTGAGCCGAGCCCGTACATGCGGGGGATCGAGTAGCCCCAGACGTCCGCGTCGAGCACGCCGACGCGCTTGCCCTCCGCGACCAGCGCCGCGGCCAGGTTCGCGGTCAGCGTCGACTTGCCGACCCCGCCCTTGCCGGAGCCGATGCAGATCACGTTCTGGACCTGCGCCAGCGAACCGTCCGGCAGGCCCCCGCCGCGACCGAGCTTCTGCTGGAGCGCGGCCTTCTGCTCGTCGGTCAGCACGTCGAAGTAGACGTTCGTGTGCGTCACGCCCTCCAGCGCGTTCACCGCCGCGGCGACAGCCGTCTGGAAGTGGCCCTTGATCGGGCAGCCCGGGGTCGTCAGCGAGACCGTCACGTCGACCACGCCGCTGGCTCCCGCCTCGATCGAGCGGACCATGTCCAGCTCGACGATCGAGCGGCGCAGCTCTGGGTCGATCACGGCCTTCAGGGCTTCGAGGATTTCGTCGCGGGTCGGCATGAGCCTGGCCATTGTGCCAAACCAGGCCTGTGTGACCGGCATCCGGCCTTTTGGTCGAGCCGGCCTGCGCTTCTGGATTGAATTCGAAGCCGCTCCGGCCGCCACGACCATGACCGGCATCCAGCCTTTTGGTCGAGCCGGCCTGCGCTTCTGGATTGAATTTGAAGCCGCTCCGGCCGCCACGACAGTTACGGGGCCGGCCATCCGGGCCGGCTGCTGCCTGTCCCGAAGCTTGTTGCAGTTCAGCCGGCGGCCCGCGTCATTAAATGACTCGCGGGGCGATGGGGACCGCCCCGCGAGTCGAGGGAGGAGAGGGTGCTACTACTGCCGGCGGGATATGAGGCCGACAGACTTTCCCGATGACCGCCTCGCGGCCCCCGGTCTCTCCGTACCGGGTCGGGGGAAGCTTGGTTCGCCTTAGACCAGGCTCACGATCCGTTCCTGGACCTGGTTCGCGAGGTCCTGACCGTTCTTGACCACGGTGTCGCGGCGCTTTTCGAGGTCCGAGACCGTCTTCTCGATCTCGCGGCGGCGCTGGCGCAGTTCGCGCTCGACGCGGACGCGCGCTTTGCGCACCTCGCGCTCGAGGCGGTTGCGGGCCGTCGCGCCGCGGCGCTCGAAGCGGCGCAGCTGGGCCTGGGCCTTCGTCGTGGACGAGTAGTTCGAGATCGTGTCGTTCACCGTCGTGACGACCTTCTCGCGCGCCGTGAGGGCGGCGCCGACGGGGATCAGCAGCGCGCGCTCGGCGTAGTCGCCGAACACGCCGACCGTCTCGCGCGTCGCCGTCTGGGCCTGCTTCGCCGCGGACTCGCTCTGGTGGATCGCGCGGGTGCGAGCGGCCTTCGCCGTCGTCGCTTTCGACTGCGCTTTTTTGCGAGCGGGTTTTTTGGCTTTCGCCGCTTTCGTGCCCGCTTTTGCGGAAGTGCTGGTGGCGCTTGGCATCTGTAGGGGGTCTCCTCTTCTTCCTCGCCATTGCGAGGAGGTACGGGTTTGTTCTCTGTGTTCGTACCCCGATCGGCGAGACCGAACACCTGTTTGTAACCCGTCCCTGGAAGTTTGTTACAGGGAAATCCTACCACGGGGCATACGTCCCGTGTTGACGGGGTGTTATCGGGGGTGAGCTTGTAACATGAAGAACATGCGTTCGGCCCGCCGCGCCTGTTCGCCTGTTCGTGCCCGCCGCTTTCGCCGATAGCCCGCCGCGGGCCAGGCCGCCAGGCCCGTCGTTCGCCACACCGCCCGCGCCAGCGGGCGGTGCCATCAAGAACACCCGCCGCTAAGCGATCGAGCCGCCCGGCACCGCGGTCCGCCGCAGCCAGCTCGCCGGTGCCTTCAGCTCCTCGTTGCTCGGCAGCTGCTCGGGGCCCTCCCAGACCCGCGCCAGCGCCTGCGGGCCGCCCTGCTGGACGACGGCGTCGCAGAAGCGGCGGCCCACCTCGTACTGGCGCAGCTTCATCTCCAGGCCCAGCAGGCGCTCCAGCACGCGCCAGGGCAGCCCCCGGGTCTCGCGCCTGCGGGTCATCGCCGCGCGCAGCTTCGGCAGCGACGGCAGCACCTCGGCCCCGATCGCGTCCATCGTGTGCTCCGCGTGGCCCTCGATCAGCGACATCGTCGCCTGCATCCGTTCCACCAGCGCCCAGCGGTCCTCGCCCAGCGTCAGGCGCAGCAGCTCTCCGCGGCGGGCGCGCTCCGCCAGCTCGCGCAGCTCCGCCGGGTCCGGCAGCCTGATGCGCTCGCGCCAGCCGGCGCCGAAGCCGTTTATCCCGCCGCCGTTCGCGCCGGTCCCCGCGCCGGTCGGGTCGTCACGCTCCTCGCCCGGCTCCTCACGGCCCTTCCCCGCCAGCGATACCTCCAGCCCCTCGATCAGCTCCGCCAGCATCCCGCCCACGTGGGCGCGCAGCCACGGCGCGCCCGTGAACTGCACCGCGTGGGTGATCTCGTGGATCGTCACCCAGAGGACCAGCTCGTCGCGGTCGACCGACAGGTTGCGGGCCGCGATCGCCAGGTTCGGGCCCAGCAGCAGCAGCCGCGGCGTGACGCTCGCGTCCAGCAGCGCCAGGTCGTACTGGCCCAGCACCCGTTGCGCCAGCACCCCCGTCAGCGCGCCCACCTGCGCCCCCAGCAGGAATCCCGAGGCGCTTCGCAGGGGCCCCGACAAAGGCCCTGTGCCCTCGCCGATCCGTTCGCCCAGCCCACTCAGCAACGGGCGCATCGTGCGCAGGTTCGCCGCGATCCAGCCCGCGCGGTCGACCACCTCGATCGGCGGCAGCTCGCTTGGCTCGCCCAGGCCGCTGTAGGCACTCACGCTGCGGGCGAACTCGTGGGCCCGGGGCTCGATCGCCTCAGCGCGCACGGCTCCGCTCGGAGGGGAGCCGGCAAGCCGCTCGCCGATTCGCTGCGCCGTGCGCCAATCGATCGGGTCCACCGCTAGAGCGTAGCCCCGGCTCGTGAGTGGTTCCTAAGTTCTGCCCCCGTGTCTCGCTCGGGCCGGGCGTGCGCCGTGTCTCGCCCGGGCCAGGCGGGTCGAATGACTCCCGGCCCTGGCCCGCAACGCCGGGCGCTCGTATTCTTGGATCGTGGCCGTCTCACGCACCGCGCCGGAACCCGCAGCCGATCACGGCGGCGCCCCGGACCGCGACGAGCAGCTCGCGTCGGCCCGCGGGGAGGCGGGGGTCGCGGCGCCGGGCCCTGCCCCCCAGGGGATGGGCTTCCTGCGCCGGGCGGAGGTGCGCGACGTGCTGGCCTGGCTGCGGCTGCTGGTCGACCCGCAGGACGCCGCCGCCGTCGTGCGAGCCCTGGCCCGCCCACCGATAGAGCTGCGCCAGACGCATCTCGCGCGCGTCATCCAGGTCGCGCGGCGGCGCAAGCTCGACCTCGTCTCGGGCATGACCGCCGCGGGCGAGTCGCCGCAGGTGCCGCCCGAGGCGCGCGAACGGATCGAGCGCTTCCTCGCCGTGCACCGCAGCGCCTCCGCCGGTCTCGACCGGCTGCCCCCCGACGCCCTCGTCGACGAGCTGATCGAGCTGCTCGGCAACCGTGGGCGTGCGCTGCTGACGCCCGAGCAGGCCGCCGCCCGCGAGCACAGCCTCGCAGGCCTGCGCGAGCTCGCCTCCGGCTTCGTGCGCCGCGAACCCGGCGCCACGCCGCGCCAGCTCGTGCGTCATCTCGCCGCCGCCACGCCCGCCACCCGCGGTCTTGCGAACGTGGAGCAGGGCGGCTCTCCCGCGACGGCGGCGGGCGCGCCGGCGCCGGAGTCCGCGGCCGGTGCGGCCCCTGGGCGGCCCGGCGATGGCACGGCAGGCGATGGCACGGCGGGCGACGGCACGGCCGCGCCGGCCGAAGGCGGCTCGCCCGGCGAGCAGACCGCGACGCTCGACGAGCACCTGGAGGCCGCCTATCAGCGACTGCGCGAGGAGCTGCTCGACGGCGTCGCCCGGATCGGCGGGCATCTCGGAGAGCTGCGGCTCGACACCGAACTCGACGTCGCGCACGGCGTCGCGCGCTATCTGGAGCTGGTCAAGCTCGCGGCGCTCCTGCAACGCCCCGCGGGCCAGGAGCTCCAGGACGCGCTCGCCGACGTGAACGCGCGGCTGCTTGCGGCCGCGACCCCCGTGCAGCGCGAGATCCTCCAGAGCTCGCCGCTCGACGAGGCGCTCACCGCGCGCTCGCACCCCGGGGCGCGCGAAGAGCACTCGCTCGGGCCGTTCCTGCCGCGCAAGGGCGTTGGGCTCGCGCTCTCGGCCTCCGACATCGAGACCTATCGCAGCTGCCCCTTGCGCTACAAGTTCGGCCGCGTCCTGCGCATCCCCACCGAGCAGACCCCCCAGCAGCGGTTCGGGATCGTCGTCCACCAGGTGCTCGAGCGCTTCCACTGCGACGGGGCCAAGACGCTCGCGCAGATGCACGAGCTGCTCGAGGCGGGCTGGCGGCGATCCGGCTTCGGCGACAGCGAGCAGGAGCGCGAGCTGCTGGCGAAGGCGCGCAGCGCGCTCACGCGCTACCACGAACGTCTCGGTGGACAGGACTCCGAACCCGTCTGGTTCGAGCGCTCCTTCTCGTTCCAGCTCGGCCCGCACCACCTGCGCGGGCGCGTCGACCGCGTCGACCGGATCCGAGGCGAGGACGCGGCCGCGCGCGTGCCGGGTGCAAGTGGGGAGGCCGCCCGGGACGCGGCGCCGGGCGAGGAGCGCTACGAGCTGATCGACTACAAGACCTCCCGTCCAAAAAGCGCCGAGCAGCTTCAGGACGACGTGCAGCTCTCGCTCTACGCGCTCGCCGCGCGCGAGGACTGGGGCCTTCACTCCTCGCGCCAGGCCTACTACTACGTGCTCGACGACCTCAAGGTCCCCGTGCCGCGCGACGCCCAGGACGAGGCCTCCGTGGAAGCGCTCGTGATGGAGGTCGGCGAGGGCATCCTCGCGCAGCAGTTCGAGCCGACGCCCTCGCACGCGGCGTGCTCGCTGTGCGACTACCGGATCGTCTGCCCCGCCGCGGAGAAGTGACGACCCGCGCACGCGCCGGCCGGGCCGATCGAGCGCCCGGCTCCGTCGCCGGGCCTCCTCGCTGCTACTAGCCCTCGCGCCCGCGCTGTCTCAGGAAGCGCTGGAATTCGCGCGCGATCGCGTCCCCTGAGGGGACGTCCTGCGGCGAGATCTCCTCGTCGTTCTCCGCCGCCTGCTCCAGGCGTTCGACGAACGCCTGGATGTCGGGGTCGCTCTGCACCGCGAGCCCGACCTGCCGCTCGTAGTCGGCCGCCGCCGACTCCAGCTCGGAGACGTCGACCGAGACGCCGATCAGGCCTTCGACCCGGCGCACGAGCGCGAGCGCCGCCTTCGGGTTGGCCGCGGCGGCGACGTAGTGGGGCACGCCGGCCCACAGGCTCGCCGACGGCAGCCCCGCCTGGGCGCAGGCGTTCTGGAGCACGCCCACGATCCCGGTCGGCCCCTCGTAGGTGGAGGCGTCTTTCATGCCGAGCCGCTCCATCAGCGCGGGGTCGCTCGCATGGCCGGAGACCGTCACCGGGCGCGTGTGCGGCACGTCGCCGAGCAGCGCGCCCAGCGAGACGACCACCTGCACCCCGAGCGCCTCGGCGAGGTCGACGATGTGCCCCGTGAAGGCGCGCCAGCGCAGCGAGGGCTCGACCCCCTGAACCAGCACCAGATCGCGCGGGGCGCGCGGGGCCGGCGCGGCGAGCACCTCGACCGTGGGCCACACGATCTCGCGCTCGCCCGCGTCGTTGAACTGGATGTTCGGGCGGTTGGACTGAAAGTCGTAGAACTCCTCGGAGTCGATCCGCGCGAAGCGCCGCGCCTGCAACGAGGAGGCCAGGAACGAGACCGCGCCGGAGGCGGCGTCGCCGGCGTCGTTCCAGCCCTGGAACGCGCAGACCATCGCCGGTGCGCGGAGCTCGTCCGGACGGCGATCCCAGATCAACGGCTGCATCCGAATCACCGTACATCATGAGCTGATGAGCCCCGTGACGAGCAGGGAGCCTTCCGCCGCGGGCCCCGACGGCGCCCAGGCGATCGCGACGCTGCGCGACCAGCAGGAGCTGGACGGCGTCTTCGCCTGCACGCGCAAGGAACGCCAGATCTCGCGCGCCGGTTCGCCCTACCTGACGATCGAGCTGGCGGACTCGACCGGCTCGATCACAGCCCGCGCGTTCAGCGACGCCGACGTGCTCGCCGGGCGCTTCGAGCGCGGCGAGCTGGTGCGCGTGCGCGGGCAGGTCGAGCGCTACCGCGAGCAGCTACAAGTGAACGTCACGACCATCGCGCGGGCGGAGGGCGCCCAGGCGGACCCGGCCGAGTTCCTGCCGAAGGCCTATCGCGACCTCGACGAGCTCGAGGGCTTCCTCGAACACCTCGCCCGCGAGGTCTACGACCCGCCGCTGAAGCTGCTGCTGGACGGGCTGCTGGCCGACGAGCGCTTGCGCCCGGAGCTGCGCCGCGCTCCCTGCTCGGTGCCGGGGGCGCGCACCGGCGCGCACCACGCCTATCTGGGCGGCCTGCTGGAGCACACCGTGGGCGTGGCGACGCTGGCGCACGAGCTGTGCGCGCTGCACCCCCGCCTGGACCGCGACCTGCTGCTGTGCGCGGCGATCGTGCACGACCTCGGCAAGACGCGCGAGTTCACCTACGGGGCGGAGATCGCGCGCAGCGAGGAGGGGCGGATGCTCGGTCACGTCGAGCTGGGGCTGCGCGTGATCGCACCGCACGTCCCCCACGCCCTGCCGGAGCCGCGGCGGCTGGCGCTGGAGCATTGCGTGCTGTTGCACCACGGCCCCGACGGCGCGCGCGGCACCCGCTTCGCCTCCGCGGAGGCGCTGGCGCTGCACCGCCTGAACGCGCTCGACGCGCAGGTGAAGGGGGCGTTCGAGCAGGGCCTGTGATCGCTGTCCGGCAAGACTGGAAAGCTGCGCTGCTAGTTCACGTGAGCAGTCTCGAGAGGTGTTGCGGGTGCCGTACATATCTGGCGGAGCACGAGAGGAGTTGGACCCCTTCATCGACGACCTGGCCGATCGGATCGTCCGTCTCGCGCGGGAGGAAGGTGGCGACGCGGCGTTCGCGGGGTTCCTGAACTACTCGTGCACGAAGCTTGCGCTCAAGGTCATGCCGGTCAGACGCTACTGGTCGATCGCCACCGTGATCGGCGTCTTCAGAAACGTCGCTGATGAGTTCTATCGCCGGGTGGGCGCGCCCTATGAGGACGAGAAGCGCGCCGAGCACGGCGACGTGTACTGACCCTCACGGCGCCTGAGGCCCCCTGTGCTCGAACCGGTACTCGCCCCGGAGAGCGGCGTGACCGCCAAAGTCCGTGACCGCCCAAACGAAGCCGGCGCAGGCAAGTACAAGGAACGCGGCGATCATGACGCGGAACCAGAGCTGGTGGGAGAACCGGGCCTTTCGTGTGCGCCTGTCTTTTGTGGTGATCTCGAAGGCGAGAGGACCTAGCTCGAGCTCTTCCAGTCTCTCTCGCGCAAGCTCGACGAGCTGGCTGTTCCTCTTGTCCAGCGCCAGGAAGCCGACACGACAAACGCGAGCCCGGCCACGGCGCAACCGAAGGCCGCCTCGTGGTGCGAGGCTGCGCTGGCGTACGCGACGCTCACTGCGCCCAGCACGATCAGGAGAAAGTTGAACGCCGAGAACCGCTGGTCGGCGTGGTGTTTGAACCAGTCCCACGCATAGCGGTGTCGGAGCTCCAGCAGTTTGTCTTGGCCCGAAGGATCCGCCATCAGATTGATTCGCGTGGTCGAACTTCGGCCATATTCGCGAAGGGAGCGCTGAGCCCTCCCGAAGGACGTGGATGCAGGGACGCGACGGGGGCTGGTCGCTTGCGGCCAAGGCGTCACGGGGCCGGTGGCCGCTGGCGCCGACTCAGTCAAGCTGGACAGCTTTTCTGCCGATGTAGTAGATATGAGCGACGTCGGTACGCCGACGGCCGAGCGAACCGCTGCAAAGGACTCGGCCGAGGAGACGGAGGACACGGCCGCGGCAGGAGCCGGGGACGGCGCCGTCGAGGTCGTCGAGCAGTCGGAGGCCGAGCGCGGGTCGAGCACCGGCCTGTACCCGCCGCGCCGCACCGGCCGCTCGACGCGGATGATCGGCGAAGTCGTGGTGGACCTTGGCTTCGCGGATCGCAAAACGGTCGACGAGGCGGTGGAGACCGCGCGCACCCAGGGGCGCCCGACGGGCCTGGTGCTCGTCGAGCAGGGCGTGCTCCGTCACGACCAGCTCGCGCGCGTGGTCGCGGAGCGCTTCGGCCTGGACTACGTGGACCTGGCGGTCTACGACCTCGACATGGGCGCGACCAACCTGCTGAACGCCGAGGCCTGCAAGCGTTACCAGTCGGTCCCGATCGGCTTCAGCGAGGACGGCACGCTGCTGCTGGCGATGGCCGATCCCACGAACGTCCTGACGATCGACGACGTCGCGATGATGACCGGCCGCCGCGTGCGTCCGGTGGCGGCGTCCGTCGAGGACCTCAACCTGCTGCTCGCGCGCTTGGCGCGCATGGACGACTCGATCGAAGACATCGTCGAAGACGAGGTCGAGGGCGATGACGAGGGCGATGTCGTGGTCGACGAGGCAAACTCGGACGCGCCGATCATCAAGCTCGTGCACTCGATCGTGGCGCAGGCGGTGCAGCAGGGCGCCTCTGACATCCACGTCAACCCCGAAGAGGGCGACACGCGCGTGCTGTTCCGCGTCGACGGCGTGCTGGCGCCGGCGGCCACGGTCAAGCGCAAGATGGCGATGGGCGTCGTCTCGCGCATCAAGATCATGGCGGACCTCGACATCTCCGAGAAGCGCCTGCCGCAGGACGGCCGCTTCGCGCTGACGGTCGACGGCCGTCGCGTGGACATCCGCGTCGTGACGCTGCCGCTCGTATACGGCGAGGGCGTCGTGATGCGCATCCTCGACAAGGGTGCCGTGATGCACGGCCTGGAGTCGCTGGGCATGCCGCCGCAGGCGCTGGAGCACTTCAAGGACGCGATCAAAAAGCCGAACGGCGCCGTGCTCGTCACCGGCCCGACGGGCTCGGGCAAGTCGACGACCCTGTACGCCGCGCTGAACGATCTGAATGACGGCGAACGCAGCATCCTCACGATCGAGGACCCCGTCGAGCAGCGGATCGCGGGGATCAAGCAGATGCAGATCGCGCCCAAGGCCGGCGTGACCTTCGACGTGGGGCTCCGCTCGATGCTGCGGGCGGACCCCGACGTGATCATGGTGGGCGAGATCCGCGACCGCGAGACGGCGCACATCGCCGTCGAGGCCGCGCTGACGGGCCACCTGGTGCTGACGACGCTGCACACGCGCGACGCCCCCAGCGGCCTCGGGCGCCTGATCGACATGGGGATCGAGCCGTTCCTGGTCTCCTCTGCCGTGGACTGCATCGTGGCCCAGCGGCTGGTGCGCATGCTCTGCAAGCACTGCAAGCGACCGCTGAAGGTCTCGGACTCGGTGCTGGCCGAGCACGGCCTCTCGGGCGCGCAGCCGTTCGAGGCGGTGGGCTGCTCGCGCTGCGGTGGCACCGGCTACCGCGGCCGGCTCGGCGTCTACGAGGTGATGGTGGTCTCCGAGCACATCCGCGCCCTGATCCTCGAGCGGGCTTCCGTCGACGTGATGGTCACCGTCGCGGTGCGCGAAGGCATGCGCCGGTTGCGTGACGACGGCATGGACAAGGTGCGCGAAGGCCTGACCTCGATCGCCGAGGTCGAACGCATGACCACGAGTCTGCTTTAGGCGGCTGGTCCGCTGGCCCTCGGGTCCGCTCGCGGCTGGCCCGCTGGCCCGCGGGTCCACTCGCGGCTAGCCCGCTCTAGCTGTAGTTCCCAGCCACGTTCGTCAGCTCGCGTAGGCGAGCGCCGGGCGGCTTGTGGCTGAGCGAGCCGTGTGGTCTGTTGAAGTTGTAGTGGGTCAGCCAGCCGGGTAACGCTGCGGTGCGCTCGGCTGAGCTGCC
>DATJMW010000041.1:0-48800 GCA_035508515.1 Solirubrobacteraceae bacterium | reverse complement strand
GGCAGCTCAGCCGAGCGCACCGCAGCGTTACCCGGCTGGCTGACCCACTACAACTTCAACAGACCACACGGCTCGCTCAGCCACAAGCCGCCCGGCGCTCGCCTACGCGAGCTGACGAACGTGGCTGGGAACTACAGCTAGCCGAGCTCGATCGCGCGGAAGAACCGCGCGCGCCCGCCGCTGACGCGGTCGGTGCCGTAGCGCGCCAGCGTCGTTTCGCCGCTGGGAAGCACCGTGTAGCGCCCCAGCACCGAGTCGCGGTCGTGTGTCTGGAAGAAGCGCTCGATCACGGTGGGACGGTCGTTGCCACGGCGACCGGCGCGGCGGATCGCGTCGAGTACGACGCTCATCGCCTCATAGCCGTACAGCGCATAGGGCCCGGGGCTGCCGCCGAAGTGCCGCCGGTAGTCGGCGAGCACGCCCGCGGCGGGCGGCGGGTAGTCGGCGATCGGCAGCAACGGCGTCGTCAGGTAGGTCTGCGCCTGCGCCGCGCCGATCGAGCCGGTGAAGGACGGCGTGTCGAGCGTGTCGGGCCCGAGCAGCAACAGGTGCGGGTCCGCGCTGTGCAGGGCCCGCCACAAAGCCGCA
The DNA here is from genome assembly GCA_035508515.1 of Solirubrobacteraceae bacterium. GTDB lineage: Bacteria > Actinomycetota > Thermoleophilia > Solirubrobacterales > Solirubrobacteraceae > Palsa-744. Next base: position 48,212 of record DATJMW010000041.1, on the reverse strand, counting down.
GCGCCCGGCCGCGCGCCGCCCGCGAGGAACACGGCTTCGGGGCTCTTGCGCTCGATCTTTTCGGCCTCGCTCGCGTAGGCGGTCGCGGTGGCGGCGGTCGTGGCGACGCTGTCGTGACCGACGACCGCGATGCCCGCGCGGGTGGCTTCGCCGGCGACGATTTCCACCAGCGGCAGCTCGAAGGGGTCCTGGTCGTCGAGCACGTACAGCGACTTCACCCCGAGCGCCTGCATCAGCTTGACCTGCGCGCGCGCCTGCGCGGGGTCGCCGGGCTGCAAGCGCCCGAACGTGCGCTTGGCGCTTGGGTAGAAGCGCTCGGGCTCGTCCTGCCCCGCGTCGAGCGAGGAGGTCAGCCCCACGTAGGGGCTGCCGGGGCTCACCTGCAGGATCCCCGCGGCGTTGATCAGCGGCAGCGAGACGGCGGTGGCGGCGGATTCGAGCTCGCCAAGGTAGGCGATGGTGCTGGTGTCCTGGGCCGCGGTCTTGGCGTTGGTAGAGGTCGCTTCGGGGTCGAGCTTGCCGGTCTGCGGGTTGGCGTCGTCCAGCGAGACGTAGCCGACCTTGAACTGGCCGACGTGGCCGCCCGCCTGCGCCAGCGCGAGCCGCTCGCCGTTGACGATTTCGGCGGAGCTGCTCGCGGCGGGGCCTTGCAGCGGCAGGCTGGAGTAGATCGCGAGCTGGTTGCCGGTTACTTCAGAGGCGCCCGAGACGCCGACGCCGCCGCAGCCGGAGACGGCGACCGGCACGACCACGGCGAGAGCGGCCAGACACAGCCAGCGCACGCGCACGGACGGGCTAGCTGCGACGTCCGGGGAGGTAGCCGGAGAGGATCTTCAGAGATGCGCCGACGAGGATGATCGCGGTGGCGAGCATGAACGAGTCAAAGCCCTTGGCTCCGATCGCCCACAGCACGATCCACACGACCAGCCCGGCAGTCACGGTGAGGATGAATCCCATGCCGCGGGAATCCTAGCTGGCCGCTCGCCCGTCGGTAGCCGCCAGCCCCAGCGCGAGCTCGGCGACGAGCGCTCCGACCCCGGCGGCGGGGTCCTCGGCCTCGCCCGCGGCGCGCACGAGCCGCGTGCCGACGATCACGCCGTCGGCACCCGCGGCCGCGGCCTGGGCCGCCTGGGCGGGCGTGCTGATGCCGAAGCCGAGCGCGACCGGCACGGAGGTGGACTGCTTCGCGCGCGCCACCACCTCCGCGAAGCGCTCCTGCAGCGCCTCGCGCTCGCCGGTGGTGCCGACGACCGACACCGTGTAGACGAAGCCGCGCGCGGCGGCGCCGATCTCGCGCATGCGCTCCGTCGAGGTGGTCGGCGCGACGAGCGGGACCAGCGCGAGGCCGTGGCGCTCGCAGGCGGCGCGCACCTCCCCGCCCTCCTCGAAGGGCAGGTCGGGGACGATCAGGCCGCAGGCGCCGGATCGGGCCAGCCGCTCGACGAAGGCCTCGACGCCGGGGGCGAAGACCATGTTCGCGTAACACATCAGCACCACGGGGACGCTGGGCGCGAGCGCCCGTGCGACCTCCAGCACGCCGGCGATGCTGGAACCGGCGGCGAGCGCGCGCGTGCCGGCCTCGTGGATCACGGGGCCGTCGGCGAGCGGGTCGCTATAGGGGACGCCCAGCTCCAGCAGGTCGGCGCCGGCACGGACGCAGGCCTGGCCGATCGCGACGGATTGCTCGAACGTCGGATAGCCCGCCATCAGGTAGGGCATCAGCGCGGCGCTGCCGCGCGCGTTGGCGAAGGCCTCGGCGATCCGCTCGACCCCCGTGGCGGCGCCGGGGTTCGGCGTCGTGGCGCCGGCAGCCAGGGGCTCCCCGGGCCGGCCGGGCCGGCCGGCGCCGGTGACGGCGGGCTCAGCCACGAGCGAGGACCTCCGCGAGGTCCTTGTCGCCGCGCCCGGAGAGGCACACGAGGTCGAGCTCGCCGTCGGGCTGGGCGAGCACCCAGGCGAGCGCGTGCGCGGTCTCGAGCGCGGGGATGATCCCCTCCAGCCGCGCGAGCGCCGCGAAGGCGTCGAGCGCCTGCTCGTCGGTGACGGCGACGTAGCGGGCGCGGCCGCTGTCGCGCAGGTGCGCGTGCTGCGGCCCGGTCCCGGGGTAGTCGAGGCCTGCGGAGATCGAGTGGGCTTCGACGATCTGGCCCTCCTCGTCCTGCATCACCGCGGAGCGCGAGCCGTGCAGCACGCCGGCGCGCCCGCCGACGGTCAGCGGCGCGCCGTGGCGCGGGGTGTCGATGCCCTCGCCGCCGGCCTCGACGCCGATCAGCTCGACCTGCGGGTCATCAAGGAACGCGGCGAAGGTGCCGATCGCGTTGGAGCCGCCGCCGACGCAGGCGACGACGCGCCGGGGCAGCCTGCCCGCGGCCTGCAGCAGCTGCGCGCGCGCCTCGTCGCCGATCACGCGCTGCAGGTCGCGCACGAGCGCCGGGTAGGGCGCGGGGCCGACGGCGGAGCCGATCACGTAGTGGGTGCTCTGCACGTTCGTGACCCAGTCGCGAATCGCGGCGGAGGCCGCCTCCTTGAGCGTCTGCGCGCCCGCGTCGACGGGGCGCACGGTCGCGCCGAGCAGTTCCATCCGCTGCACGTTCGGGCGCTGGCGGCGGGTGTCCTCGACGCCCATGTAGACGACGCACTCCAAGTCCAGCAGCGCGCAGACGGTGGCGGTGGCGACGCCGTGCTGGCCGGCGCCGGTCTCGGCGATGATCCGCCGCTTGCCCATGCGCTTCGCCAGCAGCGCCTGGCCGAGCGCGTTGTTGATCTTGTGCGAGCCGGTGTGGTTCAGGTCCTCGCGCTTCAGGTACACGGGGCGGCCGACGCGCTCGGACAGCCGCCGCGCCTCGTACAGCGGGCTTGGGCGGCCGGCGTAGTCGCGCAGCAGCGCCTTCAGCTCGGCCTGGTAGCCGGCGTCGGCGCGGGCCTCGACCCAGGCCCGCTCCAGCTCGGCGAGCGCCGGCATCAGCGTCTCGGGCACGAACTGCCCGCCGTAGGCGCCGAAGTGGTGCTCGACGGCCGTGGCGCCGGCCGCGTCGTCGCTCACGCGCCGCCACCAGCCGCGGCGGCGGCCACGGGCTCGGCGGTGCTCGCGACGGCGGCGAACAGCTCGCGCAGCTTGGCGGGGTCCTTGCGCCCGGGCGCGGCCTCGGTGCCGCTGGCGCTGTCGACGGCGAAGGGCGAGGTGGCGGCGATCGCCTCGGCGACGTTCCCGGCGTTCAGGCCGCCGCTGAGGATCAGCGGCACCGCTGAGCGGCGGGCGCGGACGAGCGACCAGTCGAAGGTCTCCCCCGTCCCGCCCCGCAGCGCGCGCTTGCCGGGGTCCTTCGCGCGCGCGTCGAGCAGGTGGAAGTCGACGTGGAAGCGATCAAGCGAGCGCACGTCGCCGGCGGTCGAGACCTGCGCCGCCTTGATCACACGAGCGCCGGTGCGCCGCGCGGCCTCCGCGCAGAAGGCGGGGCCCTCCTCGCCGCTGAACTGCAGCAGCGTCAGCCCCAGCTCTTCGGCCTGCGCCACGACCCGATCGAGCGGTGAATTGACGAACACTCCGCACAGCTCGGCCCGGCGCCGCAGCGCCGTGGCGATCCGCTGCGCCTCCGCGGGCGAGCAGCGGCGGGGGCTTCCCTCGTAGAAGATCATGCCCAGCGCCCAAGCGCCGAGCTCGACGGCCAGCTCGGCGTCGTCGAGGCCGGTGAGGCCGCAGATCTTCACCTTCGGGGGTAGCTGGCTCACGCCCCCAACGGTAGCGGGGCGGCTATTCGGGCGTGGTCGGGTTCGGCACGGAGTTCGGGCGGCTCGCGAGCTTGACGCTCAGCGTCCTGCGTTCGTAGCCGCCCTTGCCGTTCGCCCGCAACAGGCCGATCGAGACGGTGTCGCCCGGCTTCTTGGCCGAGACGTCGCCGGAGAGGTCTTCGGAGCTCTTGACGGCTTTGCCGGCGAAGGAGGTGATGATGTCGCCGCCGACGGCGACCTGGCCGTTTTCGACGCTGCCGTTGACGGTGCCGCCGCGAATCCCCGCCTTGTCGGCGGGCGTGCCGTTCTGGACGCTCTGCACGAGCGCGCCGGTCTTGACGGGGAGGTTGAGCGCCTGCAGCGAGCCGTCGATCGTCAGCGAGGTGAGGCCCAGGTAGGCGCCGCGCACGGTGCCGCCCTTCTCGAGCTCGTCGATCTCGTTCTTGGCGGTGTTGATCGGGACCGCGAAGCCGATGCCGACGCTGCCGCCGCCGGAGCCGCCGGTCTCGATCTGGGAGTTGATCCCGATCACCCGCCCGGCCTCGTCGAGCAGCGGGCCGCCCGAGTTGCCGGGGTTGATCGGCGCGTCGGTTTGCAGCACGTTGTCGATCGTGAAGCCGTTCGGCGCCGTGATCTGGCGCTGCAGCGCGGAGATCACGCCGGTGGTGAGCGTGCGTTCGAGGTCGAAGGGGTTGCCGATCGCAAGCACCGGGTCTCCCACCTGCACGGCGCTGGAGTCGCCGAGCGTCAGCGGGTGCAGCTGCAGCCCATCCGGGTGGATGCGCAGCACCGCGAGGTCGTTCGAGGGGTCCTTGCCGACGACCTGGGCGTTGACGGTCTTGCCTTTTTCGAGGCTGACCGTGACCTTGATGGCGTTCTCGACGACGTGGTAGTTCGTCAGCACCGTGCCGTTGTTGTCGATCACGATGCCCGAGCCGGTCGCCTGGCCCTGGCGCTGCTGTTCGCCGCCGAACAGGTTGAAGGGCGATTCGCTTTTCTGCACGATCGTCGAGGTGATGAACGCGACGCCGGGGGCGTCCCTGACGTAGATGTCGTGGGGCGTCAGGCCCTTTGACTGCTGCGAGGCGTTGGAGGGCGCGATCGGCGCCGCCTGCACGGTCGTGACGGTCTTCTCCTTCTTGGCGAGGTCGCCGGCCGCGGCGACGACCGCGATGACGACCGCGCCGCCGAGCAGCGCTGCGATGAACGGGATGAAGAAGGAGCGCTTCATTGCGGAGTGAATGATCGGCGGGGCCTATGAAGGCGAAATAAAGCCTACTGTCGGTGTCCCTAAAAGCTCAGGCGCCCGGATCTGAAGCGGTTTTGCGCGCACGGCGGGTTTCCGACTAACCCGCGACGGGCTGGCCAAGCAGCGTCCGCAGCGCCTGCTCGGGGTCCGCGGCGCGCATCAGGGACTCGCCCACCAGCACGGCGTCGACCGCCCCGCGCTCAAGCTCTCGCAGCTGCTCCGGGACGGCGATCCCCGACTCCGAGACGACCGCCACGCCGGCGGGGATCGCCCCGCGCAGTTGCAGCGTGCGCCCGACGTCGACGCTGAAGTCGCGCAGGTCGCGGTTGTTGACGCCGATCAGCTCTGCGCCCAGCGCGAGCGCCCGGTCGAGCTCCTCGCGGTCGTGAACCTCGACCAGCACGTCGAGCCCGAGCTCGCGCGCCGCTCCGTGCAACCGCGCCAGCTCGGCGTCGGCGAGCGCGGCGACGATCAGCAGTACGGCGTCCGCGCCCGCGGCGCGCGCCTCCAGCAGCTGATGCTCGTCGACGACGAAGTCCTTCCGCAGGGCCGGCAGCGAGCACACCTCGCGCGCCTGTTCCAGGTCCTCGATCGAGCCGCCGAAGTTCGGCCCCTCCGTCAGCACCGACAGCGCGCCGGCCCCGCCACGCTCGTAGGCCGTGACGAGCGCGGGCAGGTCGGCGCCGGCGCGCAGCTCGCCGGCGGAGGGCGAGCGGCGCTTGAACTCGGCGATCACGGCGATCCCCGGCCGCGTCAGCGCCGCGTGGAAGCCACGCGGCGGCGGAGCCTCGGCGACCGCGGATTCGAGCCGGCCCGCGGGCTGCGCCTGCTTGCGCCGCGCGACCTCCTCGCGTGTGCTACGCAGGATGCCGTCGAGCACCGATGGCGTCGTCTGGCCGCTCACGCGAACTTCCTCTCGCCGTTCATGAGGTCACCCCGCTGGGTGCGTTCGCATGGCTGGCCTCGACGTAGCGCTCGAGCGCTTCGGTCGCGGCGCCGCCGGCCAGCGCGGCGCGGGCTGCCTCGACGCCCTCCGCCACCGATGCGGCCCCGCCCCCGGCGTAGATCGCGGCGCCCGCGTTGATCACGGCCAGCTCGCGCGCCGCCGGGGCCACCTCCGCGGCGCCGCCGAAGATCGCGCGCGTGACCGCGGCGTTCTCCTGCGGCGTGCCTCCGGCGCAGTCGCGTTCGAAGGCGTCGAGCGCGAACTGCTGGACGCCCACGTCCTGCGGCGCGAGCGTGTAGCTCCTCAGCTCCTCGCCATCGACCTCCACGACTTTCGTCGCCGCGGCGACCGACAGCTCGTCGAGTCCGTCCTCCGCCGCGACGACCAGCGCTCGATCGACGCCGAGCCGGGCGAGCGCGCCCGCGATCGTCTCCAGGAACGCCGGGTCCGAGACCCCGATCAGCTGGCGCCTGGCTCCGGCGGGGTTCGTCAGCGGCCCAAGGAAGTTGAAGATCGTGCGCACCGCCAGCTCGCGCCGCACCGGCACCACGTAGCGCGTCGCTTGGTGGTGGGCGGGCGCGAACATGAAGCCGAAGCCCGCCTGCTCGATGCAGCGGGCCACGCCCTCGGGCTCCAGGTCGATCCGCGCGCCCAGCGCCTCGAGCAGGTCGGCCGACCCCGACGAGCTGGTCGCCGAACGGTTGCCGTGCTTCGCCACCGCGCAGCCCGACCCCGCCGCGATCAGCGCCGCGGTGGTGGAGACGTTGAACGTGCGCCGCCCGCCGCCGGTGCCCGCGGTGTCGAGCAGGTCGGTGCGCGTGGTCGGCACATGCGCCGCCAGCTCGCGCATCGCGCGGGCGAGGCCCGTCAGCTCGTCGACGGTCTCCCCCTTCGTGCGCAGCGCGATCAGGAACGCGGCGATCTGCGTCTCGGAGACGTCGCCGTGCATGATCTCGCTGAGCACCCGCTCGGTCTCCTCGGCGCTGAGGTCGCGGTGCGAGGCCAGCGCGTCGATCGCGCCCGTCAGGACGGCGTTCGGCATCAGCGCCCCCCGAGAAAGTTGGACAGCAGCGCCTTGCCTTCTGAGGTGAGCACCGACTCGGGGTGGAACTGCACTCCCTCGGCCGGCAGCTCGCGATGGCGCACGCCCATCACGACGTCGCCGCCGCGCGCCGATTCCTCCAGGCAGTCCGGCAGCTCGGGGTCGACCACGAGCGAGTGGTAGCGCCCGACCGTGAGCGGCGAGGGCACCCCCGCGAAGATCGTGCGGCCGTCGTGCTCGACGGTCGCGGCCTTGCCGTGGATCGGCTCGTGCAGGCGCACGCGGCCGCCGAACGCCTGCGCCAGCGCCTGGTGACCAAGGCAGACGCCGAGCGTCGGCACGCCCGCCTCCGGCATCCGGCGCACCAGCTCCAGCGAGATGCCCGCCTCGTTCGGGGTGCAGGGCCCGGGCGAAACCACGCAGCGCTCGTAGCCACCGCCGAGCAGCTCGTCGACGCTCGCACGGTCGTTGCGCACCGCGGTCACCTCCGCACCCAGCTCACCCAGGTACTGGACGAGGTTGTAGGTGAAGGAGTCGTAGTTGTCGAGGACGAGGACCTTCATCAATCAGCTCTCACTCTGAATGACGGGTGCACAGGGCAAGCCGGGCAAGGACGCAGTGAGCGAAGTGTGCCCTGCACACGAGCGAGCGAGGACGCCGATCCGGCGCCGCCATGTGCGCTCGTCATGGCCAGTCCGGCTGCTCATAAGCCAGCTCGATTGCGCGCATCGCCGCGGTCGACTTCGCGACCGACTCCTCGTACTCGTAGGCGGGCTTCGCGTCCGCGACCGTGCCACCGCCCGCCTGCACGTGCGCGACGCCGTCCTTCACGACGACGGTGCGGATGTGGATCGCGGTGTCGAGGTCGCCGCCGTAGCTGAGATAGCCGATCGCCCCCCCGTAGCCGCCGCGCTTGATCGGCTCCAGCTCGTCGATGATCTGCATCGCCCGCACCTTCGGCGCGCCCGACAGCGTGCCCGCCGGCAAGACCGAGCGCAGCGCGTCCATCGCGCCCACGTCGGCCCGCAGCGTCCCGGAGACCGAGGAGACGATGTGCATCACGTGGCTGTAGCTCTCGATCTCCATCAGCTCGTCGACCGCCACCGAGCCGTACTCGCAGACCCGTCCCAGGTCGTTGCGCCCGAGGTCGACCAGCATCACGTGCTCGGCGCGCTCCTTCTCGTCGGCTAACAGCTCCTGCGCGATCCGGCGGTCCTCCTCCGGGCTCGCGCCGCGGTGCCGCGTGCCGGCGATCGGGCGCGTGCTGACGTGCCGTCCCGTCACCGTCAAGAGCGGCTCCGGGCTCGCGCCCGCGACCTGGAAGTCGCCGAAGTCCAGGTAGTACATGTAGGGGCTGGGGTTCACCGCGCGCAGACCGCGATAGATAGAGAACGCCTCGACCTCCACGGGCGCGGACCAGCGTTGCGAGGGGACCACCTGAAAGGCGTCGCCGGCGTGGATGTACTCGACGATCCGCGCGACCATCGCTTCGAACTGCTCGCGCGGCATGTTCGACTCGAAGCCGGGGTGCGCCCGCCCGCCGCCCGTCGTCTCCGGCCGCGGCACCGGCCCCGCCAGGCGCGCGCGCACCTGGGCGATCGCTCGCGCCGCCGAAGCGTAGGCGAGCTCGACGTCCGGCTCGGCCTCGAGGTCCGCGTTCGCCAGGATCGTGATCGTGTGCTTGAGGTGGTCGAACACCACCAGCAGGTCCGTCAGCAGAAGCGCCATGTCCGGCAGCCCAAGCGGGTCCGGGTTCGCCTCCGCCAGCGGCTCCACGGTCCGCACGAGGTCGTAGCCGAAGAACCCCACCGCCCCGCCGGTGAACGGCGGCGGCTCCTCCCCCGCAGGGGCCTGGCTGACGCGCTCGACCTGCTCGGCCGCCAGCGCGTAGGGGTCGCCGGGGTCGCCCAGCGACCAGCGCAGCACCGAGCGCGGGCTCACGCCGATGAACGAGTAGCGCCCCACCCGCTGGCCCTGCTCCGCGGACTCCAGCAGGAACGCCGGCTCCTGCGCCGCGAGCTCGCGCAGCTTCAGGAACGCCGACACAGGCGTCTCGCAGTCGTCGATGAAGCGGTGGCGCAGCGGGATCAGGTTGTGGCGCTCGGCCAGCTCCCGCGCCTGCTCCAGGCTGGGCTCCACGCGCGGCGCGTCGGTCAGCGCCTCAGCCGCGACGCTCATCGAGCACCCGCTCCGCGTCGCCGAGCGACCGCCCGCGTCCGTGCATCAGCACCAGCAGGTGGTAGAGCACGTCTGCGGCCTCTTCGTCCACGCGCTCGTCGGACTCCTCGCGCGCGGCGCGCGTCACCTCCTCGGCCTCCTCCATCACCTTCTCCCCCGCCCGCGCCGGGTCCTCGAGCAGCTCGACCGTGTAAGAACCGCGCGGGCGCGCCAGCGCCCGCTCATCAATAGTCCTCTCCAAGGCGGGCAGCACCTCGCACGGTGCCGAAGGCTCCAACTGCCCCCTGTGAAAGCAGGTCCGCTCGCCCGTGTGACACGCCGGCCCCGCGGGCTCCACGAGCGCCAGCACCGTGTCGCCGTCGCAGTCGATCCGCAGCGAACGCACCGCCTGCACGTTGCCGCTCGTCGCGCCCTTGTGCCACAGCTCTTCGCGCGAGCGGCTGTACAGGTGCAGCTCACCCGTCGCGCGCGTGCGCTCGAGCGCTTCCGCGTTCATGTAGGCCAGCATCAGCACCTCGCCGCTGCCCCAGTCCTGCACCACGCAGGGCACCAGGCCGCGCTCGTCGTAGACGAGTTGCGCGTCGATCGCTCCCCCGGGAGCCGTCGAGTTCATCGCACGATTGTAGGTGGCGCCGGGGTAGGTACTCGCTGTCGCGGGGCCCTCCGCCCGCCGTCGCGGGATCACCGCCGCATCGCGGCGCATGCCTGCGCGGCGAGCGGCGCCCGCGCGGCCCGGCGCCCGGTTCGGCAGACTGCTTGCAGGCAATGAGCTCCGTGTTCGACCGCAAGCTGCTCGTCGTCACCGGCAAGGGCGGCGTCGGCAAGACGACGCTCTCCGCCGCGCTCGGCCTGCTCGCCGCCGAACGCGGGCTGCGCACGATCGTCGTGGAGGTCGGCGAGCAGGGCCGGCTGCGGGGCCTGTTCGGAGCGCCCGAGCCCGAGGCCGGCGCCGAGTGCGAGTTGCAGGACGGGCTGTGGAACCTGTCGCTCGACCCCGACCAGGCGCTGCTGGAATGGCTGCAGTCGCTCGGCGGTCGCGTGTCCGGGCGGGTGCTCGCCTCCAGCAGCACCTTCCAGTACTTCGCCGCCGCGGCGCCCGGCGCGCGCGAGCTCGTCACGATGGTCAAGGTCTGGGAGCTGACCCAGGCGCGCCGCTGGCGCGGGCGCCGGCGCGGCTATGACCTCGTGGTGCTGGACGCTCCCGCGACGGGCCACGCGCTCGGGCTGCTCGGCGCGCCGCGCACGTTCGAGGCGATCGCGCGCGTCGGCCCGATCGCCGGCCAGGCCCAGCGGCTACAGGAGCTGCTTCAGGACCAGTCGCGCTGCGACTATCTGGCCGTCGCCCACGCCAGCGACCTGGCCGTCACCGAGACGCTCGAGCTCCAGCAGCGCCTGGACGAGCAGCTCGAACGCGAGCTTCGCGCCGTGATCGTCAACGGCGTGCTGCCGCAGCGCTTCAACGCCGAGGAGCTGGGGAAGCTCGCAGCGCTCGTGCCCGATGCAGGCCAGGGCGGCTCGACCGGTACGGGTGCGCCCCGCGGTGGCGGTGGCAACGGCGATCCGGAGCGGGAGGCGATCGGCGCTGCGCTCGCGGCCGCGCGCGCCGTCTCAGGACGAGCCCGCTCCCAGCACAACCAGCTCGCGCGCCTGCGGCGGCGCGGGGTGAAGACGCTTCCGGTCCCGTTTCAGTTCAGCGCCGAGCTCGACCTCGACGCCGTGCGCCGAATCGCCGGGCACCTGAAGAGCAAGCTCTAGCGGCCCCGTGATGCCGGCAACGGCACTCGCGGGACTCGCGGCGCGGCAGCGTGGGCAGCGTCGCCCAGGCCGAGCTATTGCGCAATGAGGCGGTACTTGCGGGTGCCGGGGTTACGCTCCAGCAGCCCGACCGCCAGAAGCGTCGTGACATAGCGGTGGGTGGTGCTCGTGTTCATGTCGAGCATGCGCGCGAGTTCGGCGATCCCCAGGTATCCACCATCGGTGGGGAAGCACGAAAGCACGAGCAGCCCTGAAAGCAGCGAACGAGACAGGCGGCGGTCATCCATCTGGGCCGGATAGGCCCACTCCTCCGAGTCCAGCGACAGAGGCCACTCCGGGTCCCTGACCGCCGACAGCAGTACCGACAGCGTGCCGCCCTGACCCGCGCTGCGGACCACTTGGTCGACCTGCGACTTCGACAGCTCGATCAGCACGGCGTCCCCTCCTGGCTCGGCATCGGTGCGAGCCGAACGCCGTGTCGGGCGTCCGGCTCGCTGCCACTGGCGAGACGACGCGGCTTTGGACGAGGTATCCGAGGCACCCGACTTAGCCCGCCGCGAACGGCGTGGCTTCTCTCTCCTGGCCGGCAATACCCCGGTTCCGTTCTCGTCCATCATCGCGTGGGCTCACTATGGCGCCCGCAAGGACGGACGCCAAGAATGTTCTGAATATTCAGTTCTGACTAGTTCTTGCAATATGCGGATATTTCGATGCATCAGGCTCGTTGCGCGACGGCGATTCGCCACACCCTCAGAATCGGCAGGAGCAATCTCGTCAGCGAACCGCCCGCGCGGATGAAGCTGGCCGACCCTTCGCGCAGCCGTGGCGTCCTCGCGCTGTCCTTCGACAGGTACATCGCCACCATGCACGCCGCGATCAGGGCGTGGCGGTGCCCGTCGCGCAGGCGCCGCGCCTCAGTGACCGAGCGCGTCACCAGCAGCCTCAGGCGCTCGTGCGCGAGCGCGTCGCTCTCGTAGTGGGACACATAACGGTGATTACCCTCCTGCTCGTCTTCCAACTGGTCGACGTAGCTGTCCAGCATCGTCGCCGCTCCCGAGATCCAGGGGAAGTACGCAGCGCAGGCCTGCCGCACGTCCTCCTCAGTGCACGAGGGCTGTGCCGCCAGCGCGAGAAACGCGTGCACCGCGAGCGAAGCGCTCGCCGCGCTGCTCAGCTCGAACCAGCTCACGCGCCGCTCGTCCGCGAACTCGTCCGCCACCCAGCGCTTGAGGGCCCCGTCCCGCTCAGCGGGATCGATGTCGTGGTTGATCGCCTGGACCTGTGCTCGCCGCGCTTCTCGCACGACCAGCGGACGCACGCGGCCGTAGGAGGGAAGCGCCGCGCAGCACTCGCGGCAGGTTTCCACCAGTTTGCGCAGATACCCGCCGTCCTGGCGCCAGGGATGAAACCGGTAGTAGTCCGAGATCGGCACCGACGGGTCGAGCGCCTCGACCAGCGCCTTGTGCAGCTGATGGCCGTTCTCGGTCCCTTCGCATGCCCCCCGCTCGCTGACGCTGTCCAGGAAATCCCAGATCATCTGGTAGGCGACCAGCAGGCGCAGCAGATTCGGGTCGCGGCGCCTCGGCAGGATCGAGAACAGCGCCGCGCCGTCGGCGTTCTCACGCTTGCGTTCGATCGACTCCAGCGCGTCTTCGCGAATCGGGGCATCGGGGATCATCAGCGCGCGGACGTGCCACACCTTCATCTCGCACGACACAGCCCTCAGGCCCCAGAGCAGCTGCCTTGCGGCAGCTGACAACAGGACCCAGACCTGCCTCGGAGAGAGTGGGAGCGGGTTGGGCATCTATCCATCGATCGGAATTTTCCCGGATAGTAGGGACCGCATCGGTCGTCTTTTTGTCCACCGCCATCACTCCGGCATCCCGACTGTTGGACGCACTCGGGCCGCTGCATAGCCGGGCGCAGCCGCGATCAGCACCGCCACGGCGGCGATCAAGGCGAAGCTCCCCACCGCGGCTCCCAGCGGGGTCGATTCGACCACGGGAAAGCCCGTGACCACCGAGAGCGCCCGCGTTAGCAGGAGCTGTCCGTACAGGCCAAAGACCGCGCCGATCGCACAACCGGTCCCGAGCAGGATCGCGCTCTCCCACAGCAGTGCCCGCCACAACACGCCCCTGCTGAAGCCGTCGACCTTCATGTCCGCCAGGCGGACGCGTCGCTGCCAGATCATCGCCCCCATCGCGGCCGCCATCGCGAGCACCGCCGCGATCACGACGAGGGTTCGGATCTGCGTCAGGCGCGAGAGCCCCTGCGCCGCCTGCGCGTAGTGCAGGTGCTCGCGCTGGTCGGCGGTTTCCACTCGCATCCCCGATCCGGCGACGACGCCTTCGGCGGCCCGTTTGACCGTCGCGAGCGAGGCGCCCGGGGCCAGCTCGAGTTGATAGGCGCTCGGATCTTCGCTGCCCCATGCATTCGCGTAGTCGCTGGCGTTCATGATCAGCGCGCCCGGGGGCCAGCCCAGATTCGTGCTCAGCGCCGCGACGCGGAAGCGCGTCGGGACCGTCGTCGGCAACGTGAAGGCCTCGCCGATCCGCAGATGGTGTTCCGCCGCGACGGCTTGCGAGAGAACGACCCAGCCACCCGCGTGCAGGCGCGCGTTCGCATCTGCCAGCCCGCCCTCGGCGAGCTGGATCGCCGAGATCGCGCGTAGGTCCGACTGCGGTTGCGCCAGCACCCAGACGCGACGTGTGCCCCAGTCCAGAAAGCTGCCCCGGTAGAGCTTGAGCGACCGCACTCCCGGTAGCCGCGCGAGCCGCGCGCCGTCGCGGTCGTGGAAGGGGGTCGTGACCAGGGCGTCCACGCTGCCCCGCGGCAGCACCCAGAGGTCCGCGTGCGAGTCGGTTCCGCGCGTGGAGGCCTCCAGCCCGCGCTGCAGGTTTCCCCGCGCACCCTGGATCGAGACGCTGCCGAAGACCGCGATCGCTCCCGTCGCCGCGATCGCCAGCGAGCGTGCACGATGCGTGCGTGAGCGCAACTCGATCAGCGCCAGGTACGCCGCCGCTCCGGCGAGTCGCCGCTCGAGCCGTTCTCCTCCGCGCACCGCGAGATCGAGCAAGGCGGGCAGACAGAGCAGCAGCGCAGCCGTCAGGCTGACGACGCCGACGATCGCGGCCTGCGGCGCCTCGACCAGGATGATCGTCGTGCCCGCGAGGAAGACCGCCGCCACGGGCAGCAACAGGTAAGCCCGCCGGCGCGCGGAGAGCCGTTTCTGCATCGGCCGCGACGGACGCTCCGTGATCGCGGCCTGCAACGGAACGAGCACGCCCGTGCCGGCGGCGATCATGCCGCCGAGCACCGCGAACGCCACGCTGTGCCACGTGACGACGCGTTCCGCCCCGACCGGGAACGCGAAGGAGAGGTAACCCGGGCTGGAGCTGAACAGCGCGACCGAGAGCAGCTCGCCGAGCAGCAGCCCGACCGCCGAGGCGACCACCCCGAGCACCAGCGCGTCGAGCGACAGCACCTGCACGATCATCCCGCGCGTGTACCCATCCAGGCGGAGATCCTCGATCAGGCTCCTGCGCTGCGGCAGCGTGAGCATCAGGGCGTTGAAGGCGAACAGGAAGCCCACGAGCGCGCTCAGCGCCGAGAACAGGCCCGTCGACTGGTCGACGGGCCCCGCAGCGCGCCGAAACAGCTGCGTGGTCGTGTCGGCCGGGCCGACGTTCAGCCGCCCCGCCGCGATCCGGCGAAGCGCCGAGCGCACCGATCGATCGAGCTCTGGCGGCGAGCGCACGTAGATGCTCGTCAGCCGTTTGGGCAGGCCCGCAAGCGCCTGCACCATGCGCAGGGGGGCGAGGGCGATCGGGCTCTGACCCAGCGAGCCGGTTCCGCCCGCGAGCAACTGCGGCACCAGCAGTGCCCGGCCCTGATTCGAGCCGATCCCCACGGCGACCGATTGGATTGAATTGACGCCGATGCTCTGGGCGATCGAGGCGGGCACCGTGAACACGCGTGCCCCGCTCAGCTGAAGGCCGTTGATGTGTCGCGCGATGCTGCCGCCCAGCCGCGCGAGCCGCGGGTCGGTCCCCACGAGATCGACCGAGCGTTCTCCCGTGGGCCCCACGATGTTCGCGTCCTGTTCCAGCACCGGGGCCACCACCTGCACCCCGGGAACCGCCGCGACCCGGGCGAGCAGGGCTTCGTCGAAGCCGCTGCTGTCGCGCGCGGAGATCTGGAAGCGCATGTTGCCGACGATGCCGGTGCTCAGCCGTTCCACCGAGCTGTCCAGGCTCGTGTTCGCGACCTGGGAGGCGAACAGCAGCGCCACCCCGATCGCGATCCCCAGCACCGCGAATAGTTCCTGGGTCAATCGCGCGCGTAGCCGCACGCGGTAGAGACGCACGATGCTCGAGAACTTCATACCCGGTCCCCGCGTCGGTTCGTTCAGGCCGCCTTCAACACGGGGCGCTCAGCCGATCCGCTTCGCGCTCGGCCAGGCGCCCGTCGCGTAGCGCGAACACACGATCGGCGAACGAGGCCGCCTGCGGGTCGTGGGTGACGAGCAGGACCGCGACGCCCCGCTCGCGGCACGTCTCCGCCAGCAGTTCGAGCACCTGCTTGCCGCGAGCGCTGTCGAGGCTCCCGGTCGGCTCGTCGGCCAGCAGCAGCTTCGGTTCGGTCGAGAGGGCGCGCGCGATCATCACGCGCTGGCGCTCGCCCATCGACAGCTGCTCCGCGCGATGCGAGACGCGCTCGCCAAGCCCCAGGCGATCCAGCAACGGGACGATGCGCCGGCGTGCTTCGCGCGCCCCGATGTCGGTGCCCATCAGCTTCAGCGCCGCGTTGTCGAGCGCGCTCGCCCCCGTGATCAGGTTCAAGTTCTGGCGAACGAAGCCCAGTTCCTTCAGCCGGTAACGAGCGGCTTCCGCGTCGCCGAGCTTGGAGACATCGCAATCGTCGAGCACCACGGACCCGGAATCGGGTCGCATCAAGGCGGCGATCAGCATCAACAGCGTCGTCTTGCCCGACCCGCTCGGGCCGTAGAGCGCGACGAATTCCCCGGCCGGCACCGACAGGCTGACGCCGTCGACCGCGCGGACCGGGGCGCTCGACGCAGCTTGGAAGTGCTTGACCAGCTTGTTCAGCTCCAGCACTAGCGACTACCGATCCGCGCAAGCGTGCCAGGTGTCATGCGTTGGCTCACGCTCGTGCGAACGCTACCGCTAGGCGGAGCGCTGCACTCCGGGAAAGTCGATCACGTTGTCGTCATCGTCGTCGTGCGACTCGGGCGGAGGAGTCAGCAGGCGCCCGCCACTCAGGGCTCGGAGCTGATGGGAACGAAGCGCAGTCGGCATGTCGGGGACGGTCATCAGCACCGCGAGGTTCGTCTCCTCGACCAGAGCGCGCAGCAGCCGCATGATCTCCTCGCGCTCACGCACGCCGAGGTTGGCGGTCGGATCGTCGATCAGAAGCAGCCTGGGGCGCCGGGCGATCCCGTGCGCGATCGCCACCAGCGCACGCTCCCCGTCGGAGAGGCTCTCCCAGTGCTGGCCCGCGCATTCGGCCATGCCAACCCGCCGCAGCGCATGGTCGGCTCGCCGGTTGGCCTCGCGCTGCCCGTGCGCGATCAGCAGCGGCAGCGCCACGTAGTCGAGAATGCACAGCTCGCTGCGCGGGCCCGAGCGCCGCACCCAGCCGATCTCGTCTCGCCGCAGACGAGCGTGCCCCTGTTCGGAGAGCAGCGAGAGGTCTTCGCCGTCGAAGCGCACCGCCCCGCGATCCGGAGTCTCCAGCCCCGCGGCGATCCGCAGCAGCGTCGTCTTGCCGGCGCCGCGTCGCCCCCAGACGCCCATGAACTCGCCTGCTCGAAGCTCGAGCGAGGCATCGGAGAGCACTCGCACCTCCGAAGGGCCTCGCCAGTAGCTCTTGCTGACCGAGTCAAGCGAGAGCAGCGCGTCCGGCATCAGATCCTCCGCAGACGATCCACCTGACCGGCGGAGGCCGCCCCCTCGCCCACCCGCGAGGACGCGCGCTCTTCACGCATCTGCATGAGCAGCTCGCGCGCGTTCTGCAGCCATTCGATTCGTGCGTTCCAGAACGCTATCTCGGCCTCCGCGGCGAGCAGCCCCATCAGACGCGCCCAGTTGCGCGTGGACTCCCCCGCCATCTCGGCGGTCGCCCTGAGGTCGCGCAGGCGACCCAGGCAGACGAGTTCCTGCCCCTCGATCATCTCGATCAGCCGTGGCACGTTGCGCGGGCGGCACAGCGCGATCTTCATGTGCAGCTCGTCGCGCAGCGGCGGCATCGGCGAGGTCTCGAGCATCCAGGCCTCGAAGTGGTCCACGCCCTCGTCGGTGGCCTCGTAGATCGTCCGGGGCGCCGCACGGCGGGCGGGGCCGGGGCCGTGCTCACCCGCGCTGCGGACCAGCTCGTCGCGCGTCAGCTGGTCGAGCGCCGAGTAGACGCCGGAGGGGGCGAAGCCGGAAGAGCCGAAGCGCTCATCCAACCGCTGGGCCAACTGATACCCATATCCGGGGCGCTCGATCACGAGCCCCAGTACTGCGTGCTTGGCCGACATCCTCGCCCTTCCTGGTCAACTGGCGTCTATGCAGAAGGTACTCGAATTGGCACCCCGTTGCATTCCAATCATGCCATGAATCAGACCGAGTGGAATTTTGCCCAACCGATGGTATGTGCATATTGGGATTTTTTGTTTCGGTCGGTCGCCTGGCCTCGGTCGGCGGGCCTTCCGGGCCTCGCGGACGATTGGCCCCGCCCGCCGCTCCCGACCGCCTAGCCGATCCCGAGCCGGTCGAGCAGGCCGTCGTCGGAGCGCCAGTCGCGCCGCACGCGCACGGACAGGTCCAAGTGCACCTGCTCGCCCAGCTCGCGCTCCAGTTCGCGCCTTGCCGCGGTACCGATCGCCTTGATCATGCGGCCGTGCGCCCCGATCAGGATCCCCTTCTGGGATTCGGTCTCCACCCAGATCAGCGCGCGCACGCGCGTCAGTCCCGTGCGCGGGCGTTCGACCTCCTCCACGACCACCTCGACCGCGTGCGGGATCTCCTTGAAAGTCCTCCTGATCACCGCCTCGCGCACCAGCTCCGCCAGCAGTACCGCCCGTGGTTGATCGGTGATCTCGCGCTCCGCGAACAAAAACGGCCCTTCCGGCAGGCGCGCCGCGAGATGGTCGACCAGCGCCGGCAGCCCCGCGCCCGAGCGGGCCGAGACCGGGAACAGCTCCTCCCCCACCTCCAGCTCCGCGGCCCGTGCCAGGACCTCGGCCGTCGCCGCCCGCGACAGACGATCGACCTTGTTCACCGCGACGATCACCGGCGTCGGCGCCGCCGCCAGGCTCGCCGCGATGAAGCGGTCGCCGGGCCCGATGCCCTGCTCGCCGTTCAGCACCAGCAGCGCCACGTCCGCTTCCTCCAGCTCCTGCGTCAAGCGCTTGGCCATCCGCGCGGTGAGCGCGTCGCGCGGGCGCTGGGCGCCCGGCAGGTCCACCAGCACCATCTGGCAGTCGCCCTCGGAGCGCACGCCGCGAATCGCTCGCCGCGTCGTCTGCGGGCGATCCGAGACGATCGCGATCTTGTTTCCGACAATCGCGTTCACGAGCGTCGACTTGCCGGCATTCGGCCGGCCCGCGAGCGCCACGAAGCCGCTGCGGGTCATGCGCCGGCCCGCGCGAGCAGCTCTTTCTGCAACGCCAGCATCTCGCCCTCGTCGACCTCGTGGTCCATGCCGAGCAGGTGCAGCACACCGTGCACGATCGCCTCGCGGAGGTCGACCGTGTGCGCGGGGCAGATCAGCACGTCCCCCAGCTCACGTGGCCCCGCGGGGTCCTCGGCGCCGTCGACCGGGAACGAGAGCACGTCCGTGGGTGCCGCTTTGCCTCGATAGCGGGCGTTCAGCTGCGCGATGCGCCGCTCCTGCACGAACTCGACCGCCAGGTGACCGTCGCCCACGCCGAGGGAGCCCGCCGCGAGCGCGCACAGTCGCGTCACCTCCGCGGCCGGGGGGAGCCGCTCGGCGGCGACCCCCGCTTCGAGCAGCACCTCGACCTCGATCATCGCCCCGGGCGCCGGCTATGCGCGGCGCTCGGCCGGCCTGAGCTCGGGCGCGCCGCGCTTGGCGTGCACGTCGTAGGCCTCGACGATCCGCTGCACCAGCTTGTGGCGCACGACGTCCTCGCCGCCGAAGCGGACGAACTCGATCCCCTCGATCGCGTCGAGCACCTCACCCACGGCGATCAGCCCCGACTGCTGGTCGCGGGGCAGGTCGACCTGGGTGACGTCGCCGGTGACCACCATCCGCGAGCCGAAGCCCAGCCGCGTGAGGAACATCTTCATCTGCTCGGGCGTCGTGTTCTGGGCCTCGTCGAGGATCACGAAGGAGTCGTTCAGCGTGCGCCCACGCATGAACGCCAGCGGCGCGATCTCGATCACGCCGCGCTCGATGTGCTGCGAGACCTTCTCGGGGTCGAGCATGTCGTGCAGCGCGTCGAACAGCGGGCGCAGATACGGATCGACCTTCGCCATCAAGTCGCCGGGCAGGAAGCCCAGCCGCTCGCCGGCCTCGACCGCCGGGCGCGTGAGGATGATCCGGTTCACCTCATGGCGCGAGAGCGCCGCCGCCGCCATCGCCACCGCCAGGAACGTCTTGCCGGTCCCGGCGGGGCCGACACCGAACGTGACGGTGTTGTCGCGCACCGAGTCCACGTAGCGCTTCTGGTTCACGGTCTTCGGCGCAACCCGCAGGCCGCGATGGCGCCAGACGACGTCCTCGAGCACACGCGCCGGCGACTCGTGGGCGTCGAGCGCGCCCGTCACCGCCGAGATCGTCCCCGGCCCGATCTGGTGCCCGCGCGCGATCAGCTCCGAGAGCTCGCGCACGACGCGCTCGCCCGCGTGCGTCTCGCTCTCCTCGCCGTCGAACGTCAGCACGTTGCCGCGCAGGAACACCTTGCAGTCCAGGTGCGCTTGCAGCGCACGCAGCACCGCGTCCTGGCTTCCCGCCAGCTCCACGGCGACGTCGTCAGGCAGCTCGACCTGCGTCCTCATTCTTGTAGCGACGCCCGCACCATTCCCGAGACGCGCTTGCCGTCCGCTCGCCCGTCGACCGCCGCCATCGCCTGCTCCATCGCCTGTCCCATGTCCTTGACCGACTGCGCGCCGCTGTCGCGCACAGCCTGCTCCACGATCTCGCGCAGCTCCTCCTCAGAGAGCTCCGCGGGCAGGTACCCGCCGATCAGCTCGCCTTCCGCCTCCTCGGAGGAGGCCAGATCCTCACGCCCGCCGTCGCGGTAGGCCTTCGCCGCCTCCAGGCGGCGCTTGCGCTCGCGGCGGAGCACCGCCAGCTCGTCGTCGGAGCCTTCCTTCGCGGCCTTTTGCAGTTCGGCAAGGACCAGTCTCAGGGCGCCCACCCGCTCCTTCTCGCCCGCGCGCATCGCCCCCTGCAGATCGGTCTTGACCTGATCGACTATCGCCATCCACATCCCAGGATACGCGCGTCGGGCGATGATCGGGGCGTCTGCGCGCGATGATCGGCCGTCTGCGCGCAAAGACCGGGGCATCTGCGCGCGATCGCCGGTCCGCCTGCGCGCATTCGTCGCCGCCGGGCCGGCGCCGAGCGCTGGCGCCGGGCGCCAGCGCCGGGGGCTGGCCGGGGCCTGCCCGGAGACTGCGAGCGAATAAGGTGAGGCACGTGAACGAGGCGATCTACACCGAAGCGCTCGCGCCCTTCCTCGCGGAGACCGAAAGCCTCCGCCCGCCCGAATCGGAAGTGATCGACGCCCACACGCATCTGGGGCTGGACGAGGACGGCCGCTCGCTGACGCTCGCGCAGCTACTGGCCCAGCTGGACGCCGCCGAAGCACGCCGGGCCTGCGTGTTTCCGCTGCATGACCCGGAGCGGCGTCCTTCCTACAGCGTCCCCAACGACCGCGTGCTCGGGTGGGCCGGGGAAAGCGAGGGACGGCTCGTCCCCTTCTGCCGTCTGGACCCCGCCGAAAGCCCGGTGAAGGAGGCCGAGCGCTGCCTGTCGGCGGGCGCCCGCGGGATCAAGCTGCACCCCCGTGCGCAGGCCTTCCAGTTCGAAGGCGACGGGATGGACGGGATCTTCTCGATCGCCGAAGAGGCCTCGGTGCCGATCCTGATCCACGCCGGGCGCGGGCTGCCCCCGCTCGCCGACGGCCTCGCCGACCTGGCGCTGCGCCATCCGGGAGCGCCCTTGATCCTGGCCCACGGCGCGATCTGCGACCAGGGCATCCTGACCACGCGGCTGGCCGAGCACCCCGGCGTCCTCTACGACATCTCCTGCTTCTTCCCGCTCGACGTGATCGAGCTGTTCGCGCGCGTCCCCGCCGAGCGAATCGTGTTCGCCTCCGACCCGCCGTACGGGATGCCCGCCACCACGCTGTACCTCGCGCTGCGCGTCGCACGACAGGCCGGGCTGGACGAGCAGACGACGAAGGCGATGCTCGGCGGCACGATGGCGGCTCTGATCGACGGCGAGGCCTTGCCCCCGATCTCCCCGCCGCGACGCGGAGCGACGATCACCCTCTCGGGCCGGCTCGCGCGCGTGTACAACTACGCGAGCCTCGTCGGGCCCGCGCTGTTCAGCGGCGTCGCCGAGCAGGCGCGCGCGATGCTCGAAATGGCGCTTGCCGCCTGCCGCGACCCCGCGCCGGGCGACGACCTCGAGGCACTGGAGGTGATCGGCGGGGCGCTCGCCGCCGCGAACCAGCTCGTCGTGGAGGAGGACGGCGTGCGTCCCTCGATCGACCTCGTATACCGCGCGATCGTCCGCGCCGCGACGGAGATTCCCGACGCCTACTAGTGGCGTCCTCCCGATCCGTCCCTCCGAAACAGCCCTGGCTGCCTCACTCCCGAGTGAGCCACGCCGCAGCCCACTCGCCGCCGTAGAGCCTGTGCTGCTCGCGTAGTTCCAGCCGCTCCGCGAACGTCGCGACGACCTCGTCCACCTGCTCGCGCAGCAGCCCGCTGACGACGAGCTGCCGCGGCGCATCCGTCAGCTTGCCGGCGAGCTCCATCAGCAACGGGAAGAGCAGGTTCGCGAGCGCGACGCAGCCGGTCAGGGCGTCGTCCATCGGCGGCAGCGGCTGCGTGCGCAGGTCGAGGCGCTGCGCGGCGACCTCCACCCCGTTCACCTCCGCGTTTGCGAGCGTCGCCGCGACGCTCTCGGCCTCGTGGTCGAAGCCCGTCACCGGAGCGAAGCCGAGCCGAGCCGCGGCGATCGCCAGCACCCCCGAGCCGGTCCCGAGATCGAGCAGCGGGCCACGGGCCGGATCCGCCGCGGCCAGCCTCAGCAGCAGCTCGAGACAGAGGCGCGTCGTGGCGTGCGCACCAGTCCCGAACGCCTGGCCGGGGTCGATCACGATCTCCTCGACGCGAGCGCCCTCGACGGCAGCCTCCTCGACACCAGCGCCCGGCTCCGGGGCCGCGCGCTCGAGCGGGTCCTCCCACGGCGGGCGCACGTACAGGGCCGGGACCGTCGCATCCGGGGCCTCGATCCAAATCGGGCGATGGAAGCGACGCCAGCGCTCCGACCAGTCGTCGGCGACCTCGCTCGTGGAGACCTCCACCAGCGCCGCGCCCGCGGCGGCCTGCAGATCGGGCAGCTCGGGCAGCTCCCCGGGGGCGCCGTAGATCGCGTACTCGACGATGCCGGGCTCCGGCTCGCCCTCCTCCACCCCGGCGGGCGCCAGCTCGAGCAGTTCCGCGAGCACCACCTCCGCCTCGGCGCGCCGCACGCGGACGGCCAGGCGAATCACGCTGCTCGGCTCACGCTGCCTGGCTGCCGAGCGCGCGGCGCAGCTTCGCGAACATCGAGTCCTCGGAGCGCAGGTTCGCCTCGGTCAGGCTCTCGTTCAAACGCTCCAGCAGCTCACGCTGCTCCTCGTTCAGGCGGCGGGGTATCACGACGTTGACGACGACCCGTAGGTTGCCACGGCGCTTGCGACCCAGCGAAGGCATCCCCTCGCCGCGGATCGTCAGCGTCTCACCCGGCTGGGTGCCTGGCGCCAGCTCGATCTCGGCGCTCGACTCGAGCGTCGGCACCTCGAGCGTTCCGCCGAGCGCCGCGAGCGGGGCGGGCACGTCGAGCGCCGTGATCAGATCGTCCCCTTCGCGGATGAACCGCTGATCCTCCTGGACGCGGACCAGCACGTAGAGATCGCCGGGCTGGGCGCCCAGTTCGCCCGCGTGGCCGCGGCCACCGAGCCTGAGGCGCTGGCCGTTCGCGATTCCCGCCGGCACCTCGACGTCGATCGTCCGCTGGCTCGCGCGGCGCCCGCGGCCGCGGCACGTGCGGCAAGGCTGCTCCGGCACGCGGCCGTCGCCCTGGCACACGTCGCAGACCACCGTCCGCACCATCTGGCCAAAGGGCGTTCGCGTCGCCGCTTGCAGCTGTCCCGCACCGCCACAGCGCTCGCAGGTCGCGATCGGCGTGCCCGGCTCGGCGCCGTTGCCGTGGCAGTGCTCACAGCGATCGATCGCTTCGTAGGCGACCTCCACGGTCGCTCCGTGCGCCGCCTGCACGAGGTCGATCTCGACCGCGACCGCCACGTCGCCTCCGGGCGCCGGGCCCGAGCGGCCGCCGAAGGCGGCGCCCCCGCCGAAAAACGCTTCGAACAGGTCGCTGATCGAACCGAACCCGTCGAAGTTCGGCGCGTATCCACCCGAGCGCAGGCCTTCGTGGCCGTAGCGGTCATACGTCGCCCGCCGTTCGTCGTCGGAGAGGATCTCATAGGCCTCCGCGGCCTCCTTGAACTTCTCCTCCGCGTCGGGGTCGTGCGCGTTGACGTCGGGGTGCAGTTCGCGGGCGAGCTGCCGGAACGCCTTCTTGATCTGCTGCGTCGAGGCGTCGCGCTCGACACCAAGGACCTCGTAGGGATCGCGCGGCATGCTGTTGGCGTCAGTTCTCGGCATAGGTGTCTTCGACGAACCGCGAGAGCTCCTGCGCCGCCTCGCGCACGGTCACGATCGCGCCCGCGTAGTCCATCCGCACCGGGCCGATCACCGACACGGCTCCGAGCTTGCGCTGCGCCGAGCCGTATCCGGTCGCGACGAGCGCCAGCGAGCGCATCGCCGGGATCTCGTTCTCGCGGCCGATCCGGATGTAGACGCCCTGCTCCGAGACCGCCGAGCGAAGCACGCGCAGCAGCGACACGCGCCGCTCCAGCAGACCGACGAGACCTTCCAACTGTGTCGCGTCCTCGATCTGCCCCGCGGCGAACAGCCGTGCCGTGCCGTCGACGTACAGCTCGTCTTCCGCTTCGCTGGCAAGGTCGCCGAAGGCCGGCGCCAGGCGCTCTAGGAACGCCCGCTCGACCGGCGAGAGGCTGGGGTCGAGCAGACGCTGGTGGAGCATCCGCGCGCCCAGGCCGAAGCCCACCAGGCGCTCGCGCAGGTACTCGCTCGACCACGCCAGCAGGCCCGGGTCCACGGGGCGATCGAACGTGGCGAACAGCTTCGACACGCCGCCGGTCGACGTGATCACCACGAGCATCACGACCTCCGGTTGAAGCGCCAGGACCTCGACGTGCCGGATCGTGGCCGAGTTCAGCGACGGCGCCGAGACGACCGCGAGCAGGTTCGTCATCTGCGACAGCGTCTCCGACGTCGTCCGCATCGCCTCCTCGATCTCCCTGCGGATCAGCGACAGCTCGAGCCGCCGCCGGACCTCCAAGCCCTGCCCCGAGTCGAGCATCCGGTCCACGACGTAGCGGTGGCCCGCGTCCGTCGGCACCCTTCCCGCCGAGACGTGTGGATGCGCGAGCAGGCCCTGCTCCTCGAGCAGCGCCAGTTCGTTGCGGATCGTCGAAGGGCCGCAGTCGAAGTCGGGGTCGGCGGCGATCGACCGTGAGGCAACCGGCTGACCGGTACGCAGGTAGTCGTCCACCACCTTGCACAGGATTCGCTCCTGCCTGGAGGTGAGCATCACTCGATTGTAGGCGCCGGATCGACGCCCCCACGGCGGGCTGCGCTCAGAGCGCCAGCTCCGCTTCGGCGTTGCGGATGATCTGCTTTCCGTCCTGTTCGGCGACCGTGTCGACGATCGCGCGGTCGCCGTCGACCTCGCGTACCGTGCCGCTGACCGTGACCTCCTGCTCGGGCACGCCCATGCCACGGAACTGAACCGTCAGCCGCTTCAGATGCTGCGGCCCGCCGGCCGCCTCGGTCTCCGCGCGAGCCACCTGTGCCATCGTCCAGAGCCCGTGAAGGATCCGCCCCGGCAGGCCGACCGCGCGCGCGAACTCCTCGTCGATGTGGATCGGGTTGAAGTCGCCGGACGCACCCGCATAACGGCTCGTCAGGTACTTGTCCGGGGTGACGCTGACCGTCGGTATCTGCTCTCCAGCCTTCAGCTCGCTCATCTCACACTCCCCGCACGATGTTGGTCCAGGTGCCACGGCAAACCTGCTCGCCGCGCTGATTCGTCGAAATCGACTCGAACACGTAGTAGCCACGCCCGTCCGCTTCGGAGATGTCCTTCACCGAAGCCGTCGTGGTGATCTCATCGCCCGCGATGACGAGCGGCCCCCACTCGAACTCCTGGCCCCCGTGAACCATCATCGCGAAGTTCAGCTCGATCTCGGGGTCGAAGATCGGCGGCCCCACCGCCGGAGCGCTGTAGACGACCGCGAACATCGGCGGCGCCACGACGTCGTCGTGGCCCGCCGCGCGAGCCGCCGTGACGTCGAGGTGCAGCGGGTTCGTCTCGCCGACAGCGAGCGCGTACTCCTTGATCTTTTCCCGGCCCACGGCGTAGAGCACGGGCTCGTACGTCTTGCCGATCGCTTTCGTGTTGACGGGCACTTGACTCCTCGTGTTCGAAGACGGGACTGGCTGGCGCGCCAGTTTACGTGTCGCCGGGCCGCTCGGCAGCCGCCTCGCCGCGAACCGCCGCGCGATCCGAACCGAGGCGACTGGCCGAGATGCCGCTCAGAAGCCGATGTCGAGCCCGTCGGCGCCCACGCCGACCAGCTCGCGCTCCTCGCCGTCGTCCAGCTCCTCGCCGTCGCGGCCACCGCGCGCCCGATCGGTCGGGCCGTCCAGGAACTGGACGACGTCGGCCGCAATACTCACCGCTTGGCGGCGCTGCTGCTCGGCGGTCTCCCACTCGCGCCACTCCAGGCGGCCGTCGATGCCGACGCGGCTGCCCTTGTGCAGATACCTGGCCACGCTCTCGGCGATCGCCCCGTACACCGAGACGTCGAAGTAATTGGGACGCTCGGTGATGTTGCCCTCGGCGTCCTTGCGGGACGAATTACAGGCGATCCTCAGGTCGCAGACGCTGCGCCCGGAGGGAAGCGATCTCAGGTCGACGTCCTGGGTCAGGCGGCCGACGATCGTCACTCGGTTGATGCTGAACTGGGACATGTTGTCGTTGCTCCGTGCTCGATGGTTGACCCCGCCGCAGAAGCTAGGGGCCGCTTGGGACACTTCTGTAGCTGGCATCGAGGCGAGGGGAGGCGAGACCGAGTCGACGGAGCTGCGGCGACGCGGGCCACGGCGAGGCGCGGCAAAGCGCGCCACGGCCATGCGCGACGAAAGCAGCAGCCGCCGCCGATCAGACGCCTGACTTCAGGAGGGACCCCAGCGACACGGCTGCCACCCGTTCGTTGGCGTGCGCGGCCTCGATCGCCCGGGCCAGCGCCCGCTCGACGCCGGGCGCGGTCAGGTAGAGCGCTCCATCCACATGGCGCGCCCGCGCCCAGGCTCGGCAGATCGCCTCCAGCCGCCGAGGCGCCTTGACGGTCAGCTCGACCTCGACCGCCACGGGGCGGCCACCGCGCGCCGCCCGGGGCAGCAGGACGAGGTCAGGGCGATGCGTCCTGACGGCGCGCCTCCCGGGCTCGCCGGGCGCCACGCCCCTGCCGAGCCCGGAGAGCGACACGCTCGCGATCCGGGCACCCGCGATGCGCTCGGCTCGCCGGAGCGCGGGCTCCCCGATCAGCTCGTGATCCGGATACAGGCGCTGGAGCAGGGCAGCCGCGTGTGCGGAGGCGACCATGTGCCTGGCGTTGGCGGCACTCACGCGCGATGACTCGAAGCCGTCGAGCGAGAGGACGCGCACGCCGGCCCGGGTGAGGACATAGAGCGCGGGCTCGTCCGTGAGCGGTCGGTGGCGGGCGAGCTGGCCCGCACGCACAGCAGCCGTGAGCCGAGCTCGCGCGGAAGCCACGGTGACACCCTCACGCCAGGCCAGTGCCTCCGCGGTGACGGCGCCGAGCCCCGCCACCCACCGGATCAGCTCGTACCTCGCCGCCGACGGACCTTCGCCGGACGACGGCGCCCGCGCGCTCATGGCCGCACCCTTGCCGACGACGTCCGCGGCTGCGATGCCGCGAAGATGCGGGCAATCGTCGTGCGGGCCCGATCGCCGAACACGACCGCCGCGGCGCATCCCGGCGCGAGGTGCATCACGTCCTCGACGAGCAGGACAGGTTCTCGAGCCCGCGTGCGGCTCGTCGGCCGGCCCGCGCGCCAGGAGGTCCGCCAGGCGCCCTCGCTGCCGGCGAGCTGACAGACGAGCTCGGCGGACCCCGGCACGACCTGGCGGTGCGCGATCAGCGTGCTGAGGTTGCCGAGGATCTGATCCAGCAGTGCGCCACGCCCGACAGCGCGAAGGTCCGCGAGCTCCTGCGTTCCGAGGACCAGACAGAAGCCGGCGGAACGGGCACGTCCGAACAACCGCACCACCTGGTCCGCCGCCAGCGCCGAGAACTCGTCGATCACCACCACCGTCGGCACGGGCTGCGCCTGTAGAGCCGCGACCGTCGTTTGCAGGTCCTGCACGATCGCCGCACCCAGCATCTGCATCAGCAGGGGTCGCCTGTCGGCGTCGAGTCCGAAGTAGACGACCGCCCGCCGCCGGACGGCTTCGAGCAGATCGAGACGGGGCGTGCCTGGACGCGGCTCCAGCCAACCCCCGACGTCCGACTCGGCGAGAATCGCCAGGCGATCGCGCACGCCGCCGATGTCGGCCAGCTGCCTGGGCGAGAGCGCGTCCAGATACGTCTGCGTGGCGGTCGCGGCCGGCTCCGGAAGCGTCCGGGTCAGCAGCTCGAGCTCGCCGGGATCGAGGGCGGTCGAGATCGTGCGCAGGCTGGTCTCGATTCCCGCGGCGCGCAGCGAGCGCACGACGTGGCCGAGAAAGCGCTGCGCCTGGCGCAGGTAGTGGGGCTCGGTGAAGCGCTCGCCCGCGAGCACCTTGTCCGCGATCTCGGTGTCGCTGCCGCGTGCCAGCGGGTTGTAAGTGGACGGTCCTGCCGGCGTCCATTCGACGAACTCACGGCCGGCCGACGTCGCCGCCTCCGCCAGCGACACGCGCATCGCGGCGTCACCCTTGGGATCGACCACGACGGCGCCCATCCCGCACCTGACGCCACAAACGGCCATCCAGGTCTGGGTGACCGTCTTGCCCGAACCGGTCGCGCCTACCAGCAGGGTGTGCGCCCCTCCGCGGGACCCCGCGAACGGGATCGACACGAGACGCCCGTGCCGCGCATGGCCTACCACGAGCTCCCCATTGCGGCGCGCTGCCGGCGAGGCGCCCGCCCCGACCCGACGTCGCGCCGGCAGATGCGCAAACCACATCAGCACGCTGCCGGGGTGCGACCGCGAGCCGGCCGCGCGCGCCAGATCCATTCCGGCCGAGATGTCTTCGCGATGCCAGCGACGGCCTCGAAGCGATGCGCTCACACCGGCTGCGAGCGCCGCGGGTGCCACACCGGCGAGCCCCGGGCGCAGCAGGCACAGCGAGCCGGTCGCAAGCGCGCTCCAGCTCCAGTGCAACCGGCACGCACGCAGCCCTCGCGCAATCGCCAAGCCAAGCGCCGCGCCTACCGCCAGAGCAACCGCCAGCCCGACGAGGTGATGGGCGATCAGCGTCAGGTCGCCGGCCGCCGGGGAGAAGGATTCCGATCGAGACATCTCTGCCGCCTTCCTGCGGGCCGCGTGCAGACGCGCAGACGCGCCATGCCCGAGGACCGCGTCTTGTCGTTAACGAGCGACGGCGGGTCCGTGGACCCGCCGTCGCTGCCTGTTCGTGGCCGGGCCGGTGCCCGGCATGTCCGCCGTCGTGACCGGGCGAGCTATGCCCGGCGCGCGCGGCGCCTCAGACCCTGCGGTCTCGTGCCGCGCTCGATCGCCTTTCCGCGCTCAATCCGCTTCGACCTCGCGCGGGCTCAGCCCGAGTCCGTCGCGCGCGATCAGCGCCAGCACGTCGGAGTGGACCCACGGCGTCGGCTTGCGCTGGCCACCCTCCGGCAGCAGGCCGAGCCGCCGCGCCAGCCAGCTGGTCTCCCCGCTCGCGTTGCCGCCGGCATCGTGCTTGATGCGCCCGCAGTGCATCGCGATCTCGCTCATGGTGCAGCCACGTCGCCTGACGGCGTCGAGCACCGCGTGGCGCAGCGCGCGGTTGAGGACGATCGGGCTTTCCCGGACTCGATCGAGCTCGGCCCGCAGCACGCTGACCGAAACCTCTCCGCCATCTCCATGCCGCGCGAGCGCCCGGCTGGTGAGCGCGATCACCGGTTCGTAGCGTTCGAGCGAGGCGACCACCTCGCGGACACTGACCGGGCGCAAGGAAGGCTCGGCCTCGAGCCCCCCTGACGCGTCGGCGCACCAGCGCAGTTCCGGAATCGACATCCTGCCCGGCACGAAAGCGAGGCGGTGGCCGCGAACGAGCTCCGCGTCGACGCCATCGGGCAAGACACCCGGCGGGAGCGCAGGCGCCTGGCATGGCTCCTGGCTCGGGACCGCTCGCAGGTCGGAGTCATGCAGGCGCCGGCACATGCAGCGACCCCGGCTCGCCTGGCTCACGAAGCTTCTGAAGACGAGCTTCGCGTTCTCCGGCGGCTCATCGGGCCACAGGTGCGCGAGCACGCGGCCATCGCCAAGCGTGACCGCGTCACGATCGAGCACGAGCAGACTGTCGCCCGCACCCGGCAGCGTGACGACTTCGCGCTTGTGTCCCCGCCAGTCGCAGTAGCGACCGAGCTTGCGCGATCTGGCATGCGGGATACAAGCACGCCGATCTCGAACCGAGCCCGTGGCGGTCCTTCGCGGGCGCGGCGTGGCGGTTGACCTTCGACGCTTGGATCGCGGAGGTGCGTGGCGCGTCGTTGCTGCGGTGGCGGTCATGGTGGCTCCTTCGCTCGGAGGTTGTGGAGAAGGCGATCCCGTTGCGACGAGCGCTTCTAGGGCGCCGTGAGAGCTGGGTCAAGCCGTGTGCAGCCGGGCCGCGAGCACTTGAGCTCGGACCTCCGAGAGCCCCTATAGGGGCCTCGGAGAACTCGCCGTCCCAGGCCCAGGCAGGCGGCGAAGCTGGCGCGGACGCGCTCGCCGGCAGGCATCGAGCAAGCCGGACGGAGGACCGGATGGAGGACCGGACGCGCGAGCGTACGGATGGCTTGCCGGCACCGGCCCACGACCGGGAACTGCTCGCGCCGACAGGCCGTCGACTCGACTACAGGCGCTGCAAGGGGGATCGAGATCGAGTTGAGGCCGTGAACCTAGCGAGCCGCGGTGAGCTTTCGCAAAGCCGCTCGGGCTTCTTCGTGCCGTCGCCCCCTCCGTATCTGCCACCTTCGACGCAGTTCGGCTCCAGCAAGCCCAGAATCGGGAGATCGACGCGCAGTTGCCCAACCCGGCTCACGCAGCGCGACTGCGCCGTGCACTTCCCGGCGGGACGGGCAACTGCAGTGGGCACGTGGGCGACTGCGCTCGCGAGCGGGTGACGCGCGGACGTCAGCGCGTCAGGTTCGCGACCGCGAGCAGCTCGCAGGGCTCGGCGCGCAGCTCGCCCGCCGCGGGGTCGCCGCCGCCCGCCGCCGTGCGAACCGCAGGCGGCAGGGGCGGAACGCCATACGCGCGGGACAGCCCCTCGTGCAGGTCGCGCTCCGCGACGAACGAAGTCCGGGTCCGGCCTAGATACTCCCAATCGCGCGGGTACTCCCCGGCGTATGCGCGACAGGCAAGCAACACCTCGTCCGCCAGCTCGGCACAGCGCCGAGCCCGCGCACGATCGCGGCAGACGAACACCAGTAACGGCTCGGCCGACCGCCGCCCTCCGTAGCGCCTTAGGTGCGCAGACCAGCCGGTCAGGAAGTGGTCGTAGCGCTGCAACTTCGCCGCCAGGACGCCGATGGGGAGACGGTCGTCGAACTCGACGATCACGTCTACCCCGGCACCCCCGAGCTCGACGGTCGCGTCGGGGCGCACCGTGTCGAACCGCTCCACCTCCACCAGCGTGCCCGCAGGACCGGCCCGCAGGAAATCGTGGGGCACACGCCCGGCCGGCAGGCGCAGGTCCGCCGGCGACAACGGCGCGCCGGCGCCTGACGACCCGCGCCGTGGCGGCGACAGCACCGACTCCGCGGATCCTCGGACTCGTGTCCGCGATGCGCCGGCGAGCGCGACCAGCGCGAGCACCCACGCGGAGACGTGCACCTCACGACGCGCCCTGCGAAGCAGGGCCTGCTCGCGCGCACCGCGACGATCCCTCTCCTCGGCGGAAGCCAACCCGGCGTCCCGCCGGGAAGAGTCGATCCGCCCGTCGGCCGCGAGCGCCTGGACCCCGGCTCGCGCGATCACGTAACACATCGGCACGCCACCGCCGTCGCGCCGGTGGAATTGGAAGCGGTCGACCAGGCCCGCGTCGGACAGGCGCTTCAAGCGCCGCTGCGTCGTCGTGGTGGCGCGGCCCGGGTTGAACCGCCGGTGGATCTGGCTGCTGAGCACGTGCCCGAGCTCCGCGACCAGCTCGAGTATGTCGAGGTCGAGCGCGTCGGGCCGCAGCTGCACTCGGCGCTCGGCGGGGCGCGCCCAGCGCACGCTCTGCGCGAGGTCCAGCTCGATCATCTCGCGGTAGGAATCGCACGGCGTGTCAGGGAGCGCTTTCTGCGGCTCGCTCTCCTCCTCCGCCTTCACCGGCCCGGCGGTTACCGCCGCAGGCGCCGCGCTCGGTTCGAGCCCTTGAGGCGCCGCGCTCGCTTCTAGGCGCGTCGCCCCCGGCCGTCGCTGCCAGTGCGGCTGGCGCAGGTCTACGAGTCGCCGCCCGCCCCGCTCGCACTGCCGGGCGGCGTGCAGCTCGAGGCGGGCGCGATCGACCTCCATGGGGATCGTGCGCGCGACGAACGGAGACTGACGACCTCCGGCCGTCACCCAGCTCGCGATGGCGTGGTGCTTGGGCAGGTACAGCCGCGCGTCGGGTCGCGCGAGCTTCGAGAGGTGCCCAATGCCGGGACGCACCGTGTCGGTGAACTCCACGGCGGTAAGGCCCACGGCATCTCTCGCATCTCGTGCGGACGCCGTCGCGAAGTAGACCCGGTGCGCGAAGAGCGCGTCGAGCTGGTCGCGCACCTCACGATCGACCCACTGCGCGTCGGTCTGCCAGCAGGCGACGGTCTCCAGCCCCGCCGAGCGCTTCAGCGCCATCGTCTCGGCGAAGCCGCGGGTCAGCACGAGCGGCGCCTCGTCCACCTTGAGGGCCACCGCGACCCGTTTGTCTACCGGTATCAAGTCCTGCTGCCGGGCAAGCGCGGCATCGAGCATGCCCACAAGCAGTTGCATGAGTACGGACGTGTTTCCGGAGCCCATCAGGCCGAGCGCGCCCTTGACAACCAGCACCTCGCGCCCGGCGATCACGCGATCGAAGTCGATGGTGAGCGAGTCGTTCAGCAGGACGCGCTTGATCGATGCCGAGTTCAGCAGTCGTGCGAGCTTGTTCACCGGGGCGTCGAGCTTTGCGGTCGTCGTCGCGCGCGAGTCCGCCAACTGGGCCGACAGCTCGGAGGTGAAGAACGTGCTGATCTCGCTTAGCTCCGGCAGCGCCCTGACCCTCGCCCCCACCGCGCGCCGGTACGCGTAGCCGTCCTCGCCCACCGACAGCAGGCGAGCGGCGTCCCACAGCGTCGAGCGGCGGTCATACGCCAGCACGGCGATGATCGCGTTGCGCAGGTAGCGATCGGAGCTCGCCTTGATGTCATCGGCGGAGAAGAGGTTTTTCAAAGCCCCGACGACGTAGTCGGCGATCACGTCGGCGGGGGCGTCGACGGCGAGCGGGTTGAAGCCGCAGGTCGGATTCGCGAGGTCGAGCAGCGTGCAGGTGCGATCGGGGGCGACGAGGCTGACGGCGGCTTCGGCGGCGTCACCCTTCGGATCGAGCACGATCACCGCGCAACGCTCTCGACGGAGGTCTTCCGCGACGGTTGCGACCAGATAGCTCGACTTGCCCTGCTCGACGGTCCCCGGGACGGCGGTGTTCTGCTTGCGAAGGCCCGGCTCGATCGAGACGCCGCCGATCGCGTCGCGCAGCGTTCCCTGCCCTGCGCCGGTGCGCATCACCCCCGGCGGCGCCGGCGCCAGCGGAACCGCCTCGCGCGCGAGCGGCACCGCCATGTACTCGCTCGACGGCAGATGCCACAGCGAAGCCAGCTCGCCGGTGGCGAAAACCCCACGGTGAAAGCCCGGCAACGGGTTCCCCTCGCCCCGTTCGATTCGCCGCCGGTAACGCCCGAGCAAGCCATGGCGCACGTAGGCTCCCCGTTCAACGAGGCGGTTCTCCGCGGTTTCCACGCGCAGCTCCGACGCCACCAGTTCACTTGTCACGGGCCGCTCGGCAAGCACGCGGATGTCCGCGAAGAACAGTGGCCGATGCTGGAGCTCGAGGCCGCCGCGCAACTCGACGCTCTCGATCAGCGAGCGATCGGGTCCACCGGGCCCGGCGCGCCGGCCCGCCAGCCGGCGCTCACGCTCCTCGAAGCGACGGCGAGCGAAGCGCTCGAACACGACCGGCGCGGGCGTCATCGCAATCTGAAGTGACACCGAAGCCTCACAGGCGGCCATCACCGTGAGCAATCTGTTCATCGCCGGTTCGCGCTCGTGCTCGAAGCGATCGAGCAGCTTGACCCGCCGGATGAACTCACCGTCCTTCTTCAGCCGCAACAGCGCGCGAGGCGGCGGTGCACACCTGTGCTTTGCGGCAACCAGGCGGCAGTTGGGATAAGCCGTCCGCAGCGCGGCCTCGACCATCTGCTCGACACCCCGCGGACAGCAGATCGCGAACCACGCGCGACGCCCCTCGCCGTCGGTGTGCTCGTAGTGAACCTCCAGCGCGACGGTGGGTTGACCGGACAAGATGCGCCTCCACCAGCGAGCCAGCAAGCGCTTGTGCAGTGCGCTGTGCATCCGCACGAGCGCCTCGGCGCTGGCTCGGTCGGTGCGGTGCCCCAGCACCTCCAGGCGTACATAGCGACGACGCCGTCGGGCGCGCCAGCGGAGCGCGAGCAACGCCAAGCCCTGGGCCGCGCACGCCAGCAGTGCCAGCGGCACGGGATTAACACCGGGTGCGGGAGCCCAATTCCAGACGCCTGCCGGCAGCGCCGCGGCGGCGCTCGCCAGGCTCAGATCCGGCGCATGCGGCGAACCGCCACGTCCTCGCAGCAGCCGGCCTGCGCCTCCGCCGAGAAACCACGCCAGCAGCACGCCCGCACAGAACACGGCGAGCAGGCCCAGGAGTCGCCACACCAGGAAACGCAGCACCTGCACACATCTCCGACGCGCAAAGGTCGGCGGGACGTTGGAAATTCAGCTCGGCGTAGTAGTTGCCCCATGCGGCGCTAGCCGCATGGGGCACTTGCGAAGCCCCGCAAGCTTCGTGTGAGTCAGATGCTCAGCTCGAGCCGTCAGCGCGGGCGCGTCGCGCGCTCCACCCGTGCACCGCGCTGCGTCAGGTGCCAGGCGTTCGAGCCGCCCTTCTCCTGACCGTCGCCGGTGTTTTCCACGAGCTCAAGCCGTGCGAGACGCGCGAGCAGCTTGGAGATCTGTCCCTGGTCGGCGACTCCCGAGCGCTCCGCGATCTCCCGGTTGCTGGCGCCGGGGTGTTCACCGATCACGACCAGGACGCGCACCGTCCGGTAGGTCAAGCGCATGCTCAGCCCCGCCATCGGGTCGCGCGCCCGCGACAGCACCGGCGGGGTGCCGTTGGCGCGGCGCGGCTCCGGAGCAGGACGACTCAGTTCACGGCTCGCGGCGCGCGCGCCGAGATAC
The DNA here is from genome assembly GCA_035508515.1 of Solirubrobacteraceae bacterium. Taxonomy (GTDB): domain Bacteria; phylum Actinomycetota; class Thermoleophilia; order Solirubrobacterales; family Solirubrobacteraceae; genus Palsa-744. The sequence continues at coordinate 13,269 of DATJMW010000041.1, read as the reverse complement.
GGAAGTACGACGATGTTCATCAGCGAGCCCAACAGCGAGGAGAAGCTTTCCGAGCCGTCTTCCAGCGCCCTTGTGTGCAGCACGGCGAGAACCGCTCCGACGACTCCTTCGGCCGCGACCTCTGGGGGTTCGCGGACCGCGGTGGTGACGAAGCGCCCACGATCGACGACCTCCGCGAGCTCCTCGAGGAGCTGTGCACGCCGCTCAAGGACACGCGGGCCGGCGCCGAGGGCCTCAACCAGGCACAGCCGCGCGAGCGCGGGCTCCTCGTCGAGGAACAGGAGCAGCTCAGACAGGCCCGCCCTGACGCCATCGCGCCAGCTCGATTCGCGCTCGTAGGCCTCGCGGACCAGCTTGCCGACCTGCGAGACGGCCTGCTCCAGCGCAGCCAGGAAGCAGTCTTCGCGGTCGGCGAAGACGTCGTAGAAGGTCTTGCGTGAGACTTTCGCCCGGCTGATCACCTGGGCTACTGTCATCCGCCCGTAACCAACCTCCTCGACGGCCTCAAGGGCCGCCGCCAACATTCGACTGCGTTGAATCTCAGTGACCCTTCCGCGTGGGAGCCCGCTCGCTCTTGAACGCAGCCGCGAGCGCGTACTGCGTGACTGGTGGACAAAGGCCATTTCTTCCTCGCGTTCGTGCTTTTCGACTGTAAAGAACGGTGTCTTGCCCACTCACATCGCGAGACACGGCCCTTGCTCCATCCCCAGGGAGCACCGTGACTCACGGGTTGCCTACAAGAGATTCAATGATCCAAAGCGTTAAGTCGAGGCGCGTCTCCAACTTTTTTCCCGGTGATTCGAACATTGGCAGCACCCGGTGGGTGGATTTCAAGATCAGCCACCGGTTTTCGCCCGATCTAGTGCCAGAAATCGGATTCGAGGCCCCGGTCGGGAGATCAAAACCACCGCAAAAGCGCTGCACCTGCCAGGACGAAAGTCCCATCGTTTTCAACGAGCGGGATACAAAGGCCTACGCCACGCTTGACCTCTGGCCCGTCTCTTTGCCAAGCCCCCTGGCGGGCAGAACCCTGCCGAGACTCCGCGATTCGCCGTTTCGATTAGCCTAACCTGCGCAAATGTCGTCAAAGCGACAGCGACTGCTGCCATCGATCGCCGTCTGCGCCACGTGCCTGCTTACGGTCGTGTCACCGGCCTCAGCTGAAACCTACGGGCGACTGGTCGCCCGGCACGCGGCGCCACCGAGCAGCACGCTCGCGACCCGCTTCGCGCACACGAGACCGTCGAGCGCATTCTTCCTCGTCGTCACCGAGCCCGAGCGGGTGCCGCTCGAATTCAACTGGTCCGTTCGCTGCGTCGGTGCCGCGCCCAAGGAAAGCGGCGGCGCCACGGGCCGGGCGATCGTCTCGAGCGGGCACTGGGTGAAGCGAATCCAGCCGATATGGATCAAGCACCCCGTCTCCTGCTCCGGTGCGATCGAAGGCTCGGCGAGCACGAGCCCCGTGCTCGTGCGCGTATTCAGCGCCCGCTAGGCGTCCCCGCGACCGCCAGCCGCAAGGCGGGCCCGCGAACACCATCCGCAAGGCGTCCCCACGACGCCGCCAGCCCAACGCCTACCCCTAACCTGCCTTTAACGGCAAAACGCCCCGAAACCGGCGGGGCGTCGATACCAGTACCGCTACCGGGATTCGAACCCGGGTTTCCGCCATGAGAGGGCGGCGTCCTAGTCCCCTGGACGATAGCGGCGCGATGCGACTGCGCTGTGAGGCTAGCAGAGCAACCGGAGCCGGTGCACGGGCCTCGTGGCTTTCACAGGCGGTGCACGCGGCCTTGCGAACTGCGCCGAGGCGGCTGGGGGATCTGCGATATCTTCGCGTGCTCCCCACCACGCGGATGTGGCGGTATTGGTAGACGCGCACGGTTCAGGTCCGTGTCTGGGAAACCAGGTGGAGGTTCGAGTCCTCTCATCCGCATCGTCGCCCGCCGCTCGCCGGCGAAGCAATGCCCGCCCGGCGCTCCGCGAGGAGCCGCCCGCGACCGAGCGCTGATGCGAAAGCGGCCGCCCCGGGGCGGCCGCTTTGCTCAAGCTATCTCTCGCCGATTCCCGGCCGAGCCGGGAGCCCGCTCAGCGCTCGCTGCGACGCTGGCGGCGCTGGACTCCCACGATCGAGAGGCCCATCGCCAGCAGGAGCACGCCCGCGCCGATCGTCCAGCGCAGGTCGAAGCCCGTGAAGGGCAGCGACTTCTGCGCGGTCGTCGCCGTCGGTTCACTGCTTTTTTCCGGTTCCGCCGAGGACGTTTCGGGCGCCGTCGTTTTCGTCGGCGTGCTGCTTTCTTTCGAAGGCGACGTCCCCGTCGTGGGCGTCGTGGGTTTGCTGTTGTAGCCGGACAGGCCTTCAGCCGCAAACGCCGACGGCACCACGAGCGCCATCATCAGAGCGAAAGCCACCGGCAGCACCGCAAGCTTGCGCATCGCGCTGGATCCCTTCCTCATCGGTGCTTCCTCTGCTTTCTGCGGCCTACTCGAGGCCACGACATCGGTCCGAGTCATGCCAACCTCCCGTTGATGGTGTGGGGTGAAAATATCCAGCCCCGTAGGGCCTCTATGCCCTTCGCGGGCGATTCTAGACGTAAAACGTTGCTCATTGTTCGCCGTCGGCGGGCCTGAGCCTGCCCACCGCCGGGAACATCTATCAGGCGCACCGGTCAGCGAAACCGCACGATGCGACCTTTTTCCGCCTATCGGCCCGCCTGAAGCGACACTTGAGCTGAGGCACGGAACGCCGTCCGCCCCGGCGCCATCTCGCGCCCGCGGCGTCAAACGCGGACGCGGCCTTCCAGTTCGTCGGCGCCGAGGCTGGCGCGCAGCACCTTCTTGTCGAACTTGCCCACGCTCGTCTTGGGGATCTCGCCCACGAACGCGAACTCATCCGGCAGCCACCACTTCGCGACGCGACCCCGCAGGTGCTCGACCAACTCGCCCGCGCTGGTCTCGGCGCCCTCGCGCAGCACCACGCAGCACAGCGGCCGCTCGGCCCAGCGCTCGTCGGGCTTCGCGATCACCGCGGCCTCCACGACGTCCGGGTGCGCCATCACCTCGTTCTCCAGCTCGACCGAGGAGATCCACTCCCCGCCCGACTTGATCACGTCCTTGGCGCGGTCGGTTATCTGCACGAAGCCCTCGCCGTCGACGGCCGCGATGTCGCCGGTCCGCAGCCAGCCGGCGTCGAACTTCTCGTCGCTGGAGTCGTCGTTGAAGTAGCGAGCCGCGATCCATGGGCCGCGGACCTCGATCTCGCCCGTGGACTCGCCGTCCCAGGCAACCTCCGCGTCATCGTCGTCGGTCAGCCGCAGCTCCACCCACGGCAGCGGGCGGCCCTGCTTTGCGCGCGTGTCCCAGTAACCGTCGTCGTGCTCTCCCTCCTGCGGGCGGCAGAAGGTCGCGACGGGGCTGGTCTCGGTCATCCCCCACGCCTGGAAGATGTTCACGCGGTGGCGTTCCTCGAAGTCCTTCATCAGCTGGCGCGGGACCGCCGAGCCACCGCAGGTCGCGTTCGACAGCGAGGAGAGGTCGACGTCCGGGTGTTCGTCTGCGTAACGGAGCACGTCGGCGAAGATCGTCGGCACGCAGCCCATCAGCGTCGGGCGCTCGGCGGCGATCAGCCCCGCCAGCGGCTCCGCGGACAGAAAGCGGTCCGGCAGCAGCAGGTCGGCACCGGCGAGCGCCGCGCCGTGCGGCAGGCCCCAGGCGTTCGCGTGGAACATCGGCACCACCGCGAGCACGCGGTCGGAGCGGCTGAGCCCCAGCCCGTCCTTCACGAGCGTCGCCGTCGAGTGCAGGCTGATCGAGCGGTGCGAGTACAGCACCCCCTTCGGGTTGCCGGTGGTCCCGCTCGTGTAGCAGAGCGCCGCGGCCTGGCGCTCGTCCACCTCCGGGTAGTCGAAGCCGCCGTCCCCCGCCTGCTCCATCAGCTCCTCGTAGCGCAGGACGTTCGGCAGGCTCCCGGCGTCCCCGTCGCCCATCACGACGTAGTGCTCGACGGTCTCGAAGCTGGGCGCGACCTTCTCGAGGACGGGCACGAGCGAGTCGTCGACGAAGATCACCCGGTCCTCGGCGTGGTTGACGATGTAGGTGAGCTGCTCCTCGAACAGGCGGATGTTCAGCGTGTGCAGGACCGCGCCCAGGCACGGGATCGCGAAGTACAGCTCGAAGTGGCGCTGGTTGTTCCAGGCGAACGTCGCGATTCGCTGCCCCTGCTCCACGCCGAGCCCCGCGAGCACCCGCGCGAGCCGATCGATCCGGGCGGAGGTCTGGGCGAACGTCGCCCGCTCGACGACGCCGGGCTCGCGCAGGGTGATCACCTCCGCCTCCGGGCTGCACGTCGCCATCCGCCGCCTGATGTGGTGCAGCGTCAGCGGGAAGTCGTCCTGCATCAGGCCCCACAGCGGCTCCTCGCCGGCGCTCGCTCCCGCTTGCTGGTGTGTGGTCGCTCCCTCCGGGCTCACCCTCTCTGCACCCCTTCCTCTCGCGGCCGCGGCTGACGCAACCGACTGTAGACCTCCTCGTGCGTGCGCTGGGCGATGTCGTCCCAGTCGAAGCGCAGGACGTGCTCGGAGGCTTCGGTCACGAGCCGCTCGCGCAGCGGCTCGTCGACGAGCAGACGCTCGATCATCGCGCCCAGGTGCTCGGGATCGCCGCCGTTGAAGCGCAACCCCACGCGCTCACCGACCGGCACGACCTCGCGCAGGCCGCCGGTGTCGGCGACGATGCAGGGACAGCCGGAGGCCATCGCCTCCAGCGCGACCAGGCCGAAGGGCTCGTAGATCGAGGGCACCACGCACAGATCCGCGATCCGGTAGAGCGAGTGCAGCACGTCGTCGCCGATCCAGCCCAGGAAGTCGCCGTGCTCGGAGAGGCCGAGCCGCCGCGCCTGCTCCTTCAGCTCGTGCTCGTGCGTGCCGCTGCCGGCGACCAGGTAGCGCACGTTCTCCACCTGCTGCACGACGCTCGGCAGCGCGTCCAGCGCCAGCTGGAAGCCCTTCTCGTAGACGAGCCTGCCGACCAGCAGCACGAGCTTCTGCTCGGGTTGCGCGAAACGCGCGCGCAGCGACTTCAGATCGTCGATCGGCTGCAGTTCGCTGGGGTCGATCCCGTTCGGGATCACGGTGACGCGCCGCTCGTCGATGTCGAAGATGTCCGCGACGTGACCGCGCATGTAGTGCGAGCAGACGATCACGCCGTCGGCGCGGCCGGCCATCCAGCGCTCGACCGCGTGGATGTGCGACTGCGGCGCGTCCTGCACCCAGCCCTGATGGCGACCGTGCTCGGTGGCGTGGATCGTCGTCACGTACGGGATCCCGGCGCGGTCGGAGAGCGCCGCGGAGGCCTGCGCCACAAGCCAGTCGTGCCCGTGGATCAGGTCATAGCGATGCTCTTCGGCGAGCGCTTCGCCCGCGGCGAGCATGTCGCTGTTCATCTGCTCGACCCAGGCGACGAAGCGATCGAGGTCGCGCGGCCAGCCGGGCTCAGCGACGCGGTGCACCGTCACGCCGGCCAGCTCGTCGACGCCGGGCTGCCCGGGACCGGGGCCTTCGCCGATTCCTCGCGTCAGCACGTCGACGCACACGCCCTGGCGGACCAGCGCCTCGGCGAGCTTGCGAACGTGCCGCGCGAGACCGCCCTCGATCACGGGCGGGTACTCCCAGGAGAGGAGCAGCACGCGACTTCTCATTCCTCAGACCCTATCTCGCGAACGCCGACGCGGCGCTCGCGCGCCCGGGCCGGCACGGCAGCGGCCGCATGCCCGCCGGCGTGGCGCCCGCCTTCATTCAGACGCCCACGAGCTGCAACAGGTCGAGCCGGCGCGTCGCCGGCGAAGGCCAGACGCGGTCCTGCTCCTGCTCCAGCACGCCCGCGTCCAGCAGGCCGCGCAAAGCCAGGGCCAGCTCCTCCCCCGCGACGCCCATGCCCTCGCCCAGCTCGGCGCGCGACCACCGCCGCTCGCCGTCGTCCTCGCTCAACAGCACGAGAATTATCGCCCGTTCGAGCCGCCGCTCGCGCCCGGCCCGAGGATCGCCCGTTTGTGTGCGCATGGGAACCATTCCCTTCCGGTGCACCGCGCCCGCGCTGCGCCGCCGCGCGAAAGCGCCCCGATTTCGATCCGCTGGAGAGTACACACAGCTTGGAACGGTTCAGTCGATCCGACCACCAGACCCCCGCCGCATCGCCGAAACACCGCGCCGGCCGCGCCGCCCCGCATCGCGTCAGGTACCCCATAGGGGTATATTGGCCCCAGCCGGAACCAAGCCGTGAATCCGGCGGCCGACGAACGATGGACGTCCTGAACACGATCTGGGAAGGCCTCTCGAACGCGCTGCTGATGGCGTGGACGGTCTGGTGGGCGCTCGTCTTCGGCTTCGCGATCTCCGCGATCGTGCAGGCCTGGGTCCCGCGCGAGCGCGTGGAGCGCGCGCTCGGCGGCCGCGGGCCACGCCCCGCGGCGCTGGCGACGTTGCTCGGCGCGGCGTCCTCCTCGTGCTCCTACGCCGCGGTGGCGATCGCGCGGTCGCTGTTCGCGAAGGGCGCTTCGGCGACGAGCGCGCTCTCCTTCCAGTTCGCCTCGACGAACCTCGTGATCGAGCTCGGGGTCGTGATCTGGATCCTGATCGGCTGGCAGTTCACGCTGGCGGAGTTCGCCGGCGGCCTGCTGCTGATCGCGATCATGGCGCTGCTGCTGCGCGCGTTCGTCTCGCGGCGCCTGGAAGACGAGGCGCGCGAGCGCGCCCGGCAGGCGGAGGCGGGGCACCAGCACCACTCCGCCGGAGAGCGGATGCCCCTGCGCGCGCGCCTCACCTCGGCGGCGGCGTGGTCGGACGTGGCGCACAACTTCCGCAACGACTGGGCGATGCTCTATCGCGAGATCGCGCTGGGCTTCCTGCTCGCGGGCTTCATCGGGCTGCTGGGCGACGACTTCTTCAACGGGCTGTTCGTCGTACACGCGCCGACGGCGCTGCGGCTGGCCGAGAACGTCCTGGTGGGACCGGCGATCGCGGTGCTGAGCTTCGTCTGCTCGGTGGGGAACGTGCCGCTGGCGGCGGTGCTGTGGTCTGGCGGGATCAGCTTCGCGGGCGTGCTGGCCTTCATCTTCGCCGACCTGATCGTGCTGCCGATCGTGGCGATCTACCGCAAGTACTACGGGACGCGCTTCGCGTTGCGGATCGTGGCGCTGATGTTCGTGACGATGGCGCTGGCCGCGTTGGCGATCGACGGCCTGTTCAGCACGACGGGGCTGATCCCGGAGGTGCGCCCCACGCGCGCGGACATCTTCGGCGCGGTCCACGTCGACTACAAGCTCGTGACGAACGTGCTGGGCCTCGCGATCTTCCTGGCGCTGTTCGCGCTGACGATGCGCCGCGGCGCCACGGACCCCGTCTGCGGGATGAAGGTCGATCGCGAGAAGGCCATCGTGCTGGAGCACGACGGCAGGCGGCACTACTTCTGCTCGCAGCATTGCGCCGATGCCTTTGGCGATCAGCACGCCCCCGGCGCGGCACAGGCCGGCGCCCACGCTCAGCACGTCTCCCCTGCGCAATGATCTGCCCATGAGCCCTCCGCGGGACGACCCCCGCAAGGACGCGCCCGGAGCAGACGTCCCACGCTTCTACTTCGGCGCGATGTCCCCGTACTCGTGGTTCGCGGCGGAGCGGATCGATTCGCTGCTGCCGCAGGCGCGCTGGCACGGCGTGTTCGCGGGCGCGGTGTTCAAGCAGAACGACCGCGTCTCCTGGGGCCTGACGGACGAGCGCGAGAAGAAGCTCGCGGATTGCGAGGCACGCGCCGCGGAACAGGGTCTTGGCCCGATCCGCTGGCCGGACCCATGGCCGACGGTGGACCTGCTGGTGGCGCGAGCGATGATCTTCTGCATGCAGGAGGGCGAGGACGACGCGCTGCTGCGCGCGTTCGCGCTCGCGGCGATGCGCCTCTCGTTCCTGGAGGGGGTAGACATCGGCGAAGCGGAGGCGGTGCTGGAGGCCGGGCGGCGCGCGGGCATCGAGGGGCCGGCGCTCGCGGCGGCGCTTCAGGACCAGGGGATCAAGGACGCGCTGCGCGCCGACACCGACGCGGTCGTGGCGGCGGGCGTCTTCGGCGTGCCGACCGTGAGCGTCGGCGGCGAGCTGTTCTGGGGCGACGACCGCCTGGAGGATGCGGCTCGCGCGTACCGCGCGTAGGCAGGCGCTCGACCGGCTGCGGGCCGTGCGACCCGACTAGGCTGGCGGCGTGCGCTGGTTCGTGGATGGCATGAACGTGATCGGCACGCGCCCTGACGCATGGTGGGAGGACCGCCATGCGGCGATGGTGCGGCTGGTGCACATGCTCGAGAACTGGTCGGCGGCGACGGGCGACGAGGTGGTCGTGGTGTTCGAGCAGCCCCCGCGCCCGCCGATCCACTCGACGGTGATCGAGGTTGCGCACGCCCCGCGCCCGCGCCGCGACTCGGCCGATGACGAGATCGTGCGGCGCGTCGCGGCGGAGCACGAGCCGGGGGCGATCCGCGTGGTGACCTCCGACCTGTGGCTGGTGGACCGGATCCACGCGGCGGGCGCGACGGTGCAGCCGTCCGACGCCTTCAGGACCTGGATCGAGGAGGCCTGATGCCCCCGGTGACGCGCTACACCGAGAGCGGCGGCGCGAGCATCGCCTACCAGGTCGCGGGCGAGGGCCGGCTGGACCTGGTGTTCATGACGGGCTGGATCTCGCAGGTGGAGCAGCTGTGGGAGTCCCCGGGCCTGCGGCGGATGATGGAGCGGCTGGCGGTGTTCGGGAGGCTGATCCTGTTCGATCGCCGCGGCACGGGACTGTCCGACGGCGCGGGCGAGCCGTACACGTTGCAGCAGGAGGCGACGGACGCGCTGACGGTGCTGGACGCGGTGGGCAGCGAGCGCGCGGCGCTGTTCACCTACGGCCTCGGCGGCCCGGTGGCGGCGCTGCTGGCGGCGGAGCACCCCGAGCGGGTGGGGGCGCTGGTGATGTACGCCTCGGCGGCGCGCGTGCTGTGGGCGCCGGACTACGACTGGGCGATGACGCGCGAGGAACGCATGTCCTGGCTGGATCAGGCGGTGGCCTCGTGGGGCGCGACTGACCACCCCGGCATCCCGACGATGGCCCCGTCGATGGCGGAGGACCCGACGCTGGTGAACTGGTTCGCGCGCCTGCAGCGCCTGGCGGCGAGCCCGGGCAAGGCGCGGGAACTGCTGACGGCGGCGGCGGACCTCGACGTGCGCGAGCTGCTGCCGCAGATCCGCGTGCCGACGCTGGTGATGCACCGCGCGGGCGACACCGCCTGGGACCCGCGCCACTCGCGCTACCTGGCGGAGCACATACCGGGCGCCCGCTACGTGGAGCTGGAGGGCACGGACTCGCTGCCGTTCCTGGGCGACAGCGACGCGATCGTCGAAGAGATCGAGGAGTTCCTGACGGGCGGGCGCGCCGGCGGCGAGCGCTCGCGGGCGCTGCTGACGGTGATGTTCACGGACATCGTCGACGCGACGGCGCGCGCCGCGGAGCTGGGCGACAGCCGCTGGCGCGACCTGCTGGCGCGCCACGACGAGGACCTGCGCAAGGAGCTGCGGCGCTTCGAAGGGCGCGAGGTGAAGACGGTGGGCGACGGCTTCCTGGCGACGTTCAGCGGCCCGCCCTCGCGCGCGCTGCGCTGCGCGCAGGCGATCGTCGAGTCGGCGCGGGCGCTGGGGATCGAGGTCCGGGTCGGCATTCACACCGGGGAGTGCGAGCTGATCGGCGAGGACGTGGGCGGCATGGCGGTGCACATCGCGGCGCGCGTCAGCGCGCTGGCAGCGCCGAGCGAAGTGCTGGTCTCGGGGACGGTGTTCGGGACCGTGGTGGGCGGCCCGTTCAGCTTCGAGGAACGCGGCTTTCGCGAGCTGAAGGGCGTGCCGGGGCCGTGGCCGCTGTTCGCGCTGGGGAATACGATCGCGACGACCTAGAAAGGGAGGCAAGATGAAGATCCGTGCAGCGCTGCTGGAGGAGTTCGGCAAGCCGCTCGTGGTGCAGGAGCTGGACCTGGCGGAGCCGGGCCCGGGAGAGGCGCTGGTGCGGCTGGTGGCGTGCGGGGTGTGCCACACGGACATGTACACGGCCTCGGGCGTGGACCCCTCGGGCTACGCGCCGACGGTGCTGGGCCACGAGGGCGCCGGCGTGGTGGAGGCGGTTGGCGAGGGCGTGGCCGACGTCGCTCCGGGCGACCACGTGGTGACGCTGTTCTCGCCGCAGTGCCGCGAGTGCATCCACTGCCAGAGCCCGCGCACGAACCTGTGCCTGGCGATCCGCGAGCAGCAGAACAAGGGCTATCTGCCCGACGGCACGACCCGCCTGTCGCGGGCGGGCGAGCCGATCAGGCACTTCATGGGGACCTCGACGTTCGCGGAGTACGCGGTGCTGCCGCAGATCGCGCTGGCGAAGATCGACCGCGAGGCGCCGCTGGACGGCGCCTGCCTGTTCGCGTGCGGGCTCTCGACGGGCCTGGGCGCGGCGATGTACACGGCGCAGGTGCAGGCGGGCTCGACGTGCGTGGTGTTCGGCGCCGGGATGGTGGGCCTCGGCGCGGTGGCGGGCTGCCGCCTGCAGGGCGCGGAGCGGGTCATCTGCGTCGACCTCTCGGAGCAGCGCCTGGAGCTGGCGCGCGGCCAGGGCGCGACGGACACCTGGCTGGCGGACGGCCACACGGTGGAGCGCGTGCTGGAGGAGACGGGCGGCTTCGGGGCGGACTACACGTTCGAGGCGACGGGCCTGGTGGCGGTGATGCGCGAAGCGGTCGAAGCGGCGCGCATGGGCTGGGGCCTTTGCACGGTGGCGGGCGTGGCGGGCAAGGGCGAGACGCTGGACGTGATCCCACGCCTGTTGATCACGGGCCGGCGTGTGTGCGGCTCCTCCTTCGGGGGCGTCAAGGGCCGCGACCAGGTGCCAGAGCTGGTGGCGCGCTACCTCGCGGGCGAGATCGACGTGGACCCGTTCATCTCGCACCGGATGCCGCTCGGCGAAGTGAACCGCGCCTTCGAGCTGATGGAGGCGCAGGACGGGATTCGCTCGGTGCTCGAGTTCTCCTGAGCGGGTTTTGATGGGCGTGGGGGGCGGCTGGCGCGCCGCCCCCCACGCTCTGATCCCGCCTAGCTGCGGTGGGCCTGGACTTTGGACTTGCCGGACACCGTGTTCGGCGTGTCGACCACTTCACCGCTGTTGCCGGTGACGGTGAGCGCCTTGCCGATCGTGTTGTTGGTGACGACGGTCCCGCCGGAGCCGCCTTTGACGGTGAGCTTGGCGTGGATCGAGTTGCCGACGACGGTGACGCCGCCGGTGTTGCCGATCAGCGTCGCGCCGCTGCCGAACGTGTTCGGCGCGCAGCCTTTGCCGTCGCCGATCGTCACGGGGCCGGTGCTGCCGCTGATCTTGCTGGCTCCTTTGAGCGTCGCGCCGCAGACGCGGATGACGCTGGCGCCGCTCGACTTGATCCCGCCGACGGACGCCCCCTCGACGTCGAGCGCGCCGCCCGGTTCGACCTGGATCGCCTTGACGACGGCGCTGGCGGTCACCTGCACGGATTCGCCGGCTTTGACAACGAGCTTGTGCTTCGAGCTGCCTGAGACCACCTGCGTGAACCCGACCTGCGTCGTGCAGGACGCGCTGGAGGAGTGCCCGACGTTGTCGACGGCGGTCCGTTCGACGGTCTGCGGCCCGTAGCTGTTCGTGTCGATCGGCACGGTGCCGCTCGGGTCGCTGGCCAGCCCGGACTGCGCATCGGCGGCGAGCACGCTCGCGGTGACGCCTTTCGCACCGACAGGCACGAACGACGGGCATTCGATCCCGATTTTCGGCGCGCTGGCGTCGACCTTGACGGTGAGCCCGCCTTCGGCGGACTGGTTGCCGGCGTAGTCGGCCACGGAGCCACTGGCTTCGTGCGGGCCGTCGGTCGTGAACGTCTGCGACGCGGGAACGCTCCCCGGGTCCACGCCGCTGCCCGGGCTCCCGTCGGCCAGCGCCGGGTCGCCGTTGTCGGCGAACGAGACGGTGACGCTGTCGGCATACCAGCCGCCGTCACCCGCGTAGTCGGGCGCGCGGTCGGCCGAGGCCGACGGCGGGTTCGGGGCGGTCTTGTCGACGACAACCGGCGCAGATTCGCCCGACCAACCGGTCGTCAGGTTTGCCGAGGGGTCGTTGCCCTGCACGCGGTAGACCCACGTGCCCTCTTCCTCGCCCGCGCCCGTGAAGGCGTATTCGAGGCTCGACAGGCCCGTCGCGACGTCGCTGAATTCTTCCTGCGCGGCGTTCTTGTGGGCGAGCGTGTAGAGGATCCCGAATTCGGCGGGGTCCGTGCCGGTCCATGCGAGCGAGAACAGCCCCTGGTTGGGGCTCGTGCCGCTGGACAGCGCGGGGGCCCCGGGGTCGGGGTAGTGCACGTCGTAGTTGCACGTGTGGCTCGTGGTGTTGCCGGCGATGTCTTCGAGCTGCACGCTGTAGCTCTGACCGTCGCCCGGCGTCGAGGTGTCGAGCGAGCGTTCGCCGTTGGGATCGCTCGCGAGCCCGGACGCCGCGTCGGAGGCGCCGGAGACGACCGCCGAAGCGGCGCTGCCGAGCGCGACCGGTTCGGCCGGGCACGTCAGCGTGAACGCCGGCCCCGTCTTGTCGACCTTGATGGTCTTCGAGGTCGATTGCTCGATGTTGCCGTTGACGTCGACCGAGCGCGCGGTGATCGTCGTTTCGCCGTCGGCGCTGACGGTGATCGGGCCGGTGTACTTCGTCCATCCTTCCTGCCCGTTCAGTTTGTACTCGGTCCCCGCGACAGCGAATTCGGCGTCGCCGGCGCTGAGCGTGAGTTGCACGTTGCTGCGGTACCAGCCTTCGCCACCTTCGGGTTCGTGGTCGGCGGAGATCGTCGTCGTCGGCGTGCTCAGGTCGGCGAAGTTCGGCCCGTTGGTCCAGGCGTTCGCCGCGGCCTTTGCCTGCCCGCTGGTGTTCGGGTGGAAGTAGTCGACGGTGCCGACGTCTTTGGATTCGAATTTGATCGCGTAGGCGGCGCCTTTGTCGTACTGGCAGTGGATGAATTCGCCACAGACTTCGGCGAGCGTCGCGTTGAATTCTTCGTTTCGTTTCTGCACGTTGGCGCGGCGCGTTTTCGCGGCGGCCGATTCCGAGGTCGGTTCGGCCAGCATCGACTGGCAGATTTTCGCGAGGCCCCAGGTCAGCTGCGCGAGGGTGCTGGTGTGCAGCACGCTCCAGAGCTGGAAGATGTTGGGGATC
>DATJMW010000040.1:0-105118 GCA_035508515.1 Solirubrobacteraceae bacterium | reverse complement strand
CGCTTTCACGAGGCGATGGGCGAGCTGCGCGAGCAGGGCTGGCTCGCCAAGGCGCCGTTTGGCTACATGGTCCTCGACCGTGAGTCGGGGGAGCACTTCCTGCGGACGCGCTCCGCGATCTTCCCGGGGATGAAGATCGCGGAGATCTTCGGCGTCACGGAGGGGCCGTTGTACGAGCAGATGCGGCGGAACATCCTGCACGTGAACGGGCACGATCACACGCGCCTGCGCAGCCTGGTGAACCCGGCGCTGTCGCCGCGGGCGGTGGAGCGCTACCGGCCGGCGATGCGCGAGTTCCTGGAGCAGCTGCTCGCGGAGGCGGTGGCGGCTTCGGGCGGCGAGGGCGAGGTGCGCTGCGACTTCGTGGAGGCGTTTGCGAAGCCCTACCCCTCGCTGGCGATCGCGACGGTGATGGGCGCCCCGCTGGAGGACGCACCGCGCCTGCACCACTGGTCGAACGTGATCCAGCGGCAGTTCGACGCGGTGAGCATGGCCAGCGAGGTCGAGGTGATCGAGCAGGCGGTGGAGGAGTTCTACGAGTACGCCCAGGAGCTGGTGCGGGCGCGCCGCGAGAGCCCGAGCGACGACCTGATCTCGAAGCTGATCGCCGCCGAGGAGGAGGGCGAGCGCCTCAGCGACGTCGAGTGCATCAACCTGGTGTTCAACGTGCTGGTGGGCGGGGTCGACACGAGCCAGAGCCAGCTGGCGCACGCGATCCGGCTGCTGGCCCAGCACCCGGATCAGCTGGCGCTGCTGGCGGTGAACCGGGAGCTGGCAGACGCGGCGGTGGAGGAGGCGCTCCGCTACGAGCCGATCACCCCCTTCACGGCGCGGATCCTGATCGAGGACGTCGAGCACAGGGGCGTCGAGTTCCCGGAGGGCACGGTGGTGATGGTGTGCGCGTTCACCGGCAACCGCGACCTGGAAGGCGAGGGCGCCGAGCGCTTCGACATCACCGCGGACCGCGGTCGCGCCCGCCCACTGACGTTCGGCGCGGGCGTGCACTACTGCCTGGGAGCGAACCTCGCCCGCGTCGAGTTGCAGGAGGGGCTTGCGTTCCTGGCGCAGCGCCTGCGGGGGCTGCGGCTCGACGGCGAGCCGGTGTTCGAGGGAGTCTCGGGCATCTACGGGCTGGCCGAGCTGCCGATCGCGTTCACGGCCTGAGCCGCGAATAGGAGACAGGTCCCTGCGCGGCGGGCCCGCGCCCTGGGCGTTTCAGCCTGATCGTCACCGCCGGCGGCCTCGCCGCTGGGACATTGGGAGGGGGGTCACGGTGGCCCCTGCGTCGACACAGGGACGAGATGCTGATACGAAGCTTCAAAGGCGCGCTCGTCGCGGCTATCGCGATAGCCGCGCTCGTCACCGCGCAGGAAGTCGCTCGGGCCGGGCAGTACCACGTGTACTCGTGCCGGATGCCCGACGGGCAGAGTGCGCCGGTGGATGGGTGGAGCGGGTCGAAGAGCGGCACGTATAGCTTCACGGAAGACACGTGTGATCTGCCGGGTGGAGCATTGATTGCGGCGCTTGGTGATGAGCCGGTGCGTCAAGCGAATGATGACCTTGCCACGTGGGGATTCACTGCAACTACGCACACCTCGATCTCGAAGGCAGCAGTTTGGCGTGCGGGAGATGCATACGGCGGAGGTGCGATTGGCGCCTCTTACGAGACCTGGTTTGCAGCGCCGAGCAACTTGACTGATCCAGCAAATGCGTTTGGTTGGTGTGTCAGTGGACAGGAATGTCCGGTTGGAGTCGGTGATCAAGGACAGCCGTTCGCTCTTGCCAATCATCTCGACGTTCCAGCAAGCAATCTCGGAACGCATCTCTACTTCGACGCTGGCTGTATCGGCGACTCGACTTACAAATGCCCCGCCGCCAAAGGCGACTCCAACAACTATGCCGCCGCCCTCTACCTCTACGCAGCAGACCTAACGCTCGAACAACCGGAAGGCCCCCACGCAGCGAACGTGTCAGGCGAACTGACGAGCGTGCCGACGGTCCGCGGTGCGGCTGACGTGTCCTTCGACGCGACGGACCCGGGCGCGGGTGTCTATGAGGCGGTGTTCGCGATCGACGGGCAGCCGGTCCAGCGCACGGTCCTGAACGACAACGGCGGGCGCTGCCGCGACGTGGGCGAGACGGCCGACGGCCTGCCGGCGTTCCTCTACCTCCAGCCCTGCCCGCAGTCACTCAGCGCCGACGTGCCCTTCGACTCGACGAAGGCCGCGAACGGCACGCACCGCCTGACGGTGAGTGTGCTCGATGCCGCGGGCAACGCCGCGCCGGTCCTGAACCGGGCCGTGACGATCGACAACCCGCCGCCGCCCGGTGCGCCGAACGGGGCGAACGCCTCCTCACCCGCGGACCTCTCCGTCCGCTGGCGCGGCACCGCGAAGGCGAGCGCCGTCGGCGGCTTCGGCCACGCTCGCGCGCTCACCGGCAGGCTGACGGCACCGGGCGGGGCGCCGATCGCGGGCGCCTCGATCGAAGTGCGCGCCACGCCCGCCTACTCCGGCGCGCGACCCGTCGCGATGCCGAGCCCGCACACCGACGCCCGCGGCGGCTTCACGCTCAGCGTCCCGCCCGGCACTTCCTCCCGCACGCTGCGCTTCGCCTACCGCGCGCATGTCGGCGATGCGCAGCCCGCCGCGACCCGGGCGCTGCGGCTGCGCACGCCCGCCAGCGTCGCGCTCGGCGTCTACCCGCACGGCGCCAGCGCCGGGAGCAGCATCCACTTCCGCGGCCGTCTGCGCGGCGGGCCGATCCCCCGCGACGGCAAGTCGCTCGTGCTGGAGGCCCACTCGCCCGGGAGCGGCTGGCTCCAATTCAAGGTGATCCGTACCGACCGGCGCGGGCGTTTTCACGCCTCCTATCGCTTCAAGTTCCCCGGCCCCGCCGACTACAGCTTCCGCGTGCGCTGCGAAGCCGAGTCGGACTTTCCCTTCGCGGCCGGCTACTCGAACGCAGTCGGCGTGCACGAGCGCTGAGCTGACTACTATCCGCCGCCGCACCCGCGACGCTACTTGGGCGTCGCTGCGGGGTTGTCCGTCATGGATCGCGCCGCGCGCGAGGAGAGATGACCAGCCGACAACGACGCCATGCCCTGATCGCGACGCTGCTCGCCCTCGGCACGCTGCTCGTGACCGCGGCCGCTGCCGGGGCCGTGACGATCTCGCCCCTGAACGGCACCCCCGACGCCTCGCCCGACACGCAGATCAGCTTCCTCGGCGCCCCCGCCGGCCAGATCTCGAACGTCTCCGTCGTCGGCTCCCGCAGCGGCTCCCACAGCGGCAAGCTCCGCTCCTACGCCAGCGCCACCGGCGCGAGCTTCCTCCCCGCGCGCGGCTTCACCCAGGGCGAGCGCGTCAGCGTCACGGCCTCCGTCGATCACCACCGCGTCGGCACAACCTTCTACGTCGCACGGCTCGTCAGCTATCCGCTGCCCCCCGGCCGCACCCCGCCGCCCGCGAAGGCCGGCGCGAACCAGGCGTTCGTCACGCAGCCGAAGCTGCTGCCGCCCACCGTGCGCGTCACCACCGCGGTTGCGGGGGCCACGACGCCCGGCGACATCTTCCTCACCACGAACTCCGGGCGCGGGCAGAACGGGGCCATGATCGTCGACGGCTCCGGCCAGCTCGTCTGGTTCAAGCCCGCCGCCACGGGCAACGCCGTCACGAACCTCCAGGTCTCCAGCTACGCCGGCAAACCGGTGCTCGCCTACTGGGAAGGCCACATCGACCTCGGCGTCGGGTTCGGCAGCGACTACCTGCTCGGCTCCGACTACAAGCCCGCCGCCCAGGTCCACGCCGGCAACGGCTACTACGCCGACCTGCACGAGCTCCAGCTCACGCCGCAGGGTTCCGCCTACATCACCGCCTACACGCTCGTGCGGGCCGATCTCAGCTCGGTGCACGGCTCCAAGGACGGCGCTCTGCAGGACGCCGTCGTGCAGCAGGTCGACGTGAAGACCGGGCTCGTGATGTTCGAGTGGCACGCCTACGGGCACGTCGCGCTGAACGACTCCTACGCCAACGACCCGCGCGACCCCAACCGGCCGTGGGACTTCTTCCACATGAACTCCATCGACCCCGACCCCTGGGGCGACGGCAACTTCCTGATCTCCTCGCGCAACACCTGGGCCGCCTACGAGATCAACCACTCAAGCGGCGCGGTCGAGTGGCGCATCGGCGGCAAGGTCCCCAGCTTCCGGATGGGAGCCGGCACCGGCACCGCCTACCAGCACGACGCCCGCTGGCAGCCCGACCACACCATCACGATCTTCGACAACGGCGCCGTGCCCAAAGCGCATCCCTACTCGCGCGCGATCCACGAGCGGATCGACTTCAAGCACCGCACCGTCAGCCTCGTCAGCAAAGACGTTCGCACCCCCACCCTGCTCTCCGGCAGCCAGGGCGACAACCAGGTGCTCGCGAACGGCAACTGGTTCGTCGGCTGGGGCGAAGACCCCTACTTCACCGAATTCAACGTCGCCGGGCAGATGGTGTTCGACGCGCACCTGCCCTACCCCGCGCAGATCTACCGTTCCTACCGCTTCGAATGGAACGCCCTCCCCGCCGCGGTGCCCGCCATCGCCTTGAAGGCCGCTCCCGGAGCCACGAGCGTGTATGCCAGCTGGAACGGCGCCACCGGCGTGCACGGTTGGCGGATCCTGGCCGGCGCCACGCCGGCCTCCCTCTCCACGATCGCGGAAGTCCCCTCCGCCGGCTTCGAGACCGCCGCCACCGTGCCGAGCGAAGCGCCGGTGTTCGCCGTGCAGGCCCTCGGCGCCGCCGGCGAAGTGCTCGGCGGCTCGCACGCCGTCGCGCGCTGAGCGACCGCGCCCGTGCGCAGCGCAGCCAATAGGCTGCGCGCCGTGAAGGCCGTGATCCTCGCCGGCGGCTTCGGCTCGCGACTGAGCGAGGAGACCGCCGTGCGCCCGAAGCCGATGGTCGAGATCGGCGGTAAGCCGATGCTCTGGCACGTCATGAAGCTCTACGCCACGCACGGGATCGAGGACTTCGTCATCTGCCTCGGCTACAAGGGCTATCTGATCAAGGAGTACTTCGCGAACTACCACCTGCACAACTGCGACGCCTCCTTCGACCTCGCCAACGGCTCCATGGAGATCCACCGCTCCGCCGCCGAGCCCTGGCGCGTCACGCTGATCGACACCGGCGAGCAGACCATGACCGGGGGGCGGCTGCGCCGCGTGCTGCCCTACCTCGGCGAAGAGGACTTCTGCTTCACCTACGGCGACGGCGTCTCGGACGTCGACATCGGCGCGCTGATCGACTTCCACCGCGCGCAGGGGACGCACGCCACCGTCACCGCCGTTCAGGCCCCCGGCCGCTTCGGCGCGCTCGACCTCGACGGCGAGCGCGTGCGCGAGTTCGAGGAGAAGCCGCACGGCGAAGGCGGCTGGATGAACGGCGGCTTCTTCGTTCTCTCGCCTGAGGTCAGCCGCTACCTCGACGGCGATCAGACCGTTTGGGAGCAGGAGCCGATGCGCGCCCTGGCGCGCGAGGGGCAGCTCTCCTGCTACCGCCACGAGGGCTTCTGGCAGACGATGAACACGCTCAGCGAGCGCCACCGGCTCGAGGAGCTGTGGCAGTCCGGGGCACCGTGGAAGACCTGGGCGTAGCCGACCCCGGGCAGCCGGCCGCGCCGATCCTCGACGCCGGCTTCTGGCGCGACCGGCGCGTGCTCGTCACCGGCCACTCCGGCTTCAAGGGCGTCTGGCTCACGCTGTGGCTGCAAGCTCTCGGCGCGCGCGTCAGCGGCTTCTCCGGCCCGCCCCCCAGCGCGCCCTCGCTCTACGAGCTCGCCCGCCTGGAGGGAGAGGTCGAGAGCTTCGAGGGCGACGTCCGGGACCCCGACCGGGTCGCCGGCGCAGTCGCCGCCAGTCGTCCCGAAGTCGTGCTGCACATGGCGGCGCAGGCGCTCGTGCGGCGCTCGTTCGAGGCCCCCCGCGAGACGTATGAGATCAACACGATGGGTACCGTCAACCTGCTCGACGCCGTGCGGACCCACGGCGCCGACGTGCGCGCCGTCGTCGTCGTCACCTCCGACAAGTGCTACGAGAACCGCGAGTGGGAGTGGGGCTACCGCGAGTCCGAGCCGATGGGCGGCCACGATCCCTACTCGAGCTCCAAGGGCTGCGCCGAGCTTGTGACCAGCGCCTTCCGCCGCTCCTTCTTCGCGGGCCCCAATGGCCCGCGCGTCGCCTCCGCGCGTGCCGGCAACGTCATCGGCGGCGGCGACTGGGGCCAGGACCGGCTCGTGCCCGACCTGATGCGCGCCGCCCTCGCCGGGGAGGAGCTGCGCGTGCGCAACCCCAACTCGGTGCGTCCCTGGCAGCACGTGCTGAACCCGCTCAGCGGCTACCTGCTGCTGGCGCAGTCGCTCTGCCAGGACCCCGCGCACGCCGCGGGCTGGAACTTCGGCCCCGAGGAAGACGACGCCCGCACCGTCGGCTGGCTCGTCGCCCAGCTCTCCGAGCTGTGGCCCGGGGGCCTGCGCTGGCGCGTCGACGAGGGCGAGCACCCGCACGAGGCGCGCTACCTCAAGCTCGACTCCTCGCTCGCGCGAACGCGTCTCGGCTGGCGCCCCGCGGTGAAGCTGGCGGACGCGCTTGCGAGCATTGTCGCGTGGTATCGAGCGCTGCGCGAGGGCGAGGACATGCGCGCCGTGACGCTGGCCCAGATCGAGGATCTGCCGCGGGCGTGAGCCTGCCCGGCGCGATCACCCGGCGGGAACGATGAGCTCGTCACAGTCGCCTCCCGGGACGCCCGACCCGGCGGAGGTCGCCTTCGACGAGCCCTCCGCCGTGCTGGACAGCTCCGACGCCGGCGGGCGCATCATCCGCGGCGGCGCGCTGCGGCTGCTCTCCTACGTGCTCACCGTCGCGCTTTCGATCCTCTCCGCCGCGCTCCTCACGAGGCACCTGGGGGTCGGGCGCTTCGGCGACTACACCACCGTGCTCTCGCTCGTCGGCGTCGTCTCCGCCGTGACCGACGCCGGGATGTCCACCGTCGGCCAGCGCGAGTTCGCCGTGCGCGAGGGCGCCGAGCGCGAGGAACTGATGCGCGACCTGCTCGGCCTGCGGATCGTGCTCACCGCAATCGGCGTGCTGCTGGTCACGGTCTTCGCGCTCGCCGCCGACTACGACGCCGCGCTCCTGACCGGCGCTATCCTCGCGGGCATCGGCACGGTGGCGCTGGTCGTGCAGCACACGCACACGATCCCGCTCGCCGCCGCGCTGCGGCTCGGCACGCTCTCCGCGCTCGACCTCGCGCGCCAGGTGCTGAGCGTCGCCGCGCTCGTCGCGCTCGTGCTCGCCGGGGCCGGGGTGCTGCCGCTGCTGGCGGTGGCGCTTGCCGTGAACCTCCTGCTGATCCCGCCCACCGCCGCGCTCGCCCGTCATCAGATCTCGCTGCGCTTCGCGCTGCGCCCGCGCCGCTGGGCCGCGCTGCTGCGCCTGACCGTCTCGTTCTCGCTCGCCGCCGCGGTGGGGACGATCTACGTCTACACCGCCCAGATCCTCACCAGCCTCGTCTCGAACCCCCACCAGAACGGCCTGTTCGCCGCTTCCTTCCGGGTGTTCGTCGTCGTCGCGGCGGTGCCGGGCCTGCTCGTCGGCGGCGCGCTGCCGCTACTGGCCCGCGCCGCCCGCGACGACCGCGAGCGCCTTTCCTACTCGTTGCAGCGGATCTTCGAGGTCTCGCTGATCCTCGGCGTCGCCGCCGCGATCGGGACGCTCGGCGGGGCGCACTTCATCGTCGAAGTCGTCGCCGGGGCCAAGTTCGAGGGCGCCACCGAAGTGCTGCAACTGCAAGGGCTCGCGCTGATCTCCTCCTTCGTCGTCGCGGGCTGGAGCTTCGCGCTGCTGTCGCTCAAGCTCTACAAAGGCGTGCTGCTCACGAACCTCGCCGCCTTCGTCGTCAGCTGCTCGCTGACCGCGGTGCTCGCCGCCAGCGACGGCGCGCGGGGCGCCGCGATCGCGACGATCTGCGGCGAGGGCGTGCTCGCGCTCGGCTCGCTGATCGCGCTCGCGCACGACCATCCGGAGCTGTGGCCGAAGCTGGGCGTCGTGGTGAAGGTCGTGATCGCCGCCGCTCCCGCCGTCGCGCTCGCGCTGCTGCCCGACCTGCCCTCGCTGGTCTGCGCCCTGCTCGCGCTGCTCGTCTACGCCGTCGCGATCCTCGCGATGCGGGCGGTGCCCGCGGAGCTGATCGAGCTGCTTCCGTCACGGCTTCGCCGCATCGTCTGAGCCGGCGGCGCGGCCGGGCCGTCCCGACTCGGTAGCCTGCGCCGGTGCCCGGCGCGCCCGAGATCGCACTGCTGGTGCTGAACTGGAACGGCGCCGACCTGCTGCGCCATCACCTCCCCGCCGTCGTGGCGGCCGCGGAGCAGTCGAGCGCCGACGCGCGCGTCTACGTGATCGACAACGCCAGCGAGGACGACTCGCGCGCGGTGATCGAGGGCTTCCCCGGCGTGGAGCTGATCCCGTTCGAGGACAACCTGCGCCTGCACGCCTACAACCGGGCCGTGCGGCTCGTGGACTGCACCGCCTTCATGATGCTCAACAACGACGTCAGCCCCGCCCCCGGCGTGATCGACCCGATGTGGGCGACGCTGCGCGCCGACGAGAGCGTCTTCGCCGTCGGCGGCGAGGTGATCGACACCGCCTCCGGCGAGATCGACTCGGGGCCAACCGCCGCGCGCTGGGAGGGACAGTGGGTGCTGGAGCCGACCGCGCTCGCGGGCGCGCGCGAGCCGATCGACGTCGCCTACGTCTCCGGCGGCGCGGGGCTCTACAGGCGCTCGATGTTCCTTGAGCTCGGCGGCTTCTGGGACCTGCTCCCCGGCCTCTACTGGGAGGACGTCGACCTCGGCCTGAACGCCTGGCTGCACGGCTGGCGCTCGGTGTTCCATCCCGACGTTCGCTTCGACCACGCCAGCGGGTCCACCGTGCGCCGCTCGCTGAACCCGCGCGTACGCGAGTTCCGCACCTACCAGAACGTGCGCCTCATTCACTGGAGCACCCTCCTGCACGGTGCCGACCTGCGCGACTACCTGCGCGGAGAGCTGCGCCGCAGCCTGCTCAAGCCCTACTACTACCCGGCGCTGCTCACGCTTGCGAGCCGCCTGCCGCGGGCGCTGCGCCGCCGCCGCGCGCTGCGCAGGCGTTGCGGCCCCGTGCGCGTCGGAGACCTCGAAGCCCGCTGGCGCCGGACGGGCGGCACCGCGGCCTGAAGCGGCCTCGAAGCGAGGCCTCGCCCGGTTCGTCCCGGCGCTAGCGCGCCCGCGCCACGACCACGAGCTGCTGGCGCAGGAAGTCGTTCGCCAGCGCGTCGCTCAGCTTCGCGAGCAGCAGGCCCTTCGGGGATTGCGTCGAGATGAAGCGCTCGGCTGTCCAGCCGGTTTTCGCCAGCATCCGCGGGAGGCTGCGGCGGGTGAACCAGCGCAGGTGCGTCCAGTCGCGCACGCCGTGGCGCTCGTATTCGAACTCGCCGCGGAACACGAGGTTGCCGAGCAGCCGGTAGAAGCGCAGGTTCGGCACCGAGATCACGAGCACCGCGCCCGGCGCCGCCCAGGAGCGCAGCTTCTTCAGAGCCGCCCAGGGGTCGACGAGGTGCTCCAGCACGTCCGCGAGCACGATCGCCTCGAACGGGCGCCCGCCCAGCTCGCCCAGCTCGGTGCCCTCGATCGTGCCGATCACCGCCGCGTCGTAGAGTCTGCTCGCGCGCTCGATCGCCGTCGGCGCGGGGTCGAGCGCCACCAGTTCGGCCGCTCCCGTCTCGCGCAGCCGCGGCGCCCAGGAGCCTTCGCCGCAGCCCACGTCCAGCAGCCTGCCCGAGACCGTGCCCAGCCCCCGCAGCACGTCCTCGTTCGCGTTGCCCCCGTACACGAACGTCTGCTGGAGTGCGGGCTCCGACACCGCGGGGAGCCTAGTGCAAGCCCCAGCGCGCCCCCGCCGGCGCCGCGGCGGCAGGCGATAGCCTGCGCGGCCGTGCCCTCCGTCCTGATCGTGCGCGGCCACCTCGCCACGCCCTGGGAGCTGCGCCCCTGGTTGGAGCTGCCGCAGCGCTACGAGGTCTCCTACCTGCTGACGAAGTCAAACGGCTACGCCCCGCCCGCGGAGCTTCGCGCCACCTCCGTGCGCGCGCTGCGCGACCTGCTCCCGCGCGGCCCGCTCGGGGAGGTGTCCGCCGGCGTGCTCGGCGACCGCTACCTGTCCGCGAAGGAGGCGTTCGCGCAGGCGGACGTCGTGCATGCCGCGGAGCTCAGCTTCTGGTTCGCCGCCGACGCCGCCCGCCGGCGCAGCGCGGGCGGGCGCTTCCGCCTCGTGCAGACCGTCTGGGAGACGCTGCCGATGCTCGCCGCCTATCGCAACCGCCACGCGCGCCGCTTCCGCGAGCAGGTGCTCGCCGGCACCGATCTGTTCCTCGCCGCCACCGAGCGCGCCGCGCTCGCCCTGCGGCTGGAGGGGGTCGCCGAGGAGCGGATCGAGGTCTGCCCGCCGGGGATCGACATCGACCGCTTCGCCACGGCCGCGGGCGCGGCCGTGAGCGCGGGCGGCGACACCGGTGCGGCGGCCGCGGGCGCAGGTGCGCCGGCCCCGGGCGCAGGTGCGCCGGCCCCGGGCGCGACCGCGCCCCCGGGCGGGCCCGCCGAGCACACGATCGTCTCGCCGGGCCGGCTCGTCTGGGAGAAGGGCCATCAGGACGTGATGCGCGCGCTGGCCCTGCTCCACCGCGGCGTCGTGCGCCCGCCCTCGCGCGAGATTGTCAAGCCCCGCCTGCTGATCGTCGGCTCGGGCCCCGAGGAAGCGCGGCTGCGCGCGCACGCCGCGGACCTTGGGCTCGCGCAGTGGGTCGAGATCCGCAGCGTCCCCTACGAGGAGATGCCGAGCGTGTTCGCGCGCGCCTCCGCGATGGTGCTCATGAGCACCGCGGCCGCGCAGGCGGCGTTTCACCCCTTCGACATCCCGCACGCCTTCTGGGAGGAGCAGTTCGGGCTCGTGCTCGCCGAGGCGATGGCGGCGGGCCTCGCGATCGTCACCACCACCAGCGGCGCGATCCCGGAGGTCGTCCGCGGCACGCCGGCGGAGCTGATCGCCCCCGGCGACTGGCCGTCCCTGGCGCAGGTGCTCGCGGACGGCCCGCTCAGCCGTCCCGCCGGCGAGCGCGTCGCCTATCCGGCGGAGGTCGTGCAGCGCTACTCGACCTCCGCGGCCGCGGAGCGCCTGACGAGCGCCTACGACCGGCTGCTCGCGGCCGACTGAAGCAGCTCCAGGGTCTCCGCGGCGAAGCGGTCCCAGGAGAACTCCGCCGCGCGGCGCGGGCCGGCTTCGCGCAGCCGCCCGCCGAGCTCCGGGTCGCCCAGCACGCGCTCCAACCCCGCGGCGATGCTCGCTACGTCGTAGGGATCGACGTACTCCGCCGCCTCGCCTCCCACCTCCGGCAGCGAGGAGAGGTTCGAGGTGATCGTCGGCGCCCCGGCGCTCATCGCCTCCAGCACCGGCAGCCCGAAGCCCTCGCCGAGCGAGGGGTAGCAGAACGCCCCGCAGCGGCGGTACAGCTCCGCGAGCGCGGCGTCCGGGACGAACCCGAGCATCCGCGCGCGCTCGCCGAGCGAGCGCAGCGCCGTCAGCGTCTCGCCGGTCTCCCAGCCCAGCGCGCCCACCACCACCAGCGGGTGCGCCCGCTGCAGCTCCGGCGCCAGCGACTGGAACGCCGCGACCAGGCGCGGCAGGTTCTTGCGCGGCTCCAGGGTTCCCACCGCCAGCACGAAGCCCGGCGCCGGCAGCTCGGCGGCCTGCTCCGCCGTCAGCTCCCCCGTCGCCGGGGGCGTCGCTCCGAGACGGACCACCCGCACGCGCCCCTGCGCCCGCGGGAAGCGCTCGGTCAGCGCGTCGGCGGTCGCCTGCGAGATCGCGAGCAGGCGTGCCGAGCGGCGCACGGCCAGCCCCAGGGTCAGGCGCTCGATCACCGCGGAGCGCCGGTTCGGGCGCATCGCCGGTTCGAACGTCACGAGGTCGTAGACGATCGGGACCGCGGGAATCCGCAGGAACCATGGCGTCAGGTAGGAGTTCGTCGACAGGAAGACGTCGCACTCGCGGTTCGCCGCGCGCGCGGCCTGCACGTGCCACAGGGGATCGCGCGCAGCGATCGTGCGCCAGCTGAAGCGCTCGTCCAGCGCCGCGCCGGCCCACGGCTCGCGCGCGTAGAGCACGTAGCGGCAGCGGCGCCCGGCGTCCGGTTGCGTTCCCTCGCCTCCCGCGCCCGGATTCCCGGGCTCCGGCTCCGGCTGCGCCCGCTCCCCGCGCGCGGCCAGCGCGCGCAGCAGCTCGCGCACGGTGCGCCCGCGACCCGCGGGGACCTCCGCCGCGGCGCGGGCGTCGATCCCGATTGTCAGTGGCGGTTGCGTGGTCATCGTCTGGCGCTACCGAACGGCTCGCTACTGTACGGCGCGTGCCCGGTCCGCGAGGTCTGCTCGGCCGCCTGGTCGATCCGCATCAGTACGACCTCCGGCCCACGGGACCCGGGGCGATCCTCGACATCGGCTGCGGCGCCAGCAAGGTGCCGGGCTCGACGGGCCTCGACATCTCCGCGGACACGGCGGCCGACATCGTGCACGACCTCGACTCGTTTCCCTACCCGATCGAGGACGCGAGCTTCGACCAGATCCTGCTGCAGGACGTGCTGGAGCACGTGCGCGAGCCGATCGGGCTGTTCGAGGAACTGCACCGCATCGCCCGTCCGGGCGCCCGCGTGCAGCTGCGCACGCCGCACTTCTCCTCGGTGCTGGCCTACGGCGACCCGACCCACCGCCACTACTTCTCCGCGCTGGGCATCCGCACGCTGGCGGAGCCGCGCTTCGCCCACTACACCGCGGCGCGGTTTCGGATCGTGCACGTGACGCTGGATTTGTGGCTCGGCTGCCGGCTGCTGGGCGTCGGCGCGTTCGCGCGGCGCTTCCCCGACACCTACGAGAAGTACCTGGCGTTCCGCTTCCCCACGATGAACATCCGCGCGGAGTTCGAGGTCGTCAAGTAGGCCGTGCACATCGGCCTGAACCTCGTCTTCCTCGTGCCGGGAGAGACCGGCGGCATGGAGGTCGCGGCGCGTGAGCTGATCCCCGCGCTGCTGGACCAGGCCCCGCCGGGCACGCGCTTCACCGCCTTCGTGAACCGCGAGGCGGCCGAGAGCGCGGGCGCGGCGCCCTGGGGCGAGCTGCTGCCCGCGGTTACGGTGCCGGTCCGCGCGCGCAACCGCGTCCAGTGGGTGCTGGGCGAGCAGGCGCTGCTGCCGCGCCTGGCGGCCCGCGCCGGCGTGGACCTCGTGCACAGCCTCGCCTCGACCGCGCCGCTGCGCGGGCGCTTCCGCCGGGTCGTCACGGTCCACGACCTGATCTACGCGCGCTATCCCGAGGCGCACTCGGGCATCCGCGAGAAGGGGATGCGGGTGCTGGTGCCCGCCGCAGCGCGGCGCTCGCACCGGGTGATCGTGGACTCTCAGAGCACGCGCGAGGACGTCGTCGAGCTGATCGGCCTCTCGCCGGAGCGGATCGACGTCGTCCCGCTCGGCCTCGGCACCGTCGTGCGCGAGCGCCCGCTGCCGGAGCCCGAGCTGCGCGAGCGCCTGGGTCTCGGCGAGCGCCCTCTGCTGCTCAGCCTCTCGGCGAAGCGCCCGCACAAGAACCTGCCGGCGCTGATCGACGCGCTCGCCTCGATCCCGGCCGAGCGGCGCCCGCTGCTGGTCCTGCCGGGATACCCCACCTGGCACGAGCGCGAGCTGCGGGAGCGGGCGGCGGCCCGTGGCGTCGAGCCCGACGTCCGTTTCCTGGGCTGGGTCTCCGGCGCGGAGCTCGAGGGCCTGTGGTCGCTGGCGGAGGCGTTCGTGTTCCCTTCGCTGTACGAGGGCTTCGGCCTGCCGGTGCTGGAGGCGATGGCGCGCGGCGTGCCGGTCGCCTGCTCGGACGCCTCCTCGCTGCCGGAGGTCGCGGGCGACGCCGCGCTGCTGTTCGACCCCCACGATCCGCGGGCGATCGCGCAGGCGCTGACACGTCTGCTGACCGACGAGGAGCTGCGCGCGCAGCTGCGCAACCGCGGTGCGGCCCGCGCGAAGGAGTTCACCTGGCAGCGCACGGCGAGGCTGACGCTCGACAGCTACGCCCGCGCGATGTCCGGCTCGTAGCTCGCGAGCACCTTGCGCAGCGAGGACTCGAGCGACAGGCGCTCGGCGTGCGTGCCGAACCACTCGGCGGTGCGCTCGCGCAGCGACAGCCCCGCCTCGTGCACGGCGACGATCTGCGCGGCGATCGACTCGGCGTCGGGCTCCGGAGCCAGGAACCCGTTCACGCCCGGCTCGATCAGCTCGGTGGCGGCGTTGTCCTCGCCGGCGACGACGACGCTGGGCGTCGCGGCGGCGGCGGCCTCGATCACGACCATCCCGTAGCCCTCGCGCGAGGAGGTCGAGAGCATGCACATCGCGCGGCCGAGCGCCTGCTCGATCTGCTCGCCCGCGACGAAGCCGGGGGCGACGAGCGCGCCGCCGACGCCGTGCCGGGCGATCGCCGCCGCCACCGCCTCGCGCTCGGGACCGTCGCCGTAGAGCTCGCCGCGCAGGCCCTCGATCCGCCGCGCGGCGGCGGCGAACGCCGCGACCGCCAGCGGCGCGCGCTTCTCGGGTATCAGCCGCCCCGCGAACACCACCAGCGGCTCGGCCTCCTGCGCCACGGGCCGCACGAGCGACCCGGCGTACTCGCCTTCGAGCAGGATCGGCTCGCCGCGCAGGCCCTCTCCTCGCAGGCGCGCGGCGTGCAGGCGCGAGAAGCAGAAGGCCCGCTGCGGCACGCGGGCGCAGAGGCGCTGGACGAGGTGCCCGACGGGACCGCCGAAGCGCCCCAGGTAGCCGCGCCAGTAGGCGGCGCTCCAGACCTCGTGCCAGTCGACCACCAGCCCGTAGCCGCGCAGCCGGCGCAGCAGCGCCGCAGCGAGCAGCGAGAAGTAGGGGAAGGAGCAGGTGTGCACCACCTGGTAGCGGCGCCCGTGGCGCATCAGGTGCAGGAGCACGCCGAGCCCGAACACGAGCGGCGGCAGGATCCGCCGCCGGCCGCCTTCGGTGTAGAGCGCCATGCGCGGGCCGGCGGCGATGACGCGGACCCCGGGAACCTCAGGGGGCTCGCCGCGGGGCCACTGGCGCAGCGTCAGATAGGTCACTTCGTGGCCCTCGCCGGCGAGGCGCTCGGACAGGTTGCGGTACCAGCGCTCGGCCCCCCCGACGGTGCAGGGAAACAGGCAGTCGTAGACGACGCAGATCCGCATAGCGGATAGCATCATGCGCGAATCCGCCACTTTCCGCCCGTCCGGGCGTTATAACCGGCGTGATCGCCTGTTCGCCTACCGGCAGACACCCGCAGGCGTCGCGCGCCCGTCTATGAGCACAGTCGTTCAGACAAAGCCACCGGCCTCCGTGGACGCCGAAGATCGCTCCGCGCCGCTCGTCTCGGTCGTGATCCCGTGCCTGAACGAGGCCGAGAACATCGAGCAGTGCGTGAGCGCGGCGCTGCAGGCGCTACGTGAGATGGGCGTCCCGGGCGAGGTCGTGGTGGCGGACAACAACTCCGAGGACGACTCCGCGCGCCTGGCCGAGCGGGCGGGAGCGCGCGTGGTGGTCGAACGCCGCCGCGGCTACGGCAGCGCCTACCTGGCGGGCTTCGCGGCCTCGCGCGGGCGCTACATCGTGATGGCGGACGCCGACCTGACCTACGACTTCAACGAGATCCCCCGCTTCGTCGCCGAGCTGGAGAAGGGCGCGGAGATGGTGATCGGCGACCGCATGGACAACATCCAGCCGGGGGCGATGCCGTGGCTGCACCAGTACATCGGCAACCCGATCCTGACCGGCCTGCTGAACCTGTTCTTCCGCACCGGCATCAGCGACGCCCACTGCGGCATGCGGGCGCTGCGGCGCGACGTGCTGCCGCGCCTGGACCTGCGCACGACCGGCATGGAGTTCGCCTCCGAGATGGTGATCCGCGCCTCGAAGGAGAAACTGCGGATCGCGGAGTTCCCGATCGAATACCACCCGCGCGGCGGCGAGAGCAAGCTGTCGAGCTTCCGCGACGGCTGGCGCCACCTGCGCTTCCTGCTGGTGCACAGCCCGACGCACCTGTTCATCGTCCCCGGCGCGGTGCTTGCCACGCTCGGCACGCTGATCCTGGTGCTGGTCGGCGCGGGGCTCGACTTCTTCGGCCGCGCCTGGGGCCTGCACACGCTGATCGGCGGGGCGCTGTTGATGATCGTCGGCACGCAGGTGCTGGCGCTCGGGCTCTGCGCGCACGCCTACGGCACGTACTTCATGGGCGAGCGCGACCCGTGGTTCGACCGCATGCGCGCGCGCTTCAGGCTCGAGCACGGGCTGCTGCTGGGCGGGCTGTTCGTGCTGGTGGGCCTCGTCAGCGGCGGCGTGATCGTCGGGACGTGGATCGCCAACGGCTTCGGCTCGCTCTCGGAGGAGCGGCTCGCGATCGTCGCTGCTTCGCTGATGATCGTCGGAATCCAGATCTTCTTCTCGTCCTTCCTTCTGTCGATCCTCGGTCTGCGGCGCAACTAGCCTGCCCGTGAAGGCGCGAGTCGTGACGGCGCTTGGCCTGGCCGCCATCGCCGCAGTCCTCGTCGTGGTGCTAGGTCAGAAGGCGCAGCGACGCTCGGGCACGAACCTGACGCCGAACGGCGCGTTCGTGGCCTCGCTCTCGGCGGGCCAGCAGGTCTGCCAGGGCCGGGAACTGCTCCCGGCGGACACCTCCGCGCTGCGGGCGACGATCGGCAGCTACGGCAAGCCGGGGCCGCCGCTGAGCGTGCGGCTGACGGGGGCGCGGGGCGAACTGCTGAGCAGCGGCTCGCTGGCGGCGGGCTGGCGCGAGGGGGTCGTGCAGATCGAGCTGACCCACGTGGGGCGCGCGCACGAAGAAGTGCGGCTCTGCCTGCGCAACCGCGGCACGGCCCCGATCGCGATCGCCGGCGCGCTGCCGGACCCGGGCTTCGTGATGGACGTCGCGGGCCGCCCGGTCGAAGGCAGGCTGCGCTTCGACTACATGCGCCCCGGGCGTGAATCCTGGTATCAGCTGCTGCCGACGATCGTCTATCGCTCGACGCTCGCCAAGGGGGGGATCGTCCGCCACTGGGCGTGGGTGGGCGCGCTCGTCTCGATGCTGCTTGCGATCGGCTTGGCGGTGCGGGTGCTCATCGCCCGGGAGGACTCGGCGTGAGCGCCCCGGGCATGAGCACGCCGGCGGCGGAAGGGATCGGCTCCGACACGGACGTCCCGACGCGGCGTGCGGGCACGGGATCGTGGGCGCGGCGGCGGCTGCACGCGCTGTGGTCGAGCGTCCCGCGGGCGGCCTGGGCCTGCGCGCTGGTGGCGCTGGCGAACGGCTTCGCCTGGTCGCTGATCGTCCCGCCGTTCGAGGTCCCGGACGAGAACGCCCACTACGCCTACGTGCAGCAGGTCGCCGAACGCGGGACGCTGCCGCGGCTGACGCAGCGCGAAGGCCCGCTCTCGCCCGCGGAGGACGACATGCTCGGCGCGGTCCTGTTCTTCCAGATCGTGGGCGAGCGCCCGAACCCGGCGCCGATGTCGGCTTTGCAGCAGCGAGCGGTCGAAACGGTCGAAGGCGGGCACCTCAGCCGCAAGGGCAACGGCAACGCGCTGTCGGCGACGAACAACCCGCCGCTCTACTACGCGCTGGAGGCGATCCCCTACAAGCTGGCCTCCAGCGGCAGCGTGCTGGACCGGCTCGCGGCGATGCGCCTGCTGTCGGTGCTGCTGGGCGCCGTCACGGTGCTGCTGGTCTTCCAGTTCCTCAGAGAGCTGCTGCCGCGATATCCGTGGTCGTGGGCGGCGGGCGCGCTGGTGGTGGCCTTCCAGCCCTTGTTCGGCTTCATGTCGGGGGGCGTGAACAACGACAACCTGCTCTACCTGACGGCGACGGGCTGCCTGTGGGCGATGGCGCGTTCCTTCCGGCGCGGCCTCACCCCGGCGAACGGCGCGCTGATCGGCGGCTTCCTGGGGGCGGGGATCGTCACGAAGCTGACGCTGCTGGGCTTCGTCCCGGCGGTGGCGCTGGCGGTGCTGCTGATGCTGCGCCGTGGCTGGCGCTCGGAGCGACCGGCCGCGCTGCGTGGGGCGGCCTGGGCGGTGGCGCTGGCGGCGGCGCCGTTCGCGCTGTACGTGCTGCTCAACCACGTCGCCTGGCACCGGGGCGCGATCCCCGGCGGGGTGGGGAGCGTGGCGGCGAACCCCGAAACCCCGCAGCTGACGTTCAGCCTCGGCGAAGAGATCAGCCACATTTGGCAGCTGTACCTGCCGTCGATCGGGATGCGCGACCAGTTCCACTACGTCCCGCTCTGGAAAACCTGGTTCAAGGGCTTCATCGGCAGGTTCGGCTGGCTCGACTACAAATTCGGCTACCACTTCTACCTCGCGGCGCTGGCCGTCTCGCTGGCGGCGATCGCGCTGGCGCTGGCCGAGATCGTCCGCCGCCACAAGGCGTTCGTCCGCCGCATCGGCGAGTTCGCGGTGTACGCGCTGGCGCTGGCGGGGGTCTGCATCGCCGTGGGCGTGCAGTCCTATCGCCTGATGATCCAGACGAGCGGCTTCGCGCAGTTCGAGCAGGCCCGCTACCTGCTGCCGCTGATCGGCCTCTACGGGGCGATCGCGGCGCTGGCGGTGCGCTTCGGGGGGCGTCGCTTCGGCCCGGCGATCGCGGCGCTGCTGGTGGTGCTGGCGATCGGCCACGACGTCGCGGCGCAGGTGATCACGATCTCCCGCTACTACGCTTGACCCCGCCGAGCGTCACCGTCGCGATCCCGGTCCGCAACGGCGGCGAGCTGTTCGCGGGCACGCTGCGCGCCCTGGCGAGCCAGACGGTGGAGCACGAGCTGCTGGTGTGCGATTCCGAATCGAGTGACGACTCTGTCGAGAGAGCACGTGCGCGCGGAGCGCGCGTGCTCGATATCTCCCCGGCCAGCTTCAGCCACGGCGGCACGCGCAATCTCCTGATGCGGGAGGCGCGCGGGTCGCACGTGGCGCTGCTGACCCAGGACGCGGAGCCCGCGGACGAGCGCTGGCTGGAGCGCCTGCTGGAGGGCTTCTCGCTGGGCGAGGACGTGGGCCTCGCGTTCGGCCCCTACGTGCCACGTCCGCAGGCGTCGTTCGCGGTGCGAGTCGAGCTGGAGCGCTTCTTCGCCTCGCTGGCGCCGGGCGGCGAGCCGGTGGTGGAGCGGCTGACGCCGCAGGAGCGGGGCGCGCTGCCGGCACGGGCGCTGCTGGGCGGGCGCGGCTTCTTCACCGATGCGAACGCCTGCGTGGCGCGGGCGGCCTGGGAGCGCGTGCCGTTCCGCGCCGCCGCCTACGCCGAGGACCGCGTGCTCGCGCTGGACATGCTCCGCGCCGGCTACGCGAAGGCGTTTGTCCCGGGGGCGGCGGTGATCCACTCCCACGACTACCGCCCGTCGCAGGAGCTGCAGCGGTGCTTCGACGAGTGGCGCGGGCTGCTGGAGGTCTACGGCTGGCGCGAGCCCGCCGGCCCGCGCGGCCTGGTGCGCAGGCTGCGGGGAGAGATGGCGGCCGTGCGCGCGGCCGCCGACGCGGAAGGGCTCGCCGGCGGCGAGCGCCGCGCGACGTTCGTCGCGGCCGGCCGTCACCATGTGCTCCGCCTCGCGGGCGCGCTGCTGGGCTCGCGTGCCGATCGGCTGCCCGCGGCGGCGCGCCGGGCGCTCTCGCTGGAGCGCCGCGCGAGCTTCGTGCCCCTCGACCTGGAAAGCCCGTGAAGAAGCAGGACGACAGCTCCACGCCCCCGATCTCGACGCCGGAGAAGATCGCCCAGCGCGCCCTGGACGGTGAGTTCCGCGGGCCGCTGGCAGGGCTGCGGCGGCGCATCTACCTGACCTACCACTACCTTGGCTGGCGCACGCTGCTGTTCCGGGTGCTGACCTTCCCGCTGCGCTTCACGCCGTTGCGCCGGCGTCTGCGCCTGCGTTCGAGCAGCAGCGAGGACGCCTACCGGCGCGCGGTGGCGTGGTACCGCGAGGAGGGCGTCCCGGTCGACGTCGTGATCCCCAGCTACCGCGACGCGGAGCTGGTGGCGGCGCTGGTGAAGAGCATCCGCGCAACGGTGCCGGACGGGTTCGCGCGGATCATCGTCGCCGACGACGCCAGCGGCCCCGAGGGGGTCGCGGCGCTGCGCGCGATCGAGGGGATCGAGCTGATCGAGGGCGAGCGCAACGAAGGCTTCGCGGCGAACGTCAACCGCGGTCTGCGCGCGAGCAGCCCCGACCGCGACGTGGTGGTGCTGAACTCCGACATCGAGGCGCGCCCCGGCTGGCTCGCGTGCCTGCAGTACGCCGCCCAGGACGGAGAGGACATCGGCATCGTCGGCGCGCGGCTGCTCTACCCCGACGGGCGCATCCAGTTCGCGGGGACCGTGCGCAACCTGGGGGCGCCGCAGTGGTTCGACCACCGCTACCGCTTCAAGCCGCAGGACTGGGGCCCGGCGGGGCTGGCGGGGCCGGTGCTGGCGGTGACGGGCGCCTGCATGTACGTGACGCGCGCGGCGATCGATCGCATCGGCCTGATGGACGAGCGCTACCCGATGGCCTACGAGGACGTCGACTGGTGCCTGCGCGCGTGGCAGGCGGGCTACCGCGTGCTCTACTTCCCCGCGGCGAGCCTCTACCACCACGAGTCGGTCACGCGCGGGACGGCGGTCGGCGAGCGCGAGGCGGCCTCGCAGCGGATCTTCTGGGAGCGCTGGCACGAGTTCTTCGACGCGCGCGAGGTGCGCACCGAGACCGGCAAGCTGCGCATCGCCTACGTCACCGAGGGCACCGGGGTCGGCGGCGGGCACCGCGACATCTTCGAGCACCTGAACAGGCTGCTCGACCGCGGTCACGAGGTCTCGCTGTACACGCTGGGCGAGCAGCCCGACTGGTTCGAGCTGCGGGTGCCGGTGCACAGCTTCGAGTACTACGAGGAACTGGTGGAGGCGCTCGCGCCGCTGCGGGCGATCAAGGTCGCGACCTGGTGGAACACATCCGCGCCGGTGTGGCAGGCGAGCGTGCTGCACGGCATCCCGGCCTACTTCGTGCAGGACATCGAGACCTCCTACTACCCCGACGACGAGCGCACGCGCCACGCGGTGATCGACTCCTACCGGCCGGAGTTCAGGTACATGACGATCTCGCAGTGGAACCGCGAGCGGCTGCGCGAGCTGGGGCTCGATGCGGAACTGATCCCGCCGGGGATCGACCTCGAGAACTTCCGCCCGCTGCCGGATGCGCGTCGCCGCGAGGACATGGTGCTGGCCCTGGGACGCTCGAACCCGCTGAAGAACCTGCCGCTGACCGTCGACGGGTGGCGGGGGCTGCCCGAGCCGCGGCCCGAGCTGTGCCTGTTCGGGATCGAGCCGGAGCTGGCGAGCGAGCCCGGCATGCGCCACGTGCAGGCGCCGAGCGACGAGCAGGTGAACGAGCTGTTCAACGAAGCGACGGTCTTCATCCAGACCTCGACGCACGAGGGCTTCGCGCTGCCGCCGCTGGAGGCGATGGCGGCGGGCTGCGCGGTGGTGACCACCGACGCGCACGGCAACCGCGACTTCTGCGTGGACGGCGAGAACTGCCTGATGCCCGAGCCCGACCCGGGCGCGGTCAGCGCGGCGCTCGGGCGCCTGCTGTCGGACCCGGCGCTACGCGAGCGTCTCGGCCGCGCGGGGATCGCGACCGCGGCCGACTACGCCTGGGAGCTGCGGATCGACGCGCTGGAGCGCTTCTTCGAGGCGACCGCCACGCCTCGCGAGCTGGTGATCGGCGAGCGGGCCTGAGCGCCGCTCAGAGGTCTTCCGCGATGTGCGGGGCCGCCCGGTTGAAGACCCAGAAGCCGAGCCCGAAGACCAGCGCCACGAGGCCGAGCGGGGCCAGCAGCGCCGGCCAGCTGCCGGACGCGTGCGCGGCGCTGAGCGTGTCGGAGTTGATCACCGCGTGGCGGAACTCCTGGAAGGCGGGAGCCAGCGGGTTGAGCATGTAGAGGTGGTAGAGAAAGTGGTCGAAGGAGCCGTGGCCCGCGCCCGAGAGCAGCCGTTCGCGCACGACTTCGACGGGGATGATCACCGGCGAGCAGTAGAACAGGATCTGCGAGACGACGTCCCAGATCGGCTGGATGTCGCGGAAGCGCACGAACAGCGCCGACAGCAGCATCGCCACGCCGGTGGCGAAGATCGTCAGCACCAGCACGATCACCGGCAGCTCCAGCCAGCTCAGCATCGGGTCGACGCCGGAGGCGAGCGCGAAGATCAGCACCACCGCGAGGTTCAGGCCCAGGTTGAACAGCGCGAGCAGCACGACCGAGACGGGGATCGCCAGCCGCGGGAACTGGATCTTGCGCACCAGGTTCTCGCGGTCGACCACGCTGCGCACGGCGCCGTTGGTCGCCTCGGAGAAGAAGGTGAACAGGACGATCGAGCCCAGCAGCTGCGCGCCGTAGGCGTGGCCCGCGGCGCCTTTGGCGCGGTCGACGTGGAACACCAGCACGAAGAACACGTAGAGCACGCCGAATAGGAGCAGCGGGCGCATCAGCTGCCACAGGTAGCCCAGCGCCGAGCCGAAGAACTTCAGCTTGAACTCGCTGCGCGCGATGTTGTAGGCCAGCTGCCAGAAGCGCGAGCGGTCGCCCGTCAGCGCGCGCGGGCCGCGGATCGGCGTCCCGAGCGTCTGCGATTCGATCGTGGCGCCGGGCGAGGCCGGGGACTGAGCGCTCACGCCGGGGCCTGCTGGGGCGCTGGGATCTGGCCGTGGCTGATGATCTCGGTCTGCACGGGGACCTCGACCATGCCGCCGCTCGCCACCGAGCCCGTGACCACGAACGAGAAGCCGCCCTGGTAGCGGTCGATCACCGACAGGCCGCCGCCGCGGTGGCTGACGGTGAAGCTCGGTTCGTAGCGCCCGGGGGCGAGCATGTTGTGGAAGGAAAAGGCGAACACGACCTGCTCGCCGGCGTGGAACACGCCGCTGTGCTCCTGCGTCTGCGCCGTGTTGCCGACGATCACCGGGTGGTGGTCTTCGTTGTGGATCGCCATCGCCACCGCGGGGTCGTGCACGGTCTCGTGGAAGGTGACCAGCGCCTTCAGCGTCGTCGGCTGCGACTGCGGGGCCATCGTGGCGCGCGTGTCGGGCATGTCGCCGAGCCACACGTCGGTGACGCGGGCGGCGCCGTCGCCGACGCGGGGCACGTCCTCGGACAGCTCGGCGTAGCCGACCTCGCGCCCGAAGCTGACCTCCAGGTACTTGTCGGCGACCTGGCTGGGTTCGCCGAGCGCGACCAGCTTCCCGCGCTCCAGCAGCATCGCGCGATGGCAGAACTTGTTCACGGCGGACATGTCGTGTGTCACGAACACGATCGTCTTGCCTTCGTCGCGCATCCGGTTGAACACGTCGAAGCACTTCTGCTGGAAGCCCGCGTCGCCGACGGCGAGCACCTCGTCGATCAGCAGGATGTCGGCGTCGACCTGGATCGCGACCGAGAACGCGAGGCGAACGTGCATGCCGGAGGAGTAGTTCTTCAGCTTCAGGTCCTGGAACTCCTCGAGTTCGGCGAACTCGATCACGCGCTCGTAGCGGGCGCGGGCCTCGCGCGGCGAGAGCCCCAGCATGATCCCGTTCAGCGTCACGTTGTCGTAGGCGGCGAGGTCGGGGTTGAAGCCGACGCCCAGCTCGATGAAGGTCGACATCCGGCCTTCGCACCAGATCTCGCCGCGGTCGGCGCGGTAGATCCCGGCGAGGCACTTCAGCAGCGTGCTCTTGCCGCTGCCGTTGCGCCCGACGATCCCGAAGAACTCGCCGCGCTCGACGCCGAAGGAGATGTCCTTCAGCGCTTCCAGGCGCTCGTAGCGCGAACGGCGGAACGGGTGCAGCGCCCGCTCCTTGAGCGTGTGGCTGCGCTCCTCGGGGATCTTGAACGTCTTGTACACGCCGCTGGCCGCGAGCGCCAAGCCGCGCGCGGCGCTCTTCTCGGAAGCGCTGGGCATGCCAAGAGGGTATCTGGGGGTAGCGGCGGTACGCGCACGTTCGCGCCGCCCCGTGGGTCGCTCAGGCCTCCGGGCCGGGGTCGCCGCGACGGATCTTGCCGAACGCGCGGCCGGCGCGGAACGCCCGCGTCGCCGCGCCGTACAGCGGCCTGCTGAGCGCGGGCCGCTCGCTCAGCGCGAGCAGCGCACGCTGCACGTCCTCGGGCAGCGCCCCATGCGGGCCGATCAGGCCCAGGGCGAAGCCGACCTCGGCGTTGAGCTCGTCGTACATCCGCTGCGCGTGCGCGCGCTCCTCGGTCAGCCTCGCGACGAGCTCGTCCTGGGATTCGACCAGCGCCCGCAGTTCGCGCTCGCGCGCGAGCTCGTCGCGTGCGAGCAAGGCGGCCTCGCGCACCGGCGCCAGGATCGCCTCGCGGTAGGCGGCGAGGGTCGCCTCGGCGGCGCGCTCCCAGGTGAGCGGACGCGCCGCCCGCACGAGCGCGTCGAGCTGGCGCTCGCGCGCGCCGGCGTCCGTGAGCAGCGCGAGCACCCGCTCGGCGCTCCGGGGCACATCCCAGGGGACGATCGTGGCCGCCTCGGCGGGCAGCACCTCCGCGAGCGAGGCGCGCGGGGCGAACATGCTGGGCACCCCGTCGATCGCGGCCTCCAGCGGCACGAGCCCGAAGCCCTCGTAGACCGACGGGTAGAGCACGCCGGCGGCGCGGCGCATCAGCCAGGCCTTGACCTCCTCCGAGATGGCGCCGAGCTCGATCGAGGCGCCCCCCAGCTCCGGTGCGCCGCCCAGCAGCTCCTGCTCCAGCGCGCGCGAGGAGCCGTGGGGGACGTGGGTGCCGGCGAACACGAGCAGCCCGTCCCATCGGTGCCGCGCGCGCAGCTCGCGCAGCAGCCGCAGCGCGAAGGCCCGGTTCTTGTGACGGAAGTCGGTCCCCAGGCAGAGCATGAAGGGCGTGCTCTCCAGCCGCGCGGCCTGCTCGCCGCTCGGCGCCAGCTCCCGCGACTGCGGCCGGTGGTCGAGCCCCGGAGGGACCACGCGCAGGCGCTCGGCGTCGGCCAGCTCATCCGACAGCAGCTCGGCCTCCGTGTGGCGCGAGAACACGAGCACGCGGTCGGCGGCGGCGAGCGCCTGGCGCGTCACCCGCCGGTGGCGCTCCCAGGCGACGGCGTCGGCGTGGTAGCCGGGGTTGCGGTAGGCGATCAGGTCGAGCTGGTTCAGCACGAGCCGCTCGCCGAGCCGCAGCGCGACGCGCAGGTCCTCGGTCTCGAACATCTGCTGCGGGCGGTGGAACAGCGCGCTGCGCGGCGTCTCGCGCGTGACCTGCCCGGTCGACAGCAGCTCGGTCCCGGGCAGCGCCCGCAGGCGTTCGAGCGCGTCCGCGCCGGCGTCGGGGGCCAGCAGCACGCGCAGGCTGAGCTGCCCGGTGGCGGCGAGCGCCGCGATCAGCTCGAGGACGTGGCGCTGCGTGCCGGTCAGCGTCGCGCCCAGCGAGCGGCCGTCGACCGTGACCGACAGGCGCTCCCACCCGCGGCGCGCCGCCCGCAGCGCGCGCGGCAGCGTGCCCGAGGCGGCGAGCGAGGCCCACGCGGGCGGCAGCGGTTCGGGATCGGCCGCCGGCGCCGGGAGCGGTGGCTGCAGATACGGGTAGCGCTGGTCCAGCAGCGCGGCGGGCCGCTCGGCGCGCGCGCGGCGCGGGGCGAGCGTGCCGGCCACGGCGTCGTCCGCCGCGACGTGCGAGAGCCCCGCGAGCAGGCAGCGCTGGGCGAGGTCGACCTCGACCGCGGCGTCGAGGTCGAGCGCCCGATCGAGGATGCCGCCCTGCGTCTCGTCCTCGCCCACCAGCTCCAGCGCGTCGCGGCGCAGGTATACGCAGGGGCCGACGATTCGCGCCAGCCGCGGTCGCAGCCGCAGCGACTCGGCCGCGACGGAGTCGGCCAGCGCCGCCAGATCCGCTGCGGCGTCAGCCGCGAGCGCGAGCGTCGTGCCCGTGTCGGAGAGCGCGCTCGCGGAGGCGGTGTTCGTGTCGGCGTAGGCCGCCTCGCGCAGCGCCGCGGGCGCCTGGGCCGTGAGCAGGCAGGGTTCGCTCAGCAGGACCACGTCGGCGGGCGCGAGCCGTTCGAGCTCGTGCCCCACCGCCGCCGCGGTGGGCTCCACGACCGTGACGGGCGCGTGCTCCTCCAGCGATCCCAGGCAGCGCGCCAGGCGCTCCCGGTCCTCGTCCTCGCGGGCCGCGAGGAGGAAGCAGACGCTGCCGCGCTCGGGTGGCGGGGGTGTGTGCGAGGGGTCGTTGGCGCTAATCGGAAGCTCAGCTCCTGCGAGCGCAGCCTAGAGCAGTCCCTGGGTGGCGATGTGCGTCGGCGATAATGCCGTTGCCGCTCGATGACCGCAGATAACGAGACCACACCGGCCACACGCGCAGCGGAGCTGTTCGCCCACGGGGGCGGCGTCGCGCCGGCGGGGCGCCAGCCGCTGCGCGGCGCGGTGCGCCGGCTGCTGCTGCGCGCGATCCGTCCCTACGCCTACCACCAGCGGCTGCTGGACGAGCAGATCGTGCGGGCGCTGCAACGGCAGGAGGCGATCTCCGAGCGCGAGCAGGCGCGCGACGGCGAGCGCATCGAGCGCTTGGAGCAGCTGGCCCGCGAGCTGATCCGCACGGCGGAGTCGCTGCGGCGGACCACCGCCGACGCGGATCGGCACGCCGAGCAGGGGCTTGCCAGCGCGCAGGAGACCGCCACCTCGCTGGAGCGGCTGCTGGACGAACTGAACGCGCTGCCCTACGTCGAGGGCGACCCGTTCGAGCTGTTCGGGTCTCCCGTCGGTGAGGTGATGGGCTTTCGCGGGGCGGGCGGCGACGCGGAGTCCGCCGGCGCCGGCTCGCGCTACGCCGCCTTCGAGGACGCGTTTCGCGGCTCGGCGGAGCGCGTGCGCCGCTCGCAGGAGCCCTACCTGCCGCTGCTGGCCGAGCACCAGCCGGTGCTGGACGTGGGCTGCGGCCGCGGCGAGCTGCTCGCGCTGCTGGCCGAGCGCGGGATCGCGGCGAGCGGGGTCGACAGCGACGCCGGCATGGTCGAGCGCTGCCGCGCGATCGGGATGCAGGCCAGCCAGGGGGACGTCAACGAGCACCTGGAGGGCCTCGCGGACGGCTCGCTCGGGACGATCTTCTCCGCCCAGGTGATCGAGCACCTTCCCTACGCCGAGCTGCAACGGCTGCTTGAGCTGGCGCGGCGGAAGCTCGCGCCCGGGGGGCTGTTCGTCGCGGAGACCGTCAACCCGCACCGGATCGCGTCGCTGAAGACCTTCTGGGTCGACCTGACCCACCAGCACCCGATCTTCCCGGAGGTGGCGCTGTCGCTGTGCGCGATCGCGGGCTTCGCCTCCGGCTACGTGTTCGCCCCGGGCTACGACAGCTTCGCGCAGGCCCGGTTCCGGGCGCCGGCCTACGCCGTGGTGGCGGAGGCGCCCGCGGCATGAAGGTGCTGACGCTCGTCACGCCCGCGACGCTGCCGCAGGCGCGCGTGCTCGCCGCCTCGCTCGCTCGCCATCAGCCCGACTGGCCGCACGAGCTGCTGCTGATCGGCCGCGAGGAGGGCGCGAACGTCGCGGGCTCCGGGCCGGCGCCGCGGTCGATCGCCGAGGAGCTCGACGTCGAGCTGGAGCACGCGATCGCGCGCCACGACGCCGCTTCCTTGCAGCGGCTGCTGCTCCCGCGCGTGCTGAAGGCACAGGCCGAGCGCGGCGAAGGCCCCGTGCTGCACCTGCCGCCGAGCGCGTGGCTGCTCGCGGACCTTGGCCCGTTCGTCACCGCGCTCGAACGCCACGACGTCGCGCTCGTGCCGCGCATGAGTGGCGACGTGCCTGCGGACGGGCTACAGCCGACGCGCGAGCAGATGGAGCTGGCGGGGCGCATCAGCGACACGATCGTCGCGGTCGGCGACAGCCCCGCGGCGCTGGGCTTCCTCGTCTGGTGGTTCGGCTATGTCGAGCAGATGCTGGGCTCGCTCGACGGCGAGCGGCGCGGCGCCCGCCCCGAGGATCTGCCCTGGCTGGCGCGGATGCTGGAGCTGGCGCCGGCGCGCTTCACCACGGCGGTGATCGACGATCCGGGCGTCAACCTCAGCCTCTGGAACCTGCACGAACGCACGCTGGAGACCTCCGGGGATGGGGACGGGGACGGCGTCGTGGTCGACGGGCGCGCGCCGCTGCGGCTGCTGGACCTGCCGGGCTTCGAACCGGGCAAGCCCTACCGCCTGAGCCCGTCGGCGAGCCGTGCGCGCGTCAGCCGCTCGCCCGCGCTGGGCCGGCTGACCGCCCGCTACGCCGCGGAACTGGACGCTGCGGGCTGGGCGGCGCTCGATCGCAGCGCCGACATCGGCCGCCGCCTGGGGGCGGGGCTCGTCTACGACGACGTGCTCGCGGCCCTGCACGGGCTCGCCGAGTCGCTCGGCGAGCGCTTCGGAGACCTGTTTGCCCCCGGCGGGGAGGAGCCGTTCCTGCGCTGGCTGAAGGCGCCGGCGCCGGTGGGGGGCGGGCACGGCATCAACCGCTACGTGTTCTACCGCGTGGCGCGCGAGCGGCCCGACGTGCTGCGCGCCTACCCCGACCTCGCGGGGCCGGACGGGCGCGAGTACGTAGCCTGGTGCTGGGCGTTCGGGAAAGACGAGATGACGATCCCCGAGCAGTTCATGCCGCCGCGGCCCGGCGAGGCGCAGGACGCCCCGGCGGCTGAGCCGCCCGCCGGCGCGGGCGAGCCGGCCCCGGATGAGCCAGGCCCGGACGAGCCAGGCGAGCCAGGACCGGACGAGCCAGCCCTGGGCGAGCCGGCCCCGGGCGAGCGGCAGCGCCTGGGCGAGCGCCCCGCGGCGGGCGAGCCGGGCCCGTCGGTGCGCGTCAGCGGCTACCTCGGCCACGCGCTCGGTCTCGGCGCCGCGGCCCGCGGCTACGCGCAGGCGCTCGCGGCGGCGAACGTGCCGGTCAGTACCGCGAGCGTGCCGCTGCACCACCTGGAGCTGCCGACCGAGCTGGCCTCCGGGTACGGGCTGCACAGCTTCGAGGACGTCGCCCACGCCGCGGGCAGGCACGACGTGGAGATCGTGGCGGTGAACGCCGACGAGCTACCCGGCTTCGTGGATCGTCTCGGCCCCGGCTACTTCACCGGCCCGCGGATCGGCATCTGGGGCTGGGAGACGAACAGCATCCCCGCGCGCTGGCAGCGGGCGTTCGAGCTGGTCGAGGAGATCTGGGTCTACTCGCGCTTCATGGCGGAGAACATCGGCGCGGTGGCGCCGGTGCCGGTGCTGGCGCTGCCCCCGCCGGTGCAGGCGCCGGCCGAGCCGGCGACGCCGCTGCGCCTGGGGCTGCCGGGCGAGGACTTCCTGTTCCTGTTCGTGTTCGACTACCTGAGCACGATCCAGCGCAAGAACCCCGTCGGCCTGATCGAAGCCTTCAAGCGCGCGTTCGCGCCCGGCGAGGGCCCGCGGCTGCTGCTGAAGACGATCAACGCCCCGCTGCGCCCGCTGGCCGAGGAGGAGGTGCTGTGGGCGGCCGAGCGCCGTCCCGACATCCACGTGATCGACCGCTCGCTCAGCGCCGCCGAGCGGGACGGCCTGATGGCGGGCTGCGACTGCTACGTCTCGCTGCACCGCTCGGAGGGCTTCGGGCTGACGATGGCGGAGGCGATGGCGATCGGCAAGCCGGTGATCGCCACGGGCTACTCGGGCAACCTCGACTTCATGGACGCGACGAACAGCCTGCTGGTCGACTACGAGCCGACGCTCGTCGGCCCCGAGTGCGAGATCTATCCCGCCGACGGCGAATGGGCGCAGCCGAGCGTCGAGCACGCCGCGGAGCTGATGCGCCGGGTGGTCGCCGACCCGGTGGCCGCCGCGGAGCTGGGGGCGAACGCGCGCGAGCACGTCGCACGGGCGCTCTCGCCACGGGCCACGGGAGAGGCGATGCGCCGCCGCCTGCTGGAGCTGACCGCCGCGCGCGCCGCTACGGCGAGCAGCGCGTGACAGCGCGCATTTCCAACAGCTGCACGCCCTGAGGGGGATCGGGCACCGCGAACGGCTCCGCGGGCGCGCCGCCGGGGACCGGCTGGAAGCCGACGCCGAACGCCGCCTTGCGGGCGGGCGGGGCGCCGGTTGCGCGCACGCAGGCCGTGAGCGTGCCGTGGCGCAGGCGCGTGCTCACGCCGGGCTGTGGCGTGATCGTGACCGGAACGTGGACGCCGAAGCGCAGCTGCACCCAGGCAGGCCCCGGCGCTTCGCCGACGAGCAGCATGTGCAACAGGCCCGAGACCCAGGGGCGCCCGAGCGGGTCGCGGCGCACGGGCGGCACGACCACGCCCGAGACGAGCGTGACGTCGAGCGGCTGCGCGCGTTCCTGCAGCGCGAGCGAGCCCGTGCGCGCGATCGTGCGCCGCCCGTTCGCGACGCCGCCGAAGCGCGTCAGCACGTAGCTGTAGTAGGGCGAGAACTGCGGGTTGGCCTTGTTGGCTTCGCCGAGATAGGCGAGCCCCTGGAAGTCGACGTATTCGCTCGGCAGCGAGACGCGCTGACCGTTGATCTCCGACACGAGGTAG
This sequence comes from Solirubrobacteraceae bacterium, assembly GCA_035508515.1. Taxonomy (GTDB): domain Bacteria; phylum Actinomycetota; class Thermoleophilia; order Solirubrobacterales; family Solirubrobacteraceae; genus Palsa-744. Next base: position 74,456 of record DATJMW010000040.1, on the reverse strand, counting down.
TAGACCAGCGGCAGCTCGCCGGGCGCCTTGCCGGGGTTCTGCCCGTAGCCTTCGACGTCGACGGTGCCCGCGTGCGGCGGCAGGTGCGAGAGCAGCGCGCGGTTGCCGCCGTCGAGGAAGTACGCGCCGTTGGCGAAGCGCAGGCGCTCCTGGCGGGTGCGCGAGGCGATCGAGACCAGCGCCAGCGCCGCGATCGCGACCGCGGCCAGGCGCATCCAGCCGGAGCGCGCCAACGCCAGCGCGCCGATCCCCAGCACGAGCAGCGCGACGCCCAGCGGCGCCAGCGGCAGCAGGTTGCGATCGGTGCAGTAGGAGCAGTCCTGGGCGAGGCTGACGTAGGCGGCGAACGCCGCGCACGCCAGCGCGAACGGCACCAGCACGAACAGCGCGCGGCGGCGCATCAGGCCCGCGAGCATCGTCACCACCAGCACCAGCGGGATCGCGATGCCGATCAGCATTTCGTGCGAGGAGGTGTAGCCGAGGTCGGTCAGCCCGTAGAATTCGCGCGTCTGCAACAGCCACCCGGGCAGCACCGCGATCGGCAGGTGGTATTCGGGCAGACCGGCGCTGAAATAGGCGCCCTTGAGCACGTCGTGCCAGTAGCGCACGTCGCGTGTGAACGCCACCAGGTCGAAGAGCGCCGCGAGCGCGATCACGGCCGCGGCGCCGGCCAGCGTCATCAGCACGGTGCGCCGCCGCAGCCGCCCGCGGTACCAGGCCCCGGCCGCGAGCGCCAGCAGGATCGCCCCGCTGGCGAGCACGACCGTCGGCGCGAACAGCGGATAGATCGCCAGCAGCCCGGAGCCGATCAGCGCCAGCAGCGCGATCCCGGCAAGGCTGCGCTCGCGCAGCGCGTCGACGCCCACCGCGATCAGCGGCAACACCAGCCCGAGCCCGCACACCGCGGCCTGGCTGCCGTCGGCGATCAGCTGCATGAAGAACGGCCCGGCGAACAGCACCCCGCCCAGCGGCGCGATCCAGCGCGGGCGGTCCATCGCGTAGCGGATCGCCGCGAACGCCCCGAGCGCGCCGGCGATCAGGAAGGCGATCAGGAACAGGCTCTGCGTGCCGGTGGCGCCGATCCCGAGGAACGCGTTCACGTTCGCCGACAGCGGCGCGGCGTCGAGGTTCTGGTCGCCGCTGGCGTAGAAGCTCCAGAACAGGCGGGTGAAGTTCGCCCGCTTGTCGACGGCGTGGGAGGCGTGCTGGCCGCCGTTGACGAAGCCGTGGATTTCGGCTTCGGAGTAGTGCCCGCTGGCCTCGCGGATCGACTGCTGTTCCATCCCGTCGGGCTCGGCGGTGTAGTCGACCGAGTCCCACACCGCGTAGCCGAGCGGGCCGACGCTGTGACGCTCGTGCAGCGTGTAGTCGAGTGGCGCGGCGACGATCGCGCAGACCGCCAGCAGCGCGAGCGCGTCGCCGGGCCGCAGCCGCCGCAGGAAGCGCACATAGCGCCCCGCCCCCGTTCCCTCGCCGTCGGCGCGAGGCGCGAGCAGGCAGCGGCGTAGCGCCGCGGCGAGCGAGGCCGCGGCGAGCACCGGCACCAGCCACCAGGTGTGACGCGCCGCGGTGAACCAGATCAGCGTCGTGAACACGCAGGTGCCCACGCACAGCCCGAGGACCGGGGCGAGCCCGAGCCGTGCGGCGGCGCCGAAGCGCCGCCCGAGGTACGCGGCGGGGCCGCTCCCGAGCGCGAACAGGATCGCGAGCATCGCCAGCTCGCGGATGACTATGTCGGTCCAGATGTGCATGTGGGCCGAGCGCGCGCCGGACGAACCGGGCAGCGGCGTGCCAGACTACTGCGCCGTGCCACCGGCAACCGACCACGCCACCTCCTACCTCTCGGCGGCGGCGACGCTCGCGCAGCGGATCGAGCCCGAGCGCCTGGATGCGCTGGCGCGGGCGCTGGCCGCGGTGCGCGACCGCGGCGGGCGCCTGTTCATCCTTGGCGTCGGCGGCGGCGCCGGCCACGCCTCCCACGCAGTCAACGACTTCCGCAAGCTCTGCCACCTGGAGAGCTACGCGCCGACCGACAACGTCTCGGAGCTGACGGCCCGGACCAACGACGACGGCTGGGAGACCGCGTTCAGCGGCTGGCTCGAGATCTCGCGCCTGAGCGATCGCGACGCGCTGCTGGTGTTCTCGGTGGGCGGCGGCTCCCGCGAGCACAACGTCTCGCCGAACCTCGTCGCGGCGATGGAGTCGGCGCGCGCCGCGGGCGCCTCGATCTACGGCGTCGTCGGTGCTCCGGGAGGGGCGCTGGGGGAGATGGCCGACATCGCGATCCTGATCGACCCGCCGCCGGAGCTGCGCACCCCGCTGGTCGAGTCCTTCCAGGCGGTCGTCTGGCATGGGCTGGTATCGCACCCCGAGCTCGCGGCCCAGCAGGGCCACTGGGAGTCGATCGCCGCCGGCCAGGCGCGATGAGTGACGGGTGGGAGTGGCCCACCCGCAGCGGCGCGCTCTACTTCGGCCCCCCCGGCCACGCGGCCTCCGAGGGCGCCCCGGCGGGCGAGGCCCCTGGTCCCGTCCCGGCAAGCGAGGCCCCTCGTCCTGCCCCCGGGGGCGAGCCCTCCGGCGCTGGCGCCCCCGGGCGCCCCGCTGTGTTCCTCGACCGCGACGGGGTACTGATCGAGGGGGTGCCCGACCCCGACTCGGGCCTGCTGGAGTCGGCCCTGCGCGTCGAGGACGTGCGCCTGCTGCCGGGCGTCGCGGGCTCGATGCGCTCGCTCGCCGCGGCCGGATATGCGCTGGTGTGCGCGTCGAACCAGCCCGCCGCCGCCAAGGGCAAGGTGACGCTGGAGCGGATCGAGGCGATTCACGAGCGCGTCGTCGAGCTGCTGGCCGGCCAGGGCGCGCGGCTTGACGCCTCCTACCTCTGCCCGCACCACCCGGAGGGCGTCGTCGCCGAGCTGAGCGGCCGCTGCGAATGCCGCAAGCCCGCCCCCGGGATGCTGCTGGAGGGCGCCCGCCGGCTCGGGTTGGCGCTCGACGCCGCCTGGATGGTCGGCGACACCGACGCCGACGTCGAGGCAGGCCGCGCGGCTGGGTGCCGGACGGCGCTGCTCGTCTATCACGGCACCGCGCACAAGCGCTCAGGCGGCGCGAACGCCGACGTGCTGGAGCCCGATCTGCCCGCGGCGGCTACCCGCCTTGCCGACCACCGACGCGGCTAAGCTGTCGGTCAGCGAGAATTTCGCGCGCTGCCGGGTAGTAATTGGTGTGTCAAGTTCGTGCTAGACAGGATCTCCACCCGCATATTCGCCGACGGAGCCGATCTCGACGGGATCCTTGCGCTCGCGTCCGACCCGCGCATCGCGGGGTTCACCACGAACCCCACGCTGATGTGGAAGGCGGGCCTGACCGACTACGCCGAGTTCGCCCAGCGCCTGCTCGAGCGGATCACGAAGCACCCGATCTCCTTCGAGGTGTTCGCCGACGACGCCGACGAGATGCGCCGCCAGGCGCGCCTGATCGCCTCGTGGGGCGAGAACGTCTACGTGAAGATTCCCGTCACGACGACGACGGGCGAGTCGATGGCCCCGCTGGTGCGGGAGCTCTCCGAGGACGGCGTCAAGGTGAACGTCACGGCGCTGTTCACGACGGCGCAGGTGGAGCTGATCACCGCGGCGGTCAAGGACGGCGCGCCCTCCTACATCTCGGTATTCGCGGGGCGTATCGCCGACGCGGGCATCGACCCGGTGCCGATCATGCAGCGCTCGGTCGACATCATGGTGCAGGCGCCGCGCTCGGAGCTGATCTGGGCTTCCCCGCGCGAGATCCTCAACCTCGTGCAGGCCGACCAGGTCGGGTGCCACATCATCACGGTCACGCACGACCTGCTGAAAAAGCTCGACTGCCTGGGCAAGAACCTCGAGCAGTACTCGCTCGAGACGGTGCAGATGTTCCACGGCGACGCGGTGGCCGCGGGCTTCACGCTCTAGGGATGGGTCACGGCTACGCCCTGCGGCGCGTCGCTGCGCCGCGCAAGCGCGCGGGAGCGGCGAGGTGAGGCGCGCCTGCATCACCGGCGGGGGCGGCTTCATCGGCAGCAACCTCGCCGACCGCCTCAGCACCGAAGGCGTGGAGGTGGTGGTCCTCGACGACTTCCGCACCGGACGGCGCGAGTTCCTCGCCGACGCGCTGGAGCGCCCGAACGTGCGGCTGGTGGAGGCGGACGTGCTCGACGCCGCCGCGCTGGAGGACGCGTTCGACGGCTGCGACTGGGTCTTCCACCTACAGGCGAACGCCGACGTCCGCCACGGCCTGGAGCACCCGCTGCGCGACCTTGAGCAGAACACGATCGCGACCTCGCGCGTGCTGGAGGCGATGCGCGCGCGCGGCGTCAAGCGGATCGCCTTCTCCTCGACCGGGTCGGTGTACGGCGAGCCGGAGGTCTTTCCCACGCCGGAGGACGCGCCCTTCCCGGTGCAGACCTCGCTCTACGCGGCCTCGAAGCTCGCGGGCGAGGGGCTGATCGCGGCGTACGCCGCGGGCTATGACTTCACGGGCCTCGTCTTCCGCTTCGTCTCGATCCTGGGCGAGCGCTACACCCATGGGCACGTGTTCGACTTCTACTGCGCGCTGAAGCGCGACCCGGGCCACCTGCGCGTGCTGGGCGACGGGCGCCAGGAGAAGTCCTACCTGTACGTGCAGGACTGCCTGGACGCGATGCTGCTGGCGGCCGGGAGGCACGAGCAGGAGCCCGGCGCCTACGTCTACAACCTGGGCACCGAGGAGACGGTCGTGGTCGACGACTCGGTCGCGGTGATCACCGAGCGGCTGGGCCTGGCGCCGCAGGTCGAGCACACCGGCGGGCGCCGCGGCTGGATCGGCGACAGCCCCCTGATCCGGCTCGACACCAGCCGCATCCGCGCGCTCGGCTGGCAGCCGCGGCTGACGATCCGCGAGGCGCTGGTGCAGACGGTCGACTGGCTCGCCGGCAGCGAATACGCCTGGCGCGAGCAGGTCGCCGCGGAGGTGGCGCGATGAGCGTGATCTTCAGCCGCGCGCCGCTGCGCATTTCGCTCGGCGGGGGCGGCACCGACCTGCCGTCCTACTACCAGGAGCACGGCGGCTTCCTGGTCTCGGGCGCGATCGACAAGTACGTCTACATGCTCACGCACACCGTGTTCCAGCGGCGCTACCGGATGAAGTACTCGGCGATGGAGGAGGTCGACCAGATCTCCGAAATCAAGCATCCGATCCTGCGCGAGTCGCTGCTGCGCCACTGGCGCGGCAACCCGCTGGAGATCGCCTCCGTCGCCGACGTGCCGGCCGGCACGGGGATGGGCTCCTCCGGCGCGTACACGGTCTGCCTGCTGAAGGGCCTCGCGCACGCGCGGCGCACGTCGATCACCCCGGGTGCGCTCGCGGAGGCGGCGTGCGAGATCGAGATCGACGTGCTCGGCGAGCCGGTCGGCAAGCAGGACCAGTACGTCGCGGCGCACGGCGGCATCTGCGCGTACACGTTCAACCCCGACGGCAGCGTGCTGGTCGAGCCGCTGGAGCTCGAGGGGAGCGTGCTGCGCAGGCTGCGCGACCAGCTGCTGCTGTTCTTCACGGGCGAGGCCCGTTCGGCCTCGACGGTGCTCTCCGACCAGGACGAGCGCTCGAAGGCGGGCGATGCCGAGATGCTGGAGAACCTGCATCGCACGAAGGAGCTGGGCCGGCGCAGTTGCGAGCTGCTGCGCGAGGGCGACCTTGAGGGCTACGCCGAACTGATGCACGAGCACTGGGAGCACAAGCGCCGCCGCTCGCCGGGGATGGCGAACGAGCACATCGACCGGCTCTACATGCTCGCGCGCCGCAGCGGCGTGATCGGCGGCAAGCTGGTCGGCGCCGGTGGCGGCGGCTTCCTGCTGGTGTACTCGCCGCGGCCGGAGGACACGAGGCAGGCGATGGCGGCGGCGGGCGCCTCCGAGCTGGCGTTCGACTTCGAGTTCGACGGTGCCTTCGCCAGCGAGTACGCATGAGCGCCCGCCGCGTGGCGATCGTCGGCTGCGGCGCGATCGGCGCCAAGCGGGCTGAGGCGCTGGGCGCGGGCGACGAGCTGATCGCCTGCCACGACCTGCGCCCGGAGGCCGCGGAGCGGCTGGCGCAGAGCGCGGGCGGTGTCGCGTGCGCGACGCTCGAGCAGCTGCTGGAGCTGGGCCCTGAGGTCGTGATCGTCGCGACGGTCCACGACCAGCTCGCGGGGCTGGCGGAACGGGCCCTGGAGGCGGGAGCGCACGTGCTGGTCGAGAAGCCCGCGGGCGTCTCCGCCGCGGAGATCGCGGGCCTGATCGAGCGCCGGCGCGAGTCAGGGCGCCTGGTGAAGGTCGGCTTCAACCATCGCTTCCACCCGGGGATCGCGCGCGTCGCGGAAGAGGTCGCCTCGGGCGATCACGGCGAGCTGATGTTCGTCCGCGGCCGCTACGGGCACGGCGGCCGGCTGGGCTACGACCGCGAGTGGCGCGCCGACCCCGCGCGCTCGGGCGGCGGCGAGCTGATCGACCAGGGGATGCACCTGCTCGACCTGAGCCACTGGCTCGCGGGGCCGCTGCCGCTGCACGCGGCGATGCTGCGCACGCAGTTCTGGGACGCGCCGGTCGAGGACAACGCCGCGCTGCTGCTGGGCGACGCCGGCGAGCGGACGGGGCCGTGGGCGACGCTGCACGTCAGCTGGACGGAGTGGAAGAACATGTTCTCGCTGGAGGCCTACTGCCGTACGGCGAAGCTCCAGGTCGACGGGCTAGTGCGCTCCTACGGGCCGCAGCGGCTGACGATCTACCGGATGCGCCCGGAGCTGGGGCCGCCCGAGGTGGAGGAGCTGTCATACCCCGACGAGGACCGCTCCTGGGAGCGTGAGTGGGAGAGCTTCGCGGCGGCGATCGACGCCGGCGACGAGCGCCTGCTCAACGGCGACCTGCACGACGCCCACTACGCCTGGGAGCAGATCGAGGCCGCTTACGCGAGCGGCCCGTATGCGCGGATGCGCGAGGCGGTCGCATCTTGAGCGACGCCCCGCGCGCGCTCGTGACGGGCGGATCGAGGGGGATCGGGCGCGCGGTGGCGCAGGCGCTTGCCGAGCGCGGCTGGCGCCTGACGCTGCTGGCGCGCGAGCAGGCGGCGCTACGGGACACGTGCGCCGCGCTCCCGGGAGAGGGCCACGAGGCGGTGGCGCTGGACGTCGCGGACGAGTCGGCCTGGGCGCGCCTGGAGCCGGGCCTAGGCGACGTGCAGGGGCTCGTCTGCGCCGCGGCGCTGCTCGATCCCGTGGGCCCGATCGGCAGCTACGAGGTCGCCGATTTCCGGCGCACGCTCGACGTCAACGTCGTCGGCACGCTGCTGGCGATCCGCGCCTGCCTGCCGGGCCTGCGGTCGAGGCGGGGGAGCGTCGCGATCTTCAGCGGCGGCGGCGCCACCTCGCCGCTACCGCGCTTCGACGCCTACGCCAGCTCGAAGGCCGCGGTCGTGCGGCTGGGCGAGAACCTCGCGGCGGAGCTGGCGCCGGACGGGGTGCGCGTCAACTGCGTGGCGCCGGGCTTCGTGGCGACCGGCATGCACAGCAGCACGCTCGACGCGGGGCCGGAGCTCGCGGGGGAGGGCTACTTCGAGCGCACGCGCGCCGAGCTGGAGCGCGGCGGCGTGCCGGCGGGCGAGGCGGCGGAGCTGGTCTGCCTGCTGCTCGAACCCGAGCCGGAGGCGGCCTTCAGCGGAAAGCTCGTCTCCGCGCAGTGGGACGATTGGCGCGACCCCGCGTTCCGCGCGAGGCTCGCCGCCGAGCCGGACCTGGGCACGTTGCGGCGCATCGACGGGGCGCTGTTCGGAGCGATCGGAGATCCTTGACCGAGATGAGCCAGCCGTTCGTCAGCCACGTCTCAGACGAGATGCAGGTCAACTGGTCAGAGGACCTGGAGGAGCTCCACCAGGAGAGCAGCCGGACCCACTTCATCGACGTCTGGACGCGCCGCGCGATGCTCGCGCGGGTCGGCCCGCTGCCGCCGGACCCGACGGTGCTCGACGTCGGCTGCTCGACCGGCTACCTGCTGGAGGACCTGCGCGCGAGCCTGCCGGACGCGCGCCTGATCGGCGTCGACCTCGTCCCGAGCGGCCTGCGCGTCGCGCACGAGAACGTCCCCGACGCGGAGCTGCTGCTCGCCGACGCCTGCGAGTTGCCGCTCGCCGACGAATCGGTCGACGCCGCGCTGAGCGCCAACCTGCTGGAGCACGTCCCCGACGACGAGCGCGCGCTCCGCGAGATGGCGAGGGTGCTGCGCCCCGGGGCGCGCGCCGTGATCGTGATCCCGGCGGGGCCCGGCAACTACGACTACTACGACCGCTTTCTCGGCCACGAGCGCCGCTACGCGCGCGGCGAGCTGGCCGGCAAGGCACGGGCCGCAGGTTTCGAGGTGCTCGAAGACGCACACCTCGGAGCCCCGCTCTACCCGGCGTTCTGGGCGGTCAAGCAGCGCAACCGCAGGCGCTTCGAGCACCTGCGCGGCGAGGCGCTGGAGGCGAAGGTGCGCCAGGACATCGAGCGCACCACCGACTCGGGCCTGGGGCGCCTGGCCTGCGCGCTCGAGGAGCGCCTGCTGGGCCTCGGCATCCGGCTGCCGTTCGGCATCCGCGGCCTGACCGTGCTGCGCCGCCCGGCGGGGGGCCGATGAGCAGCGCCCGGATCGACCCGGCCGACCGGCCGCAGCCGCACCGGATGCTCAGCGTCGTGATCCCCGCCTACAACGAGGAGGGCAACGTCGAGGCGGCGTACGAGCGGATCCGCGCGGTGATGGAGTCGCTGGGCCTTGAGTGGGAGCTGATCTTCAGCGTCGACCCCTGCACCGATCGCACCGAAGAGCTGATCGTGGCGTTGTGCGAGCGCGACCCGCACGTGAGGATGCTGCGCTTCTCGCGCCGCTTCGGCCAGCCGATGGCGACGATCGCCGGCCTGGACGCCGCCTCGGGCGACGCGGTGGTGGTGATCGACTGCGACATGCAGGACCCCCCCGAGCTGATCGCCGAGCTGGTGGCGCGCTGGCGCGATGGCTTCGACGTCGTCTACGCGCAGCGGCGCACGCGCGCGGGCGAGACGCTTCCGAAGCGGATCGTCGCGGCGCTGGGCTACCGCCTGATCAAGCGCATCGCCGACGTGGACATCCCTCCGAACACAGGCGACTTCCGCCTGATGAGCCGGCGCGTGGTCGACAACGTCGTGGCCCTGAAGGAGAGCCACGGCTTCCTGCGCGGGCTGGTGGGGCTGGTGGGCTTCCGCCAGACCAGCGTGCCCTACGACCGCGACCCGCGCGCGGCGGGGACGAGCAAGTACAACCGCTTCTGGGGCTCGCTGGTGATCGGCCTGAACGGGGTCGTGGGCTTCTCGCGCTACCCACTGCAACTGATCTCGATGCTGGGCATGGGCCTCTCGGCGCTGGCGTTCCTGGTTGCGATCGTCTACCTGGGGCTGAAGCTCGGCGGCATCGCCTTCCCGGTGGGCAACCCGACGATCGTGATCGTGGTCGCCTTCTTCAGCGGCATCCAGCTGCTCTCGCTCGGCGTGATGGGGGAGTACGTGGGGCGCATCTACGACGAGTCGCGCAACCGCCCGAAGTACATCGTCGAGTCGCGCTGCGGATGGGACGAGTAGCCGCGGGCGGCGGCGCCTCCGGGCCGGCGGTGCCGCCGGTCTGCATCCTCGCCGGCGGCCTCGGCACGCGCCTGGGCGAGCGCGTCGCCGACACGCCCAAGCCGCTGCTGGAGGTGGCGGGCGAGCCGTTCCTGGTGCACCAGCTGCGCCTGCTGGCGGCGCACGGCGTCGAGCGGGCGGTGCTGTGCGTGGGCTATCTCGGCGAGCGGATCGAGGCGCGGATCGGCGCGGAATGCGAGGGCGTGCAGGTGCGCTACAGCTACGACGGCCCCGAGCTGGACGGCACGCTCGGCGCCGTGCGGCGCGCGCTGCCGCTGCTCGGCGAGCGCTTCCTGGTGCTGTACGGCGACACCTACCTGCGCCTGGACTACGCCGCCGTCGCGGAGGCGTGGCGGGCGCGGGGGCTGCCGGCGATGATGACGGTGCTGCACAACGAGGGGCGCTGGGACAGCTCTAACGCGATCTACCGCGACGGGCTCGTCGTGCGCTACGACAAGCGCGAGCAGAGTGCCGAGATGCAGTGGATCGACTACGGGCTCGGCGGACTGACGGAGGCGGCGCTCGGGCGGGTGGCTGAGTCCGAGCGCGACCTGGCCGCGCTCTACACGCGCCTGGCGGAACGGGGCGAGCTACAGGGGATCGAGGCGAGCGAGCGCTTCTACGAGATCGGCACGCCGGAGTCGCTCGCGGAGGCGGACAGCTTCCTCGCGGGCCTCACGCCGCCCAGCCGATCGGGTGCTCGCTGAGCCGCGGCCCGCGGTCGGCGAGCGCCGGCAGCCGGGCGGGGATCGCGTCGGTGAGCGCCGACCGCCGCTTCAGCCCCAGGTTCTTCAACACCTTGAACTTGAGGATCTCGTCGAAGCCCGGGCGCAGGCTGCGGCGTTCGGGCCGGAAGCCCGCGTCCGACAGCGCGCGCTCTAGCGTGCGCGGCTCGAAGAACGAGATGTGGATCTCGGGGATCACGTAGCGCCAGCGATCGAGCCGCGCCGCGTAGGGCCGCGCGTTGCCGGTCGTCAGGAACAGCAGCCCGCCGGGCCGCAGCAGCTTGCGCATCGTGCGCAGCTCGGCGACGGGGTCGAGCGTGTGCTCCAGCACCTCGATCGCGGTGATCGCGTCGAAGGACCCCTCGTGCCGCGCCAGCTCCTCGGGCGTCAGGATCGGGATGCCGAGCGAACGCGCGCGCGTTGTGATGGCACCCTCGTCGAAGCCAGTCGCGTCGGCGAGCGTGCGCCCGTTCAGGTAGCGGACCAGGCCGCCGTTGCCGCAGCCGTAGTCGAGCCACCGCAGCGGCCCGGCCGACGGGACCAGGTCCCCGACGACGCGCGCGATCCCCGACCACTCGTAGCGGCGCACGGTGGCCTCGGGATGCTCCAGCTCGAAGTGGTAGTCGACCATCGGGTCGGCGCCTTCCCCGGCGTAGTAGCGCTCGTCGTAGATCGCCGCGAAGTCGGTCCAGGGGTCGGCGACGAAGCCGTACCCGCACCCAGGACAGCGCGCGAGCGCATAGTCGCGCGCGCTGTAGCGGCCGTGGACCGTGCCCGCGGGCACGGTTGCCGCGCCGCAGATCCGGCAGGGCGGCGGCTCGGTCGTCTGTGCGCGCGTGGTCATCGTGCGGGGAGGGGCGGTGCGCCGGGACTGGCCTATCCTATGGCGAGCCGGTGGCCGAACCGCTCGCACTCGAGGACTCGCGGCGGCGATCGCTGCGAGCAAAGCTGCTCTCACCCGAGCTGGGACTGCTCGGGCAGGGCTTTCGCTTCGCGCTCGCGGGCGGGCTGGTCTCGCTCGTGTACGTGCTCACGACGATCCTGCTGGCCGACGTGGCGGGGGTGCCGTTCCAGGTGGCGCTGCCGCTGGGCTACGCGATCGGCCTGGCGACGCACTTCACGCTGCAACGCGTGTTCGTCTGGGTCCACCACGAGGAGTTCGCGCTGCCGGTGCACCACCAGGTGGGGCGCTACCTGCTGGTGGCGGCGGTGCAGTACGGCTTGACTGCCGCTTCCACCTCCTTCTTCCCGGGCTTGCTCGGCGTCTCGACCGAGCTCGTCTACCTGGCGACGGTCGCGATCCTCGTCTCCGCCAACTTCTTCGTCTTCCGCTACGGGATCTTCCACGCGAAGGGCTCGGCCTAGAGCGCGTCGAGGTCGATGACCCGCGGGACGGGCGCCGGATGAGCCGGGTGGCTGGCGCCCGCGAGGAAGTGGTTGGGGCCGCGCAGCGGCACCGCGTCGGGCGCGGGCAGCGTGCCGGGCAGGTCCTCGCGCACGAAGAAGGCGTTGTTGCCCGTCAGCTCGGTGTGGGCCAGGCGGTAGCCCTTCTCTTCGGCCAGCGAGCGCAGCGCGCCCAGCGAGGCGCCGTAGTTGTCGCTGCCGTCCCAAGTGCGCTCGGCGTCGAACGGCTGCACCCAGCGCGCGTGCGGCGGCCAGTGCGCGTTGTACTCGATCACCACGATCCTCGGCGAGCAGCTGCCGAGCGCCTGCCAGATCCAGTAGTCGTTGCCGTCCACGTCGATCGAGAGGACGTCGATCTCGCGCGGGACGCCCGCCTGCGCGAACAGCTGCTCGACGTTCTCGGGCAGCACCCGCGCACGCGCTGTCTGCACGCCCCGGTTGGCCGCGTACTTGCGCGCCAGCTCGTTCGCGGCGTCCTCATGGGCCTCGATCAGCAGTCCCGACCAACGAAGCACCTCGGCGAGGAAGACGCAGTTGCCCTCGACGCCGGTCTGCGCGCCGAACTCGACGAACCAGCGCGACTCGATGCCGATGCGCAGCAGCAGCTCCGCCAGCACACCGTCCTCGCCGTTCTGGGAGAAGACGCGGTGCTCGAAGCGGGTGAGCGGCTCGTGCTCGGCGATCGACTGTCGCTCGCCCGCGCTCGCATAGCGTCGCGCCAACTCGGCGAGTGCCATATATGTCGAGCGGCTGCTCTCCAACGCCCGCAGCATATTCCCGCCCTCGACCGGGGCGTCGCGCCGGGTCGGTGCGGCCGATCGCGCTGGGCCGGGGCCCGACGCCGCTAACCTGCCGGCATTCCCATCGCGATCGTCACCGGCTCGGGGGGTCTGATCGGCTCGGAGTCCGTCGCGCACTTCGTGGCGCGCGGCTATGAGGTGATCGGCCTCGAGAACGACATGCGTGCGCGCTTCTTCGGCGCGGAGGCCTCGACGGCGCACACGAGCGAGCGCCTGCTGGCGCGCTTTGCGGACTCGTTCCGCTCGCTGGCGGTGGACATCCGCGACCGCGACGCGGTCGAGCGCGTGTTCCGCGAGCACGCCGGCGCGATCGAGCTGGTGGTGCACACCGCCGCGCAGCCCTCGCACGACTGGGCGGCGCAGGAGCCGCACACGGACTTCGAGGTCAACGCGCTGGGGACGCTGAACCTGCTGGAGTCGGCGCGGCTGCACGCCCCGGCGGCGACGTTCGTGCACTGCTCGACGAACAAGGTCTACGGCGACACCCCGAACTCGCTGCCGCTACAGGAGCAGGAGCGGCGGCTGGACCTGCCGGAGGACCACCCGTTCTTCGAGGGGGTCGACACCTCGATGTCGATCGACCGCAGCACGCACTCGCTGTTCGGCGTCTCGAAGACGGCGGCGGACCTGATGGTGCAGGAGTACGGCCGCTACTTCGAGATGCCGACGGTCTCGTTCCGCAGCGGCTGCCTGACCGGCCCCGCCCACGCGGGCACGCAGCTGCACGGGTTCCTCTCCTATCTGATGCGCGCGACGATCGCGGGCGAGCGCTACACGGTGTTCGGCTACGGCGGCAAGCAGGTGCGGGACAACATCCACTCCGCGGACCTCGTCGCGGCGTTCGACGCCTTCCACCAGAACCCCCGTCCCGGCGGCGCGGTCTACAACATCGGCGGCGGCCGCGCCTGCAACTGTTCGATGCTCGAGGCGATCGAGCTGTGCGAGCGGATCTCCGGGCGCGAGCTCGACTGGACGCTGAGCGAGCGCAACAGGATCGGCGACCACCGCTGGTGGATCGGCGACCTGCGCCAGTTCCAGCGCGACTACCCCCAGTGGAACCTCACGCGCGATCTCGCGGGCATCCTGCGCGAGATCCACGACGAGAACGCAGAGCGCTGGCTCGCGGCGGCGTAGCCGCGCGCCCGGCGCGCCGCCGGGGGCCGGCTCCGCGGCGTTGAGGCGGGGGCGCGGCGCGGGCCACGCGCGGCCACCTCGGCCTCGCCCGTGGCGTCCGGGGCCCGCGGCTGGACGATCGTTTGTTTGCAGGCACGGCAGTCGAGCATCTTTGCGGTGTGCCGATAGGAAACGAGATGACCCGAAGCCCGACCCGCACGGCGACCGCGCTCCCCCGCACGTCGCCGGCCCTGATCGCCGCGCTGGCGCTCGCCGTCGCGGGCCTGCTGCTCCTCCTCCCCCCGGCGAGTCGCGCCGACGTCAAAACCTTCGGCTCGCCGCTGACGGGCGCGGCGACGCTCGACACCGCGGAAGACCTCGACTACCAGGGCACCGACACCCAGGTCCCGCCCTCGCCCGAAGCGCCGAACGGCGTCGTGCACACCTACCACTTCGGCGCGGACGCCGTGCTCTGGAACGACACGCTCGTGGACGGGACCGCGCGCTCCCCGGAGACGGGGCAGGCGCTGAAGGTGAGCCTCGAGGGCTGCGCGGTGCCCGCCCCGAACGGCCCGCCGCCGCTGACGCAGATCCACTTCCAGGATCTGACGCCGCAGCCGAACGGCGGCGCGAAGATCAACATCACCTCGCAGGCCTTCGACATCCCGATCTGCGGCGCGGGCGGGGCGAGCGGCTCGACGGTCTCGACCTACGAACCGATCAACCTCTGCGTCAGCGCCGGCGACTACGTCGCCTTCAACGAGGAGGGCGGGTTCGTCGAACACTCCTACCAGAGCGGCGTCCGCTATCAGGTGCTGGGCCAGGCGCCCGGCTCGAAGACCGACTCCTTCATCAGGGGCGGGGGCACGAACAACGGCACGCTGATCTCACCGCTGGACACCTCCTCGATGGACGGCTTCGTGGCGAACGCCGGCAAGGAGTTGATGCTGCGCGTGACGCTCGGCACCGGCAACGACGCGACCCACATCTGCCCCGGCGGCAACAAGGGCGCCCCGCCGGTGCTGGCCCCGATCAGGGTCAGCCCGCAGACGGTGGGCGTCAACCACAGCCGGATCGTGGCGGTGGCGCTGTTCTGCCGCGTGAGCCCCTGCAACGGCGTGGCGACGATCACCGGCGCGGGTGGGCGCACCTACGGGCGCAAGGGCTTCGTCTTGACCCCGAACAAGACCGCGCACCTGCCAATCCGGATCAGCAACAAGCTGGTGAAGATGATCCGCCGCAACCACGTCGCGACGCCGACGCTGACGGCGGAAGTCGCGGGCGCGAAGGTCTCGCAGAAGATCAACCTGAAGATCTTCTAGCGGGCCGCGAGCCCATCCCATCGCCATAGTCGCAGCTCGCGGGGCGCGTCCTCAGCGGCGACGATCGCCACGGCCCCGGGGCCGACGTCGAGCTCCTGCTCCCACCCGGGCGGCGGGCCGGGCGGGCCGCCGCTCCCGAGCCCGGCGCCGCGCAGCTTGAGCGCCGCCTCATGGCGTGTCCACAGGCGCATGAACTCCGCTTCGCGGAGCTCGCGGGAGGGCATGGCGCCGAGCAGCCCGGCGGCCTGTGCGCCGAACGCCCGCCTGGCGAGCGCGGGATAGTCGGCGCGCGCCCGCCGCGCGGGGTCGCGCAGCAGCTCCAGGTCCACCCCCACGGGAGTGCCGGGCGCGAACGCGTACAGCGCCCGCCCGCCCGAGTGCGAGAGGTTGAAGTGAAGCGCCCCGCCAGCCAGCGCCGGCTTGCCGTGCTCGCCGCAGAGCAGCGCCGGCGCGCGCGGGTCGGCCCGCAGGTAGCGGCCGAGCAGCGCCCGCAGCACGCCGCGCCCGCGAGCCCACAGCGCCCGCTCGCGCGGGCGCGCGATCCGCGCGGCCCGCGCTCGCTCGGCGGGCGCCAGCAGCTCCAGCAGGCCGTCGTTGGCGACTTCGAGGTCCGCCTGCCAGACGTGCAGCGCCGCGGCCCCGAGCTCAGGCCGTCGTGGCCCGGGGGCCCAGACGGCGCCCGTCTCGGGGCGGGCTCGCGACACTGCGGCGGCGCCTGCGCTCATCGTGCGGCGAATATAGGCCACGCGCTAACCTGCGCGGCCGTGCGCGTGCTCCCCACCCGCCTGCCCGGCTTGGTCGCCTTCGAGCCCGTGGCGCACGGCGACGAGCGCGGCTTCTTCTGCGAGACCTATCGCGGCGAGTGGCACGAGCAGCTCGGGCTGGCGCCGGGCGAGGGCTTCGTGCAGGACAACCACTCGCGCTCCTCGCGCGGCGTGCTGCGCGGGATGCACTTCCAGCTGGGCGACGGGCTCGGCAAGCTGGTGCGCTGCGCGCGCGGGCGGATCGTCGACGTGGCGGTGGACCTGCGCCGCGGCTCGCCGACCTACGGCGAATGGGAGGCGGTCGAGCTGGACGAGCAGAGCATGCGCGAGGTCTACGTGCCGGTCGGCTTCGCGCACGGCTTCTGCGTGCTGAGCGACGTCGCCGACGTGATCTACAAGCAGACCGCCTACTACGACCCGAAGCTTGAGCGGGGAATCGCCTGGAACGACCCGGACGTCGGCATCGAATGGCCCCTGCCGGCGGAGGAGCTGACGGTCTCCCAGCGCGACGCGCGGGCGCCGCGTCTGAGCGAGCTGGCGGGTGAACTGCCGTTCCAGTGGCATGCTTAGGCGGGTATGAGCTCACGGCGAGAGCGCCTGCGCGCGCGCACCAACGGCTACACGGTCACCCCGCG
This sequence comes from Solirubrobacteraceae bacterium, assembly GCA_035508515.1. Classification (GTDB taxonomy): domain Bacteria; phylum Actinomycetota; class Thermoleophilia; order Solirubrobacterales; family Solirubrobacteraceae; genus Palsa-744. Next base: position 58,029 of record DATJMW010000040.1, on the reverse strand, counting down.
GCAGTACTCATACGTCGCCTACGCGGCGCTCGCGGCGCTGACGCTGATCGTGCTCAGCGGCGCCGCCGTGCGCCTGACGGGCTCGGGCCTGGGGTGCCCGGACTGGCCGCGCTGCTACGGCCACGCCTACCCGCCGCTGAACACGCACGCGGTGATCGAGTTCTCCAACCGCATGATCACGGTGCCGGTCTCGATCTTCGCCGGAGCCGCCTGGCTGCTGGCGCTGCGCCGGCGCCCGTATCGCCGCGACCTGATGTGGCTGGGCGCGCTGCTGCCGCTGGGCGTGATCGGCCAGGCGGTGCTCGGCGGCTTCACGGTGCGCGGCGCGCTGGACTACGGCTGGGTGATGGGCCACTTCGCGCTGTCGATGCTGATCCTGCTGGCGGCGGCGGTGCTGGCCTGGCGCGCGGGGCGCCAGCCGGCGCTCGAGGAAGTCGAGCGCGAGGACGCACGCGAAGAAGATGCGGGCGACCGCTCGCTGATCCTCTCGGTCAGGTGGCTCGTGGCGCTGGGGGCGCTGACGATCTTCGCGGGCACCGCCGCGACTGCGGCGGGGCCGCACGCGGGCGGCTCGCCGGGGCAGCGGATCAACCGCCTGGACTTCGACGGCCACGGGACGATGGACTTCGTGATCCACCGGCACGGCGAGATCGCGCTGGCCTTCGGGCTGGCCTCCGTAGCCCTGTGGTTCTTCGCGCGCCGCCGCGAGGCGCCCGCGACGGTGCAGCGCTCGCTGACGGTCCTGTGCGTGCTGCTGGCGCTACAGGGGGTCGTGGGCCTGGACCAGTACAAGACGCACCTGCCGACGGAGCTGGTCTGGGTGCACGTGGGGCTCGCCTGCGGGGCCTGGCTGGCGGCGATCTGGGCCGCCTGCGCCGCGGGCGCGCTGGCCCCGCGGCGGCGGGAGATCGGCCTCGAGCGGGCGCCGAGCCCGCCGATCGCGACGCGGACGCCGGTGAAGTTCCCCGGAAATTAGGGGTCTCGCAGCCCCGATCTCCCGTGTTTGCTGGTTTCGTCGTCCTCACGAGCGGTTAGCCTGCTCGCAGTAACGACACCCTAGAAGGGAGTGGTATGACCAAGAACGAGCTGGCCGAGCAGGTCGCCAGTCGAAACGGACTGGCAGCCAGTCAGGCCCGACAGGTGGTTGAGAGCGTCATCGACATCGTCTCTGACGAACTTGCCGGTGGAGGTGAGGTCGCTCTTGCCGGCTTTGGCAAGTTCAGCGTCAGCCACCGTGCCGCACGGCAAGGACGCAACCCGTCGACCGGCGAGACGATCAACATCGCCGCCAGCAAGGCGGCGAAGTTCTCGGCGGCGAGCGCGCTGAAGAAGCGCCTCAACGGCTGATCGCCGCTTTGCGCGACCCCCAGAGGTCACCGGCCCCACGCGGGACCGGCGACCTCTGGGCGCGTGGGCGCCGCGCGCGGCGCCAGTAGGCCGGCGCGCCGGCCGGCCCCGCTCGCTCGCGCCACCCGGCTGCGAGCCGTGGCCGGGTGGCGGCCCCGTAACTCTTCCCGGTCGCTAACCCCGCGTTTAGGCGCGTCCGCGAGGCTTCTGCCCATCAGCCTCCCTCGACTCCCGGACGGTGCCGCATGAGCAAGATCGAACTTCGCCGCGGGCGCCCCGCGCGCTACAAGACCCTGCAGGGCTTCTACGCGGCCGACCCGCGCCGGGTGCGCTCGCGCGAGCGCGATGTCGGCCTGTGGTGGCGCGCCTCGGCCGACGGCCCGCTGCACCGGGCCGCGTGGATCAACGACACCGGCGAGCTGTACCTCGTGCAGCTGGGCGACCCCGAGCGGGGCGGCGGGCGCGTGGAGGTGCTCGCGACCGTCACGGAGGAGGACCGCCTGGAGCAGGAGCTCGAGGGCTGGCGCAGGCGCTGCGGCGAGCCGCAGTCGCTGGCGTGGCTGCGCGGCCGGGTCGCGCGCCTGGGTGGCCGGGTGAGCGCCGAGCGCGCGAAGGTGGGGGCCGCGATGGCCAGCGCGGGCACGATGCTCGCCGCGGGCCTGTCGATCGCCGCGGAGCTGGGCTAAAGCCCTGACGGAGTAGGGCCGGCGTCCCGACGGAGCCGGGCTAGCGGCCCTGGGCTTCGCGCGAGCCCGCGAAGCGTTCGAGCCCGTCCTCGGGGATCGGGTCCCAGGGCGCGGCGGAGGCGACGAACTGCCGGTAGGTGGGGCGGATGCCGGGATCGCGGTCGAGCGTGCCGAGACGGATCGCGAGCTGCTCCTCGGAGGCGGGATCGCCGCTGAACAGGGCCGAGCCGCAGCGCGAGCAGAAGGCCTTCGGCTTGCCGCCGGGCGGCCGGAAGGCCTGCACCAGCTCCTCTCCCTGAAGCAGCTGAAAGCCGCTCCGGGGCACGCGGCCGTTGACCGAAGCGCCGGTGCCGGTGCGGCGCTGGCAGTGCGTGCAGTGGCAGTAGCCCGCGGCGGAGAAGGGCGCCGTGAGCTGGAAGCGCACCGCGCCGCACAGGCAGCCGCCCTGCAGCGGCTCGCTTGGCGAAGGCTGCTCCGCAGGGCTCATCATCGTCATCCTAGGCGCCGGCGGGCGACGGCCCGCCCGCCAGCCCGAGCGCGCGGGCGACCGCCTCGGCCCCCAGCGTCTCGGCCTGCATGCTCGCCCCGGGGATGAGGGTGCCGGCGAAGTAGGGCACCCCGATCACGAACATGCCCGCGGCCGCGGCGGCCGCGGCGCCGATCTGCGAATCCTCCAGGGCGACGGCCTCGGCGGGCGCGGCCGACAGGCGCCGGCACGCCTCCAGGTAGATGTCGGGGGCGGGCTTGGGATGCCGGACGTCGTTCGCGGAGACGATCGCAGCGAACGGCCCGCCGCTCAGCAGCCCGGCGCTGGAGAGCGTGCGCTCCAGGAACTCGCGCTCGGAGTTCGAGGCCACCGCCAGCGGCACCCCCGCCTCGCGCAGGCGCTCCAGCAGAACGAGGGCGCCGGGGCGGGGGTCGACGCCCTTCAGCGCCTCCTCCATCACGAGGCGGTGCAGCTCGTCCATCAGCGCCTCGCCCTCGCCCGGGCGCTCCAGCAGCTGTTCGAGCTTGTGCTCCGCCAGCGATCGCGAAGAGCCGAGCAGGTAGCGCTTGTGCTCGGCGGTGAAGGTGCGCCCCAGGCCCGCGAACAGCGTCTCCTCCGCGCGCGTCCAGGCCTCCTCGGTGTCGAGCAGCAGGCCGTCGTTGTCGAACACCGCGGCGGCCGGTAGTGGGCGGAAACAGTTCATGTAGTAGAAGTCATTTGGCTTGGAGGACGATCAGGCGCGGCGGCGTTCGGCCGGGCGCCCGGCGGATCACTTTAGGCCTCCGCGAGGCGTGCCGAAAACCGGGTTATGGACGTTGTGGACCCGGGCCGGATCGCATCGGCGCGCAGCGTCGCCCCGTTCGCGGTGGCGGCGGCGCTGGCGTGGCTGACGGTCCCGATCTCCAATTCGGTGAACTGGACCGAATACGCCGTCGCGACGGCGCTGCTGCCGGTGTGCCTGCTCTGCGGGTTGTGGCTGAAAACGGGCGTTGGCCGCGTGGTTCCCTCGCTGATCTTCCTGGCGGCCCTGGGGCTGCTGCGCAACGCCGGCGGCGGGATCGTCTCGGGCGCGAGCGCCGTGGCGATCGCGCCGGTCTTCTACGTCGCGCTCTACAGCGACTCGCGCCGTGACCTGTACCTGCTGCTGGCGGGCCTCGCGATCTTCTACATCGTCCCGATCCTGCTCGTGGGGCCGCCGGCCTATCCGCACACGCAGTACCGGGCGGCGCTGCTGGTCGTGGCGGTCAGCTCGATCATCGGCCTGGCCACGCAGCGCCTCGTGGCGGCGACGCGCGAGCGCACCCAGGAAGCGCGCGAGCGCGAGCGCATGCTCGAGGAGCTGAGCGTCGTGGTGCGGGGGCTGTTCAGCAGCGAGGACGCGCGCGTCGACGTTTGCGCCGCCGCCCGCAAGATCGGGCAGGCCAGCGTCGTGGTGCTGTACGAGCCCGGCGCCGACCCGGTCACGATGCGCGCGACGGCCCACGTGGGGATCGCTCGCGAGCAGGGGGAGGAGCCCACCGCGATCGAGATCCCGATCGAGCGCCCGACCGCGGTGCGGGAGGTGTTCGAGACCGGCAGGCCCCTGCTGATCACCGAGGAAGTGGAACGTCACGTCGGCAGCGTCCAGCTGTGGATCGCCGCGGGGCGCCCGGCCTCCGTGCTCTACGAACCGCTGCTGCGCCAGGGACAGACGATCGGCGTGCTGGTCGTGGGCTGGCCCGGCGAGGTCAATGCCAACGGGGCGCGCAGGAAGGTGGTGGAGCTGCTGGCCCACGAGGCCGCCGCCGTGCTGACGCGGGCCGACGCGCTCAGCGCGCTGAGCGACCAGGCCAGCACCGACCCGCTCACGGGCCTGCCGAACCGGCGCGCCTGGGACGCGAGCCTGGCCGAGGCGCTGCGCGACGGCGCCGTCGCCACCGTCGCGATCCTGGACCTGGACCACTTCAAGCAGTACAACGACACCTACGGGCACCCCGCGGGCGACCGGCTGCTGAAGGAGTCCGCCGCGATGTGGCGCGAGCAGCTGCGCTCCGGCGACCTGCTGGCGCGGATCGGGGGCGAGGAGTTCGGGCTGCTGCTCCCGAACTGCGACCGCAGCCGGGCGCTCGATGTGATCGAACGGTTGCGCGGCGCCGTCTACCACGAGCGCACCTGCTCCGTCGGCTTCGCGGTGCACCTGCCGGGCGAGACCGCCGAGCAGGTGATGGCGCGCGCCGACGCGGCGCTGTACGAGGCGAAGGAGGCGGGCCGCGACCGCGTCCGCATGAGCGCCGGCCTCGCCTGACCGAAGAAACTTCGCCGCGCGCGTGAGGTTATGCGTCCCGGCGTGTCTCAGCGGTGTCCGAACGCAAACGACCGCCGATCGCGCCACGGCGAGCTGACGTCCGCCGTCGAGGAACGCGCCGCGCTCGTCGGCGCCTCGAAACTGGGCCGCAGGATCGAACTGCCAGACGCGCTCGGGGACCTCGCGGCCCTGCCCCGCATGCAGCGCCAGGCGATCGCCTCACCGCCGTCGGCGGGCAGAGCCACGACAGGTCGCCGGCAGGCGGGGATCACCCCCGGCGCCGTGCGCGGCCTGCTCCACCGTGCCCGCACCACCCGGCGCAGTGGCGCCGCCGCCGTGATCCCGTAGCCGCTGCTTGAACTCGCCGCCCGCAACGGCGAGGCCGGCGCTCCCGCCGCCGCCGAACGGGCACTCGAACTGACGGCCCGCGGCGCCGGCGCCGCGGGCCTGCTCCTGAAGACCGGCCTCGCCGTCGTGACCGGCGGCACGCTCGCCGCCGGCGCTGGGCAGGCCGCGCCGCCCGTGCAATCGCCGGCGCGCTGATCTCGCCAGGAGACCGAAGGAGAGGTCAGCAGGGGCGCCGCTCAGCGGCGCCCCCATCTCAAAAACTCAACCGCAGCCGGTGTTGTTGCCGCAGGACGAGCACGTGTAGCAGCTGCCCGTCCGCTGCATCATCCCGCCGCACTGACCGCACGCCGGTCCCAGGTCGAAGCCCTGGAGCTTTGCGGGAACCACCGGCGGCGTGTCCGTGAACGCCCTCGCCGGCGCGCTCGCCCCGCCGCCGTCACCCGGCGCCTGCGCCGTCGGGGTCTCCGCCGCCGCGCTGGGGCCCGCCGTGTCCGAGGAGCGCACCGACTGGGCCGCGTCCTGCGCCGCCTGCCGGGCACGTACCTCCTGCGTCAGGATTCCCAGCTCCTCCTGGGCGTCCGCGTCGAGGAAGCGCGAGGCCAACCAGCGCATGATGTAGTCCGGCATCGACTTCGCGAACGGGATCTCCGGGTTCTGGGTGATCCCCTCCGGCTCGAAGCGCATGTAGCTGAACTTCTGCACCAGCGTCTCCAGCGGCACCCCGTACTGGAGCGCGATGCTGATCGCCGTCGCGAACGAGTTCATCATCCCGCGCAGCGTCGAGCCCTCCTTGCCGATGTCCGTCAGGAAGATCTCGCCCACCGAGCCGTCCTCGTACATGCCCGCCGTGATGTAGCCCTCGTGGCCCGCGATCGAGAACTTGTGCGTGATCGACTGGCGCTCGATCGGCATCCTTTTGCGCATCGGCCCCGCCGCGGCGAGCGCTTCCGCGCGCCCTTCGGCCTTGGCCTGCTCGATCAGCGACTCGACGTCCACTGGGGCCTCGGCCTCCTGCTTCGCGTCCGTGCGCAGCGCCTGCGCCGTCTTCGAGCCGTCGCGGTAGATCGCCAGCGCCTTCACGCCCATGCGCCAAGCCTGCGTGTAGGCGTCGGCGATGTCCTCCACCGTCGCCTCCTGCGGGAGGTTCACCGTCTTCGAGATCGCTCCCGAGATGAACGGCTGCACCGCGCCCATCATCTTGATGTGCCCCATGTGCGAGATCGCGCGCTCGCCCACCGCGACGTCGAACACCGACAGGTGCTCTTCCGCGAGGCCGGGCGCGCCGACGATCGTGCCGTGCTCGGAGAGGTGCGCCTCGATCTGCTCGATCTGCGGCTCGGAGTAGCCCAGCGTCTGCAGCGCCAGCGGCACCGTGCGGTTGACGATCGTCATCTGCCCGCCGCCCACCAGCTCCTTGAACTTCACCAGTGAGAAGTCCGGCTCCACGCCGGTCGTGTCGCAGTCCATCAGGAACGAGATCGTGCCCGTCGGCGCCAGCACCGTCGCCTGCGCGTTGCGGTAGCCGTGGCGCTCGCCCAGCTCGACCGCCTCCTCCCAGGAGCGCCGCGCCGCCGCCAGCAGCTCCGGGTCGGCGCTGTCCTGCTCCGGGATCACGTAGGAGGCGTCGCGGTGCATCCGCATCACCTCGTTGTGCGCCTCGCGGTTCTCCGGGTAGCGCTCATAGGCGCCAAGCGCCGCGGCGACCTCCGCCGAGCGGCGGTAGGCGCGACCCGTCATCAGCGCCGTGATCGCCGCCGCCGTCTCACGACCCGCGTCGGAGTCGTAGGGCATGCCGTTGCTCATCAGGTAGGCGCCGAGGTTCGCGTAGCCGAGGCCCAGCTGGCGGAACGCGCGCGCGTTCGCGCCGATCTCCTCCGTCGGGTAGCTGGAGGGGCCGACGATGATCTCCTGTGCCAGCAGGATCACGTCGACAGCGTGCTCGAAGGACTCGACGTCCAGCGTGCCGTCGGCGCGGCGGAACTTCATCAGGTTCAGCGAAGCCAGGTTGCAGGCCGAGTCGTCGACGTGCATGTACTCGCTGCACGGGTTCGACGCGTTGATCCGGCCGCTCTTCGGGCACGTGTGCCAGCGGTTGATCGTCGTGTCGTACTGCACGCCCGGGTCCGCGCAGCGATAGGCGGCTTCGGCGATCTCGCGCATCAGCTCGCGCGCCGGGATCGGCTCTCCGATCGGCTCGCCCGTCGTGCGCGCTGTCAGGCGCCAGTCGCGGCCCTCCTCGACCGCCTGCATGAACTCGTCCGTCACGCGCACCGAGTTGTTCGCGTTCTGGTACTGGATCGAGAAGAAGCCGTCGCCGTCGATCGACATGTCGAAACCCGCGTCGCGCAGCGCCGCCGCCTTGTCCTCCTCCTTCGCCTTGCACCAGATGAACTCGCGGATGTCCGGGTGGTCCACGTCCAGCACCACCATCTTCGCCGCGCGCCGCGTCTTGCCGCCGGACTTGATCGTGCCCGCCCACGAGTCCGCGCCGCGCATGAACGAGACCGGGCCCGAGGCCGTGCCGCCCTTCGCCAGCGGCTCCATCGAGCCGCGGATCTTCGACAGGTTGATGCCCGAGCCGGAGCCGCCGCGGAAGATGTTCCCCTCCCGGGTGTTCCAGTCCAGGATTGACTCCATCGTGTCGTTGACGCTCAGGATGAAGCAGGCGCTGCACTGCGGGCGCTCCTCGAAGCCGACGTTGAACCAGACCGGCGAGTTGAACGCCGCCATCTGGTGCAGCAGGATGTGCGTCAGCTCGTGCTCGAAGGCCTCCGCGTCCTCGTCGCTAGCGAAGTAGCCGCGCTCGTTCCCCCAGCTCGCGATCGTGCCCGCCACGCGGGCGATCATCTGCTTGACCGAGCTCTCGCGCGACGGGCTGCCCAGCTGACCGCGGAAGTACTTCTGGCTGACGATGTTCGTCGCGTTCTGCGACCAGCTCTTCGGGAACTCGACGCCCGCCTGCTCGAAGGCGACCTGCTCGCCGTGGCCGATGCGCGCGTCGCGCCGCTCCCACTCCACCGCGTCGAACGGATGGGTTCCCGGCGTCGAGAAGAAACGCTTGATCTCCAGCGCTTCGCCGGGTGCCGTCACGTTCGGGATTGTGGGGTGCGGAGCCTCGTTCATCGGACCTTCCTCCTCTGCTGCGCCGGCTGTGCGGGCGGCCATCGAGCTGTTGATCGGGGGTCAAGCATCGTGGCGCTCGGGCCGGACGGAACGGGGTGTCCGCACGACGTGCGGAACAGCGCTGGGGAGCCTTCTATTTTACTACCTTGGGGCCGTCGACCCCGCCTCTCCACATACGAAAAGCCCCGGAAAATCGGGGTTTTCGTCGATCAGCGGCCTAGCCGCGCCCAGTCCGCAAATTCCGACCAGGTCGCCGAGGCGCGAAAGCCCGCCTCCGCCATCGCGTGGCGCAGCGAAAGCAGCCAGTGCGGCTCGAACGCCCGCCGCCGGGCAAGCGCCCAGGCGACGCAGGCCAGCACCAGCAGCGCCGCGAGCGCCGCGATCACGATCGCGCCCGTCGACAGGCCGCTGTCGCCCTGGGCCTTGTTCGCCTTCCCCGCGCCCGGCTGCGTGAGCGTCAGCGTTCCGCGCGTCTGCGCTTGCGGGGTGCTTGTGGCGGGCGTGCTCGCCGTTGGCGCCGTCGCCGCGGGTGTGCTCGGCGTCGCCGTCGCGGTCGGCGTGATCGCCGGCGTCGTGCCGGACGGCTGCGGGACGCTCGTGCCGGCCGGTGCGCCTGTGGTGCCGCCACCGCCCGCCGCGGGCGCCGAGGTGTTCGTCGCGCCTGGCGGCGCATAGGTGGTGGTTGGCGAGGCCGCCCCGCCGCCCGAGGGCCTGGTCGCGGTGCCGACCGCCGCGGCTGCGTCCCCCGCGCCCAAGGCCAGGACTGCGAGCACGATCGGGAGGGTGCGCATGCGCGGCACGCCGCGAATGCTAGCCGCGCCCGGAGGCGGCAAGCGAGGGCAGGTCGCGCAGCGCTTCCAGCGCGTCCGAGAGGACCGTCGCGGGGGTGAAGCTCGCGTCGAGCACCCGCACCCGGTCGGGCTCGGAGGCCGCGAGCTCGTCGTAGGCCGCGGCGATCCGCCCGAAGAACCGCTCGTCCTCGCGCTCGAAGCGGTCCGGCGGACGACCGAGCCGCTCCGCGTGGCGCGCGCGCCCCACGGCAGGATCGAGCTTCAGCAGCAGCGTCCGGTCGGGCGACAGCCCGCCGGTGGCGAAGTCGTTGATCTCCCGCACCGCGCCGACGCCCAGCTCACGCGCGGCGCCCTGGTAGGCCAGCGAGGAGTCGACGTAGCGGTCGAGCAGCACCGTGACGCCGGTCTCCAGCAGCGGTCGCACCCGCTCGGCGACCAGCTGCGCGCGTGCAGCTGCGAACAGCAGCGCCTCCGCGCGCGGGGACACCCGCAGCCCGGGGTCTTTCACCAGCCCGCGCAGGCGCTCCGACAGGTCGACCCCGCCCGGCTCGCGCAGCAGCTCCACCTCGTGCCCGGCGCCCGACAGCGCGTCCACCAGCGCGCGCGCCAGCGTGGACTTGCCGGCGCCGTCGACGCCCTCGATCGTGATCAGGCTGCCGCGCGCCACCGGGGCACGGTATCGCCCTACGATGGTCGCCGTGCAGACGGCCGAGCGCGTTCAGCTTGCGGAGATCGAGGCGCACCCGCACGCCCGCGCCGTCCTCGAGCCTGTGCTCGGCCCGCAGGGCAGCCCCTCGCACGCATACCTGTTCCACGGGCCGCCCGGCACCGGCAAGCGCGCCGCCGCGCGCGCCTTCGCCGCGGCGCTGCTCGCCGGAGCCGACGACGACCCCGCCGCCGTCGCGGAGCGGGTCGCGCGCGACGCCCACCCCGACCTGACCTGGGTGCGGCCCTCCGGCGCGGCGGAGATGCTCGTCTCGGACATCGAGGAGCCCGTCGTCGCCGCGGCGACCCACACGCCCTTCGAGTCGGCGCGGCGCGTGTTCGTGATCGAGGCCGTCGAGACCATGAACGACCAGGCGGCCAACCGCATGCTGAAGACGCTCGAGGAACCCGCCGGCTACGTGCACCTGCTGCTGCTGAGCGATCGTCGCGAGGACGTGCTCGCCACGATCGTCTCGCGCTGTCAGGCCGTGCGCTTCGACCCGCTGCCGCCCGAGAGGATCGCGGCCGGGATCGCCGGCGTCGAGCCGGCCACCGCGGAGGCCTGCGCCCGCCTGGCGCTCGGCGACGCGCAGCTCGCGGCGCGGCTCGCCGGCCGGCACGGCGCCGCCTTGCGCGCCAGCGCCGAGGGCTTCGCCCGCGCCGCGCTCGCCTCCCGCAGCGCCGAGCGCCCGTGGACGGCGATGCTCGACGCCGCCCGCGGCGCCGGCGAGCAGGCGGGGGAGGCCGCGCGCGAGCGCTTGCAGGCCGATCTGGAGCTCGTGCCCTCGAAGGAGCGCAAAAAATTCGAGCGCGAGGCCGGCGAGGCGGCGCGGCGCCGCGAGCGCCGGGAGCGCACGCGTGGGCTCGACCTGACCCTCCGCCTCGCGGAGTTGTGGCTGCGCGACGTGCTCTGCGTCAGCGAAGGCGCCGGGGAGCTCATCTATGCCGTCGACCGCCGCGCCGAGCTGGAGCAGGACGCCCAGGGGCGTTCGGCCGCCGCGCTACGCGAGGCGATCGAGCTGGTGCAGGACACGCGCCTGCGCCTGCGGGTCAATGTCTCGGAGGAGCTGGCGCTCGAGGCGCTCGCCTACCGGCTGGAGTCGCTGCTCGCCTAGCTCGGCCGCCGGGCCGGGCCGGGCGGGCCCGCGTCGGGCGGGGCCGGGCTGCGCCGCGCCGCGCTGCGCGGTGGCGATTCGCCGGCCCGCGATCGGGAGCCGCTCTGGCGATTCGCCGACCCGCGATCGGGGCTAGCCCGCGATCGGGCCGAGGTTCGGCTCCAGGTCGTAGGTCTCGAACGCCATGAACTTCGAGAACAGCCGGTTTTCCGGGCCGTGGAAGTCCGCGGAGCCCGTCGTCAGCAAACCCAGCTCGGCGCAGCGCGCCGCCAGCAGCCGGGTCTGCGGCTCGGTATGCGTGACGTAGAACGCCTCGACGCCGTCGATCCCCAGCGCGCGGAAGCGGTCGATGCAGCTCAGCACTTCCTGCTCGGCTTCGATGTCCCAGAAGGGGTGCGCCCAGATCGCGATGCCGCCCGCGTCGTGGATCGCTTCGACGGCCTCCTCCACCGTGGGCGTCTCGCGCAGGCGGAAGGCCGGCTTGCCCTCGATCAGGTAGCCGCGGATCAGCGAGCCGACGTCGTCGATGTCCTCGTCCTCCAGGCGCTGCGCGTTCGCCGGCGCGTTCAGCACCGCGGCCGCGAGGTGCGGGCGGCCGATCGGTTTGCCTTCCGCGATCCGCTGCTCGATCTCGGCTTCGTCCAGCTCGAAGCCGCATTCGCGCAGCGCGTCGCGCATCCGCAGCGTCCGTTTCTCGCGGTCGGCGAGGAAGTCCGCAAGCCGGTCGCTCATCGGCGGCCCGGTGTGGTCGATGTTGTAGCCGAGGATGTGGAGTTCGCGCGGCGTCGGCGCCTCGCCGTCCACGGCCGAGATCTCGACCGCAGGCACGATCTTCACGCCGTAGCGCTCGCCCGCCTCGATCGCCTCCGCGACCCCGCTGACCGTGTCGTGGTCGCTCAGGGCCAGCAGCTCGACGCCCGCCTCGCCCGCGAGGCGCACGACCTCTTCGGCCGCCAGCGCGCCGTCGGAGTGGGTGGAGTGGGCTTGAAGGTCGAAGCGCGGCGCCACGGCTCCGGGAGCCTATGCGATCCGCCGCGTCAGGCGCCGGTCGGGCGGTCGTGCAGCGGGCGCTGGACGATTCGGCGCCTGAGGCCCTCGCCCGGAAGCTCCTCCGGCGCCACGAGCAGCCGGCAGACACGGACTTCGACCTTGCCCCGGAGCCGCCGGACCGCGGCGTGGTAGCGCCGGGCCTTCTCCGCGAGCCCCTGGTCGGCGGGCCCGAGCGCGTCGAGCTCGACACGCGCCGACTCGGTCTCGCGCGCCCGGGAGCAGGCCTCGATCCACAGCACCTCCAGATAGGCGAGCGCGGTCCCGAGCTGCCGGTCGCTGATCGAGTCGCCCTGCTCTACCTCCCGCAGGACCGGCGCCAGCTCGTTGCCGAGCCAGCGCGACTCGGCGTGCGCCCGCAGCAGCAGGCACACGTCGGCTGGAGCCGATTCTCTGGGATGGCGTGAACTTATGGGATGCGATGTCATCGAGCCGGGCCGCTTCCTCGCCGCCGGCCTGGCGCCTGGCGGCGCGCTCCCGGGGTCCGGTCGGTGGGGGTGTCGAGGAGTTAGTTCGGCTGTCGGCCGGCCCCCGGGCGTGCTTTAGAAGATGCGTGTGTGCTCCACGCTTTTTGGGGGAATTGTCGAATCAGGCGACCGTGTCGCCGACGTCTCAGGCCACGCGGGCATTCCGCCGATGAGGAACTCAGTGAGCGATTTGCAAGAGGAGGGCAGGAAGGTGCAGGGATGCTCGTCCTAGACGATGCCGAAGCTCGCCTCGCGCGTCGCGATGGCGCCCACGGCACGCGGCGCGACGCGACGCGGCGCACGGCGGGGCAGCATGCCCGCGCGGCCGTAACGCGCCTGCGCCTGCGCACGCTCGTGACGCTCGGGGTGCTCGCCGTGGCCACCGCCGCCCTGGGCCGGATCTTCGGGCTACACGACCTGCGCTTCCTGTTCGCCGAGCTGGCGCTGCTGGCGAGCATGTTCGTGATCTCGCGCTACGTGCTGCCGCTGCTCGCCAGGCGCGACCGCGGCGCGCGCGCGGAGGAGCACGTCGGCAGCCTGCTGGAGGAGCTGGACACCGAGGAGTGGCGGGTGATCCACGACGCGAGCCTTGGGCACGGAAACGTCGATCACATCCTCGTCGGCCCCGCGGGCGTGTTCACCGTCGAGACGAAGAGCCACCCCGGTCCCGTGCGGGTCGGGCGCGTGCACGGCGCGACGATCCGCCAGGCCCAGGCCCAGCGCGACGCGATCGAACGCGTGGTCGAGACGCGGGTCGAGCCGCTGCTCGTCTTCAGCCGCGCCTGGGTCGACCGCCCTGGCGCGCGCCGCAAGGGCGTGCGCGTGCTGCCCGCGAGGATGCTGACCGGCTATCTCGCCAAGCGCGCCAAGACGCTTTCGCGCGACGATGTCGCCGGCGCGCGCGAGCGGCTCGAGACCGCGCTGCGCGAGCAGCAGCGCCGCGACCGGCTGGCGCGCTCGCGGCGGATCATTCCCCGCTGAGGCGGCGGGCCCCACGCCCGCGTGAGACACAGGCGGGGCCGACAGCAGGACGTCAGGCGGGGCCGACAGCAGGACGTCAGGCGGGATTGACGGCGGGACGACAGGTGGGGCTTGACGGCAGGGCCCGGTCGCGCCGCCGCCAAGACGCTGGTGGACCAACCTGTCAAGCCGCGCGCGGCGCGCTAGCTTGTGGCGATGGCCACGACCGCGCCCCGGCCGCCCGCATCCGCCCCAGCCACGATCGCGCCGCCGCCCGGCGACGCCACGGCGTTCGGCGCTGTGCCCGCCACGGCGCTTCCCCCCGGGCCGAAGGCGCATCCGCTCGTGCAGACGTTCGCCTGGTCGGTCGCGCCCACCTGGGTGATGGACCGCTGCGCCCGGCAGTTCGGCGAGACGTTCACGATCACCTTCTGGCCCAGCGGGATGCAGCTCGTGCTCGTGAGCGCGCCCGAGGACGTCAAGCGCGTGTTCACCGCGCCTCCCGAGATCGCTCCCTCCTCCGCGGGCAACTCGCCCGTGCGCGGCGTGATGGGGGAGCGCTCCGTGCTCACGCTCACCGGGCCCGAGCACATGCGGCAGCGCAAGCTGCTGCTGCCCCCGTTCCACGGCGAGCGGATGCGCGAGTACGAGCAGACGATCGTGGAGGCGACGCGCGCCGACATGGCAGGTTGGCGGCTCGGGCAGCCGATGCGCCTGCGGGACCGGACGCAGGCGATCACGCTCGAGGTGATCCTGCGGGCGGTGTTCGGCGTCGAAGCCGAGCGGATGGACCGGCTGCGCTCCGCGATCTCTGGCCTGCTCGCACCGATGCACCCGTTGCGCCTGCTGCTGCTGGCATTGCGGATGCCGAGCCTGGAGCGCCCCACCGGTGCGATCGGGCGCGCCCTGGACGAGCTCGACGCCGTGATCTACGACGAGCTGGCGCGCCGGCGCCGGCAGCCGGACCTCGCCGAGCGCACCGACATCCTCTCGCTGCTGATGCAGGCCCGCGACGAGCAGGGCGAGGCGATGCAGGACTCCGAGCTGCGCGACGAGCTCGTGACGCTGCTGCTCGCGGGACACGAGACCACCGCGACCTCCGTGGCCTGGGCGATCGAGCGTCTGGTTCGCCATCCGGCCAAGCTGGCGCGCCTGCAGGAGGAGATCGACGCAGGCGGCGAGCGCTACATGACCGCGGTCGTGCAGGAGACGCTGCGCGTACGGCCGGTGGTGCCGATCGTGGCGCGAATGCTGACCGAGGACTTCGAGCTGGGTCGCTGGCGTCTGCCGGCGGGCACGCGCGTGATGCCGTCGATCTACCTCACGAACCGCAACGCCCGTGTCTATGAGGCGCCCACGGAGTTCCGCCCCGAGCGCTTCCTGGAGGACTCGCCCGACACGTTCGCCTGGATCCCCTTTGGCGGCGGCATCCGGCGCTGCATCGGCGCCGCCTTCGCGCAGCTGGAGATGCGGCTGATGCTGCGCACGATGCTCTCGGAGCTGCACCCAAGCGCGGTGGGCGGGGCCTCGCGTGGCGAGTGGAACCGCCGTCGGGCGATCACGCTCGTCCCGGCGCGCGGGGCGCGCGTGACGTGGACCGCGCGCTAGCGTCGTCGCCGCAGCGCTGAGTACCGTCTGAAACGTGGACCCGACGACGACGCCCGAGCCCCTGCTCGACGACCTGGCCGCGACGCCGGAGGCGTTGCTGCGCCGCTTCGGCCTGGACGCCTTCAGGCCCGGCCAGCGCGAGGCGGTGCAGGCCGCGCTCGAAGGTCGCGACAGCCTCGTCGTGATGCCGACGGGCGGCGGCAAGTCGCTCTGCTACCAGCTCCCCGCGCTCGCGGGCGAGGGGCTGGTTGTGGTCGTCAGCCCGCTGATCGCGCTGATGTCCGACCAGTGGCGGCGGATGCGCGAGGCGGGCGTCAGCGCGACGATGCTGGCGTCGGGGATGGAGGACGGGCACAACGAGCGCGCGCTCGCGGAGATCTCCTCCGGCGAGGCGCGGCTCGTGCTCGCGGCGCCCGAGCGCTTCGCCTCGGTCGCGTTCCGCGCGGCGCTCGCGCGGCGCGAGGTCTCGCTGTTCGTCGTCGACGAGGCGCACTGCGTCACGGAGTGGGGCCACGACTTCAGGCCCGACTACCTGCGCCTGCACGGCGCGATCGCCTCGCTGCGCAGCAGCCGGCCCGCCGCTGCTCGTCCGGCGGTGATGGCGGCGACGGCGACGGCGACGCCGCGCGTCGCGGAAGAGATCGCGGCGCGCCTGGAACTGCACGAGCCGGTCCGGATCCGTTCCGGCTTCGATCGCCCGAACCTGACCTTCGACGTCGTCAGCGTCGAGGGCAAGGGCGCGGTCGCGCGCAAGTGGGCGGCGTTGCTGCACGTGCTCGGCGACCCGGACGCGCGCCCCGCGATCGTCTACTGCGGGACGCGCAAGGACACCGACGCCGTCGCGGAGCGCCTCGCGGAGGAGGGCCTTGCGACGGTCGCCTACCACGCGGGCATGGACCCCGAGCGGCGGCGGGCGAGCCAGCAGGAGTTCATGGAGGGCCGGGCCGAAGTGGTCGTCGCGACGAACGCGTTCGGGATGGGCGTCGACAAGGCCGACGTGCGGACCGTCGCGCACTGGGCGCTGCCGACCAGCCTGGAGGCCTACTACCAGGAGGCGGGCCGCGCCGGGCGCGACGGCGCTCCCGCCCGCGCGCTGCTGCTCGGCGCGCGCATGGACCTGGGCCGTCTGATCCGCTTCATCAAGGAGCGCGAGACGAGCGTCGAGGACGTGAAGGGCTACGTCGCTCGCCTGCGTCGCGGCGCCGAGCCCGGCGCCGAAGGCGAGGTCGCGACCGTGGGCCACGGCGAGCTGGGCGAGCGCGAGCGGGTGCTGCTGTCGATCGCCGAGCGCGCCGGGGCGGTCGAGCTGGAACCGGCGGGCGCCGACGGGATCTACGTGCGGCTCACCGGCCAGGGCAGCCCGCGCCTGGCGCGCGCCGCGATCCAGGCTTCGCGCAACCGTGGCTGGGAGTCCTATCGCTCGATCGAGCGCTACATGACCAGCGGCGAGACGTGCCGGCGCCGCCAGATCCTCGACCACTTCGGCGACGCCGAGCCCGGCCGGCCGACCGGTCGCTGCTGCGACGTGTGCGCGACCGACGCGGCGCTGCTAGCCGCGGTGCAGGCGCCGATCCGGGCCTCCCGCGCCGGCCGCGGCGGCGCAGGCCGCGGGGCGGCCGGGGGAGGGGCGGGGAGCGCCGCCGGGCGCGAGCCGCTATCCGCGGCGGAGGAGGAGCGCTTCGAGCGGCTGCGCGCTTGGCGCTACGAGCGCGCCGAAGGGAAGCCCGCCTACACGGTCGCGGCGAACGCTGTGCTCGAGGACGTGCTCCGCGCCCACCCCGCGAGCCTGGGGGAGCTGCTGGAGATTCGTGGGATCGGGCCGGCCTTCTGCGAGAAGCACGGGGAGTCGCTGCTCGAGGAGCTGACGCGGCTCGGTCGCGAGTCGCCTGCCCCCGCCGCCGGCTGAGCGCAGTTCTTCTCGCACGGCCTTTGTCCCGCCGCTAGCATCTTCAGGCGCGCCGACGTAGCTCAGCTGGTAGAGCACTTCACTCGTAATGAAGGGGTCAGGGGTTCGAGTCCCCTCGTCGGCTCTGTCGCGCAGCTCACCGACGCCGGTCAGCGCAGCCCGCGCCGTCTTCCCGCCCGAAGCACAAATTCCGCTCTTCGGAACTCAGTGTTTATTGCAGTTAAAGGAGTCCCGGCGGGCGGTCGATGCGGACCCCATGGTGACTGCTGCGCGGCTCGTGGCCGCCCTGACGGCGACGCTCGCGCTGCTGTCGATGACCGGCTCGGCGCTGGCGGCGCCGACGATCACGGAGTTCCCCGTCCCAAGCTATGACCGCGGCCCTCGTGGCATCGTCGCCGGCCCCGACGGCGCGCTGTGGTTCGCGGAGGACGCGGGGGGCGGGGGCATCGGCCGCGGCACGACCGCAGGAACGATCACCGAATTCAAGAGCGGCGTCAGCGGCACGGCCGAAGGCATCGCCCTGGGCCCCGACGGCAACCTGTGGTTCACGGAGCCCAGCGAAGAAAAGGTCGCGCGCATCTCGCCGACCGGCACGGTGAAAGAGTTCTCGCTCGGGAAAGGCTTCCTGGAAAGCCTGTTCGTCACCGTCACGCCGACCGGGATCGCCGCCGGCCCCGACGGCAACCTCTGGTTCACGATCTCCTCCAACCCCGCGGGCATCGGGCGGATCACGCCCACGGGAACCGGCTCGGTCTTCAGCAGCGGCCTGGGCGCCAGCAGCAAACCCCAGGGCATCGCCGCGGGGCCCGACGGCAACCTGTGGTTCACCGAGAGCGCGAACCCGGCGAAGATCGGCAGGATCACCACCGGCGGCACGATCACCGAGTTCTCGACGGGCCTGACGCCGAACAGTCAGCCCCAGGGCATCGCCGCGGGGCCCGACGGCAACCTGTGGTTCACCGAGTCGGCCGATCCCGGGCGAATCGGGCGGGTCACGCCGACGGGCACGATCACCGAGTTCACCACCGGTCTGACCACGAACAGCCAGCCCGAAGGCATCGCGGCTGCTGACGACGGGAACCTCTACTTCACCGAGTTCAAGGGCCCCGGCAGGATCGGGCGGATCACGCCGTCGGGCACGATCACCGAGTTCGCGACGCCGACGACGAACAGCCAGCCCGAGCAGATCGCGGAAGGCCCCGACGGGAACATCTGGTTCACCGAGAACGGCAACCACGGGCAGCTCGCGAGGCTCACGGTCGCGCCGATCGTCGGCCAGGCGACGGTCTCGGCGCTCGGCGAGCAGACCGCGAGCCTCAGCGCGCCGGTCAGGGCGAACGCTCAGTCGACGAGCTACTACTTCGAATACGGGCCGACGACCGCATATGGCTCACAGTCGGCCCCGGCGTCCGCGGGCAGTGGCGCGACCACGTCGCCCGTCGCGGGCGAAGTCGCGGGCCTGACGCCCGGCACGCCCTACCACGTGCGCGCCGTGGCCACGAACGCGAGCGGCACCACCTACGGCGCCGACAGGACGTTCACGACGACGGTGCCGCCGAGCGCGCTAACCGGAGCGCCGTCGGGCGTCTCGCCGGTGGGCGCCACGCTGACGGCGCTCGTCAACCCCCAGGGCCAGGCGACGAGCTACCACTTCGACTGGGGCCTCACGAGCAGCTACGGCGCGCAGCTCCCCGCCGCGGATCAGGGCGTGGGCGCCGACGCGAGCGAACACGCGCTCGAACAGGGCTTGACGGGCCTGACGCCCGGCACCGAATACCACTTCCGCGTCGTGGCCAGCAACTGCGGCGGCTGCCCTGAAGGCACCGCCTACGGGGCAGATCGAACGTTCACGACCGCCGCCGAACCAAGCGCCGAAACCGGCGGTGGGCCCGGTGGCGAAACCGGGAGTGGCACCGGCGTCACGCAGGGCCCCGCGCCGACGGGCGGCCCGCTCGATCCGACCCTCCCGGCGGGCCTCGCGCCGCCCAACCTGCTCGACCCGCCGCCGCCCGCCGCGGTCGCGCCTCCCGCGCTGGGACACAGCGCGCAGCTGAGAGCCCTCGCCGGCCGCGTGCTGGTACGGATGCCCGGGGAGGCGACCCCACGCCCGCTCGAAGATGTCGGCGACGTCCCGATGGGCGCCTGGATCGACGCGAGCAGGGGCGTGATCACGCTCTCGACCGCGACCGACCGTTCCGGACACGTGCAATCCGCGACCGTCTGGGGCGGCGAGTTCCGTGTGGCGCAGGCCACCGCGCCGCCCGGCCAGACGACCTTCACGCTTCGCACCCCCACGACCTGCGTGCGCCGCGCTTCGGTCCCAGGTGCCGCGCGGGCCTCGCTCGCGTCGCGCGCCCATGGCCACGGCGGCAGCGCCCTGTGGGCGAAAGACAACCACGGTCACTTCAGCACCCGCGGGCAGAACAGCGTCGCGACGGTCCGGGGCACCTACTGGGAGACGGTCGATCGCTGCGACGGAACGCTCACGCTCGTCCGCCACGGGCTCGTCAGCGTGCGCGACCTCCGCCGTCATCGCACGGTCCTGGTGGCGGCGGGCCATCGTTATCTCGCCAGGCCCTGAGGCGCGGAGCGCTCGATGAGGCGTTTGCGCTCCCTCTCACCCAAGGCGATCGCGCTGGCGATCGCCGCCACCGCGGCGGTCGCGGTGGGCGCCGTGGCCTACTGGGCCGAAGCCTGGCCGCGCCTGGAGAACGACTCGCTCGACGTCCGCTTCGGCCTCGCCCACCACGCCTCGCCCTCCGACGTGGCGGTCGTCGCGATCGACGACGAAACCTTCTCGGCGCTACAGCGGCCGTGGCCCTTCCCGCGACGGCTGCACGCCGCGGTGATCGACCGGCTGCACGCGGACGGCGCGCGCGCGATCGTCTATGACGTCCAATTCACCGAGCCGACCGACGAACGCGACGATTTGGCGCTGTTCGAATCGATTCGCCGCGCGCGCGACGTCGTGCTCGCCGCGACCGAAGTCGACTCCCACGGACATACGAACGTGCTCGGCGGAGACGCGAACGTCAGGCGCGCGAACGCCGTCGCGGCCGCCGCGAACCTGCCGGGCGAAGACGGCGGGATCATCCGGCGCTACCCCTACTCGCTGCTGGGGCTGAAGAGCGTCGCCGTGGCGGCCGCCCGCGTCGCCGGGATCTCGGTGCCGCCCTCGCGGTTCTCGCACGACCGGGCGCTGATCGACTTCCGCGGCCCGCCGGGGACCGTTCCCACCAGCTCCTTCTCCGACGTCCTGCGCGGCAAGGTCGACCCGCGGGCCTTCAGGGGCAAGATCGTCGTCGTCGGCGCGACGGCGCCCACACTGCAGGACGTGCATCAGACCTCGATCACCTCGGACACGCCGATGCCCGGACCGGAGATCCAGGCGAACGCGATCTGGACCGCGCTGCATCGGAACCCGCTCCAGCCCGCCGGGTCGTGGCTGGCGCTGATCGCGATCGCGCTCGCCGGCGCCGTCGTACCGCTGCTCGCCCTGCGGTTGCGCGTGCTCCTGGCGGTCGGCTTCGCGGCGGCGCTGGCGGCCCTCTATCTGCTCGTCGCCCAGCTCGCCTTCGACTCGGGCACGGTCCTTGTCGTGACCTACCCGCTCGCGGCCTGGTGCCTGGGCGCGATCGGCACCGTCGTCGCCAGCTACGTCGCCGCGTTCATCGAGCGCAACGCGTTCGCCAGCCAGCTTCAGGCCAGCCAGCTGGAGCTGATCCAGCGGCTCGCCCAGGCGGTGGAGACGCGCGACGTCGAGACCGGCGAGCACGTCCGCCGCATCGGCCGGCTCTGCCGCCTGCTCGCGCTGGAGCTCGGCTGGAGCGCCGCGGAGGCCGATCGCCTGCAGCACGCCAGCGCGATGCACGACATCGGCAAGATCGGGATTCCCGACAGCATCCTGCTGAAGCCGGGTGCGCTCACGGATGAGGAGTGGGATGTGATCAAGGCGCACACGACCGTCGGCGCCGAGATCCTCGCGGGCTCGGAGAACCCGTTGGTGCAGATGGCCCAGGACGTCGCCAGGTGCCACCACGAGCGCTGGGACGGCAGCGGCTATCCGGCGGGGCTCAGGGGGGAGGAGATCCCGCTCGCCGCCCGCATCTGCGCCGTGGTCGATGTCTACGACGCGCTCTGCTCGAAGCGGGCCTACAAGGAGGCGTGGTCGGTCGACAGGTCCCTGGCCGAGATCGAGCAGGACAGCGGCAGCCACTTCGACCCGCATGTCGTCGCGGCTTTCCTGCGGCTCGCCCCGCGGTTGCAGCGGGATCTCGACCGGGACGCCGTGTCGCACGACGCCGTCGCCTCGCCCCGGCCGGCCACCGTCTAGTCGCGACGCCGGGAGCCGTGCCCGCAGGCGTCGGCGGTGGGACTGCCCGCCGGCCCCGGACGCCCAGACGCCACACCCTGCAGGCGTCGGCGACGCGCACCGCCGCCTCGCCCCGGACGCAAAGAAGCCGCGCCCATCCGGGCGCGGCTTCTGAAGAAGAACGCCTCCGAAGTCCCGGACGCCCCCGAGACCTCAGGCGAGGCGAGGTCGCTAGACCGTTTCGCCTTCTTTTTCTTTTTCGCGTTCTTCTTTCTTTTTGGCTTTTTCTTCTTCGAGCAGTTTGCGTTTTTCAGCGCGTTCTTTTTCGCGGGCTTCGGTCTGTTCGGCCTTTTCGATCCGCGCTTCGTTCTGTTCCTTGACGCGTTCGATCCGTTCGACGTTGCGTTCGCGTGCGCGTTCGTTCGTTTCGACCGCTCTTTCGTGCGCTTTTTCGCTGTGTTCCTTGTTCTTTTCGCGCGCGGCTTCGAGCTTTTCCTTGTTCACCGCTTCGGCCGCTTCCTGTTCGCCTTCGCCGGCTTCGCTCAAGCGCTGTTCGTTCTTTTCCTTGGTGCGTTCGATCCGTTCTTTGTTGTGTTCGCGCACCGCTTCCCCGGATTCACGATTCTTTTCATGAATCGTTTCCGCTTTTTCTTTGTTCTTTTCGCGCGTTTCTTCGAGCTTTTCCTTGTTCGCTTCTTCGGCTTCGGCGACGCGCGGGCCCACGGTCTTCGCCGCCTGGGCCGACACCGCCACCGCGTTGAACGCGAGCGCCGCGACCAGCGAGAGCAGCAGGCTCTTGATGCGGGTCATCGATCTCCTTTCACTGCCGTCTGATTGCCGGCAGCGCGCCTCCATGCGCCCCCGGTGCAACACGTCCCCGATCAGTCGGTTCGCCGCTGCAACAACACATCCCTCGTTCCTCAAAGTGCCCCACGGCGTGGAGGCCGTTCGATGTTTCTACCACACAAGCATCGGGGGGTCCAATCGCTGTCGCGTCGCCGCGCCGGGGCACCCGGTCTGACAGAGTGCCCCGAATGGCGGCGTTCTCATTGCAGGGGAAGACCGCGCTCGTGACGGGCGGCGCACGGGGGATCGGCTTCGCGACGGCTCGCACGCTGCTCGCCCGCGGCGCGCGCGTGGCGATCGTGGACCTGCACGAAGAGGCCGTGCAGCGCGCCGCGGGCGAGCTGCACGCGACGGACGCCCTCGGCCTCGCCGCCGACGTCACCGATCGCGCCGCGATGCAGCGCGCGGTCGCCATGACCGTCGAGCGCTTCGGGAGCCTCGACGTCGTCGTCGCCAACGCGGGCGTCGCGCCGCGCATCGCCACGCTCAACGCGATGGCCCCCGAGAGCTTCGAGCGCGTGCTGGACGTCAACGTCCTGGGCGTCGCCCGCACGGTCCAGGCCGCGCTGCCGGAGATCGTCGCCCGCTCCGGGCACGTCGTGGTGATCGCCTCGATCTATGCCTTCATCAACGGCGCCGGTGCGACGCCATACGCGATGAGCAAGGCCGCCGTCGAGCAGCTGGGGCGCGCGCTGCGCGTCGAGCTCGCCCAGCACGGCGCCGGGGCGAGCGTCGCCTACTTCGGCTTCATCGAGACCGAGATGGTCCACGGTGCGATCGACGGCGACCCGCTGGCCTCGACGCTGTTCCAGCGGCTCCCGCGCCCGCTGCGCAAGCGCGTGCCCGCGAGCGCCGCCGGCGAGGCGATCGTCAGCGGCATCGAGCGGCGCCGCCCACAAATCTTCTGCCCGCGCCGATGGGCGCTGATGTCGGTCCTGCGCGGCGTGCTGGGGCCGCTCAGCGATACCCAGCTCACGCGCGACGAGCAGTCCCAGAGCGTCGTGCGCCTGCTCGACGGGCGCGGCGAGGAAGAGCAGCCCACCACCGCCTGAGCGCTGCGCCGGGGGGCAACCGCCACCGCCGAGCGCCGCGCCGCGCCTCAGGTCAGGTAGCCCAGCTCGCGCGCACGAGCCGCCAGTTCGTCGCGGAAGTTCGGGTGCGCGATCGCGATCAGCCGGCGCGTGCGCTCGGCGATCGAGCTGCCGCGCAGCTCCGCGACCCCGAACTCGGTGACGACCTTGTCGACGACGTTCTTGAACGTCGTCACCGCCGCTCCCGGGTGCAGCTGCGGGACGATCCGCGAGATCGAGTCGTCCGCGGTGCTCGAGTGCAGCACGATGAATGCCTGGCCCTGCTCGGCCATCACCGCCCCGCGCGCATAGTCCGGCTGGCCGCCGGAGGAGGACCAGTACTCGCTGCCGAGCGACTCCGAGGCGCACTGGCCGAGGAAGTCGACCTCCAGCGTCGCGTTGATCGCCGTCATCAGCGGCTCGCGCGCAATCACGGTCGGGTCGTTCGTGTAGTCGACGGGGTGGAACTCCACGCCCGGGTTGTCCGCCACGAACTCGTACAGCCGGCGTGAGCCGAGCGCCGTGGTCGTCACGACCTTGTTGCGATGGGTGCGCTTGCGCGTGCCGGTCAGCGCGCCGCATTCGACCAGCTCCACGAAGCCGTCGCCGAACAGCTCGGTGTGCGCGCCGAGCTCGCGGTGCTCCTTCAGCATCCCCAGCACGAGGTCGGGCGCCGCGCCGATCCCCGCCTGGAGCGTCGCCCCGTCGGGGATCCGCTCCGCCACCAGCGAGGCGATCTTGCGGTCGCGCTCCGCGGCGCTCGGCGGCGCCAGCTCCTCAAGCGGCGTGTCCGCTTCGCACCAGCCCACCACGTCGGAGACGTGCAGCTGGTTCGCGCCGTAGGTGCGCGGCACGCTGGGGTTGACCTCCACGAAGAAGGGGACCTCCCCGATGAACGCCGCCGTGTACTCGGCGTGCGGGCCGAGCGAGAAGTAGCCGTGGCGGTCCGGCGGCGAGACCGCCGTCAGCACGAGCCGCGGCGCGAGCGTCTGGCGCATCAGGCGCGGCATGTCGCTGAACGAGTTCGGCACCAGGTCGCAGTCGCCGCGATGAAACGCCGCGCGGCTGTGCGGAGAGAGGAACCACGCGACATGACGCAGCCCCGGCAGCTCGCCGTCGATGTAGCGGCGCGGGCGCAGCGGCAGCATCTGGTGCAGGCGCACGTCGCGGACGCCGCCTTCGCCCTCGCGCCCGGCCTCCGCCGCGGCCTCGATCGCATCGATCGTGCGCTTCGGTTCGGCGTTGGCCTGGCCAACGATCACGTCCATCCCCGGCTCGATCCATTCGAGCACGGCCTCCGGCTCGCGCATCCTCGCCGCGAGGGCGTCGCTGATCGGCTGCGGGGTCACTGCCGGGGAGCTTAGGGGAGCCGCGGCCGCGCTCGGGTACGCCTCGAAAGATCGCCTGAAAACATAAACATCACAAATACAGTTGAAATTATGGAGGTTTCTTCTAGCGTAGTTGCGCCGGGTCGTCCGCAAGGCGCGGCGCCCTCCCCACGATCCCCACCGAAACCGCACCCAGCAGCAAGAAAGGAATCAAGCCCGATGCCCCAGATCCCCATCCCCAGTCCCACCAGCAGAACGGCGCAGCGCTGGCGGCGAACGAGCGCCGCGGTGATCGCCACGTTCGTCGCCGGGCTTGCCTCCGGCGCGCTGCCCGCCTCCTCCGCGCTTGCGGACACCCCGACCTCGCCGCCGCCCGTGACGATTCTCACCGAGGGCAACGTCGGCCACGGCGACTTCTTCATCTCGCCCTTCGGCGGCACCGACACGTACGCAAACGGCCCCGAGATCCTCGACCAGCAGGGCAACGTCGTCTGGTTCCAGGCGGTGCCCGCGGGCCAGGAGGCCTCCGACTTCCGCACGCAGACCTACCGCGGGCAGCCGGTGCTGACCTGGTGGCAGGGCACCGGGCTCGGTGGCCTCGCGAAAGGCACCGACTACATCTACAACTCCCACTACCAGCAGATCGCGACCGTCAACGCCGGCAACGGCTACAGCGCCGACGGCCACGAGTTCCTGATCACGCCCCAGAACACGGCGCTGGTCCTCTCCTACGCAACCGGCACGGCCGACCTGTCGGGCACCGGCGGCCCGTCGAACCAGGCCGTGATCGACGGCATCGTCCAGGAGATCGACATCCCCTCGGGCAAAGTCCTGTTCCAGTGGAAGGCCTCCGACCACGTGCCCTACTCGCAAAGCGAGCAGCCGCTGCCCGCCTCGCCGAGCACACCTTGGGACTGGTTCCACATCAACGCCGTGCACCTCGACACCGACGGCAACCTGCTGATCGACGCCCGCGACACGTGGACGACGTACAAGGTGAGCCGCCACAGCGGCAACGTCATCTGGCAGCTGGGGGGCAAGGCGAGCAGCTTCACGCTGCAGGCCGCGCCCGGCCAGAAGCTCAACAACGCGGGCGAGCTGTTCGCCTGGCAGCACGATCCCGAGGCGCTGGGCAACGACGTCTACACCGTGTTCGACAACGAGGCGGCCGGCGTCGCGAACACCGGCGTCGACCCGACGGCCGAGCTCGGCCTCAGCCGCGCGGTGCGCTTCAAGCTCGACGAGCGCGCGCACACCGCGACGCTGCTTCAGTCCTACAACCAGCCGGAGGCGCTGACCGCGCCCTCCCAGGGCAACGCCCAGACGACCGGCGACGGCAACCTGCTCGTCGGCTGGGGCTCGCTGCCGTACTTCTCCGAGTACGACTCCGCGGGCGACCTGCTGTTCAACGCCAGGTTCCCCACCGGCGTGAACACCTACCGCGCCTACTTGCAGCCGTGGAGCCCCGGCAGCGGCGGCAGCGGTGGGCAGGGCGGCCCCGGTCACGGAGGCCACGGGCGCTGGCCCGGCCACGGCAGCCGCTACCAGGGCGGCCATGGGAACGCGAAGTTCTCGCGGCGGCATCGCTCGCGCCACGTGCGTCGCTGAGCCGGACGCGCGCAGGCCGGCGATTCGGAACGAGACACCGCCCGGGCCGCGAGCCGCGGCCCGGGGGGCAGCCGCGGCCCGGGCGGCGTCGTGCACCGTCGTGCAGCGGTTGGTCTGCGCGCGATGCTGCTGTAGCCTCCCTCGCGGTGGCCCGATGCTCTCCGGGCCGCCGCTTGACCAGGGATGGATGCAATGAGATCGCGACATCGAGCAGGCGCGTTGCGCGCACGGTCACGATCCGTGCCGCAATTCGCGCTCGCCGTCGCGCTCGCGGCCTGCTTCGCGACGCTCGCCCCCGCGGTGGCCGGCGCCGCGACAGGAGGGTCGATCTCCGGGACGGTCACAGGCGCCGACACCGAAGCGGCGCTGGAAGGCATCGAAGTGTGCGCCACGGTGCACGAAGCGGCGTCCGTGCCAACCTGCGCGACCACGAACGCAACCGGCGAATACTCGATCGCAGAACTCGCACCCGGTCAGTACGACGTGGAGTTCAAGCTCGCCGAAGGCAGCACGCTCAACTACCAGGACCAGTTCTACGAAGGCAAGGCCAAACGCGAAGAAGCCGAGCCGGTCCTCGTCAACGAAGG
The DNA here is from genome assembly GCA_035508515.1 of Solirubrobacteraceae bacterium. Classification (GTDB taxonomy): domain Bacteria; phylum Actinomycetota; class Thermoleophilia; order Solirubrobacterales; family Solirubrobacteraceae; genus Palsa-744. The sequence goes on along the minus strand of DATJMW010000040.1, from coordinate 31,404 downwards.
CGTCCCGACCCCCGGGATCGACGCGAAGCTCGCGCCCGGGGGAAGAGTTCAGGGTCTCGTCACCGAAGGCGAAGGCAAACCCGTCCAGGGGATCGAAGTCTGCGCCACGAGCGTTCAGGCTTCGGGGCAGGAAGTCTGCACGCTGACGGACGTCGCCGGCGAATACACGATCGCGGGCCTCGCCAGCGATGAATACAAGGTGAAGTTCTCGCTGCCGCTCGGAAGCGAACTCGACTACGCCCAGCAGTACTACGAAGGCGCCTTGACGCGCGCGCTGGCGAAGCCGGTGGCGGTGACGGCGGGGGGCGAAGCCGCGAAAGGCGTGAACGCGGTGCTCGCTGCCGGTGGCACGATCGAAGGGACGGTCACGGACGCGAAGAGCAAAGCCCCCTTGGCGGGGGTGCTCGTGTGTGCCACGAGCCCAGCCGTCGAAGGCGAACCCTGCGCCTTCACCGAAGCGACGGGCCGGTACGCGCTGAAGCGCCTCGCCGCCGGCGGCTACACCGTCCACTTCATCCCCGTCGAAGGCGGGACGCCGTATCTGGCGCAGTTCTACGACGGCAAGAAGCTCGCCGCCGAAGCCGACCCGGTCGAAGTCACCCCGGGTGCGGCCGCCACGGGGATCGACGCCGGCCTGGTCGAAACGCCCGCCGAAGAACCGTTCGAAGAAGAACCCGGCAAAGTAGTGCCGAGCGAAGCCCTGCGGCCCAGCGCGCTCCTGAGACCCGCGATCGTCGGCGGCGCCGTCGAAGGCCAGACGCTCTCGATGCTGCGCGGCACCTGGTCCGGCGCGCCGACGACCGTCACCGACGAATGGGGCCAATGCGACGCCACTGGCGCGATCACGAGCTGCCACACGGTCGCCTCGACGCCCACGTACACGCTGAGCGCGGCCGACGTCGGGCACACGATCAGGATCCGCGAGAAAGCCGTGAACGCCTTCGGCGAAGGGGCGCCCTTGTTCTCGCCGGCCTCCGCGGTGGTCGTCGCCAAGCCGCCGGCCACGGGCGTGCTCGCCGCGACGGCGCAGGGCGCCACGACCGTGCAGCTGAAGGCGCTGCTCGGGCGCCTGCTGCTGCCGCGTGGCAGCAACGCGAAGATCGCCGCGCTGCTGAAGCACCACGGCTATTCGGTGTCGTTCAACTCGCTCGCCGTCGGGCGCCTGTCGGTCTCCTGGTACCAGGTGCCGAAGGGGGCCCACCTGTCACGCGCGAAGCCGGTGCTGGTGGCTTCCGGCAAGGTCAGCACGAAGGCGAGCGGCGTCGTGAAGCTGACGCTGAAGCTCACGGCGAAGGGCCGCAAGCTGCTCGCCGCCGCGACCAAGCCGCTCAAGCTCACGGCGAAGGGCGTGCTCGCTCCGAGCGGCGCCGCCTCGCTGCGCGTGACGCACGCGTTCACCGTCAAGCGCTGAGCACGCCCACGGGGCGATCCGCCCGCGCCCGTATCTTGCGCGCATGTCGCACACGAGGCTCTACCGGGGCGGCGAGCTGGCGCTGGAGGACTTCCCGGTGAAGGACATCTCCGAGTACATCAAGGAGCACGACGCCTGCGTGTGGCTGGACTACTGCGAGCCGACGCGCGAGGAGCTGGCGACGATCGCCGACGAGCTGGGGCTGCACCCGCTGGCGGTGGAGGACGCCGTGCAGGAGCACCAGCGCCCGAAGCTCGACCGCTACGAGTCGCACCTGTTCATGAGCGCCTACGCGCTGAAGCTGGACGTGGAGTCCGGAGAGCTGCAACCGAGCGAGATCGGCGTGTTCGTGACGCCGAAGGCGCTCGTGACGGTGCGCAAGGACGAGGGCGTGGACATCGCCGGCGTGCTGGAACGCTGGGACGAATCGAAGGACCTCGCCGGCCACGGCGTCTCGTTCCTGCTGTGGGGCCTGCTCGACGACGTCGTGGACGGCCACTTCGAAACGGTGCAGTCGCTCGACAGCGAGATCGAGGCGCTGGAGGACCTGCTCTTCGAGGACGACAGGCCGCATGAAGCCGAAGTGCAGCGCCGCTCGTTCGAGCTGCGCAAGAGCCTCGTGCTGCTGCGCCGCCTGGTGCTGCCGATGCGCGAGGTGGTGAACTCGCTGATGCGCCGCGACCTGCACGTGATCGACCAGGGGATGGCGCCCTACTACCAGGACGTGTACGACCACGTGATGCGCGCGACCGACTGGACCGAGTCGCTGCGCGACCTCGTGACGACGATCCTCGAGACGAACATCGCGATCCAGGGCAACCGCATGAACCTGGCGATGAAGAAGGTGACGAGCTGGGCGGCGATCATCGCGGTGCCCACCGCGATCACGGGCTTCTACGGGCAGAACGTCCCCTACCCGGGCTTCGCGGCGCACTGGGGATTCTGGTTCTCCTCGGCGCTGATCGTCGTGATCTCGGTGCTGCTGTACTGGTCCTTCCGCCGCCGCGACTGGCTCTAGCCGGCGGCGAGCCGCAGGCTTCGGCGCACGGGCCCGGCAATCGATCCAGGAAGCGCGGGCTTCAGGGCATCGCCCCGGTGACCGAGAATGAGGGCATGGAGCCGACTCCCCTGGCGGCGGAGGACCGCGCGATCCTCGAGCTGGAGTGCCGCACGATCGCGGGGCACACCTGCAAGATCGTGCGCCTGGCCCCCGACGAGGCGGAGGCGTTCGACGTCGAGCGCCTGCGCGCGCGGTTCACGGAGCGGATCGAGCTGGCGCCGGCGCTGACGCGCAAGCTCGGCGGCACGGCGCACGCCCCCGCCTGGGTCGACGACGAGGCCTTCGACGTCACCGAGCACGTCGTCGCGGCGGAGGTCGAGCGGCCGGTCGACCAAGCGGGGCTGCCGGCGCTGGTAGCGGGGCTGTTCGAGCAGCGCCTGGACCGCTCGCGGCCGCTGTGGCGGATCGACGTGGCGCCGTTGCAGGACGGCGGCGCGGCGCTGATCTGGCGCATCCACCACGCGCTCGCGGACGGCACGGCCTCGGCTCGCTACGCGCGCATGCTGCTGTGGGACGAGAGCGCGGAGGCGGCGATGTCCCCGCGCCAGGCGCACGCCGCGCACGCGGCGGACGAAGGCCGCCGGCGCGCGCACCTGGCGGGGTTCCTGCGCCGCGAGTACGCGCGCGGCGAGTGCCGCTCGCCGTTCGACGGGACGATCGGCACGCGGCGCGAGGTCGCCTTCGCGGCGGTGCCGCTGCCGGCGCTGCACGAGGCGGCGAAGGAGCTGGACGGGGCGACGGTAAACGACGCGGTGCTGGCGATCGTCGCGGGCGCGGTGGGGCGCTGGGTGGCGCTGCGCCACGGCGAGCTGGGCACGCTGCGCCTGCAGGTACCGGTCAGCCTGCACCACGAGGGCGACGCCGTGGCGAACCACGACTCGTTCTTCTCGCTGGGGCTGCCGATGAACGAGCCGGACTGCGTGGCTCGCCTGCGCCTGGCGCACGCGGCGACGCGCGAGCGCAAGCAGGACCACGACGCCCAGTACCGCGAGCACCTGCTGCGGGAGCTGGCGGGGGTGCCGCCGCTGGAGCACTTCGTCACCCGCATCGAGCGCAACCCGCGCCGCTTCGCGCTCAGCGTCTCGAACGTGCCCGGCCCGCGCGAGCCGGTGAGCGTGCTGGGCAGCGGCGTCACGCGGCTGCACTCGCTGGCGGAGATCGGCGAACACCACGCGCTGCGCGTCTCGGCGATGTCGCTGGCGGGTCTGCTCTGCTTCGGGCTGTGCGCTGACCCGCACCTGGTCGACCAGTTGCACGTGATGGCCGAGGCGATCGAGACCGAGTCGCAGGCGCTGCTCGACGCGGCGGGCATCGCGGCCTGACGCACCCCGGAATGTCGCCGTGGCGGCACGGCAGGAGAGCAACGACCCGTGCAGTAACTAGTCAGGTGGTCAAGTAGCGGCGCTCCCGCGCCGATCTGACACGGAGCAAACGGCCAACCCACAGGGGAGCACGATGCAGAGTCAGCGCCAGAAACTCGTCCTCGCCGCGATGATCTTCGCGGTCGCGATGCTGTTCATCGATCAGACGATCGTGGCGCTCGCGGTGCCGGACCTGCAGCACGACCTGCACCTGTCGAGCACGGGCTCGCAGTGGATCGTGAACGCCTACCTGCTCGCGCTCTCGGCGCTGTTCGCGCTGGGTGGCAAGGTGGCGGACGTCTACGGGCCGCGTCGCATGGTGACGATCGGCGTGATCTCGTTCGCGACGTGCTCGGCGCTGTGCGGCGCCACGCCGACGGGCGACCTGGGCGAGACGTGGATGATCGTGTTCCGCGCGCTGCAGGGCGCCTCCGCGGCGGTGCTGTTCCCGGCGGCGCTGGCGATCGTCGTTTCGAGCTACGACGTCTCCGGGCGCGGCAAGGCGCTCGCGGTGTTCTTCTCGGTCACGGGCGGGCTCACGGCGGTGGGGCCGATCGCAGGCGGCTACCTGACCGAATGGACCTGGCGCGCGATCTTCTGGGTGAACATCCCCGTGGCGATCATCGCGCTGGTGCTGATCGCGATCTCGAAACCGACGGAGGAACGCAGCCCGTCGCGAATCGACGGCCGCGGTGCGGTGCTCGTCAGCATCGGCATGGCGATTGCGGTGCTGGGCCTCCAGCAGGCGAGCGTGTGGGGCTGGGACAGCGTCGCGACGTGGGCTTGCCTGGTCGTGGGCCTCGCGATCCTCGTGGCGTTCGTGCGCTACGAGCTGCGGATCGAGGACCCGCTGGTGCCGATGCGGCTGTTCGCTGATCGCGGCTTCATGGTCGACAACGTGGTGCTGTTCCTGCTGTCGATCTGCTTCGTGCCGCTGTTCTTCTTCGCGAGCCTCTACGCGCAGATCGCGCTGGGCGAATCGGCGGGCGATGCCGGCCTGGTGCTGCTGGTGTTCTTCGGCGGCTTCACGGTCGGGGCGCAGAACGGCGGGCGCATCCTCGACAACCAGGGCGCGCGGCCGAGTGTCGTGCCGGGCTGCGCGGTGGCGGCGGTGGGCTTCTGGCTGTGGGGCGAAAGCCTCGACAAGCTCTCGTTCAGCTCGCAGTGGTACTACCTGGCGATCGCGGGTCTCGGCGTCGGTCTCGTGCTGGGCCCCGTCAGCACCGACGCGCTGAACCGCGCGGCGAAAGCGACCTACGGCGCGGTCACGGGCCTGACGCAGACGGTGCGCAACTTCGGCGGCAGCCTGGGCCTCGCGGTGCTGGGCTCGATCCTGATCACCGAAACGGTCTCGCACGTGAAGGACGGCCTGATCAGCAAACACGTGCCGGCGGCCACGGCGGAACGAATCGCGCACAGCGTCGCGAGCGCTTCGGGCGGCGGTGGCGGCGGCGCGCGCCGGGGCGGCTCTGACGCGCTGACCCATCAGGTGCAGCTCGGCTTCGCGCACGCCACGCAGACGGTGGTGTACGGCATGGCGGGCGCGATGGCGCTGGCCTTCATCGTCGCGGTGAAGGCGCTGCCGGGCGGCAAGGCCGAGCAGGCGAGCGACGGCGGCGAGCCGGCTCCCGCCGAGCCGGCGAGCACTCCGGTCGCGACTGCTTAGCTAGTCGGCGGCCGCGCCGACCCGCGCGACCTGCTCCTCGACGCCGGCGGCTACCGCGGGCGTCTCCTCCGGCGCGCCGTCGCGCTCGCGCGGGACGAGCGAGCAGGCGAGCAGGCACACGACGAGGAAGCCGGTCGCCATCACGAACGTCAGCGTGAAGCCGGTGACGGTGGGCTGGCCGTGCGCGGTGTGGTCGGCGATGAAGGTGGCCGAGAGCTGCCCGCCGAGCGCGCCGCCGAGCGTTCGCATCACGGTGTTCATCCCGCTGGCGACGCCGGTCTGGTGGCTTGAGACCGCCTGCACGATCAGGTTGCCGAGCGCGGCGAAGGCCAGCCCGATGCCGACGCCGAGCAGCCCCGCCGCGACGAGCAGGTCGTAGGGGTGGCTGTGGGTGATCGACAGCAGCGCAAAGGAGGCGGTGGTGAAGGCGGTGCCGGCGAGCAGCGCGGCGCGCGAGCCGAAGCGCGCGGAGATCCGGCCGGCGTAGATGCCGAGGATCGTCATGCCGATCGTCGAGGGCAGCAGGTACAGGCCCGAGACGACGACGGAGGCGCCGAAGCCGAAGCCGGTGCTCTTCGGCAGTTGCGCGAACTGCGGCAGCACGATGAACGACGCGTACATGCCGGCGCCGAGCAGGAACGCCGCGAGGTTCGTGGTCCAGACGCCGCGGATGCGCATCATCGTCATGTCGATCAGCGGCGAGGCGCTGCGCACCTCGACGGCGATCCAGATCAGCGTCACGACGATCCCGCCGGCGAGCAGCGCGAGCGTCTTGACCGACCCCCAGCCCCAGGTGGTGGTCTCCGAGATGGCGAGCAGCACCATCGAGATCCCGACCGTCATCAGCGCCGCGGCGAGCCAGTTGACTTTGCCGGGCACGCGCACGGGCGACTCGGGGATGAAGCGCCAGGTGGCGAAGATCGCGACCACCGTCGCCAGCAGCGGGAACCAGAACAGCCAGTGGTAGTTGAGGTGCTCGACGATCACGCCCGAGAGCACGATCCCGACGCCGGCGCCGACGCCGAGGATCGCAGACAGCAGCCCGATGCTCCCGGCGACCTTCTCGCGCGGGAACTCGTCGCGCACGATCCCGAAGGCGAGCGGGAAGATGCCGCCGCTTGCGCCCTGGATGAAGCGCGCGACGATGATCACGCCGAGCGAGCTGGAGACCGCGGCCAGCAGCGTCCCGGCGCCGAGGATCACGAGCGTCACCAGCAGCAGCCGCTCCTTGCCGTACATGTCGCCGAGCCGGCCGAGGATCGCGGTGCCGACGGAGGCCGACAGCAGGTAGGCGGTCAAGAGCCAGGTGATGCCGTCCTCGCTGGTGTGGAGCGCGCGCTGCATCGTCGGCAGGGCCGGGACGACGGAGGAGCTGAGCATCGCGTAGGCGACGCCCGCGAGCGACAGCACCACGAGGATCACCGTGGGGTGCGTGCGCTCTTTGTCGGTCGAGGTCGTCGTCATCCGGTCGCCGCCGGGAGCCCGCGAGCGCGGCCCTCCCTGGCGTGTTCCTACAGTAGTGGCCGCATGCGGCCCTCCCTGCGCTCCGGCGCGTAGCGCGGCCGGATGCGGGGTATTTCCGGCGAAGCGGATATGTATATGCGCGTGGCAAAGGCCCGGACCACCGCGATCGGCACGGCGGCACTGCTCTCGGCGGCGACGCTCGCGGCGGGCTGCGGCAGCGACCACGGGGTGGCCTCTCCGTCGGCCACGCCCGACTACCTCGCGGCGGTGACCCGCGCGGCCTACACGACCGAACAGGTCCCGGGCTACAAGTTCGCGCTGACGACGTCGGTGAGCCTCGCCGGCAAGAGCGCGACGGGTCAGGGCGGCGGCACGATCGCCGAGGGTGGCTCGCAGGGCACGGCCGGCGTGGAAGTGGAGGGCACGAAGGTCGAAGAGGTGATCGACAAGCCCTATCTCTACGTGCGCACGCCGAGCGCGGCGAGCTCGCGCCTGACGCACGGCAAGCCGTGGCTGCGCATCGATCTGAGCACCTTCAGCCAGTCACTGGGCAGCAACTCGTTCGGCGCGGGCTCCTCGAACCCGGCCGAAGTGCTGAGCTACCTGCGGGCGGCGGGCACGGTCACGCGCGTGGGCGAGGAGCAGGTGCGCGGCGTGGACTCGACCCGCTACCACGCGGTGATCTATCTCGGGCGCTTCGTCTCGGCGGTGCCGCCCTCGCAGCGGGCCGCGGGCCGGCGCGCCGGGAAGCTGCTCGAACGGATCACGGGCGCGAAGACCTTGCCGATGGACGTATGGGTCGGCGGCGGGCGCGTAACGCGCATCTCGTTCACGTTCCCGGCCTGCACGCCGGAGGGGCGCCTGCAGGACTCGCTCTCTATGGACCTCTACGGCTACGGGCCCCAGCCCGCGGTGAAGCCGCCGCCGGCGGATCAGGTCGCCGACGTCGACGCGCAGGTGAAAGCGCAGGTCCAGCGGAGCCTCGCGCAACTGCACTGCGGCTGAGCGGTTCGCGAATCGCGACACGCCGCCTCCAGGACGGCCAGGCCGGCGGTGGCCTCAGGCGCTTGCGCCCGCGAGCACGTGGTTGGCGCGGATCAGCCCGTCGGGGTCCCAGGCGCGCTTGACCTCGCGTAGCCGCGCGCAGGTCTCGGGCGGCAGGATCGCGTCGACGTCACAGGGGCGCTCGGCGAAGTTGAAGTACCGCCCGTCCTGGTGCCACGGGCCCATCGCCTCGACGAGGCGGTCGAGGTCGGCGCCGACCCCCTCAGGCGTCGCGGGCGGCATCGGCACGCCGATCCCGTTCAGCAGGAAGGCGCCGTCGAGCTTCGCGAGCGCCCCGGCGTCCTCCGGCTCGCGCGCGAAGGCGCCGCCGAGCTGGCGCATTTCGGCGAGCAGCAGCGAGCTGCCGGCTTCGGGGCCGGCGACGCCGACGAACGCGTCGATCGCCTCGTCGGGCAACTCCGCCAGGAGCGCGTGGTGGCCGATGCCGGGCGTGGGCTGCTCGGGGTCCATGTTGATGCGCGACAGCGCCGCTGTCGGGATGGGGCCGATCATGTCCATGATCGGCTCGGCGAGATCGCGCAGCGGCGCCACCGTCGCCTCGCCCCGATCCCGGTCGCCGATGCACGTGACGCCGATCGTCAGCAGCGGCCGCCCGCGCAGCGGCTCGGGGACGTCGGGCACGGGCGGCGGGCGCAAAAAGCGGATCGTGGAGCTGACGTTCTCGTCCACCCCCGCGGCCCAGTCGCGGTAGCCGCGGATCGCCGCGGCGCCGGCCTCCGCGGGCAGGATCAGGGTGCCGGCGTAGACCTCCGCCAGCGGGATCAGGCCGATGTGCAGGGCGGTGACGATCGCGTGCTCGCCGCCCCCGCCGCGCAGCGCCCAGAACAGCTCGGGGTCGTTGCCGGCGTCGACGGTCCGCGGCTCGCCGGCCGCGGTCACCAGCTCGATCGCGCGGACGTGGTTGCAGGCGAAGCCGTAGCGGCGGCCGAGCCAGCCAAGGCCGCCGCCGAGCGTGAAGCCGATCGTGCCGACGTCGGGCGAGGAGCCCGGCAGCGAGCACATGCCCGCCGGCTGCGCGGCGTCGCCCAGCTCGGCGGAGAGCACGCCGGCCTCGACGCGCGCGGTGGCGGCGCCGGCGTCGACCGTGACGCCGCGCATGCGCTCGGTCTTGATCAGCACGGTGTCCTGCAGCGAGCCGAGCGGCCCGGCGCCGTGGCCGGTGCCCTGCGCCGTGACGCGCAGCCCGTTTGCGGCGGCGTAGCGGATCACCTTCGCCACGTCCTCGCCGCCCTCGACGAGCGCGACGGCGGCGGGCCGCTGGTCGACGCCCAGGTTCCACGCCTGCCGCGCGGCGTCCCAGCCGGCGTCGCCGGGGCGCACGAGGCTTCCCGCGAGCGAGGGCTCCCCCGAGTTGCTCATCCCGGCAATCTAAGGGAACGCGCTGTCCATTTCCGCGCGGCTCGTTCGTAGTAGGCACGAAACGCTCTGAAACCCCAAGGAGGAACCGATGACCTACCTGCTTCAGATCTACTCCACGACCGCGATGTCCGACTACGAAGCGCTCTCCCAGGAGCAGAAAGACGCGATCACCGGCGAGTACATGGCGATCGCGCAGGCGCCCGGCGTGCTCGGCGGCCACCAGCTACAGCCGGTGGAGACCGCGACGACGGTGCGCGTCCAGGACGGCCAGACGCTGACGACAGACGGCCCGTTCGCGGAGACGAAGGAGGTCCTCGGCGGCTACTACCTGTACGAGGCCGACGACCTCGACGCGGCGATCGAGCTGGCGGCGCGCATCCCCGCGGCGCGGATGGGCGGCTCGGTCGAGGTGCGCCCGGTCGTGGAGCGCTGACGATCTCCGAGCGGCCTGAGGACGAGCGGACGGGCCTGCGGCGCGTCTTCCGCGAGGAGTGGGGGCGCGTGCTGGCGGCGCTGATCGGCTTCCTTGGCGACTTCGACCTCGCCGAGGAAGCCGCGCAGGAGGCGTTCGCGGTCGCGGCGGAGCGCTGGCCGCGCGAAGGCCTGCCCCCGAACCCGGGGGCGTGGCTGACGACGACGGCCCGCAACCGCGCGATCGACCGCATCCGTCGCGCGCGCACGCTCGCGCAGAAGACACGCGAGCTGGGCGCCGAAGCGGCGACGGCCCACGAGCCCGAGATGGAGGAGACGATGGAGCAGGGCACCTTCGCGGACGAACGGCTGGAGTTGCTGTTCACCTGCTGCCACCCGGCGCTCGGCACCGACGCGCAGGTGGCGCTGACGCTGCGCACGCTGGGGGGCTTGGGCACGGAGGAGATCGCGCGCGCGTTCCTCGTGCCGGAGCCGACGCTCGCGAAGCGGCTGGTGCGGGCGAAGCACAAGATCAGGGCCGCGGGGATCCCGTTCCGCGTGCCCCCCGACCACCTGCTCCCGGACCGCCTCGCCGCGGTGCTGGCGGTGATCTACCTGATCTTCAACGAGGGCTACTCCGGGCGCGGCGAGCTGGCCGGCGAGGCGATCCGCCTGGGCCGAGCGCTCGCGGAGCTGATGCCCGACGAGGCTGAGGTGCACGCGCTGCTGGCGCTGATGCTGCTGCACGACGCGCGCCGGGAGGCGCGTTTCCGCCAAGGCTCGATCGTGCTGCTGGCCGACCAGGACCGCGCGCTGTGGGACCGCGCGCAGATCGAGCAGGGGCGCGCGGCGCTGCGCCGGGCGCTGGCGCTCGGCGGCGAAGGCCCCTACGCGCTACAGGCGGCGATCGCCTCGCTGCACGTCGAGGACGCCGGCGACTGGCCGCGGATCGCGGCGCTCTACCGCCGCCTCGCGGCGGTGACGGGCTCGCCGGTGGTCGAGCTGAACGGCGCGATCGCGCTCGCCGAGGCGGGCCGGCCCGAGGCGGCGCTCGCGCTGGTGGAAGGGCTGGAGCTCGACGCCTACCACTACCTGCACGCGACGCGCGCGGAGTTGCTGCGCCGCCTGGGCCGCGAGCGCGAGGCGATCGCGGCCTACGAACGGGCGCTGGAGCTGGTGCACGCCGAGCCGGAGCGCAGGCTGCTGGAAGAGAAGCTGGCGCAGCTGACCGCGTAACCTCGCCCGATGCGCACGGGCGAAGGGGGCTTCTGGTGGCGGACGGCGCCGGCCCGGCCCTCGCGCGCGTCGCTGCCGGGTCCGCTGGAGGCGGACGTGGCGATCGTGGGCGCCGGCTTCACGGGCCTGTGGACCGCCTACTACCTCAAGCGCGCCGATCCATCCCTGCACGTCGTCGTGCTGGAGGCGGAGCGCGCCGGCTACGGCGCCTCAGGCCGCAACGGCGGCTGGGCGACGGGCTTCTTCGCGGGCACGCCGCGGGTGTACGGGGACGGCTTCATGGAGCTGCAACGCGCGATGTTCGCCACGGTGGACGAGATCGCTGAGGTGCTGGCGCGGGAGGGGATCGAGGCGGACTTCGTCAAGCACGGCCACCTCACGGTCGCGCGCGGCGCCGCTCAGGAGCAGCGGCTGCGCGAGCAGTTGCGCGAGCTGCGCGCGTCGGGCCTGGGCGAAGCCGACGTGCGCGAGCTGGCGCCGAGCGAGCTGTCCGAGCGCGTGCTGGTGCAGGGCTCGCGGCTGGCGACGTTCTCACCCCACGCTGCGCGCCTGCACCCGGCGAAGCTGGTCGCGGGGCTGGCGGCGACGGCCGAGCGCCTGGGGGTTTCGATCTACGAGCGCACGCGGGTCCGCGAGCTGCGCCGGCACGAAGCCGTGACGAGCGCCGGCCCGGTGCGCGCCCGCTGGGTGGTGCGCGCGACCGAGGGCTACACCGCCTCGCTGCGCGGGATGCGCCGCGCGCTCGCGCCGCTGAACAGCTCGATGATCGTCACCGAGCCGCTGCCGGAGGAGGCGTGGGATCGGATCGGCTGGCGCGGGGCGGAGGTGCTGGACGACGCCGCGCACGTGTTCGTGTACCTGCAACGCACCGCCGACGGCCGCATCGCGATCGGCGGCCGCGGGGTGCCCTACCGCTTGGGCTCGCGCACCGATCGCGACGGCGCCACCGCGCGCGCGACGGTGAGGCATCTGCGAGCGCAGCTCGTGCGCATGTTCCCGGCGGCGCAGGGCGCCGCGATCGACCACGCCTGGTCGGGGGTGCTGGGCGTCGCGCGCGACTGGCGCGTGTCCGTCGGCGCCGACCGGGCCTGCGGCAGCGCCTGGGCGGGGAGCTATGTCGGCGAGGGCGTCGCGGCCTCGAACCTCGCCGCCCGCACGCTGCGCGACCTGCTGCTGGGCGCGGACACACGGCTGGCGTGGGTCGCAGGCGCGCCGGCGCGTGGCTGGGAGCCGGAGCCGCTGCGCTTCCTGGGGATCCGCGGCGTCTACGCGCTCTACCGCGGAGCCGACGCGATCGAGCGCCGCAGCGGGGCTCCCTCGCGGCTCGCGCGCTTCGCGGACCGCCTCTCGGGCCGCCGCTAGCCGAGCAGCGCCGCGGCGACGCGGTCGGGCGCTTCGAGCATCGGCCAGTGGGCGACGTCCGCGAGCGTGAGCAGCGGCGCGTCCGGCAGCCGCTGCGCGATCCGCTCGGCCATGTGCGCGCCGGAGACCGGGTCGAGCATCCCCCAGACGAACCGCAACGGCAGGTCGGCCTGCTCCAGCGCCGCGACCCAGCGCGCTTCGTGGCGTTCGCGGTCGACGACGTAGCGGATCAGGCGGTGCCCGATGCGCTGCCCCTCCTCGCGGTGCATTCCCCGCCACATCTCGGCGCTGTCGGCGGCGGCGTCGAAATTCTCGGCGAACGTCGGCTTCACGCCGGCGACGAACACCTCCTCGTTCATCAGCTCGCCGATCCGCGGCCCGTGCTCGGGGTCGAGCAATAGATCCTGCGTCGGCTGGCGCCGGTGGATGTCGGGGTAGAGGCCGCCGTTGAGCAGGTGCACCGCGCGCAGCTGCACCGCGAGCGCACCTTCGGCGCGGCGCGCCAGCAGCTCCTGCGCGACGGAGACGGCGTAGTCGTGCACGACCAGCGTCGTCTCGGCGATCCCTTCGCGCTCCCACAGCGCCTGCACGAGGTCGGTCTGCTCCAGCAGCGAGTAGTCGTGCTCGGCGGGCTTCTCGGAGGCCCCGAAGCCCAGGAAGTCGCATGCCAGCAGCGCGTGGCGCTCCGCGAGCGCGGGGGCGACCTTCGCCCAGTCGTGCGAGGAGCTGGGGAAGCCGTGCAGCAGCGTCATCGACGGCCCCTGCCCCAGGCGCCTGACGAACACCTGGCGCTCGGCCCCGCCAAGCGCCAGCGGCACGCGCTCGCCGTCTGCCCACCACTGCTCGATCGTGCTCATCGCCGCGCGCGCTTTCGCTGCGCGGCGAACGCCTCGCGCACCTCGGCGGTGAGGCTCTCGCCCGCGACTTCCAGCGGCTCGGTGCTGCGCAGCGCCCGCGAGAGGACAAACGCGCCCTCGAGCGCGCCGATCAACGAGAAGGCCAGCGCGCGCGAGCGTTTGCGCGACAGACCCGCTTCGCCCAGGCGCTCGGTCGCGGCGTCGACCCAGCCGTCGAACACGTCGGCGCAGGCCTTGCGCATCGGCTCGTTCGTGCTGGAGACCTCCAGCGCCACGGTCGCGATCGGGCAGGCGTCGGCGTAGTCGGTTTCGCGCAGCGTCTGCGCCGCCGCGGCGAAGAAGGCGCGCGTCGCCGCGACGGGATCGGCGCCGGGCGCGTAGAAGGCGTCCAGCAGCTGCCCGTAGATCGCGCCCGACCAGCGGATCACCTCCTCGCCCAGCTGCTCCTTGCCGCCGGGGAAGAAGTGGTACAGCGAGCCGAACGGCGCGCTGGCCTCGGCGACGATCTGCTTCACGCCCGTGCCCGCGAAGCCCTGGCGGCGGAACAGCTCCGCGCTGCGCTCCACGATTCGCTCCCTCGTCGCCGCCGGCATCCCCGCCATGATACGTTACGCCTTACTAGAGCGATCTATCTAGGAGACGGAGATGCCCGAGATCGAGCTGACGGCGGGGACGATCGAGTACGAGGACAGCGGCGGCAAGGGGCCTGTGCTGGTGCTGCTGGGCGGCGGCCTGATCGACGCGCGCGTCTGGGACCCGCTCGTCGCGGAGCTGCGCGGCGAGCATCGCTGCATCGTCCCGACGCTGCCGCTCGGCGCCCACCGCAAACCGATGCGCCGTGACGCCGACCTCTCGCTGCGGGGCTTCGGGAGGATCGTGGGCGAGCTGCTCGCTCGGCTCGACCTGCACGAGGTGACGCTCGTCCAGAACGACCACGCGGCAGGGCTGGTGCTGGCGGGCGAGGAGCCCGAGCGCGTCGCGCGGCTCGTGATCTCCTCGTGCGAGGCGTTCGAGAACTACCCGCCTGGCCTGGCGGGCAAGAACCTGCGGCTGCTGGCGATGCTCCCCGGTGGCTTGTTCATGGCGGCGCAGGCGCTGCGGGTGCGCGCGCTGCGCCGCCTGCCGGTCACGTTCGGCTGGATGTCCAAGCGCCCGCTGCCCGACGAGCTGTTCGACCGCTGGATCGAGCCGCTTCGCAGGCAGCGCGGCGTGCGCCGCGACCTGGCCCGCTACGGGTCGGGCGCGCGGCGCCGCCAGATGGTCGAGGTCTGCGAGCGGCTACGCTCGTTCGACCGCCCCGCGCTCGTCGTCTGGACGCCCGAGGACAAAGTCCAGCGCCCCGAGCACGGCCGCCGCTTCGCGGAGCTGCTGCCGGACGCGCGGCTGGTCGAGATCGCCGACAGCTACACGCTGATCATGCGCGACCAGCCGCAGGCGTTCGCGCGCGCGATCCGCGAGTTCGTGCGCGACACCGCCGTGGCCGCGCCGCGCGCCGCCGCGTAGGACAGGCCGCGCGCCGGGCGCGTAGGACCAGGCGGTGCCGCCCGCCGGCGACCAGGACGCCGCAGGCCGGCGCGCCGGGGCACGCGCATGCGAGGATGCGCCTATGGCACGGCGCCTGCTCCTGCGTGTACTGATCACCTGGGCGTTCAACTGCGTTGCGCTGCTCGTCGCCGCGGCGATCATCCCGGCGATCGGCTACGGCCACGACGCCGGCACGCTGCTGCTCGCGGGGCTGATCCTGGCGTTCGTGAACTTCGCCGTGCGCCCCTGGATCGTGCTGCTGACGCTGCCCGCGGTGATCCTCTCGCTCGGTCTCGCGCTGCTGGTGATCAACGCGCTGATGCTGTGGCTGACGAGCCGCATCGTCGACGGCTTCACGATCGGCGGCTTCTGGTCGACGGTCGGCGGCGCCGCGATCGTGTGGCTGGTGAACGTCGCGCTGCGCAGCATGCTGCGCTCCTCGCGCACCGAGCCGCAGTACCGCTGGGAACGCTACTGAGGGCCGCGCGGGTGCGGCTGGGAGAATCGCACCCGTGTCGCTGCTGATCGTCAAGCTCACGCTCGCACCCGCGCTCGTCGTCTGCTCCTCGCTGGCGGGGCGGCGCTGGGGGCACGAGGTCTCGGGCCTGCTCGTGGCGATGCCGCTCGTCGCCGGGCCGATCCTGCTGATCGTCGAGCTGGAGCACGGCCACCACTTCGCCTCAGAGGCCGCCGCCGCCGCGCAGCTCGGCCTGATCGGGCTGGTCTGCTTCGTGCTGGCCTTCGCCCATCTCGCGCGCCGCGCCGGCTGGCCCGTGGCGGTGCTCGGCGGCTGGGCGGCGTTCCTGGCGGTGTCGCTCGCCTTCGGGCAGGCCTCGATTCCCGCGGGCGTCGGGCTCGCGCTGGCGTTCGGGGCCTTCGCGCTCGCCCCGTCGCTGCTGCCGGCGGACCCGCGCGAGCAGGACGAACCGATCGCGGAGCTGCCCGCCTGGGACCTGCCGGCGCGCGCGCTGGCGACGGCGCTGCTGGTGCTGGGCCTGACCGGCGCCGCGGCCGGGCTGGGGGCGAGGCTCACCGGGGTGCTGACGCCGTTCCCGGTCTCGAACACCGTGCTCGCGGCGTTCGTGCTGGTGCTCGAGGGGCCGGTACAGCTCGACGACTTCTTCCGCGGCTTCCTGCGCGGCGGCTACGGCTTCGTGACGTTCTGCTTCCTGGTCTCGGTGCTGGTGATCCCGCTCGGCGCCGCGGGCGCCTTCGCGCTGGCGCTGTGCGGCGCGGTGCTCGCGCAGCTCCTCACCCGCGCGATCGCGCGGGCCGCGCCTGCTACTGGTTCAGCCCCAGCAGGTCGATGATTTCGCCGAACGTTTCCACTTCGAAGGCTTCGACTTCGGCGATCGCGTTTTCGTAGCGCTGGGAGCGCTGCACGAGCGCGTTCTGCGACGGCTTCAGGTACGGGGCGAGCAGGCGCTTCGGCAGGAAGCCGACGCCGACGTAGTTTTCGTAGAAGGTCTTGCGGAATTCGATCGTCGTCTGCGGCAGCTTCGTATAGCCGCTGGCCTTCCAGGCGCGCAGGTCCGCGCACAGGTCCGGCATCGGCGTGCGCACCTCCGCGAGGCCCTGGCGCGCGTAGGTGTGCACCGCGTTCGTCAGCGCCCGGTTGCTCCAGCGCAGGCGCGAGACCGTGCGCGAGAACTTCGCCGCCGCCCCGGCGCCGGGGGTGTAGCCGGCGATCGTCATCGCCCCGATCGCCTCCCACGTCAGCTTTTCGGAGTCTTCGTTCTGCGGCGAGCCCTTCACCACCCCGGCGCATTCGCCGCGCAGGCGCTCGCGCAGCGCGCGAATCCGCCCGCGGGCCGTCGGCGTCAGCCGGTGGCCCGTCGAGACCAGTTCGTAGTTCGCCCGCAGGTAGGTCGCCGTCGTCGCGACGTCCGAAGCCGCCAGCGCCGGTGAGGGGAGCAGTGCGGCGGCCATCAGGCCGAGCGCGGCCAGGACCGTCGCGGACGTGCGCAGCGCGAACCCTCTCACCAAGCCGAGCCTACTCCGATGCTTAAGAAGTTGGTAAGGGGTTGCGTTGCGCGGACGGTGGATGTGGCACCCTTCCGGCCGCGACACCCGCCCGCGCTCGCGCGCGGGCGCGTCGTCGTCCTTCTCTCACATGCGTCGCAACCTGCTCATCATCCTCGGCACGCTCGTGGTCGTGTGGGGCGTGCTGGCGCTCGCGCTCGGGTCCGCCAGCCTGACGCTCTCCTCCGGCTCGGGATCGGGCGAAGCGACCGCCGTCTCGCCGCAGTGCCTGCCGGGTGGGCAGGCCCGCTCCGCGGCGCTGGCCGGTGGCGTCGACGTCTCGCCCGCGCCCGAGAGCGGGACCGCGAATCCCGGCACGCAGATCAGCTTCATGGGCGTGCCCGCCGCGCGGGTCCGCGACCTCTCGGTGCGCGGCTCGCGCAGTGGAGAGCACTCCGGCCGCATGCGCGCCTACTCGCAGGGCGACGGCGCGAGCTTCGTCCCCGACCGTCCCTTCGCCACCGGCGAGCGCGTCGAGGTGCGCGCCACGATCGGCAGCGGCACGCCGATCGCCTACGGCTTCCGCGTCGACACCCCGTACTCGGTCGCGAAGACGCCCGCGTTCGGGAACCCGGCAGCCGCCCCGGCCGACTACCAGAGCTTCTACACGCTGCCCGGCTCACAGGCCCCCGTGATGACCGTCACGACCCCCGATCGCGACCCCGGCGCCGGCGACGTCTTCACCACGAACGGCCCCGGCCCCGGCCAGTACGGCCCGCTGATCTACACGCCCCAGGGGCGGCTCGTGTGGTTTCAGCACCTGCCCGGCGGCGAAACCGCTGAGGACCTCAACGTGCAGACCTACAAGGGCCGGCGCGTCCTGACGTGGTGGAAAGGGCGCGTGCTCGTGCTGGGCTACGGCCGCGGCGAAGACGTCGTGATGGACTCGCGCTACCGCACGATCGCGCGCGTCGCCGCCGGCAACGGGCTGAAGGCCGACCTGCATGAGTTCCAACTCGTCCCCGGCGACGTCGCCTACATCACCGCCTACAACCCGATCCACTGCGACCTGCGCTCGCTCGGGGGGGTCGCCGAAGGGACGATCGTCGACACCGCGATCCAGCAGATCGACATTCCCACCGGGCTCGTGCGCTGGGAATGGCACAGCCTCGACCACGTCGCCGCGAAGGAGTCCGAAGTCGAAACCTCCGAAGGCAAGGCCCCCTGGGACTACTTCCACCTGAACTCGATCGACCCCGAGCCCGACGGGGACCTGTTGATCTCCGCGCGCAGCACCTGGGCCGGCTACGAGCTCCAGCGCGGCAGCGGCAGGGTGCTGTGGCGCCTTGGCGGCAACGCCAGCACCTTCAAGCTGGGCCCCGGCACGAAGATGGCCTGGCAGCACGACGCGCGGATGCTGCCGAATGGAGAACTGACGTTCTTCGACGACGGCTCGAACCCACCGATCCACCACCAGTCCCGCGCCCTGCGGATCAGGCTCGATCAGAAAGCGCGCGAAGCGCGCCTCATCAAGTCCTACACGCACGAGAACCCGCCGCTGCTCGCCGCGAGCCAGGGCAACGCGCAGACGCTGCCCGGCGGTCAGACGCTCGTCGGCTATGGCGGCGTGCCCGCGATCAGCGAGTTCTCCGCCGCCGGCGCGCTGCTGTTCGACGCCCATCAGCCCTGGGACATGTCCTTCTACCGCGCCTTCCGCTATCCGTGGCACGCCACGCCGGCGGCGGCGCCCGCGGTGCTCGCGAGCCTGAACGACACCGGCGAAGAGACCGTCGTCCACGCCAGCTGGAACGGCGCCACCGACCTCGCCTCCTGGCGCGTGCTCGCCGGCAAGCGGCGGGCCGTCCTGAAGGCGCAGGCGACGATCCCCGTCAGCGGCTTCGAGAGCTCGACGACGCTGCCGCTGAAGTACGCCTACGCCGCGGTGCAGGCGCTCGACTCGCGCGGGCGCGTGCTGGGCACGTCAAACCCAGTCGCGGTGCTCAGCTACAAGGCCGCGCTGCCGAAGGGCGCGGGATGAGCGCTAGTAGCCCGGTTTCGATTTGTGCTTCTTGGCCGTCGTGCCCGTCGGCGTCTGGCTGCTCGTCGGCGTCGTGCTGCTCGTCGAGGAGGAAGAGGAGGACGAGCTGCTGCTGCCGCACCCCGCCACCGCAATCGTGCTCGCCAGCACGGCGAGGGCCGTTAGGATGGCGGTCAGTGGCGTTCTTCTCATGGGGCGGGCTCCGATCGTCGCTCGTGGGCTCGGCGGCCCACCCTACCAAGCACTTGCGACGCGAATCGCAGTTCGGCGGGCGCGCATGAGCGTCGAGGTCAAGGCGCCCGCCGCTGCTGCGCAAGAGCCCGCCGAGCAGGCCGGCTCGGGCTCGAAATGGGTGCTGGTCGTCTGCTGCGTGGCGCAGTTCATGGTGATCCTCGACCTGAGCATCGTCAACGTCGCGCTGCCGCACATCCAGTCGGCGCTCGGCTTCACGGCGCCGCAGTTGCAGTGGGTCGTCGACGCCTACGCCATCTCCTTCGCGGGCTTCTTGATGCTCGGCGGCCGCGCCGCCGACCACTTCGGCCAGCGCCGCACGTTCGTGCTGGCGCTGCTGGCGTTCGGCGTGACCTCGCTGATCGGCGGGCTCGCCCCCGAACAGGCGACCCTGATCGGCGCCCGCGCCGTGCAGGGCGTCGCCGGCGCGCTGATGGCCGCCTGCTCGCTGGCGATCATCACCGCCTCCTTCGAGCCCGGGCCGAAGCTGCACCGGGCGATCGGCACCTGGGCCGCGATGAACGGCCTCGGCGGCTCGGCGGGCGTGCTGCTCGGCGGCGTCATCACCGAAGCGCTCAGCTGGCGCTGGGTGCTGCTGATCAACCCGCCGATCGCGATCGTCGCCGCGCTCGTCGCGCACGCCGTCGTCCGTGAGCGCCGCCGCGATCCCGGCAAGAGCTTCGACCTCGCGGGCGCGCTGACGCTGACGATCGGCCAAGTCGTGCTGGTGTTCGGCGTCGTCGAAGCGGGGCTGAAGGGCTGGAGCACCGCAGAGGCGCTCGGCCCCATCATCGGCGGCGTCCTGCTGCTCGGGGCGTTCGGCTACATCGAGACGCGCGTCGCCTCCGATCCGCTGATCCCCTTCAAGGAGCTGAGCAGGCCGCTGCGCGCCGCGAACAACATCGTGCTGCTGTTCAGCGCCTCGATCTTCCCGATGTGGATCCTCAGCTCGCTCTACCTGCAACAGGTGCTCGGCCTCTCGCCGCTGCACACCGGGCTGATCTTCCTGCCGATGACGCTCGTGATCATGTTCGTCGCCTCGCGCGCCGGCAAGCTCGTCGGCCAGTTCGGCGTGCGGCCCGTGCTCGGCGGCGGGCTGATCCTGCTGACCGCAGGCCTGGCGCTGCTGGCGCAGATCGGCTCCAGCGGCAGCGGCCTCGTCTACATCATGATCCCCGGCCTGCTGACCGCGGCCGGGATCGCGATGTCGATCGTGCCGTCGACCATCGCCGCGACGCAGGGGGCCAAGGAGGGTCAGGCGGGCCTCGCCTCCGGCCTCGTCAACACCTCGCGCCAGGTCGGCGGCGGGCTCGGCCTCGCGGTGCTGATCACGCTCGCGACGCAGCGCTCGAGCCACCTGATCGGCACCGGCGAGCAGGTCAACGAAGCGCTCACGCACGGCTTCAGCCTCGGCTTCTGGATCGGCGCCGGGTGCGCCGGGGCCGCCGCGCTCATGACGTTCTTCGGGCTGCCGAAGGTGGTGCCACCCTCGGCGCTGCCGGTGCGCCGGCTGGCGCTGGCGGTCGCCGCGGTGCTCGCCGTGTTCGCGGGGCTGACCGTCGCCTTCGCCGGCTCGAAGGCCGCGCCGCTCGGCAAGTACACGCTCGGCGACGCTTACAGCTACGTCGCGACGCCGGCGTTGCACCCGCCGAAGATCCGCCTGCTGAAGCGCGCCCCCGCCGGGGCGCTGACCTCCGGCTACGTGCTCGCGACGAACTTCGTCAACCTCAACGAACTCCCGATCCGCGGCCAGAGCGGCCCGCTGCTGCTCGATCGCGAACTGCAGCCCGTGTGGTTCCAGCCCGCCGACGAACACGTGCTCGCCGCCAACCTCTCCCTCCAGCGCTACGAAGGCGAGCCCGTGCTCGCGTGGTGGCAGGGCAAGGTCACGAACACCGGCTCCACCGAAAGCGGCGAATACGTCGTCGTCGACAAGCACTACCGCACCGTCGCGCGGCTGAAAGCGAAGGACGGCTGGGTCTTGACGCTGCACGAGATCGTGATCGACGGCGACAAGGCGTGGGTCACCGCGAACAAGAACCTCGCCAAGGACCTGTCCGGCTACGGCGGCGCCTACAACGGCGCGCTGATCGACTCCGCGGTGCAGGAGTACGACCTGAAGACCGGCAAGCTGCTGCGCAACTGGGACGCGCTCGACCACATCCCGCTCGGCGAGTCCGAAGCCTCGCTGCCGACGAACGGTTTCCCCTGGGACGCCTACCACGTCAACTCGATCCAGCTCGTCGGCGCCGGCAAGTTCCTGGTCTCGATGCGCAACACCTGGGCCGCCTATCTCGTCGACATCGCGACCGGGAAGATCGAATGGACCCTGGGCGGCAAACGCTCCGACTTCCGGTTCGGCCCCGAAGCCGCGTTCCAGTGGCAGCACGACGTGAACATGCAGCCCGACGGCACCGTCACCGTGTTCGACGACCACTGCTGCCGGCAGACCGGCGGCGGCACCTCCGTGCACGCGACGGGGCCCTCGCGCGGCCTGATCCTGCACCTCGACCAGCAGGCGCGGACCGTGAAGCTCGCCGGTCAGTACGGCGAGCGCGGCGGCTTCGAATCGGAATACATGGGCAACACGCAGGTGCTCGCCGGCGGCGACGTGTTCGTCGGCTGGGGCTCCGAACCGTACCTCTCGGAGTTCGACCACTCCGGCAAGCTGCTGTTCGAAGGCGAACTGCCCGGGCCGAACCTGAGCTACCGCGCGACGTTCGAGCCGTGGGTCGGCGAACCGCTGACGCCTCCCGCCGGCGCGGCGCGACAGGACGGCGGCAAGACCTTCGTCTATGCCAGCTGGAACGGCGCCACGCGCCTGGCCTCCTGGCGCGTGCTCGCGGGCTCCGGCGCCGGGACGCTGAAGCCCGTGACGACCCACGCCAAGGAGGGCTTCGAGACCGCGATCGAAGTGCCGCAGGGCTACCGCAGCTTCGAGCTGCAGGCGCTCGACGCGCACGGCAGGGGCATCGGCACCTCGCGCCAGTTCGCGCTCGGCTCCTAGCTGCCGGCGCCGACAGCCACCCCGCCCGCTACGATCGCCGCCAGTGCCGACTCGCTCGACACATTCCCCCGTCGCCCACCGGCGGGCATAGACGTGCGCAAGGTGTCAACCGCCGGGCTCGCGCTCGGCGCGCTGCTCAGCGCCTCCGTCGTCGGAGCCTGCGGCGGCGCGACGCCCGCCACCTCCGCGACGCTCAGCGCCTCCGTCGGGCGCATCGCCGCCGGCGGCGTCGCGGTCTCGCCGCAGCCCGGCACCCCCGACGCCTCGCCCTACACGCAGATCAGCTTCCTCGGCGGCCCCGGCACGAAGGTCTCCAGCGTGCGCGCGTCCGGCTCGCAGAGCGGCTCGCACCCCGGCGTGCTGCGCGCCTACTCGACCGGCACCGGCGAAAGCTTCCTGCCCAAGAAGCCGTTCCGCTCCGGCGAGAAGGTCACCGTCAAGGCGACGGTGAACGGCGCTTCGGTCAGCACCAGCTTCACGGTCGCCCACCAGGCGCCCGTCAGCCAGAAGCAGTTCCCGCTGAACCCCGGTGATTCCAAGGCGATCCAGCACTACGTCTCGGCGCCCTCGCTGACGCCCTCGACCGTGCGCATCACGACGCCCGCGAAGCCCGGCGCCGCGCCCGGCGACCTGTTCATGGCCCCCTACCAGGGCAAGGGCACCCCGGGCCCGATGATCGCCGAACAGGACGGCTCGCTCGTCTGGTTCAAACCGCTGCCGAGCGGCGAGTCCGCGACGAACATGCAGGTGCAGCAGTACCAGGGCAAACCCGTGCTGACCTGGTGGCAGGGGCGGATCCTCGAGGTCGGCTTCGGGCAGGGCGTCGACGAGATCTACGACACCTCCTACCGGCACGTCGCCACCGTCAAAGCCGGCAACGGCTACCACGCCGACCTGCACGAGATCCGGCTGACGCCCGAAGGGACCGCCTGGACCGACGACTTCGACCCGATCGAGATGAACCTGTCGAGCCACAAAGGGCTCTCCGACGGCGTGCTGACCGACTCGATCGTGCAGGAGATCGACGTCAAGACCGGCCTCGTGATGTGGGAGTGGCACGCCATGGGCCACATCCCGCTGTCCGAATCGAACAACCCCGCCCCGAAATACCACTACCCCTGGGACTACGTGCACATCAACTCGATCTCGCCGGGCACCAGCGGCGACGTCCTGCTGTCCTCGCGCAACACCTGGGCGCTGTATGACGTCGACATCGCCAGCGGCGCGATCCGCTGGCGCCTGGGTGGCTCGCACTCCAGCTTCCGCCAGGGCTCCGGCACCCGCTTCTACTGGCAGCACGACGCCGAGTGGCAGCCCGGCGGGCTGATCTCGCTGTTCGACAACGGCTCCACGCCGCCGAAGGAGAAGCAGTCGCGCGGGCTGCTCCTGAAGCCCGACACCTCGAGCCACACCGTGACGCTCCTCAAGGCGCTGACGAACCCCTCGAAGACGCTGCTCGCCTCCAGCCAGGGCAACACGCTCAGCCTGGCCGGCGGTGGCTGGCTGATGGGCTACGGCGGCCTGCCGAACTTCACCGAGTACGACTCCTCCGGCCACGTCGTGCTCGACGGCACGCTCGGCAAGAACGTGCAGGACTTCCGCACCTACCTCGCGCCCTGGACCGCGACGCCGACCACGCGACCGTCCGTGGCCGTCAAGTCCGGGACCGTCTACGCCAGCTGGAACGGCGCCACGCAGGTCGCCTCCTGGCGGGTGCTGGCGGGGGCCTCCGCCGACGCGCTCGCGCCCGTCGCCAGCGGCGCCCGCTCGGGCTTCGAGACCGCGATCAAGGCGAGCGGCGGGCCGTACTTCGCGGTGCAGGCGCTCGACGGGTCGGGCAACGTGCTCGGCACCTCCGCAGCGGCCAAGGGTTGAGCGCCCGCCCCTCCGGGCCACGCGCCGCGCTCCGGGGCCTCGCGCCGCTGCTGGCGCTCGGCGGGCTGGCCGCGCTGCTCGCGGCCTGCTCCGGCGGGGGTGGCGCCGACGCGAGCGCCGCGAAGTTCCACGAACCCAGCGTCTCGCCCGTCTGCACCCCCGAGCGGCTCGACGCCTCCGCGGCGCTCGCGGGCGGGCGGGTGACGGTCTCGCCCGCGCCCGGCACCCGCGACTCCTCCGCCGCGACCCAGATCAGCCTGCTCGGGGTGGCCCCCGGGGCGCTTGGGCACGTCGTGGTCCGGGGGTCTCGCAGCGGCGCCCACGCCGGGGCGCTGCGCGCCTACTCGCAGGGGAACGGCGCGAGCTTCGTGCCGGCGAAGCCCTTCACGCAGGGCGAGCGCGTCAGCGTCCGCGCCGAGCTGGACGAAGGCGGCAACGCTGTCCCGCTGGCGTGGAGCTTCACCGTCGCGGTCCAGGATCACGGCGGCCACGCCGGCGGCAGCCCGCGGCCCGCGCCGCAGAAGGCCGCCTACCAGAGCTTCCGCTCGCGCCCGGACCTGCAGCCGCCGACCGTCGCCGTCACCGCTCACGTCGGGGGCGCCGGAGGCGCCTCGCCAGGCGATGTCTTCATCGCCCCCTATTCCGGGCCGGGCCAGTACGGGCCGATGATCCTCGGCGAAGACGGTTCGCTCGTCTGGTTCGACCCGCTCTCGCCCACCGGCACGCGCGCCGCCGACTTCCGCGTGCAGCGCTACGAAGGACGGCCGGTGCTCACCTGGTGGCAGGACCCCCTGAACGCGGGTGGCTCCGACAAGGCGGGCGAGGTGATCATGGACGACTCCTACCGGCGCCTCGCCGTGATCCGCGCCGGCAACGGCTACCAGCCCGACCTGCACGAATTCCAGATCACGCCCCAGGGCGTGGGGCTGATCACAATCTTCGACGGGATCGACTGCGACCTGTCGTCGGTCGGTGGCCCCGACGACGCCGCCGTCGCCGACACCGTCGTGCAGGCCATCGACCTGAAGACGGGCCTCGTCGAGTACGAGTGGCACAGCCTCGACCACGTGCCGCTGTCGGACTCCTACGCCTCGGCGAAGCAGGCAAGCCGCACGAAGCCGTTCGACTACTTCCACGTCAACGCGATCGACCTGCAGCCCGGAGGCGACCTGCTGATCGACGCGCGCAACACCTGGGCCGCCTACGACGTCGATGCGCGCAGCGGCCAGGTCCGCTGGCGCCTCGGGGGCCGGCGCTCCAGCTTCCGCATGGGCCCCGGCACGCGCACCGTCTGGCAGCACGACGCCCGCCGCCAGCCCGACGGGACCATCACCTTCTTCGACAACGGCGCCACGCCCGTCGAGCACCCGCAGTCGCGCGCGATCGACGTGCGGCTCGACATGCAGGCCATGACCGCGAGCCTCGTGCGCGAAGTCGTGCACCCCGGCAAGCCGCTCGTCGCCGGTAGCCAGGGCAACGTGCAGGCGCTCTCCGACGGCGACTGGATGGTCGGCTGGGGCGAGGTGCCCTACGTCTCGGAATTCAGCGCCTCGGGTGCGCTGCTGTTCGACGCGCACCTGCCCGCGGCGTACGAGTCCTACCGGGCTTACCGGCTGGCCTGGAGCGGGCGGCCGCGCGATGCGCCCGCGCTCGCGGTCGTGCGCTCGTCGCCGGTGGTCGCGGGGAAGCGTCCGGCGGCCGGAGCCGCGGGGGATGGCGGGAGCGCGACCGTCTACGCGAGCTGGAACGGCGCCACGCAGGTCGCCTCCTGGCGCGTGCTCGCGGGCGCCGCGGCGGACGCGCTTGCGCCGGTGGCGAACGCTGCGCGTGCCGGCTTCGAGACGGCGATCGCGGTGCCGAAGCTCGCCGCGGGCGCCTACGTGCAGGTGCAGGCGCTCGACGCGAGCGGGAGCGTCATTGGCGCCTCGCGCGCGAAGCGCCCCTGAAGCGCTCGCGCCGTTTCCCGCGGAAGCCGGTTTCGCCCGTGGCGCCCGATTCCCCGGTGGCGCCGCCGGTTTCGGGGAAGCCTTCGAAGACTTTGCGCGCCCGCCGTTCGCGGATCGCCGTCGCGTTCGCCGCGGCGATCTTCGCCGTCGTGAAGTAGTCCGTGAAGCCGCGGGCGTGCGCGGAGTTAAGGTTCGCCGGCAGCGGCTGGCGCAGCTCGCGGCTCAGCGCCTGTTCGAAGGTCTGGTTCAACTGGGTTTGCAGCGGCCCCTGCCCGGCGCTGTTGTGCAGCTCCATGCGACCGCTGTCGGTGCCGTAGTCGTACAGCTCGGCTTCCTGGCCGTTGCTCGCCAGCTCGATGTCGTCCGGAACCCAGTCGGAGTACGTCGCGTACTTGCCCTCGGCGGTCCGCACCGCGATCACGTGCAGCGGCGCGCTCGCGGCGTACTCCTCGATCGCGTACTCGGTCACCGTCTCGTCGGTCGTGTGCAGGACGTAGGAGCGGCCCGGGGCGTTGGGGTCCTTGAGGATCGCGGCCAAATCCGCGCGTTCGGCGATGTGGGCGTAGTGCGGCTGCTCGCGCCAGTTGTTCGAGCCCGTCGCCAGCGTCAGCAGCAGCGGTGCGACGTCGACGCTCGAAGTCAGCTGCGTGCGCACGGTTTCCGGGGCCTGCGCATATTCCCCGCGGTAGTCCTTCACCAGCAGCGGCACGTGGATCGCCTCCTCGTAGGCGCCCGCCCCCTTGCCGCGCAGGCCGTGCGAGCCGCCGTACTCGCCGTGGTCGGAGGTGAACACGACGACGGTGTTCGCCGCCACGGAGGGGTGGCGCTCGAGCGTGTCGAGCACGCCGCCGACGTGTTTGTCCACCTCGCGCTGGAGCTTCGCGTAGAGGTTCAGGAACTCGCTCCACAGCGCCACGACTTCCGGGCCTTCGAAGGGAACCGGGCCGAACGAGGCGGCGGCGGTTTCCTGGAGCGAGCGCTGTAGCTGGGGCTTGTTGCGCTCGATCAGCAGCTCTGGCGTCTCGAAGTTCGCCGGCAGCCCTTCCGTCACGGCCTGCGCCGTCGCCTCGGGCGCGACCCGATTGCTCCACACGTACCACCAGGCGATGTCGTGGGGGTTCACGAACGAGACCGTCGTGCACCACGGCTCCGCGGGGCGCTCGTGCCTGAACCACTTCGCGAACTGCCGCTCGATATGCCCGTCCAGGCGCCAGCCCTGGCCCGGCGCCCCGTTCGGCGAGGGGAACGTGCCGCCGCCGAAGCCGTATCGCGCCAGCGCGCGCGTGCCCCGCACCGGGCCCCACTTGCCGTCGTGGTGGGTCAGGTGCCACTTGCCGTACCAGCGCGTGTGGTAGCCCTGTTCGCGCAGCATCGTCCCCCACGTGGGGAAGCCCGGGTCCAGCGTGCTGCCGCCCGTGATCATGCAGCCCGTCTGGTGGGTGTAGAGGCCCGTCAGCAGCGTCGCGCGGGCCGGGGTGCAGTCGTTCGCCGCGGTGTAGTGCCCGCCGAAGGAGACCGCGCCTTCGCGCAGGCGGCGCAGGTTTGGCGGCAGCGCCGTGCCGTCCGCCATCGGCGAGAACCACACCGGATAGCGCAGCTGATCGACGACGATCACCAGGATGTTCGGCTGTTTCGGCGTCGTCGCCGGCGGTATTCGCGGCTTCGAGGGCGGCACGCTCTGGCCGCCGTCTTCGCTGGCGTCCGCGAGCCGGTCGATCCCCAACCCGACGCCCGCCAGCACGCCACCCGCCGCGAGGCCGCCCTTGATGAACGTGCGGCGGTCCAGGCCCTCGCCTCGCGGCGAGCGCTGCGGACCCTGGGGGGCGTCGTTTCCAGATCGCTTCGAGGTGTCGCTGTGCTTCGGGGCGTTGCTGTCCATGCGGCTGTGATCGTAGGGCCGGCGACGGCGTGGAAATCCGCGCAGATTGAACAGCGTGCGCCTAAAGCCTGGCTCAGCGGCGTTCAGCGGCCTGGCTCAGCGGCGTTCAGCGAGCGAGGCCCGGCGAGTGCGGATCAGACGTAGGGGTCGCGCTCGACGACGCGTTCGCCCGCCACCACGCGATCGCCGCGGCGCGTCGTGGCGAGGTAGAGCAGGGAAAGGATGAACCCCACCCCGCCGGCGATCATCAGGATCAGGCCCACCGTCGCGAGCGAGATGCCCGAGACGTGCGCTGTCACCGCGTAGCGGAGGATCGCGCCTACCGCGGCCAGGAGTATCGACGTTCCGAACGTCATCGCTCTGTGGTTACCCGGACCGATGAGCAACGAAACGGGCGAGGCGATGAGTTGGACGGAAGGGGGGGGATTCGAACCCCCGAAGCGGGGGTTGCCCGCTTGCCGGTTTTCAAGACCGGTGCATTCAACCGCTCTGCCACCCTTCCGGGAGGACTAAGGCTAGTGGAGCCGGGTAGTCGAAATGATGTGAAGGCGCTCGTATTGAACTGCTCGCTGAAGCCGAGCCCGGAGCCTTCGAACACCGCGGCGCTCGCGAGCGTGCTGGTCGACTCGCTCCGGGCCGAGAACATCGAGGTCTCCGAAGTGCGCTTGGCCGACCGCAACGTTCCGCCCGGCGTCGAAACGGACCTGGGCGGTAGCGACGAGTGGCCCGCGATCCACGACCGGATTCTCGACTCGGCGATCCTGATCGTCGCCACGCCCACCTGGCTCGGGCGCCCGTCGAGCATCGCCCAGCGCGCGCTGGAGCGAATGGACGCGATGATCTCCGAGACCGACGATCAGGGGCGGCCCGTGTGCTTCAACCGCGTCGCGGGCGTCGTCGTGACTGGCAACGAGGACGGAGCGCACCACGTGATCAGCGAGGTCGCAGGCGCGCTCGGCGACATCGGCTTCACGATCCCCGGCCAGGCCTGGACCTATTGGAACAAGGGTCCCGGGCCGGGCAAGGATTACTCCGAAACCGACGAGGATCACGACTGGTCGGAGCGGACCGGCCGCGCCGCGGCGCAGAACCTGCTGGCCGTCGCGCGCCAGCTGAAGGACCAGCCGATCCCCGCGCCGCCGGGCTGATCGCCGGCGGCTGAAGACCGGGCTGATCGCGGCGCCTAGCCGATCGCGGGCGCGCCCAGCCGCGCGCCCGGTGCCGAGCTGATCGCCGGTGCGATCGCCGAAGACCGATCCCCGCGGAGGGTTCGCCCGGCGGAAATTTAAACACCCGCCAGCCGGAGTTATGTAGTTTCTCGGCAAGGAGACATTTCGGACCCACGAGGGAGGGGACCATGCGCCGGACGGGGCTGCTGTCGTTGTCGATCACGATCTGGTTGGCGCTCCTCAGCGCCTCCTCGGCGTTGGCGGCTCAGCGCGTTTTGGGCTGGGGGTGGCATTCCGGCGGCGAAGTCTCGCCGGTCGACGTTCCGACGCCCGTGTCGGGCATCGAAGACCCCGTCTCCGGGGCGGCGGGCGGCTACTTCAACCTGGTGCTGCTGGCCGACGGCACGGTGACGGGATGGGGCTCCGGCGCGAGCGGCGAACTGGGCCCCAATCCTGCCGCCGTGCAGCACGGCCCCCCGATCGAAGGATTGAGCGAAGTGCAGGCTGTCGCTGCGAGCAACAGCACCAGCTACGCGCTGCTGAACGACGGCACCGTCAAGGCCCTCGGGCGTGGGCGCGAGGGCCAGCTCGGCAACGGGACCACGACCGAAGCGCAATCGACCCCCGTCGAAGTGAGCGGGCTCGAAGACGTGAAGGCGATCGCCGGCGGAGGGTTCCACGCGCTGGCGCTGCTCGAAGACGGCACCGTCGTCCAGTGGGGCGGCTGGTACAAGGAAGAAGTCGGGCCGACGACGCCTGTCGCGGTGGCCGGGCTGACGAACGTGAAGGCGATCGCCCTCGGCGAACACGCCGCCTACGCGCTGCTCGAAGACGGCACCGTCAAGGCGTGGGGCTACAACGAGGACGGCGCGCTCGGCACCGGCGCCGCGCCCGGCAAAGTCCTGAACGCGACGCCGACGGCCGTCAGCGGCCTGACCGAAGTAAAGGCGATCACCGCCGGCGGTAACTCGGCGGTGGCGCTGCGCGAAGACGGGACGGTCCTGGACTGGGGGAACAACGAAGACGGCAAGCTCGGGACGGGCACGTATGCGGCCAGCAACGTGCCCGTGTCGGTTAAAGGCATCAGCGAAGCAAAGGCCGTCGCGATGGGACCCGAGATGACGCTTGCGCTGTTGCAGGACGGAAGCCTGCACGGCTGGGGTGGAGGCGGCGCCGCGGGAACCGGCGAATGGGGACAGTTCCTGACGCCGGTGGCCGTCTGCGGGGGGACGGGGGTCTCTGCCGTGTTCGCGGGCGGGCACCTCTCGGGCACATCCGAAACCCAGCAGTCGAGCGCGTTCGCCTTCGCCTCGCCCGAACCGCTCTGCCCAAGGGTCCAGGAAACCAAACCGGGTTGGGGCAAGCCCGGCACGACCGTAACGCTGAAGGGCGTCAACCTCGACGAAGTCAACTCGGTGCTCTTCGGCGGATCGCCAGCGAGCTTCACGGTCAAATCTCCGACCGAAATCCGGGCCGTGGCTCCGCCCGGCAGCGGTGAAGTGCAGATCACGGGAACGAGCCTGGCCGGTGGCTTTGGTCCCTACGGGATCGACGGCCCCGAAGGCCTGTTCGACTACGTCGAAGCGCCGTCGTTCGGCAGGTGCGTGACGAGCGTGGAAGCCGAATTCTCGAACAACCTCTGCACCACGCCCGGCAGCGGCAAAGGCTATGAATGGGACCCGCTCTCGAAAGGCGGGTTCGCCAGCGAATCGAAGAAGCCAATCGTGTTCGAAACCGGCGGCGTCAAAGTCAGCTGCAAAACCGAGACCGGGACCGGCGCGCTGACGAGCAACAAAACCGCCGGCTCGCTCGTGTGGACGCTGGCCGGCTGCGAACGGCTCGGGCAGCCCTGTACGAGCAGCGGCGCGCCCAGCGGCAGCATCGTCACCGAAGCGCTGCAGGGCTCGCTCGCGATCTACAAGCCAGGTCCGAAAGGCAACAAGGTCAAGGACAAGGCCGGGCTCGTGATCTCGCCCGTCGCCAGCGGAGGCCCGGTGGCGCAGTTCGTCTGCGGCGGCACGAGCATCACGATCGACGGCTCGGTGATCGGTCAGCTTGCGACGAACAAGCAGAAACCGACCCTGAAGCTGAAGTTCGCCGTCAAGAAAGGCGCGCAGGAACCGAGCGCGATCCCAGGTGGGCCCACCGCCGTCCTCTCGGCTTCCGTCGGCGGCGGCCCCGAACAGGCGACGACCCTCGTCGGTAGCGTCAGCGTGACGATCCAGCGGAACACGCCGGTCGGCGTCAACACGATCGCCTTCGACTGAGGGCCGTGGGCAGGCGGCCGCCCAGCGGCCGCCTGCCAGCCTCTAAACTCTGGCGCTCCACCCGGAGAGGTGGCCGAGAGGCTGAAGGCACTCGCCTGCTAAGCGAGTATGGGGGTTAAACTCCATCGCGGGTTCGAATCCCGCCCTCTCCGTTGGCTCCATAGAGCCGGAAATAGGCCGCTTACGAGTAGCGGCACGGGCGTTCCCGCGAGCCCTGTATCGGCGCTGTGGCAGCAAAATGGCAGCAGGCGCCC
>DATJMW010000039.1:0-61524 GCA_035508515.1 Solirubrobacteraceae bacterium | reverse complement strand
GACGGCGTGCGTGATGTCCTTGCGGCAGGCGCACGCCGTACTCGCCGATCTGCTCGCGGCCCAGCGACCGACGGTCAGCGCGGCATCAGTCAGGCTTCCGGCCCGATCTGCTCGATGAACGCCGCGAGCGCGCGAACCTGGGTCGCGGCCCGCCGCCCGACGGTCAGCGGCGCGCTGAGCGCTCTCGAGCGAAGCGGCCTGGTCGAGCAGACAAGCGAGGGCTGGATGCTCTCCGGCTCGCCGCCGAGCGAGCTGCCGACTGTCGCCGAGCTGAGCCCAGACGGCGCTAGCTCCGCAGCCTCTCAGACCACCTGACCGACGCTGTGGTCAGCTCCGCGGCGCGAGGACGGCGCGCCGGGGCGGTTGACCGACAACGCTCGACGCGACCGGCGTCGAGAACGAGAGCACAGACACGCTTGCCGGGACAACCGATGGCTTGCGGATGCCCCGCTGGGCAGACGTTCTCACGGAAGGACGCCTACCGGGCCACCGGCGGTGAGGAGGCAAGCGTCCTTCCACTCGCGTCGAGCGCAGTCACTGCGATCCAGGGGCTGTTGGTCTGGAGGGGTATCGAGGTCTCAAATCCCGTGGACGGCGTGACCGCGACCCGCCGCAGCTCGCTCGCGACCTGCCCCACGCTGAGCGCCCAGGCGGCCACGTCGGTTGCGCCGTTCCAGCTCGCGTATGCAGTGGGCGCCCCGGTGGCTGTGGCGCGCACGGTGAGCGACGGCGGGGTCGCAGGGGTCCCGCTCCAGGAGAAGCGAAACGCGCGGTAGGACTGCGCTGCGAGCTGCGCCTCGAAGCGGACGTGCCCGTCGGGCCCGAATTCGCTCACGTAAGGCATCGCTCCCCAGCCCACGAACTCACCTCCGTTGGAGAGCATCTCGGCGTCGCCTTGACTCCCGCTGAGGATCGGCGGGCTGTGGATCTCGCTTGCGATGAGCCGCACCGTTCGGTGCGCTCAGTCGATCCGCTCGTGGATCACTCTCGACTGCGCATGGCGCTTTGGCACGCGCCGTTGTCGAAGAATGTCAGCGTATGGTCGGGCTGCCAACGCACGTCGTGTTGCCACGCGGTGCCGGTGCCGGGGCCCATATGGAAGGTCGGGTGCTTGCCCCCGATCCGCCAGCGGATCGCGCCCGTGTGATGATCGATCTCATATCCCGCCCAGGTGTTGCGGGCAGAGATGACGAAGTCGCCGTCAGGCCACGGGTCGGGGGAGATCGAGTTGACGTGGAAGTAGTCCCACGGGCGATCGGTGGGACCGGGGCGATAGTAGGAGTCGCTCAACGCGACGTGGCCGATTCCCCGGTCGGAGGGAGACCTCGCGAAGGTCGGCTCGTACCGCGATGGCTCTCTACTGCCGCGCGGAATGCCTCGGGTATCGAGCGTGAATTGAGGTTCGTCGGCCTCCCCTACGATGTCGATCGATGGCGTCCGAGGTACAGATCGAGAGTCGCGACGTTCCGTCGGTACGCGATGGAGTGTTCTGGTCAGTGATCGGGGCGCTTCCTCGCGGCCGCCACGAACTCTCGCGCGAGGAGGTGCAGAGCGTCCAGCGCGAGCGGATCATGGTTGCCTTCACCGAGCTGATTGCGGCCCACGGCTATGCGCCCGTCAGGATCGCCGATGTGGTCGCTCGCGCCGGTGTCTCGCGCGAAGCCTTCTACGACTGCTTTGAGGACAAGGACGGGTGCGCGATCGCCTGCTATGAGCGCTTCATCGAGGTTCTGCTCGCCAGGGTCGGCGAAGGTCTTGCGGTGAGTGACGACCGCACAGAATGGGTCGCGTCCACGATCGAGGCCTACCTCGGCACGCTACAGGCCGACCCCGTCGTCGCCCGCGCCTTTCAAATCGAGATGGACGCGGCCGGCGCCTGGGCGCGACGGCGACGCCGAGACGCCCTCGGCCGCTTCGCCGACGTCATCCACGCGCGCTACGAGGCCTTTCGGAGCGTCGACCCGACGCTTGGGGAGCTTCCGCGCAGCGCGCATCTCGCTGCGGTCTACGCAGTTCGCCAGCTCGCCTCCGACACGCTGGAGGACAACGAGGGCCCGGATCTGCTGGCCCTCACGTCCGAGGTCATGCAGTGGATCTCAGCGCGTGACTTCGGCGCACGCTACGTGACCAGATAAGGCTCAGGTTTAGAGCCCGGCCGGGCGGGTAATGATCGGCGTACGCAGGAGTACGTTGATCGAGCGGGAGGGTTGGAGAGGGGATTCGTTCTTTGAGTGCGTCGTTTGGTGGATGTCGGTTGCTCGCGCTGGGCATCGGCAGGTTCTATGTGTTGGTGGCCGCGCTCGCCGTGGTGCTCGCGTGCGCGGCTGGGCTTCACGAACCAGCTGACGCGGCGGCCGAACAGGTCGGCGTGACGCTAAACCCGACTGTGACGGGCCCGATCCCGGCCGACCCGGTCGGCAGCGCCGATCGTAACTACCCGCTCGCGGCAGCCAGCCAGAACTTGAAAGCCCACCACTACGAGGAACAGGAGTTCTTCTTCGCTGGCCCAGCCGGTGTGTACAAGTCGCGCATGGTTGTGCGCCGGCCAGCCAACCCTAAGCACTTCAGCGGGGTGGTGTGGGTGGAGTGGCTGAACGTCACGCGGGGCTATGACCTGGACCTGCTCTGGAGCCGAGCCGCCGAACACATCATGAAGCGCGGTGACGCGTACGTGGCCGTCGACAGCCAGGCGACAGGCGTGGAAGGGCCGGCCGGGCTGAAGGCATGGAGTCCGCAACGGTATAGGTCGCTGAGCATCCCACCGAGCGGCTACTTTGTCGCTGAAGCCGGGGCCTATGAAATCTACGCCCAGGCACTGCAGGCCATCCGCCACCCCAACGGCGTAAAGCCGCTCGGCGAACTTGGCGTCCAGACTCTGATCGCTCACGGATATTCACAATCGGCCGGGACCGTCTCGATCTGGTCGAACTCGGGCATGGCGACTTTGCACGGGCTCGCCGACGGGTTTCTGATCGGAGGACTGAGCACCTCGACGACCGGCGGCACAGGCGAGGCGAGCGTCGAGTACCCGTTTATCCAGTCCGGGACCGGCGTTCCGATCATGCTGCTGAACACCGAGACCGACTACTCCTTCCACAAGCTATGGCCCGATAACGATGACTTCCGCCTCTGGGAAGTAGCCGGTGCTACCCACATCGACCAGGACAGCGAGGATTACCTCAAGGGCACCTATCTGCGCGACTTCGGCCAGCCGGAGCCAGGCTTCGAATGCGAACGACCGCCAATAGGCGCCATTCCTTACAAATACGTCCAAAACGACGCTATGGACGCGCTCGTCCGGTGGATCAGGTTTGGGACTCCACCCCCGTCGCAACCGGGGATCGTCACCGACGAATCGGGAAACATCGTCCGCGATGCCTATGGCAATGCCCTAGGGGGCGTGCGACTTCCCGAGCAGGAAGTCCCGACCGCGACAAACAGCCGCGAAAATGCCGGCGAAGCAAATTGCTCCCTTGCGGGCAGCCACATCGCATTTACCCCAGAACAGCTTCAGCAGCTCTACCCCACGCATCGCGCATACGTCGCGAAGGTAAAGGAGTCGGCGGAAGCCGATGTGGGGCAAGGCGTGCTGCTGCCAGAAGACGCAAAGACGATCATCAGAACCGCCAAGAAGGAACCTATCCCCTGATCCTCAGCAACGAGGCGAAGCGGGCAGGAGAGGGAGGAGGAGTTTGATGTTCGACGACAACGTAATAACCCGTCGAGACCTGCTGGGACGAGCAGCGCTCGCGACAGGCGGCTTGATCGGCGCCAAGCTGATCGCCGGCCCCGGCGGAGCTCTCGCGTCCACGCTTCCGGCGGCGCCAGGCACCAATGAAACGATCGCGTCGCTGCTCCCGACCGCCGAGGAATGCCGCGAAGGCGTCCAGCGCATGGTCCACTTCGGTCCACGCCTCACCGGCAGTCCCTCGCACAACCATTACATCGCCTGGCTAGAACACCAGTTCAAGAAAAACGGTTGCACAATGTTGCCGCGTGACGACTATCCCGTCGACTACTGGCACGTCAAGGGCAAGACGCCTTGCTCGCTGAAGGTCTTGAGCGGCGCCGCGCCGCAGACGATCCCGATCACCTCCTATTACCCACGCTCCGGCCAGACCGGGCCGAAGGGCGTGACCGGCCCGCTGGTCTATCTCGGGGCCGGGCCGGTCCCGAGCATCGAACCGGGTAGCCCACTCACCCTGACAGAAGCAGTTGAGCTCTACGAGGGCACGATGACCAACTGGATCAGCGGCGCCGTAGCGGGCGCGAAAGGCAGTCTCAAGGGAAGCATAGTGATGCTGGATCTGCCGCTGCCGCTGCCGCTCACCGCCGGCGCGTTTCTTCCGCTCGTGACCTACTACTACCCGCCTGAGGATCTTCCCAACGTCCCTACTGAAAGCTACAAGCGCCTGTGGCTAGCGGGTGGCTCTGGGCTGGAACAGCTCAAGGAAGCCGGTGCGATCGGCGTGGTTTTCGGCTTCGACGCTTCGCCTGAGGCGATGGATGGCCAATACCTTCCCTTCTCGGGGAGTGGACCAGAACTCCCGGCGGTCAACGTCGATCGCGTAACGGCCAGCAAAATCCGCACGCTCGCCGGCGAAAACCCGACGGCGACGCTCACGCTTCATGCGGTCAGCGATAACGTCACGACGCCGAGCATCGTCGCGGTCCTGCCCGGCGATGGCAGCACCGACGAGGTGATGGTCGTCAATACGCACACCGACGGCCAGAACTTCGTTGAGGAGAACGGCGGCGTGGCGCAGACGTTCCTGGCGCGTTACTTCCACAAGCTTCCCAAGGGCAAGCGTCTCAAACGGACCATCGTGTTCAGCGCGGTCACCGGCCACATGGCAAACAACTTGCCCCAGACGCAGGGGTTCATCGACGACCACCCCGACATCATCGAAAAGACGGTCGCCGCGATCACGCTCGAGCACTTCGGTACCACCGAGTGGCTCGACCCCGTGTCTGGTTACGCCGAAGACTCTCTATATGAGGCTGCTGGCTGCTGGTGCTCGACGACCGAGATGGTCGTTCCGCTGATTGCCTGCCTGCCCGAACACGAAGCCGACAAGACGGCGGTGTTGCGTGGTCCCGTCGCACTCGGCATCGGCGGAGCCTTCTTCACCGCAGGGATTCCGGCCATCGGCTACCTGACCGGGCCGAACTACCTTGTACAGATCGCCCCGAATGGATGCATCGACAAGCTCAACGCTGATTACTATGCCCGGCAGGTGGCCTGGTTTGCCGATCTGCTGACACGCTACGACGAGATGTCTGCCGAAGAACTCAAAAAAGGCGATTCGGAAGTCTTCTGACCCTCGACGGGGCTTTACCAGCACGGGCATCTCCGCTCGCACCGCCCGCGTGCGCGTAGCGATGATTAGCTGAGGGCTCGCGCCGCGGTGAGAAAAGCTCGGTTGCCGCAGCCCGCGCGCGAGCCGGCGTCGTTGGCCATGGTTCCCGTCGCCAGTAGGTGCCGCCAGTGCTGCTTTCCGGCGACGAATCGCTCTCACAACCGAAACGAAGTTGCTCGGGTAGCCTTCCGACGATGACGGTTCGACGCGTTCGTCCTGGGCTGTTCTTCGATGTTCCGGCCGAGCTGCACCGCGGTCGTCATAAGCTCTCGCGCGACGAAGTCCGCACAGCGCAACGTGAGCGGCTGATGGCAGCGTTCACCGAGTTGCTCGCGAGCTCGGGCTATGCGGGCGTTCGGGTGACCGACATCGCAGTTCGCGCAGGCGTATCCAATGGCGCCTTCTACGAGGTCTTCAAAGACAAGGAAGACTGTGCCTACGCCGCCTACGGTCGCTTCATCGAAGTGCTCGTCCGGCGGATGCGCGACGGCCTCGGGCCAAGCGAGAGCTGGCGCGAGTACACGCAGATGGCCCTTGATGCCTACCTCGGTGCGCTAGAAGACGATCTGGTCGTCGCGCGCGCGTTCCAAGTTGAGATGGACGCACTCGGGACCGGCGCCCGTGAGCGCCGCAGGCTCGCGCTGACGGGGCTCGCACAGCTGTTCCTCGACGCCGAGGCCGAGCTGAGTAAGAGCGACCCGCTGATGGTCCCGCAGTCTCTGAATGTCCACCTGGGGATCGTTTATGCCGTCCGGCAACTCGCGTGCGATGCCCTGGACGCGCAGGACAAGCCCGACCTGCGAGCCTTGGCCGCCGAGGTTCTCGACTGGATTGTTGCGACCTCCTATCCAGAAGGTGAGCCCAGTGCGGTCAGAGGAGCGGCAGCGCCAGTGGCACGCCTCTAACCCGGCAGCGCGCAGGCAAGCGAGCGGCCTGCGCACAGACAACGGCGTGACAGCTCAGAGAGCCGCCACGCCGTTGATGTTGGAACTGGTTGGGCGCTCAGCTTTTGAGCAATTCCGGCGTCGCCGCGGCTGCGTTGTCGATCATCGTCGAGAGAGCGCTGATCTCAGCCTGCATGCGGTTCACGTCCCACCGTTTGAACTGGATGCCGGGCCGGACCTCCTGCAGCAGGTAGTCGGGGCCGGCGATGTAGGACATCATCGGAATCCCGGCAGAGTTGAGCGCGGCGCCCTCACCGCTGAACGGCGCCTTGTATGCCGCACTCAACGTGACGCCCGCGCCCTGCAGAGCCGCTTCAGCGATTTTCGCCACCTGTTCTTTGGAGCAGTAGGTCGCCGAGCTTTCGGGCGCGCCGGTGGGACCATATTCGTTTTCGCCGTTGTCCTTCCAGCGCAGACAACCAAGGTGCTCGAAGGTCACGCCGGCCTTGGTCTTTTTGAACAGTTCGTTGTAATCGGTGATGTACTGAGCGGCGGAGTTGACGCCGACCGCAAAGTGACCGGTCGCGAAGTACATCGCGATTGTGCAGGGACGTTCTTCGACCGACAGCCCCGCCAGGCGCTGGGCGACCGAGAGCATCCCCAGTCCCCCGTTCTCCTCGATCAGATCCGGCCCATCCGTGTGCGTGTTGACGACGACGACCTGTTCGGTGTTGGCCCCGGGCAGCACCGCCAGCAGGCCGTCGGTTGTCTCAGACGGATTGACTTCGGCCGGCAGCGAAAGCGTCGCGCTGTTGCCAGAAGCTTGCGAAAGCGCGCGAACTTGTTTGCCCGCGATCGCGTCGACGTGCAGCGAGGGCATATTCTGCAGGGCCTTCTTGAACGGTATGTACTGATCCTTGGCGTCAGTTGGAGCCATCGGAAGGATCACGATCACGCCGACGCAGCCTGCCGTCTTGGCAGCGGCCAGCGACGGCACCGTCGCGATCCATGAGCGCGCATACGGTTCGTTTGGCACTGTGCCAGCCGGGAAACCGAACCACGGTTTGTAAAGCTGTTCGTTGGTCGCTTGGGAGATGGTGGCCTCGACAACCGCGATCGTGCCGGCGAAGCCGCCCCCCGAGAAGTCCGCGGTGGCGCCTTTGTTGGCGTACTTGAGTTCGCCGGTGACGCCACCGGGGGGGGTTTCGCCAGAGTAGGGGTAGTAGTAGGCAGGTTTGATCGCAGGATGCACGTGTTTTCCTGCGCTGAAGACCTTAAGGCCAAACCCCTGCGCCTCCCAGTGGCTGAACGTCTGCGTTTTGCGGTCGGTTTCCCACCCGAGCTGCTGCAGTGCGGCGTCTAGATCGTTGATGTACTGCTTGTGGGCAGGGTTCCCGGTGTGACGCGGTCCCAATTTCCCGAGATAGTGGTTCCACTGTTTCATGACCCTCGCGCTCGCCAAGCTTCCGGATTTGACGCTCAGCGTCGGCGGTGCGGCCGAGGCCGCGGCGATTAGTCCACTCGGCGTGAGCGCGCCCGCAAAGGCCATGCCAGCGGTGGCCTGTGCTGAGCGCTTGAGCAGGTCACGGCGCGTTAGGTCAGACATCCTGGGTCCCCTCCCCTTGATTTCCCCTTTTAGGAAATTTGCATTATCCTAAGCGTAACGAGAGGCAAATGGCCTGTCAACTCTCTCTGGGTGCGAGCAAGAGGACCATGCGCCCAGTTGGGACCAACGAGGGACGAGGAGGAGCGACATGGGACTCGACAATCCGCTGCATATCGCATTTTTGGTGGTGATCTTGCTGTTGCTATTCGGCGCTAAGCGGCTACCCGAGATGGGTCGCTCGCTGGGCTCAGGTATGCGCGAGTTCAAGGACTCGATCACCGGCATGGGTCAGCCGACGCACGGCCTGGACCAGGGAACGGTGCCGACCCCCGTCGCTGCGCAGCCCGAGGTTGGCGCGGCTTCCCCAACGGCAACGCCGGCATCGGTCGACTGACCGCGAGCTCCCCGCTCAAGGGCCCAGGGGACGCTGGCTAGCCGTACGCGACGATCTCCTCGACGGACGCTCGATGGAGCGCTTGACCGCGGCGCGGTGCCCGGCGCGCAGTCTGCGCGACCTAGCGCAGCGCAAGTTGCCTCAGGTGGACGCGTGCATCGAGCGCGGCGCAGGCGATGCGTGCTTGGCTGAGCACAGCGACCGGCTGCCGGTGGTCAGACGCTCGATACCTACGCGCTGTTTGACGACGACACGGTGGCCGGGCCGCTTTCGGCTGCTGGCAACAGGCCTACGCGTTGCGATCACGCAAGTCGGCGCTTAGACGTGTACCTCGGCGTGAGCGCCGAGTCTTCGGCGCCGCAGCGCCGTCGCCGCGAGTGCCCCCGCAATGAGCATGAGCACGCCGTAAATGCCCGCGACGGTTGCTGCTCGGACGCCAAATGCCTGGGTGGCGAGTGCAGCCGCGACGGCGAAGTCGCGCAGGCCGGTGGGCAACCCGACCGCAGCGGCGCCGAGGCGAGGAAGCAGGCGCGCGGCTATTAGGGCGACCACGCCAGCAGCAGCTAGGAAGATGACCGCGCCGAGTGCAGCGGCCGGAAGCTGATCGCCGCCACCCAAGCCACTGAGAGCCGCGAACACGAGCGCGCAGACCGCAAGCGTCGAGAGTCCGCCGAGCGCGCCGTCGGCGCGACTGATGCTCGGAACTGCGCCCCGAGCGGCTAGCCCGGCAGCGAGTGGCACCAACACGACCAAGGCGAAACGCCCAAGCAACGCGAAGCTGTTGACGTGAGCCGCGGTCTGTCCGAGCGCACCGGCGAGAAGGGGGCCAAAAACAGCCGAGACGACTAGCGATCCCGTCAAGACTCCCAACGCCAGCACTGCATCGCCGCCGGCGAGTGCAACCAAGCCGACGCTCGCGACCTCAGTAGAACTCAGGCCGAGGGACAAAATGCCCTCGCGCGTGGCACCCGCAAAGAGGCGTCCGACTACCCAGGCCAAGGCGGTAAGCACGATGAACGGGCCGATTGAGAGAGCAATCAGCGCGCCGGCACGATCCCGGAGTTGGGCTAGGCGAGTCGGCACAATGCTCAAGGCTGTGAGCAGGACCAGCGCCGCCAAGAGCAGATCGGATCGACGCGCCAGCGAGTGCCACGGGACGATTAGTGCGAGGACAGCAGCGAGAACGGCAAGGACAGCGATTTGGTCAGCGAGGGACTCCAGAGCCCGAGTGCCTCGTGCCTTCGGCGACAAGGGTCTAGGCTCCCTCTCTGGTGCCGGGCTCTGCGGAGCGATGCGACGAGAAGTGTGAGATTGCGTGCCACCGAGGATGGACAACGACAGGACGCGCGGCCATGTGGCGGACTCTACCCTTGCGCTTCAAGACGCCGCGCTGCAGCGGAGAACAGCTCCACCGCGCGCTCGGCGGGCAGCAGCGCGCCGCTCTTTCCAAATGAACGCGGTGGGCAGATGACGCGGCAGCGCGTCGGCACGATCGTCCGCGAGGCCGCCGCCCTCGCCAGCGAGAAGATGCGCGAGCGGGGAATGCCTCCTCTGCCGCACATCACCGCGCACAGCCTCCGCCGCACCTACATATCGATCCTTCTGCTTGCCAGCGAATTCGACCTGAAGTGGGTCATGGACCAAGTCGGGCACGCAGACTCGAAGATGACGCTCGACGTCTACTACCAGCTACAGCAGCGCGTCAAGCGCGAGCACGGGGCATCGTTTGACCGGCTCATCCGCGAGGCCCGCACCCAGGTATTCGGCGAGGAGGACACGCCCTCCGATGGGGTTTGTGCCGACGATTGTGCCGACGGCGCGAAAACACCCCTCACACCCCGTCCTCCGCGTCGCACGAGACGCGGCCAAAACCTGCGGATTAGCAGGCACGTTCGTAGATGGCGAGACCCGGATTCGAACCGGGGACACCACGATTTTCAGTCGTGTGCTCTACCAACTGAGCTATCTCGCCGCTCTGCCCCGCTCCGCTCACAGCTGCACCGTGCGCCGACCCGGGTCCCCCGATCCTACCGGCCCGCAAGCGCCGTAGGGGACCGGGCACGACGCGCACGCGCGCGTCCCGGGCGCACGCGCGAGCCCGGGCGCATTGCGCGAACCGGCGCCGCGCCGCAACCGGCGCCGCGCCACGGACCGCCACCGCGCCGCCTACGCGGCCGGCCGCCGCGCAGGCGAGACGAGCCCGCTCTCATAGGCGAACACGACGATCTGCACCCGGTCGCGCAGTTCGAGCTTCGTGAGGATGCGGCCGACGTGCGACTTCACGGTCGCCTCGGAGAGGACCAGCTCGTCGGCGATCTCGGCGTTCGAGAGGCTGCGCGCGAGCAGCAGCAGCACCTCGCGCTCGCGCGCCGTCAGCTGCGCCAGGCGCTCGCGGTACCCGTGCTCCGGCGCCTCGGCGGCAGGGAGGCGATGGGCGTATTGCGAGAGCAGCCGGCGCGTCACGCTCGGGGCGACCACGGCGTCCCCGCGGGCGACGGCGCGAACCGCCGAGAGCAGCTCGCCCGGCGGCGTGTCCTTCAACAAGAAGCCACTGGCCCCGGCGCGCAGCGCGGCGTAGACGTACTCGTCGAGGTCGAAGGTCGTGAGGATGATGATCCGCGTCGCGCTGCCGGACCGCACGATCCTGCGCGTGGCCTCGACGCCGTCCATCTCGGGCATGCGCACGTCCATCAGCGTGACCTCGGGCTTCAGCCTCGCGACCGCCTCGACGGCCTCGGCGCCCGTCGAGGCCTCCCCCGCGACGGACAGGTCGGGCTGGCTGTCGAGCACCATCCTGAACCCCATGCGCATCAGCTCCTGGTCGTCGGCCAGCAGCACGCTGGTGCTCATCGGCCCAAGGGCTCCGCGTCGGGGCGCAGGCGCAGGCTCACGCGCCAGCCGCCGCCCGCCACAGGTCCCGCCTCCAGCCGGCCCCCGCTGGCGGCGGCGCGTTCGCGCATGCCCAGCAGCCCGCGTCCGTCCGCCGGCGGCGCCGGGCGCTCGACACGCCCATGGCTCCCGGTGTCGGTCACGACGAGCATCACGGCCCGCGGGTCGCAGCGCAGGTCGAGGTGCGCGCTCGCCGGGCGTGGGGCGTGCTTGAGCGTGTTCGTCAGCGCCTCCTGGGCGATCCGGAAGACCGTGAGCTGGGCCCCCTGCGACAGCGACGTGGGGTCGCCGTCGAGGTCGATCGTCACCGGGATGCCCGCCGCCCGGACCTGCGCGAGCAGATCGTCGAGACGGTCGAGCCCCGGCTGGGGAGCCAACGGTTGCTGGGCGGAGTCGTCACGGAGCACGCCGAGCAGGCGCCGCATTTCCAACAGCGCCTGCCGGCCGGTGGCGGAGACCCGTTCGGCGGCGTCGCGGGCCCGGTCGGGCGAGGACTCAATCGTGTAGGCGGCGCCGTCGGCGAGCGCGACGATCACGCTCAGGTTGTGGGCGACGATGTCGTGCATCTCGCGCGCGATGCGGGCGCGCTCGGCGGCCGCCCCGAGACGCCCCTCCTGGTCGCGCTCCACTTCGAGCCTGGCCGCCCGCTCGCGGAGCGAGAGCAGCAGGGCGCGCCGCTGGCGGATCGTCACGCCCAGCACCCCCGCCGCCGTGCCGAGCCCCGTGAGCCCGACCCAGATCTTCACCGGCTCCGACGGCGACCAGCGGGCCGCGGCGACGATCGCCCCCAGCTCGACGGTCGCCGCGGCGAGCGCCACCTCGAACGAGCGGCATTCGAGCGCTACCCGGTACAGCGCGATCAGGACAGCCGCGTCGGCGAGCTGCGGCGCCGACAGCAGCCACTGGGCGAACGCCACGGCCGCGACCAGCGTGAAGCGCCACAGCGGCTCGCGCCGGAGCAGCAGCAGCGGCGCGCAGAGCAGCGCGCAGAAGAGCAGCGTGTCCGCGCGAAGGCGATGCTGTGCGGCCAGGCCGACGACGCTCAGCGCCGCGATCGCCAGGGCGAGCGAGAGGTCGACCGCGAAGGAGTGCCGGGCGATCCGCCGCAACCAGAGATCGAGACTCCCGCGGCGCTCGGAGTCGAGCGCCCGGGACCGGCTCCCGGTCAGGTTCATCGTGAGGGCTGGCTGCCGCAGACGCCCAAGATCGTCCCGCTCGGTAAGCCGCGGCTAAAGGAGCCCGGCCCGCTCAGTCGAGCTCTGGCTGTGGCTCCAGCTGCACGCGCGCCCGGCGCCCTGAGGCGAAGCCGCCTTGAACGTCGGCGGCGCCCTGCACGTCCAGCTTGGTGATCGCCACGTAGGCGACGAGCGGGACGAACACCGCGAGCGCGAGGATGCTGATCGTGCCGTCCCCCATCCCCAGGCCGCCGTTGCCGTGCTTGCTGAACCAGTCGGCGAAGGATGCTCCGAGCGGCCGTGTGACGACGTAGGCGAACCAGAAAGCGAGGATCGGATTCAACCCGAAGCGCCACCAGCCGACCGCGGGGATCGCGATCACCGCCGCGAACAGCAGCACCGACGGGAAGAAGCCAAGGTGCAGGGTCAGCGCCGTGAGGTCGCCGGCCGCGGTCCCGA
The DNA here is from genome assembly GCA_035508515.1 of Solirubrobacteraceae bacterium. GTDB lineage: Bacteria > Actinomycetota > Thermoleophilia > Solirubrobacterales > Solirubrobacteraceae > Palsa-744. The sequence goes on along the minus strand of DATJMW010000039.1, from coordinate 48,757 downwards.
GCGCGAAGGTGGCCAGCACCGCCGACCAGTAGTAGAGCTCGCGGCTGCGCGTCGTGATGCTGTGGATCGAGAGCGTGCCCTCGTTGCGGTGCCACAAGTAGAAGATGACCCCGACCGCGACGGCGAAGGCGGGGGTCGTGACCGCGTAGGTGAGGCCGGCTCCGTCGCGGACGCCGTCGGCCATCATCGTCCCGAAGATCGCGACCATCATCACCGCGAACCAGTAGACCGGGGCTCGGTATTCGCGGCTGCGCAGCTGCATCCGCAGCGCCAGCCACAGCCCGCCGATCCCGACGAGGCCGGCGAGCGGAATGCTCTGCTGACCGAGGAAGTCCGAGATCGTCGCCTCGCCCATCCCCGTCGTCAGCAGCTTCAGCACCCAGAAGACCGCGGTGATCTCCGGGACCTTTACGAGCCCCTGCCGGACGAGCCCCTGCCCGTGGGGGGTCTCGCTTCCGCCAGGCTCATGACCCTCGCCACCCGGGCCGGCGTCGCGCGTCGTCGTCGCTGCACCGAGACCGGTCACGCGATTCAGGCTAGGCACGCCATGGGCCCTGCACAACGGCCGCGGGAACGATCTTTTCGGATGCAGCCTGGGCCCTTGGTCGCAGGCCGCCTACGACCTGCGATGGATGCCGCGCCTCACCCGGCCCCGTGTTCCCAGGCTTCCAGATAGGGCAGCGGGTCGATCGAGTGGCCGCCTTTGACCTGCCAGCCGCCGACCCACATCTCGAAGTGCAGGTGCGGCGCGGTGGCGTCGCCGCTCTGGCCCGCGAGGCAGATCTGCGCGCCGGGGGCGACGGCCTGTTCGGCGCTGACGGCGACGGTCCCCGCCTTGCAGTGGGCGAACATCAGGTCGAAGCCGATCGCGGTGTGCTCGACGGCGTAGTAGCCGGCGCCCGAGGCCTGGTAGGAGACCCAGGTGATCGTTCCCGCCAGCGGGGCGACGTCGGGTGTGCCTTCGGCGGTGAGGATGTCCTGGCCTTCGTGGATGTGGTTGCCGCGCGGGGCGCCGTAGCGGTTTTCGGAGTTGCCGAAGCTGTGCGCTCCCGCGACGGGGAAGACCGCGCCGTCGGCGACGGTCTGGGCCGGCGTCGGCACACCGGGTTCAAGCGCCGGCGCCGGCGAGGAGGGCGAGGTCGGCGAGGACGGTGGCGGCGGCACGACGACCGTCAGCGTCGCGACGCCGGAGGTGTGCGCGCTGCGCGTGAGGTTGTGCCCGTTGTGGTCGTGGGCGCTGACGCTGACGTGGTAGCTGCCCGCGGCGAGCGCCGCACCGCGTGGCCAGCGCACCGTGAGCGTGCGGCCCGTGTGGACCCAGCCGAGCTGGACCGCGACGGCCCGCTTGCGCGTCGTGAGGTTGTTGATCGCGACGGTGGCGCTGACGGTGCCGACGTGCATCTCGTCGATCCGAAGCGACACGCGCGGCGGGGCGCCCGGCAGCGAGGTGCCGGGCACCGACAGCTTCGTCACGACGGGGTGCGGCACGACGGTCGTGGCCGCCAGCCCGTACTCGCTGCCGCCGGCCAGCGGCGCCGACGGCGACTGCGTGCCTCCGGGCGAAGTGGCGCCGGCAGCGGCGCCGGCGAGCAGCAGAAGCGCGGCGGCGGCGGCGAGCGGCGCTGCCGCGATTCGGTCGAGGCTCATGCGGTTTAACTCGGCACGCCGACAGGCGGCCGAAGTCGCACCCTCGCTGAATTGCACATTCGGCCAATCCGCCGTGCGGGGCTTTGCAAACGGCGGTTCTGCAACGACGATTGCAGCCGGCGGTTTCCCCTGGAGCCCCAGGGCAGGCGACCTGCGGCCGGGCTTAGTTATCGCCCTGCGAGAAGTCCTCCACCATCGCCTCGTACGTGCGCGCCAGGCCGTCGGCGATCGCGACCTCCGGGCGCCAGCCGAGCTCGCGCTCGGCCAGCGAGATGTCGAGGCAGCTGTGCTGCAACTCGCCGGGGCGAAGGTCGGCCAGCTCGGGTTCGAGCTCGCCGGGACTCTGGAAGGCGCCGGGCACCTTCGTGCGCTCGGCCGCCTGCTGCAACTCGCGCCAGACGGTCGCGACGTCGGTCTCGACGGAGGTGGCGACGTTGTAGGTGCCCGCCTTCCCGGAGGCGGCCAGCAGCGCTTCGACGACGTCGCCGACGTAGACGTAGTCGCGCGTCGGCTTGCCGTGGCCGAACAGCTTGGGGGTCCTGCCGGTGTACAGGTGGTCGGAGAAGATCGCGACGACGCCGGCCTCCCCGTGGGGGTTCTGGCGTGGCCCGTAGACGTTGCCCAGACGGCACACCGCATGCGGTACGCCGGAGGACAGCGACCACGTCTTCACGTACGCCTCGCCCGCCCACTTCGAGGCGCCATAGGGCGAGAGCGGCGCGGGGATGCGGTCCTCGGGCGTCGGCATCGGCGCCTCGTCGCCGTACAGCGCGCCCCCCGTCGAGGTGAAGACGACCGGCGCCTCGTGGCGCCCTGCGACCTCGACGACGTTCAGCGTGCCCTGCACGTTGACCTCGCAGTCGCGCCCGGGGTTCTCGACCGAGGCGACGACGCTGGCCTGCGCGGCGAGGTGGAAGATCGCGTCGGGCTTGACCTCCTCCGCCACCGCGGACAGGCCCTTCAGGTCGACGATGTCCAGCTCGCGCAGCTCCGCCTCCTTGGCGACGCGGCGCGCATCGCCGGCGGAGAGGTCGTCGACGACGGTGACGGCACAGCCCTCGCCGAGCAGCGCGTCGACGACGTGCGAGCCGATGAACCCGGCCCCGCCGGTGACGATCGCGCGCTTCACGGCGGTAAATCTACAGCGACGCTGCGCGGGGCCGCTGCGCGAGCTGTTCCTCGACGGCTTCGACCGCCTCGTCGATCCGCTCGAGCACGCGCATGCCGTTGCGCGAGGGGGGCAGCGCGCCGCCGACCGCCGCTCCGCCGAGCACGATCGGGATGTTGGGGTGCGCCCCGTGCAGCTCCTCGACCGCCTTGGCGATCGCTCCCGGGTCCTCGCCGTCGGTCGCGCCGAGCACGATCACCGCGGGCGCCTGGCTGGCGACCTCCGCCCGCAGCCGGTCGATCGAGAGGTCGGTGTCGAATACCGTCTCGAAGCCCGCCGCCGCGATCTGGTCGTGCATCATCTGAAGCTCCAGGGCGTGCTCGTCGCCCTCCATGCCAGCGAGCAGCACGCGCTCGCGGGTGGGCTCGGCGTTGCCGATCATGAAGCGGTAGAGCGTCGCCAGCACGCGTCGCGTGATGCCGCGCGCGAGCCGCTCCCGGTCGGCGTCGATCCTGCCGGCGTTGTGCAGCTCGCGGATGCGCGAGAGCGCCGGTGCGATCACCTCGCCGTGCAGCGTCGTGGCGGGGATGCCGTCCTCGATCGCCTGCGCGATCGCGCCCTCGGCCGTCTCGGCGTCGCCGCGTTCGAGCGCTGTGCCGTAGGTCTCCAGCGTGCTCTCCGCCAGCGCCGTGGGGTCCGCGGGCTTCTCGCGGGCCTCGGGGCCTGAGGCCTCGAGCACTTCCATGAACGCGTCGAGCAGCACCGGGTCGAAGTGGCGCCCGCGCTGTTCGCGCATCATCTGCACCGCCTCCTCCACGGGGAAAGCCTTGCGGTAGACGCGGTCGCTCGTGAGCGCGTCGAACACGTCGGCGATCGCGACGATCCGGCCCTCGATCGGGATCGTCTCGCCAGCGAGCCCGCGCGGGTAGCCGGTGCCGTCCCACTTCTCCTGGTGGCTCAGCGCGATGACTGTCGCCATCTCGAGGATCGAGGAGGAGGAGCCGCGCAGCAGGCGGTGACCCTCCTCGGCGTGGGTCTCGACGATCGCCCGCTCCTCGGGGGTAAGCGGGCCGGGCTTGAGCAGGATCGCGTCAGGGATCGCGACCTTGCCGACGTCGTGCAGCGGCGCGGCGTGGCTCATCCGCTCGCAGAACTCGGGGTCCATGCCGATCTGCTCGGCCAGCAGCGTCGAGAGACGGCCGATGCGCTCGATGTGGGCGCCGGTGTCCTCGTCGCGGAACTCGACCGCCATCGACAGGCGCCTGACGGTCTCGGTCTGCGCGATCTCGAGCTCGGATAGCGCGCGGCGCAGCTCGTTGGAGCGCCCGTCGATCTCCTGCTCCAGCGCGCTGCGGCGGGTCTCGCCGACGAGCCAGCCGAGCGCGATCGCCGCGATGCCCAGCACGACCAGGCAGGCGATCTGGAGCGCGGAACCCGTCAATGCCGCGCCGATGGCCGCGGCGATCGCAACGACGGCCAGCGCGCCCCAGACGAGCATGCTGCGCTGCGGCCCCGTCCCCGGCTCCTCTCCTGCGGGCGCCGGGTTTGCATTGTGGCGCGCCACGTCGTCGAGCTTACCCTTCGAGCCCCCGGACAAACTGTAATTATCGGTCGACTGCTCGGCCCCTGGGGCGTGCGTCTCCGGAGCGCCCTCGAAGCGGGCGACGGATGGGTTGCGCCGGTTCGGGCGCCGGAAGCTGACTTGGGTTACTTCGCTCACGTGGGGTTGCTTCGGCCAATCGGAAACAGTCACGTCCTGTGCATCTCCGCGGTCGGCCCCGCGCGCGGCGCTCTTGAACCCCCTCTGAAGGGGTGGACAAATGGTCTATCCCGGAGGGGCGGCCGATCCGCTTCGGCGCAGGCGGCGGCTATTTGCCGGCGTGCTGCAACTGCGCGATGTCGATCGCGTTGGCGGGTGCCGCGAGCGTCACGGGGCCGTTCCAGCGGTCGAAAGTGATTTTGCCGCCGGCGGAGCCGGTCTTGCTGATCTGAACCGGGAAAGGCTTCCCGGTCGCGGCGATGTAGAGCGTGCCGCCCTTGGACTTGTCGGTGATCCCGACCACCTTCTGCCCCGCGACCGTCGTGGTGCCGCTCTTGGTCAGCGTGCCGCCGGGGTTTTCGAGCGTCTGGTCGACCAGCTGGCGCAGGTCGGTGAGCTGGCTGAGCGAGGCGAAGTCCGAGTCGCTGGCGGAGGCCTTCAGCCACTTGCCCTGGAACAGCTGCGCCGCCGCGGCGCCGCCGATGTGCTTGTAGAAGGCGGGGCTGCCTTTGATGTAGACCAGTTTGCCGACCTGGATCAGTTCGAAGGACAGGCCGCTCTCCGAGAGCTGGCCGCGACCGCCCTTGCCGGCGAGCAGGTTCATGTCGAGCGTGATCGGCGAGCCGTCGCTGACGATCGAACCGGCCACGTGCACGGACCTCGCGCCGTCGGACGCCGCTTTCGTCGCGGTCAGGATGTCCGCCGGCGATTTGTCGGCGACGCCGTTGTCGGAAGAGGACGACGAGGAAGACGACGAGCCGCCGCCGCAACCGGCGAGCGCCGTCAGCAGCAGCGCGAGCGCAGCGAGCAGTACAGCGGCGCGCGAGAGGAGTCGGAAACGCATCGGCGCGGCACTTTATACAGACGCGCGGTCGGCGGCAGGCCGCGTCAGCCGCTCCAGCAGCAGCACGAACGAGGCGTAGGTCTCCCCCGTCGTCTGCTGCAGGGCGATCTCGCAGGTGCGGTTGCTGCAGACGTGCTCCTCGCACGGCTCGGCCGCCAGCTCCGCGGCGGCGTCGCGCAACGCCGAGGCGGGCAGCTCGGGGTGCAGCAGGCCGCGGTCGCCCGCCATCCCGCAGCAGCTCGTCGCCGCCGGCACCAGCACGCGATCCGCCAGCGCGCCCGCGAGCGCCTCCAGCTTGCCGGCGAGCCCCAGCTGCGAGGCGGCGCAGGTCGGGTGCACCGCGACGCTGCCGACCCGCTCGGAAACCGTCAGCCGCGGGAGCAGGCGGTCGTGCGCCCATGCGATCGCGTCGAGCACCTCGATCCGCTCGAAGCGCTCGCGCTGCTCGTCGGGCAGGCAGGCGGCGACGTCATGGATCAGCCCCTGGGCGCAGGAGCTGGCGTCGATCACGACCGGCAGCGCGCCGTCCTCGCTCCAGCGCAGCAGCGCGGCGGCGGTCTTCGCCGCCATGTGCTCCTGCCCGCGGCGGTAGCCCTTCGAGCCCCAGGGCGTCGCGCAGCAGTGGCCGGGGGCATCGGGCGGGATCCACAGCGGCAGGCCGGCGCGCGCGGAGATCTCGACCAGCGCCTGCGGCAGCGTGAGCCGGGCCTGCTCGCCCGGCGGGTTGCCGAAGATGCGGTTGATGCAGGCGGGCATGTAGACCGCGGCGGCGCCTGCGCGCGGCGGCGCGGGCAGATTCGCGGGCGCGGCGGGCGGCGGGCTCGCCGGCAGCGTCGGCACCAGCTCGCTGCTGATCCGCCTGCGCAGCAGCCGCGGGAGCTTCGCGACGGCGCCGGACCCCAGCACGGAGGCGGTGGCTTGCGCGCCTTTCAGCCCCCCGCGTGCGGCGCGCTCGACGGTGGCGTAGCGGCGCGCCAGCGAGAGCGCGACGGACTCTTCGCGCTCGCTGCGCTCGCGGCGGCGGAACTCCTTCACGAGCGACCCGGTGTCGATCGCGACGGGGCAGACCTGCTTGCAGCTGCCGTCCGCGGCGCACGTCTGTAGCGCGTCGTGCTCGTAGTCGGCGAGCAGCGCCTCGTACACGGGCGAGCCCTCCTGCTGGCGCGCCATCTCGCGGCGGATCACGATCCGCTGGCGCGGCGTCGTGGTCGCGTTGCGGCTGGGGCAGACCGGCTCGCAGAAGCCGCACTCCACGCAGTTCGAGGCGATCTCCTCGATCGGCGGCTGCGTCTTCAGGTGCTTGAGGTGGACGTCGGGATCGCGGTTGAGGATCGAGCCCGGGTTCAGCACCCCGTGCGGGTCGGCGAGCTGCTTGATCTGCCACATCATCGCCGTGGCCTTCGCGCCCCACTCGCGCTCGACATAGGGGGCCATGTTCACGCCGGTGCCGTGCTCGGCCTTCAGCGAGCCGTCGTACTTGCCGACGATCAGCTCGACCAGCTCGCCCATGAAGGCCTCGTAGCGATCGAGGTCCTCCTGCTTGGAGAAGTCGGGCGTCAGCTGGAAGTGGAGGTTGCCCGCCGAGGCGTGCCCGGCGACGCCGACGAGGAAGCCGTGCTTACCGAGCAGCTCTTGAAGATCGCGTGCACCCTCCGCTATTCGCTCCGGGCGCACGCATACGTCCTCGACGATCAGCGCGGTGCCCGGCAGGCGCAGGCGCCCGACGAGCCCGAACAGGCCCTCGCGCACGCGCCAGGCCAGCTCGATCTCCTCCTCCTCGCGGCTGAACTGCACCGGGCGGATCGGCTGGTGTCCGTCGAGCACGCGCACCGCGGCGGCCTCGCCCGTGGCGAGCTCGGCCTCATCGGCGCCGCCGAACTCGACGATCAGCGCCGCGGACTCCGGCGGCAGCTCGCGCCAGTGCTCCGGGCAGCCGTCGAGGTTCCAGGCGGCGGCGATCAGCGCCGGTGCCACCATCAGCTCGGTCGCCCGCGCCCCGGCGGCGACGAGCGCGGGGACCGCCGCGGCAGCGGCGTCGATGTCCGCGAAGTGGACCCACGCCAGCGTCGTGCGCGGCGGCTCGGGGCGCGTGCGCATCACGGCCTCGGCGATGAACGCCAGCGTCCCCTCCGAGCCGACGACGAGCCGGCGGAAGATCTCAAGCGGCGTCTCGCCGTCGAGCAGCGCGCAGAGCCGGTAGCCGGTGACGTTCTTGATCTCGTACTTGCGGCGCACCCGCGCCGCAAGCTCCTCGTCTTCGAGCAACCGGTCACGCAGCCCGGTCAGCCCGCGCGCCAGCTCGGGCGCGGCCTCGGCGAAACGCCGCTCGGCGTCGGGGGCCGCGGTGTCGATCACGGCGCCGGAGGCGAGCACCAGCGTCATCGACTCGACGGTCGAGTAGGAGTCCCACTCAACGCCGCAGCGCATGCCGCCGGAGTTGTTCGCGATCACGCCGCCGACCGTGGCGATGTCTTTGCTCGCGGGGTCCGGGCCGAGCTTGTAGCCGTGGCGCACCAGCAGCCGGTTCGCGAGCCCGACCAGGGTGCCGGGGCCGAGCCGCGCGCGCCTGCCCTCGTCCTCGATCCGCACGCGCGAGAAGAAGCGGCGGACGTCGATCATGATCCCGTCGGTCTGCGCCTGGCCGTTGAGGCTCGTGCCGCCGCCGCGGAAGTTCACCGCGAGCCCGTGCTCGCGCGCGTAGGCGATCGTCCGGCCGACGTCAGCGGCGTCGTGCGCCATCACCACGACCGCGGGCAGGCGGCGGTAGGGGCTCGCGTCGGAGGCGTAGGCGATCAGGTCGATCGCCCGGTGCAGCACGCGCTCACGGCCGAGCAGCGCGATCAGGTCGTCGCGCAACCCCGGGGAGGTGCCGGCGGCGAGCGAGTCCGGCGCGCGGTCGGGGAAGGCGGGACCGGGCGGGCGGCCGATGCGCCGCGTGTCGGGGCTCAGCAGCGGCGCGGGTGCGCTCACACGAGCGCCATTCCCGGCGCGACGTCGACCTGCACGAGCCGCGGCCCCGGCTGCGCGAGGGCGTCGGCGAGCGCGGCGTGCAGCTCATCGCGCACGGCCTCGCGCCCGCTCGCGCCGACGGTGGCGGAGGGCACGCCGTAGCTCTGGGCCGTCGCGGCGACGTCGAGCGCCGGCAGGTCAAGCGCGGGGGCGCCCTCGACGGTCTCGAGCGCCGCGAACCACTTCAGGATCGAGTACTCGCCGTTGCGCAGCACCAGGAACTTCACCGGCACCTCGTAGGCGGCGGCGGTCCAGAAGGCGGTGATCGCGTACTGCGCGGAGCCCTCGCCCAGCACGCAGACGACCTGGCGCTCCGGCTGGGCAAGCTGCACGCCGACCGCGGCCGAGAGGCCGAAGCCGAGCCCGCCGCTGGCGCTGAAGTAGTAGGAGCCCTGGCGCGAGAGGCGCAGCTGATTGCGCAGCGCCGCGGTGCTCGACGGCGACTCCAGCACGACGATCCCCTCGTCGGGGAACAGCTCCGCCAGCACGGCGTGCACTTCGCCGCCGGCGATCTGCTCGCCCGGCGGGAAGGGGTCGATCTCCATCCGCGCGGGCGGCTGCTCGCGATCGGCGGCCGGCTCCTCCAGCTCGTCGGCGAGCGCGCGCAGCGTGAGGCCGACGTCGGCGACGATCGCGTCGCCCATCGGGGCGCGCGCCGCCTCGTCCGGGTCGCAGGTGATCGCCACGAGCTCGGTCCCCTCCGCGAGGAAGGCCCCGGGAATGTTCGGGTAGTAGGGGAAGATCGAGGAGCCCGCGACCAGCACGAGGTCGTAGGGCGACAGCGCCTCGCCCAGCGGCCCCACCGCGGGCGGCAGCATCCCCTGGAAGGCGGGGTGCGCCTCCGGGAAGCCGATGCGGCTGCCGTTCGTGGGCGGCGTCGCCCACACCGGCAGGCGCTGGGACTCGACCAGCTCGATCGCGGCCTCCCAGCCCCCGGCGGAGGCGTCGACGTCGGGGCCGGCGACGAACGCCGGCCGCCTGGCCTTGCGCAGCCGCTCCGCCAGCGCGGCGATCGCCGCGGGCGAGGGCTGCGCGCGGCCGTCTGTCGCGCGCGCGATCTGCGTGGAGTAGTCGACGGGCTCGATCTCGCGCAGCCAGTCGTCCATCGGGATCGAGACGAAGGCCGGGCCCGCCGGGGGCAGCGCCGCGTTGTGGACCGCCTGCGCCAGCGCGAACGGAACGTCCGCGGCGCGGGGCGGCTCGTGGCTGTACTTGACGTAGGGCTTCGGCACCTCGGCGGCGTCGCGGTTCGTCAGGTTGGCCTGCATCGTTATCAGCGAGCGCACCTGCTGGCCCGCGGTGATCAGCAGCGGGGCGCGGTTCGCGCGCGCGTTGAAGATCGCGCCGACGCCGTTTCCGACGCCGGGCGCCGTGTGCAGGTTGACGTGACCGACTTTGCCGCTCGCCTGGGCGAAGCCGTCGGCCATCCCGACCGCGACCGCCTCCTGCAGGCCGAGCACGTAGCGGAAGTCCTCCGGCAGCGGCCCCAGCATCGGCAGCTCCGTCGAGCCGGGGTTGCCGAAGATCGTCGTCATCCCGTGCTTGCGGAACAGCTCGAACGATGCGTCGCGGACGGTCGTCATGCCGGTGCTCTCCCTTCGCTCATCGGGCGCAAGGCTACACGCGTGGCGTCGATCGACGCGGTTCGAAGAACCGCGTCCCTTAAAGACAAACGCGGCCGAGTCGCCAGGCTCTGTGACGACTCGGCCGCGCGATGGCAGACCGCGGGTCTCTGGGTGAACCCGCGGTCTGCCGTGCAGTCCCCTATTGCCCCCTGCGGGCCTGCACTTTGCTCTTGCCGCCCACCGTGTTCGGCGAGTCGACGACGGTCCCGGAGTTGCCGGTCACCGTCAGGTTGCGAGCGATCGTGTTGTTCTGCACCGTCGTGCCGCCGGCGTTGCCGGTGACCTTGACCGTGCCTTTGAACGAGTTACCGACGACGGTAACCCCGTCCGTGTTGTTCGTCAGCGACGCACCGGCGGAGCTGCTGTTGCCGGCGCAGCCTTCGCCATCCCCGATCGTCACGGAACCAGTCGAGCCCGTGACTTTGATCGAGCCGACTTTCGCCCCGCAGATGCGGATCACCGCGGCGCCGCTGGCTTTGATGCCGGTGGTGGTGGCGCCCTCGACGTCGAGCGAGCCGCCGGACTGGACTTCGATCGCCTTCGTCTGCGCGGTCGAGGTCAGCTGCACGGCTTCGCCCGATTTGACGACGAGCTTGCCTTTGACCTTGCCTGTGATCACGGACGTCTCGACCACCTGCGTGGTGCAGGACTTCGTCGTCGAGTGCCCGACGTTGTCGGTCGCGGTCCGTTCGATCGTCTGCGAGCCGGCTTCGCTCGTGTCGATCGGGACCGAGCCGCTCGGGTCGGAGGCGAGGCCCGACTGACCGTCGGCAGCCGTCACCGTGGCGCTGGCGTTCGAGCCGACCGGCGTCGAGGCCGGGCAGCTGATTTCGAGCGTCGGCGCAGAGGCGTCGACCTGCACGGTCAGCGTGCCGGGGGCCGAGACGTTGCCGACGTTGTCGGCAACGGTCCCCGACGCGGTGTGCGAGCCGTCGGTCGAGAACGTCTGCGGCGCCGACAGCGTCGAGAGGTCCACGCCCGAGCCTTCGGAGCCGTCGGCGAGCGTTTTGTCGCCGTTGGCCGTGAAGGACACCGTCACCGAGTCCTTGTACCAGCCGCCGCCACCCGCGTAGTCCGGTTCGCGGTCGGCCGATGCCGTCGGCGGGTTCGGGCCCGACTTGTCGACCTTGATCGCTTCGGAGGCCGGCGACGCTTCACTCGCGGCGCTGGCGTTGCTCTCCGTCACGCGGTACGTCCAGGTGCCCTCGCCCTCGGGGTTGCCGGAGCCGAAGGTGTATTCGGTACCGGTGATCCCCGTCGCGACGACGCTCCAGCCACCCGCTGCGTTCTGGTGTTCGAGCGTGTAGGTCGGCTGCGTCGCCGCCTGGCTCGCTTCCCAGCCGAGCGTGAACTGACCGCTCGCGTTGACCGCCGAGCCGCTCGTCAGTTTCGGCGCGCTCGGAGCGGTCGGGACCACGTTGAGCGCGAGCGTGTAACCGCTCGGCAGGTACTTCCCCGCCGGCGAGCCGACGAGCCCTTCGGCGCTGCCCGGCGCGTCGGCCGTCGGCACCCTCAGTTCGAGGTTCTTCACCTGAACCGGGTGCGGCGAGGACGAGTTGCGGGCGTACGTCGAGTCCGCCGTCAGCAGCTCGAGCTTCACCACGTGGCCTTCTGCGACCTTCCAGGCCTGCGGGTGCAGCTGGAAGGACTGCTTCGTGAAGCCGCCACCGGGGTTGAGCGGGCGCACGATCGCGCGGCCGATCAGCTGCTCGGTTTTGGCCGTCGGGTTTTCGTCGTACAGGCGCGCGATCACCTGGTCGTTCGCACCAGGCGTCGACAGTTCGGCGATCACCGTCGAGGAGCCCAGGACGGTGTAGCCGCCCGTGGGCGCCGCCGGCACGCGGTACTCGGCCGCCGAGGTGTTGTCGGCGTTCGAGGACGTCGTGCAGATCGTGCCCGAGGTGAACGCGTTGGCCGGAGCCGCCGCCGGAGAGGCAATCGTCTGTTCGGCTTCGCCGGAGACGTGGATCTCGCCGGGCGACAGGCTCGCCCAGTTGGCCGCGGTGTATTCCGTGCCCGAGCCACCCGCGGTCTGCGGGCAGAAGCTCGTGATCGCGGTCGCGCCGCCGTTCGCTTCAGCCGGTTCTGCGCCTTCGCCTTTGACGAAGTACTTGAACCATTTCTGCTGCGCGTTGAGCAGCTTCGCGGCGTCGCCGGTCGAGACCGTGCTCGCGGAACGCGGGTTGTGCCCGAGGTCCATGTAGAACAGCTTCATCGGCTGGTTCGGGTACGTCGCCCGGACCTTGTTGTAGTAGCGGACCGTTTCGTCCACCGGGAACAGGTCGTCGTTCCACCCGTTCTCCATGATCGACGGAGCCGGCGCCTCGTTCAGAGGCGTGTAGTACGGGCTGTGGAACGGCAGATATTCTTCCTGCTGCTTTGCCAGCGGTTCACCGTCGTACGGGCCGCCTTTGGTGTTGAAGTTGTGCCATTCGGTGATGTTTGATTCGTTTTCGAAGTTGTTCGGGCCGTAGTAGCCGATCAACTGGCCGGACAGGTACAGCGTGCCGTTCCAGTTGTTCTTTTCGATCCCGAAGCGGTATTCGCCGTTGACGCCGTTGTAGGGGTCGTTGGCGACGTAGTCCTTGCTGCTGCCGTTCGGCTGCAGCGCCGTGGCCAGGTCGCTCCACGGGTATTCCGGCGCCGTCGCGGCGATTTTCATCGGTTTGCCGCCCGGGCTTTCCCATGGGACGAGTTCGCCGTTCAGCAGTTCGACGCGGTCCTTCAGCGAGCCCAGCTGCAGCGACATGCCGCCGCCGTAGCTGCCGCCCGTGGCGCCGATCTGCTGGGGGTTGATCAGGCCTTCGTCGGCCAGTTTGCCCAGCAGCGTCTGCACGTCGCGGACCTCGTACTTGCGGCTCATCAGGTGGATCCAGCCGCGTTCGCACGGCGCCGCCTTGATCGAGTTCGCAGGTTTCGACGGGCTTCCGCAGGAGGAGCCCCAGCCGCGGTCGGAGATGCTGAAGACGGCGTAGCCCTGTTTGACCCAGTTCTGCACCGACGTGCTCGACGGCGTGACCTTCGAGCCGCCCCAGCCGTGGTAGATGCCCACGACCGGCCAGTTGTTGTCAGACCCCGATTCCGCCGGGAACGCCATCGCGACATCGATCGGCGTGCCGTCGAAGCTCGGCACGGTCGTGCCGGCGCTCGTGCCGCACCACCGCTGGCCGGTCTGCGTGCCAGTCGTCTGGGTCGTGCAGCTGACGCTGCCGAAGATCTGCGTGATCGTCGCGCTAGCGGTGGCGGGCACCATCAGTCCCGCCACCACGCACGCGAGGATGAGCAGCTTGAACCGCTTCCTCATCATCCCTCCCTTGGAGTCCCTCTCGGAGTCCCTCGTCCGTGGAATTTGGCCGACTCGTCTTCGACCAATTGTTAGTACTAAGCCGTACTTATCAAAGTACGTCCTCGTACATCTATAATAAACATCGTGGAGACTGTCAAGATCAGCGACGAACTCCTGATCCCGGCCGGGCGCCATACGCTCCAGCCCGCCGAGGTCAGCGCGCGCCAGCACGAGCGCCTGCTGCGGGCGATGGGCCGCTGCGTCAGCGAACAGGGCTACGCCGAGACGACGATCGCCGACGTGGTCCGCTACGCGCGCACCTCGCGCTCGGTCTTCTACAAGCACTTCGCCGACAAGGAGGAGTGCTTCCTTGAGACCTACCGGCAAATGACCGGGGTGCGGATCGAGGCTTCGCTGTCAGCCGCGGGCGAGGTTGAGGCGTGGGACGCGAAGCTCGACGCCGGCATCGCGGCGTACTTCCGCTGGATGGCCGAACACCCCGAGGTCGCGGTCACGACCGTGGTCGAGGTGCACAGCGCGGGGCGTCGGGCGCTCGCGGCGCGCAGCGAAGCGCTGGCGCAGTGGATGCGCACGATCCAGGGCGTCGCCCACCTGGCCCGGGCCGCGGGCGACGACGTCTCGATCGACGAGACGGGCTGCTTCGCGATCATCCTCGTCTCGGAGGCCTACGTCCACGAGTACGCACGGCAGCGGCGGCTGGACGAGGTGGTGCAGATGACCGGGGCGGTGCAGGCCATGGCGCGGTCGCTGTTCGCGCGCGGTCGCCACGACGGCGCGCAGCCGGCGTAGCGCGCTAGACCGCCAGCGCCACGTACTTCGTCTCGAGGTACTCCCCGATCCCCTCGAACCCGCCCTCGCGCCCGAAGCCGGACTGCTTGACCCCCCCGAACGGCGCGGCGGGGTTCGAGACGACGCCCTGGTTCAGCCCGACCATCCCGGTCTCGATCCCCTCGCTGACGCGGAAGGCGCGGTCGAGGTCGCGCGTGTAGACGTAGGCGACGAGCCCGTACTCGGTGCGGTTCGCGGCGGCGATCGCCTGCTCGTCGCTGGAGAAGGCCACGACGGGCGCGACCGGGCCGAAGATCTCCTCCGCGAGCAGGCGGGCGTCCTCGGGAACGCGGTCGAGCACCGTGGGCGCGTAGAAGTAGCCGCGCTCGCCGACGGGCTCGCCGCCGATCAGCACGCGCGCGCCGCGCTCGCCGGCGTCGGCGACCAGCTCGGCGACCTTGCTCCGCTGCGCTTCGTCGATCAGCGGGCCGACGTCGGTGCCGGGGTCGGTGCCGGGGCCGACCTTCAGCGCGCCCATCCGCTCGGCCATCCGCCGCGCGAACTCCTCCGCCAGCGACTCGTGCACGTGGAAGCGGTTCGCGGCCGTGCAGGCCTCGCCGACGTTGCGCATCTTCGCGAGCATCGCGCCCTCGACGGCGGCGTCGAGGTCGGCGTCCTCGAACACCAGGAAGGGCGCGTTGCCGCCCAGCTCCATCGAGACGCGCAGGATCTGCTCGGCGGACTGCTCGATCAGCCTGCGGCCCACCTCGGTTGAGCCGGTGAAGGACAGCTTGCGCGTGCGCGGGTCCTTCAGCAGCGGTTCGATCACCTCGCCGGAGCGCTTCGCGGTGATGACGTTCAGCACCCCAGCCGGCAGCCCGGCCTCGACGAGGATCTGCGCGAGCGCCAGCATCGAGAGCGGCGTCTGCTGGGCGGGCTTGACGACCATCGTGCAGCCGGCGGCGATCGCCGGGGCGATCTTGCGCGTGCCCATCGCGGTTGGGAAGTTCCAGGGCGTCACGAACACGCAGGGCCCGACGGGCTGGCGCATCGTGAGGATCCGCCCCTTGCCGGTGGTGTTGACCATGTAGCGGCCGTGCACGCGCACGGCCTCCTCGGAGAACCAGCGGAAGAACTCGGCGGCGTAGGAGATCTCGGCGCGCGACTCCGCCAGCGACTTGCCCATCTCGAGCGTCATCAGCAGCGCCAGCTCGTCGGTGCGCGCGACGATCGCCTCGAAGGCGCGGCGCAGGATCTCGCCGCGCTCGCGCGGCGGGTGCTTCGCCCACTCGGCCTGGGCGTCCGCCGCGGCGGCGAGCGCCGCCAGCGCGTCCTGCGGCTGCCCGTCGGCGATCTCGACGAGCGCCTCGCCCGTGGCGGGGTCCTCGACCGCGAGCGCGCCGCCACCGGCGGCATCGCGCCACTCGCCTCCGATCAGCAGTTGCTTCGGGACGGCCGCGAGGACCTCTGCCTGGTCGGGCGCCGCGCTGGAATCGCTCATGCACAGGAGGCTACAACCGAACGAATGGCCGTCCTCGCACGGGCGCGCTCAGGCGCGGCTTGAAGGGCTCCGATCTGGGGTACGTGCGGGCAGGACGCCCGTACTCCGGAGAATTCGACCCCCACCCGGACGAGGCAGGGATGCCCATGAGGACTGGCGCGATCGCCGACCACAACCGATGCTGCCTGCGCGCCCCGGCGCGCGTCGCCGCGACGCTGAGCGCCGCGGCGCTGGCGCTGAGCGCGGCGCCGGCATCAGCCGACCCGGAAGCCGCGACCCCCCCGGCGGCGACGCCCTCCGCCTCGGCGAGCCTGCTGATCGCCGGCGGCGGCTACGGCCACGGCGTCGGGATGAGCCAGCAGGGTGCGCTCGGCTACGCCGAACACGGCTTCGACTACAAGGCGATCCTTGCCCATTACTACACCGGCACCTCGATCGGCACGGCGGCGCCCAACACCACGGTGCGCGTCCTGATCGGCAACAAGGTGCACAAGATCGCGCTGGAGACCTACGTGCGCGGCGTCGTCTCGGCGGAGGTCTCCCCCAGCTGGCCGCTCGCGGCGCTGGAGGCGCAGGCGGTGGCGAGCCGCACCTACGCGCTGACGGCCCACGCCGGCGGCTCGAAGTTCGACGTCTACGCCGACACGCGCTCGCAGGTCTATCGCGGCGCCGCGGCGCGCACGCCGCAGACGGACAAGGCCGTGGCCGAAACCGCGGGGCAGATCGTCACCTACGAAGGCAAGCCCGCGATCACCTACTTCTTCGCCAGCTCCGGCGGGCGCACCGAGAACGTCGAGGACGTGTTCCCCGGCAGCGAAGCGTCGCCGTGGCTGCGCGGCGTCGTGGACCAGTACGAGCGCGGCGACGAGCACACGTGGAAGACCGCGCTGAGCTTCTCCTCCGCGGCGGCGAAGCTGCGCGGGCTGGTACGCGGCAGGTTCCAGGGCATCGAAGTGCTGAAGCGCGGCTTCTCGCCGCGGATCGTCTCCGCCTACGTGCTGGGCTCACGCGGGCGCACCGCGGTGAGCGGCGCGCAGCTGGCGGCGCGGTTCGGCCTGTTCAGCACCTGGGCCTACTTCAGCACGCGCGAAGGCCAGAGCATCAAGCCCGAGCCCGATCGCAGCGGCTGGTCGGCGCTCAGCAGCCCGGCCCCCGCCGCGACGCCGGCGCCGCCGAGCACAGGCGAAGGCGGCGGCGTCTCCTCGGCGCCCTCCGCCGGCGCCGCCTCGGCGGACGCCTCCGCGGCCTCGACCGGCGTCACCGGCGCCGGCGGGACCTCGGCTCCTTCCTGAGCCACCCGGCTCCCTGGCGCGGCGCGCGGGCGCACAGCTGGCCCGTGCCATGGCTTCGCCAGGCCCACGGCGCGCAACGCCCACGCGCCGCGCAAGGCCCCAGCGCTGCGCACTTATGCGTATTCCCTGTGTGGCCAGGCGCGTAATTTTCGTCAACTTGGGGAAATACGAAGCAGAGACAGCCAATGCTGCGCAAAGCTCGTCAACCCGGTTTCCGATCGCCGCCGCCACGCGCGAAGGGCGGGCGCGGGCGCGTGGCCTGGCTGTGGACCGCCTGTCTGGCGCTGATGCTCGCGGCCTGGTGCGGGCCGCTGTCCTCGGCGGCGAGCGCCGAACTGCCGATCTCGGTCGCAGGCGCGGTGGGGACGGTGGAAACCGTCGACGCCGGAGCCGCCAAGCAGCTCGCCGCCACGGCACAGGGCATCACGGGCGCTTCCGCCGACGCCGTTCCCCAAGCAGCGGCGGCGCCCGTTCAGCAGGTTGCGGCGACAGGCACCGCCGCGGTCTCCGAGACGCTCCAGCGCGGCGAGCAGGCCGCGGCGGCGGCGATGCCCGCAAGCCAGTCGTCCGCGAAGTCCTCCGGCGAGGAGCAGCCCACCGCGCACGAGCGCTCCACGGCCCCGGGACAGCCCGCGAGCAGCGGCCCGGGCCCGCACGACGGCAGCGTCGCCACCCTCGTCTCGGAGGCTCACGCACCGGCATCGGCGACGAAGAAGCAGCTCGCGACGCTGCTCGCGACGGCCCACGCCAAGCACGAGCTTCTGCAAGCACGCCCAGTCCCGGCCCCGGCCAAGGTCCTCGCCGGCGTGGCGCGGGACACGCTCGCGCAGGTGACGCATACCGCACACGACGTCCTGCTTCCGGCCCTCGCGCCGCTGCTCACGTCCTCGCTCACGGAACCGCTGCTGGCGGTGACCGCGCCGCTGCGCGCGCTGCCGGCGCTGCCGTGGGAACAGGCCCTCCAGCCGCTCGAAGCGCTGTCGCCGGCCCTGCTCCTCGACCCGCAGCCGGGCAGCGGCGCCCCCTCCTCACTGCCCGCGCTCGTGCCGGCCGCGGCACCTTCGTCGGCGCCAACGACAACGGCCCCCGCCGCGGACCCGGTGGCGAGCCTGCTCGCGACGACGAGCGGCGGCACCGGCGGCGCTCGTCGCATTCCCGGCGCGCCTGACGCACCCGGCAGGCCCGCGATCGTGACCGCAGCGACCTCCACGGCCGGCGCGACAGCGCAAGCAGGCACGCCGGCCGGCGCACACTCTTCGCCGGCGCCGGGCACGAGCCCGGCCCGGCAGCTTCCGAAGCCGGCGCCGGTGGCGCCGGGCGGCCTCGCGCCCGCCTCTTCGGGCGCGCCCGGCCCCGCGGTCCCGCTGCTGCTTGCCTTGGCGGCGGTGATGGCGCTGGCGGTCACCCCGACGAAGCGCAGGCTGCGCCTGCTCGGCGGCTCCTGGCTGCTGACGCCGCCGGGCCTGATCCCGGTCCACCCCGACTAACTCCTCCAGCAGGCACGCGATGGGCCCGGCGAGCGCCGGGCTCTACGGGCGCACGCGCGCGGACGCGCGGGCGCGATCGACCTGAGCCGGAAGGAGCTGGAGATGAAGGACCACACGCTGGTGCTGACGGGAGAACTCGACCGAGTCTCGGCGCCGGTGCTCGAAACGGAGATCGAACGGCTGTGCATGGACGGCGTCGGCTTGCTGAGGCTGGACCTGCGCGAGCTGGAGCGGTTCGACTCGACGGGCGCGGCGGTGATCGTCCACCGCTGCGGCTGGTGTGAACGGCACGGGTGCGAGGTGACGCTGCTGGCGGACTCGCCGGAGCTGCTGCGCGCGCTGGCGCTGGCGGGCGCGGGCGGGCGCGTGCCGCTGGCCTCGCTGGAGGAGGCGAGCCGTCGCGAGCGCACGGAGCCCGCGGTGCAACCGCTACCGCTGGGGGCGAACTAGGCTGCGCGGATGTCCGACAACAAGGCGCCGCTGCTGGCGGCAGACGTTCCCTGGCTGCTGTACCGCTCGTACTTCGCGCTGCCGAAATCGATCGCGGGCGCAGAAGGCCGTCCGGTGAACGCGCTGCTAGGCACGGTCAACGCGCTGCTGGGGGTCGTGGACCCGGACGGCGGCCTGGCGGCGCGGAGGCCCCGCTGCGTCGTGGCCTGCATGGGGGCGGAGGAGGCGCAGTACCGCGTGGCGCTCTATCCGCCCTACCACGCACACCGCGACCCGATGCCGCCGGAGCTGCGCTGGCAGTGGGAGCGCGCGCCGGAGCTGCTGGAAAGCCTCGGCTGGACGTACGCGTCGAGCGAGACGCTGGAGGCCGACGACGTGATGTTCTCCTACGCGCGAACCGAGGCGCAGGCCGGCGGCGAGGCGCTGCTGATGACGGGCGACCGCGACCTCTACGGAGCGATCGACGAGCGCGTGGCGGTCCTCGAGCTGCTGAAGGGCGGCAAGTCCGCGGAGCTGGGTCCCGAGCAGGTGCGCGAGCGCTACGGCGTCGAGCCCGGGCAGGTGCAGGACCTGATCGCGCTGCGCGGCGATCCCTCCGACGGCATCCCCGGCGCGCCGGGCGTCGGCGCGAAGACGGCGGCGGCGCTGCTGCGCGAGCACGGAACCCTGGAGGCCGTGCTCGCGGCCGCACGGGAGCTGGAGAACCGCGTCGCGCGCGAGCCGGGACCGCTGACCCCGCGTATCGCCGCGAAGCTGCGCGAGCACGAGCAGCTGCTGCTGGAGTTCAAGCAGATCGCGACGTTGCAGACGATCGAGGTGGAGCGACCGGCCGACGCGGCGACGGACTTCGCGGGCGGCGCGGCCTGCGCGCAGGCGCTCGGCATGCGCCGCCTGGCCGAGCGCCTGGAGAAGCTGGCTTCGGCTACGGCGTGAACTTGACGCTGATCACGTCGCCGTCGGCCATCGCGTAGTCGCGCCCCTCAAGCCGCAGCGTTCCCCGCTCGCGCGCCCCCGCGTAGCCGCCGGCGTCGAGAAGCTCGCGCCAGCCGATCACTTCGGCGCGGACGAAGCCCTTCTGGATGTCGGTGTGGATCTCGCCGGCTGCGTGCCAGGCGGTGAGGCCGTCGCGCAGGTGCCACGACTGCGCGGGCTTGGCCTCGCCGGCGGTGAAGAAGGCGATCAGCCGCAGCAGCGCGAAGGCCTCACGCACGACGAGCTGCAGGCCGGACTCGCTGACGCCGAGCTCCTCGCGCATCTGGGCGGCTTCCTCCTCCTCCAGCTCCGCCAGCTCGGACTCGATCCGCGAGGAGACCGCGACGGCGCGGGCGCCGTGGGACTCGGCGTGGGCAAGAATCTCTGCAGGCACCTCCTCGGAGCCCTCGTCGACGTTCGCGACGAACAGCACGGGCTTCGCGGTGAGCGAGCCCAGTTCGCGCGCGGCGTTCGGCGCGTCCTTTGGCACGGCGATCCCGCGCGCGGGACGCCCCGCCTGCAGCTCGGCGATCACCTCCCGCAGCCAGGCCTCCTCCGCGACGAGCGCCCGCTCGCCGCTGCGCGCCTGGCGCGCGACGCGCTCCAGGCGGCGCTCGGCCTGCTCGAGGTCCGCAAGCACCAGCTCGGTCTCGATCGTGGCGATGTCGCGCAGCGGGTCGACGCTGCCCTCCGGGTGCACGACGTTCTCGTCGCGGTGCGCGCGCACGACGTGCACGATCGCGTCGGTCTCGCGGATATTCGCGAGAAAGCGGTTGCCGAGCCCCTCGCCCTCATGCGCCCCCGCGACGAGCCCGGCGATGTCGTGGAAGTCGATCGTGTCCCAGACGATCTCGGAGGCGCCGACGGTGTCGGCGACCTGCTCCAGGCGCTCGTCGCGCACGGGCACGACCGCGACGTTCGGCTCGATCGTGGTGAACGGGTAGTTCGCGGCCTCCGCGCCGGCTTTGGTGAGCGCGTTGAACAGCGAGGACTTGCCGGCGTTGGGCATGCCGACGATGCCGATGCGCGTGCTCATCGCGCGGCTCCGGCGGCGACGGCGCTGCCGAGCAGCGCTCCCGCGATCACGTCGGACGGGTAGTGCACGCCGAGATACAGGCGCGAGAGCGCCAGCTTCGCGGCGAGCCCGTACAGCAACGACCCCGGCAACCCAAGGCGCCGGTATGCGAGGGCGCCCGCGAACGCCGTCGAGGAATGGGCGCTGGGGAAGCTCAGCCCCGAGACGGTGCCGCTCAACGGCGGCAGCCCGGGCAGCTCCGGGCGGGGGCGGCGCACGGCCAGCTTGATCGCGGTGTTCAGCCCGTACGTCGCGGCGACCGTCGCCGTCGCGCGGCGCCAGCGCTCGCGCCGCGGCCGATCGAGCGCCCCGCCGGCGAGGCCGATCGCGAGCCACACCGCGGCGTGCTCCCCCAGCTTGGAGAAGCGGGCGACAACGCGGTCGCGCGCAGGCGTGTGGCCCACGCTGCGAAAAAGCCGCAGCACCCGCTCGTCAGCAGACATCCGCACCAAGCCCCCCAGAGGGTCGACGATCAAGCGATACAAGGGCGCAGTGAGCGAAATGTGCTCTGCACATGAGCGAGCGAGGACGCCGTAGCGCGCCGGTCAGCGGCCCTCTAGGAAAAGCCGACGCGGAGCTCGTCGCTCTCGGCGCGCACGTAGACGACCTGCCCGAGGTCGAGCCGCACGGGGCCCTCCTCGCTCTCCAGCTCGTGCCAGCCGGTCTCGCCGAGCGACTTGTAGAGCGCCTTCAGCTTGTCGTCGCCGACACGGAGCGAAAGCACCTGCCCGCCCTGGAAGCCGATGCTGATCTGCTGCTTTCCCTGCGGCATCAGTGGCCTCCTTCGGCTGGCTGGACGATCTCGGTGAGCACGCCGGCGGTGGCGCGCGGGTGCAGGAAGGCGACGCGCGAGTCGCGGATGCCGGTGCGCGGCTGCTGGTCGATCAGCTGCATCCCGGCCTGCTTCAAGGCGTCGAGCGTGGCGTCGATGTCCTGCACCTGGTAGGCGACGTGGTGCAGGCCGGGGCCGTTCTTCGCGAGGAACTTGCCGACCGGCGTATCGGGGCCGAGCGGGGCGAGCAGCTCGACGTGGTTCTCGCCGACGTCGAGCAGCACGGCCTCGACGCCCTGCTCCTCCACGACCTCGCGGTGCGCCAGCGCGAGCCGGAAGCGCTCGCCGTACAGCGCGAGCGCGTCGTCGAGTTGCTCGACGGCGACGCCGACGTGGTCGATCCGGGAGAACACGCCCCGCAGTCTATTCGTGCGTGCGCGCGATCGCGGCGCGTGGCGGGCTCAGCCGCCGGTGGCTGCGTCGGCGGGGCTCGCGGCGACGACGCGCAGGCCCACCCCGGGGGCGCGCTCCAGGCGCGGGATGCCGTCCATGATGCGATCGATCCCGTCGCGTTCGAGCACCTCGCACTCCAGCAGCTCGCGCGCCAGCTGGTCGAGCTGGCGGCGGTGGGCGACGATCAGGCGCTGGGCGGCGCGGCGCGCCTCCTCGATCAGGTCCTGGCGCTCCTCGTCGCGGATTCGCAGCGTCGTCTCCGACAGCTGCCCGACGCCGTCGGGCGAGCGCCCCACGCCGGCGGTGCCCATCGCGTAGTCGTCGACCATCGCGTGCGAGATCGCCGCGACGCGGCGCAGGTCGTCGGAGGCGCCGGTGGTCACCTGGCCGAAGACCACCTGCTCGGCGACGCGGCCGCCGAGCAGCATCGTCATGTAGTCGAGCAGCTCCTCGCGCGTCTTCAGGTAGCGATCCTCGGCGGGCAGGTTCAGCGTGTAGCCCAGCGCCTTGCCGCGGGGCACGATCGAGATCCGGTGCACGCGGTCGACGGAGGGCAGCAGCTCGCCGCACAGCGCGTGGCCCGCCTCGTGGAAGGCGACGACCTGCTTCTCGTGCTCGTTCAGCACGCGCCGCGACTGCACGCCCGCGATCACGCGCTCGATCGCGGAGTCGAAGTCGCGCATCGTCAGCTTCGAGGCCTCGCGACGCGTGGCGAAGATCGCGGCCTCGTTGCAGATGTTCGCGAGGTCCGCCCCAGTCAGCCCGCTGGTCTGCTGCGCGATCAGCCCGAGGTCGACGTCCTGCATCGGCTTGTCGCGGGTGTGCACGGCCAGCACGCCTTCGCGACCGCGCACGTCGGGCGGCGCGACGAACACCTGGCGGTCGAAGCGCCCTGGCCGCAGCAGCGCGGGGTCGAGCTTCTCGAGCAGGTTCGAGGCCGCGATCACGACGACGCGCCCGCTGGAGGCGAACCCGTCCATCTCGACCAGCAGCTGGTTCAGGGTCTGGTCCTTCTCGCCGGAGATGTCGGCTCCGCGCCGGCCGCCGACGGCGTCGAGCTCGTCGATGAAGATGATCGCGGGTTCGTGCTTGCGCGCGACGGCGAACAGCCGGCGGATGCGGGCGGCCCCGAGGCCGGCGAACATCTCCACGAAGGAGGCCGCGGACTGTGCGAAGAACTGCGCTCCCGATTCGTGCGCGACGGCCTTCGCGAGCAGCGTCTTGCCGGTGCCGGGCGGGCCGTGCAGGAGCACGCCCTTCGGCACGGTGGCGCCGCGCTCCTGGAACGGCCCGGGGTCGCGCAGGAACTCGACCAGCTCCTGCAGCTCGCCCTTCGCCTCGTCGACCCCGGCGACGTCGTCGAACGAGACCGACTTGCTGGAGGCGGGCTTGATCTGCTGCGGCTTGACCCGCGGCATCACCTTCAGCGTGCGCCACATCACGTACAGCAGCGCGGCGAAGAACAGGATCATCAGGACCGGCGACCAGTTGTAGGCCTGCGTCTGGATTTCCTGCACGAGCGAGGTGTGCGGCGCCGCGGCGGCCGCGGCGGCCGCGGGCGGCCGGTAGCTCGCGACGGGGATCAGCGGGTGCAGCGTGTTCGAGTATTCGGTCAGCGCCGCTTCGAGCTTCGCGGGCCGCGCCTCGATCACATGACGTACCGTGGATTCAACCCCGGCGACTCCGTGTCCGATTCCCTCCACCATCCTTGGCATCGGTCAAGTATTGCCACTCGAACATCCGTCTGTCGAGCTTTTTCAAGCTCAAGGACGAAATCTTTTCGCGGAACTCTGCGCAGACTTCGGCAAAGCTCCTCAGCTCGCGGGCAGTCGGAGGGCGCGGTGTCTACGACTCGGCGGGCGACGGCCGGTCGCGCACGACGGGTCAGCCGAGCGTGCGAACCGCGAGGTCGGCGAAAAACTCGGTCGCGAAGTCGAGGTCGCGCACGTCGATCCGCTCGTCGGCGCCGTGCACCAGCGGCGAGGCTTCGAGCATCGACTGGTGGCGCTGCGGGAAGAACCCGTAGGCGACGCACTCCGGGAACGCCTCGCGGAAGTGGCGCGAGTCGGTGAAGCCGGGGAGGATCACGGGCACGACCGCGGCGCCGGGATCGTGCTCGCCGACCCAGGCCTCGATCGCCCCCATCAGCTCCGAGGAGACCGGCGAGCGGTTGCCGACGACCTGCTCGGTGAACTCGACCTGGAAGCCCTCCTCGCCGAGCACTTCCGCGATGCCGCGCCTGACCTCCGGCTCGCCGAGGCCGGGGGGTACGCGGCAGTCGACTTTCAGCTCGGCGCGGCTGGGGATGACGTTGATCTTCTCCGAGGCGGAGATCCGCGTCGGCGTGAAGGTCACGCCGAGCATCGGCTCGAACATCGTCGCGAGCATCGGCTCGGAGGCGCGCAGGCGCTCGACGGAGCCGCCCGGGTCATCGGGGTCCTCGCCGATCCCGCGCAGGAACGCGCTCGGCTCGGCGGTCAGCTCGTAGCCCGGCTGGCGCGCGGCCAGGCGCTCCAGCACGGGCGCCATCTTCAGCAGCGCGTTATCGCCCATCCCCGGCATCGAGGCGTGGCCGGCGACGCCGCTGGTGCTGAGCGTGAAGCGGAACACCCCCTTCTCGGCGCAGCACACGCCGTAGTGGCGGCGGCCGCGGTACTCGAACACCTGACCGCCGCCCTCGTTCACGAGCAGGTCGCAGCGCACCTTCTCGGGATGAGTCCTGGTGATCCATTCGGCGCCGAGCGCGCCGCCGGTCTCCTCGTCGACGACCGCGGCGATCAGCAGCTCGCCACGCGCGGGACGCCAGCCCGAGCGCGCGAGCGAGGCAGCCGCCGCGATCTCGGCGGCGACCTGCGACTTCATGTCGAGCGCGCCGCGGCCCCAGAGGAAGCCGTCGGCGACGTCTCCCGACCAGGGGTCGTGCGTCCACTCGGCGGGGTTCGCGAGCACGGTGTCGACGTGGCCCAGGTAGCAGAGCGTCGGCCCGTCGCCCGCGGCGGGTCGCTCCGGAGGGGGCGCGCCCTCAGGGCGCAGGCGCGCGATCAGGTTCGGGCGCCCGGGCTCGGCGCCGAGCAGCTCGCAGTGAAAGCCGGCCCGGGTCAGGTGCTCGGCGAGGTATTCCTGCGCGGCGCGCTCGTTTCCGGGCGGGTTGACGGTGTCGAAGCGGATCAGGCGCGTGAGCAGCTCGCGCGCCTCCGCGCCTCCCTCCCCGGTGTCGCCCGCCGCGCCGTCGCTCATCGCGCAGATCGTACGCCGATCTGCGCGAGCTCCTCTCGCTCCAGCGGGAAGTGACAGGCGGCTTCGGTACCGGTGCCCTTGTCCTCGAGCACGGGGTCCTCGATCGAGCAGCGCTCCTGGGCCTTGGGGCAGCGGGTGTGGAAGCGGCACGCCTTCGGCGGGTTCGCGGGGCTGGGAACGTCGCCGCTGAGCAGGTTGCGCTCGTCGGTGCGCAACTCGGGGTCCGCGACCGGGACGGCCGACAGCAGCGCTCCGGTGTAGGGGTGGCGAGGGAAGCCGTACAGGGCCTCGCCCGGCCCGAGCTCGACGACGCGGCCCAGGTACATCACCGCGACCCGGTCGCACATGTGCCTGACGACCGACAGGTCGTGCGCGATGAAGATCAGCGTCAGGCCGAGCTGGCGCTGCATGTCGAGCAGCAGGTTCAGCACCTGCGCCTGGATCGAGACGTCCAGCGCCGAGACCGGCTCGTCGGCGATCAGCAGCTTCGGTTTCAGCGCCACGGCACGCGCCACGCCGATCCGCTGTCGCTGCCCGCCGGAGAACTCGTGCGGGTAGCGGTTGTAGTGCTCGGGGTTCAGGCCCACCATCTCCATCAGCTCCTGCACCGCGCGCTTGCGCTCGCCCTTGCCATCGGCCAGCCCGTGGATGACAAGCGGCTGGGCGATCGTCGCGCCGACGGTTTTGCGTGGGTTCAGCGACGAGTAGGGGTCCTGGAAGATCATCTGCACCTCGCGCCGGACCGCCTTCAGCCGCGCGCCCTTCAGCTTCGTGATCTCCTGCCCGTCGAAACGAACTTCGCCGCTGGTCGGCTCCAGGAGCCGCGTGAGCAGTCTTGCGGTGGTGCTCTTGCCGCAGCCGGTCTCACCCACGATGCCAAGCGTCTCGCCGCGCTTGACGTCGAAGCTGACGCCGTCGACCGCCTGCACCGCGCCGACCTTGCGCTGGAACAGCACGCCGCGCGTGATCGGGAAGTGCTTGACGAGGTCGCGCACTTCCACCAGCGACTCGCCGGAAGCCCGGGTGAGGACCTGCTCCGCGCTCACAGTCCGACCTCAGGCATCTCGCCGGGCGCGTCCGCCGCGGAGGCCACGGGCTCCTGCGGCGCCGGCAGCCCGACGCTCGCGCGCGCCTGCTCGGGCGTGTTGCCGTCGCTCAGCTCGGCCCACAGGCGACGGCGGAGGCTCGTCTCCAGCAGGCAGGCCACGCGATGGGAGGGGTCGTCCGTGACCGGCTCGAGCCGCGGATCGATGCGCGCGTGCTCGGGCTGCGAGTAGGGGCAACGCGGGTGGAAGTGGCAGCCGGGCGGGCGGTTGATGAGGCTCGGCGGCGAGCCGGAGATCGGCACGAGCTGTTCCTTGCGCGTGCCGGTGAGCGACGGGATCGATTTCAGCAGCCCCCAGGTGTACGGGTGCTCCGGCCCGGCGAACAGCCGTTTCGTCGAGGCGCGCTCCACGATTCTGCCCGCGTACATGACGGCGATGTCGTCGGCCGTCTGCGCGACGACGCCGAGGTCGTGCGTGATGATCACGATCGCCATCCCCAGCTCGCCCTGCAGGCGCTGCAGCAGCTGGAGGATCTGGGCCTGCACCGTCACGTCCAGCGCGGTGGTGGGCTCGTCGGCGATCAGCAGCTTCGGCTCGTTCGCCAGCGCCATCGCGATCATCGCGCGCTGGCGCATCCCGCCGGAGAACTCGTGCGGGTAGGCGTCGACGCGTTTACCGGGGTCGGGGATGCCGACCAGCCCGAGCAACTCGACCGCACGGGCGCGAGCGGCCTGCTTTGAGACGTCCTGGTGCACGCGCACGGCCTCGATCAGCTGCGTGCCCACCTTGAAGAAGGGGTGCAGCGAGGAGAGCGGGTCCTGGAAGATCATCGCGATGTCGTTGCCGCGGATCGCGCGCAGCTCGCCTTCGGAGAGCGCCACGAGGTCTTTGCCTTCGAACACGATCCGCCCGGAGACGCGCGCGCCTTGCGTGCGCGTGAGCCCGAGCGTCGTGAGCGAGGAGACCGTCTTGCCCGAGCCGGACTCGCCCACGATGCCGAGCGTGCGCCCGCGGTCGACCTCATAGGAGACGCCGTCGACCGCGTGCACGACCCCGTCTTCGGTCGGGAACTCGACGTGCAGGTCCTCCACGCGCAGCAGTGGCTCGGCGGCGCTCATGAGTATCTGACCCTGGGATCGAGGAACGCGTAGACGATGTCGATGACGACGTTGGCGACCACGACGAACAGCGAGGCCGCGAGCACGGTGCCCTGGATGATCGGGTAGTCCGAGTGCGTGATCGCGATGTAGTTCAGGCGCCCGATGCCGGGGATGTCGAAGACGGTTTCGACGAGCACCGTGCCGCCGAGCAGGATCGCGATGTCGAGGCCGAGCACGGTGACGATCGGGTTGATCGCCGAGCGCAGGCCGTGGCGCAGGACGACGCGCCGCTCGCTCAGGCCCTTCGCGCGCGCGGTGCGGATGTAGTCCTCGCCCATCGTCTCGAGCAGGCTGCTACGGATCAGGCGCGCGTAGATCGCCGCCGTGCCCGCGGCGACGACGAGCCACGGCATGATCAGCGAGGTGAACCATTTGCTGGGTTCCGCGGTCAGCCCGGCATAGCTGCCGGCGCCGGGGAAGACGTGCACTTTGCCGATGTCGGAGGCGAAGAAGAACAGCATCAGCAGCCCCAGCCAGTATTCGGGCGCGGAGACCAGCACGAGCGCCGTGCCCATCGACGCGCGGTCGAGCTTGGAACCGGCGCGCCTGGCAGAGATGATGCCGACGCCGAGGCCCGCGACGAACCAGATCACGGCGCCACCGAGCACGAGCGACAGCGTCGCGGGCAGGCGGTTGAAGATCAGTTCCTTGACGGGTGCGTTCGAGTAGTAGCTGTAGCCGAGATTGAAGTGCAGGAAGATGCCCTTCATGTAGACCCAGAACTGCTCCGGCAGCGACTTGTCGAGCCCGAGGTCGTGGCGGATCTCGGCGATGATCTTCGGGCTCTGCAGACGCCCTGCCCTGAGCTTGGCGGGATCGGCCGTGGGCAGGATCCGGAACAGCACGAACGTCAGCGCAGAGACGATCACCAGCAGCAACAGGCCCCAGAGCAGGCGGCGGATGATGTAGCGGGTCATCGTGCTTCGGTCGTCGGCATTCGTCTGGGCTCCTGTTCCGGCGTGCGGCAGGTAAGGCCGTGGGCGTCTGGACCGGCGAAGCGGCGGCCGGGGGCGGGCACCATGGCCCGCCCCCCTTGCAGCCGCCTTGCGCCGATTACTTCAGCGACGTGAACGAGTAGTCCCACGTGCCCGAGTTCCAGTACTGGTTGACGCCTTCGACGTCTTTGGACTCGATGTACGGTTCCTTCGCCCACTGGTAGGGAATCGCGACGGCTTCTTCGACCAGTTCGCGGTCGATCTTCGCCCACGCTTCACCACGAGCCTTCGTGCCGACGACCTTCGCCGCCGCTTCCATGGCCGCGTTGATTTTCGGGTGGTTGACGAGCCCCCAGTTGGAGTTCGTCCCGTTCTTGACGATCAGGTTGCCGTTGAACGGAACGTCCAGCACCGCCTGCGGGTCACCGAAGTCGGCGATCCAGCCGACGTTCGGGCAGACGTCGATCTTTTCGTTGACGACGCCGCAGTACTTCGAGTACATGACCGTGTGCTCGACGAGGTTCAGCTTCGTCTTGAAGCCGAGGCTGCGCAGCGTCTGGTTGACGGCTTCCGCGACGTTGTTCGCGGGCGCCGAGGAGTCGCCGACGACCTGCAGGGTTTCCGAGCCGGTGTATTTGCCGCTCGGATAGCCGGCGAGCTTCATGTACTTTTCCGCGACCTTCATGTCGCCCTGTGGGTTTTCGTTGTAGTCGAACTTCGGGCCGGGGAAGCCGCCGGCTTCTTCGAAGCCGGCGATCCCGTTCCAGAGGAAGTGGGTCATCACGTCGGCGACGGTCTTGCCGCCGCGCAGCCGGTTCAGCGCTTCGCGGTCGGTCGCCGCCCACAACGCCTTGCGCAGGTTGACGTTCTTGAACAGCCCGTAGCTGTTGTTCACTGCGATGTAGCGGTCGCCCGCTCCACCGCCCGCGGAGATCACGAGCTGGCTGGGGTGCTGCTGGACCGCGAGCTTCACGATCGGCGCGGCGGGCGCGTCGGACTGGACCATGTCGCTGCCTTCGAGCACCTGGCGCCCGATCACGTTGGTGTCGCCACCGATTGCGACGTTGATCTGGTTCAGGTAGGCGGGCCGGTAGTCGGTGCTTTCCTTCCAGTTCGGGTTGCGCACCAGCGTCAGGGACTTGCCGGGCTGATAGCCGATGCCGAGCACCTTGCCTTCGCTGTTGTTCTTCAGCATGTACGGGCCGGAGGCGACCTGGTAGTTGACGTATTCGCTCGGTTTCTTCGCGTCGAACTTCGCCGCGTAGTCTTTCGGCACGGGAGCGGTCCAGGGCAGCACCATCGAGGCCACGACGATCGGGGCTTCGGGTTCGGTCAGTTTGATCTGCAGCGTGTACTTGCCCGTGGCTTTCACGCCGGGGATCGGCCCGCCGCTCGCCTTCTTCATACCTTCGATGGACCCGAGATAGCCGAGGTAGTACGGGTTGGCGACGTTCGGGTTCGCCACCCGTTCAAACGCGTAGACGACGTCCGCCGCGGTCACTTCGCGGTTGACCGGCGGGCTGAAGTGAACGCCCTTGCGAATTTCGATCGTGATCAGCTTGTTGCCGTCGCTGAGCTTCGCGGGGCCCGCGGCCAGGTCCGGGCTCGCTTCCGAGAACGTGTTCGGCTTGTAGGAGTAGAGCCCTCGCTGGGTGGCGTTCGTGATCTGGTAGTCGAGCTGGAAGTAGGCCTGCCCGGGGTCGAGGTGTTCGAAGTCCTCGTTCTGGACCACGTTCAGGGTTCCGCCCTTTTTGCCCCCCGTCAGGGACTCGTCCTGGGGGTTTTTCACACCCGTCGGCAGCGACGAGCCACCGGAGCTGGACGTCCCACCGGAGCTACTACTGCTGCTACTGGACCCGCACGCGGCCAGAGCAGTCATCACCGCCGCGGCGAGCGCCGTCAGCACAATCGTTCTCAGCGCTCTCATCGAGCGGCCTCCTTTACTTCGTTGTTGAAGTCGAACGCTCACGACCCCGTCCTTGGGTTGAGCGCGTCACGCAATCCATCGCCAAGCAAGTTGAAGGCGAGCACGGTCAGCAGCAGTGCCGCGCCGGGGAAGACCATGTACCACCAGGCCGTGTTGAAGGTGGGCGTCGCCGCGGCGATCATCTGCCCCCAGCTCGCCGTGGGCGGGCGCACGCCGACGCCGAGGAACGAGAGCCCCGCCTCGATCAGGATGTTCAGCGGGATCTGCAGCGTCGCGTAGACGATGATCGGGGCGACGAGGTTCGGCAGGATCTCGCGGAACATGATGCGGGCGTCGGAAGCGCCGAGCACGCGCGCCGCATCGACGAACTCGCGCTCGCGCAGCGACAGCACGAGCCCGCGCACGATTCGCGCGAAGTAGGCCCAGGTGGCGAACGCGATCAGGAAGATGATCACGCCGACGCCGGGCTGGATCGTGCCGCCGGCGCAGCCGCGCACGGCGCACGCGGCGCCGATCCCCAGACCGAGCAGCAGCACCGGGATCGACAGGGTGACGTTGACAACAAAGGAGATCAGCGAGTCGACCCAACCCCGGTAGTAACCGGCGAGCATCCCCAGCACGACGCCGATCAACGCTGCGATCGCGGTGCCGAGGACACCGACCTCCAGCGACACGCGCGTGCCGTAGATCACGCGCGAGGCGACGTCCTGGCCGAGGCTGTCGACGCCGAAGGGGTGCGCCGCGCTGGGCCCGAGCGGTTCGCCGAACGGCCCGGTCAGGTTCGGGTTCTGCGTGTAGGGCGAGGGCAGCCCGAAAAGTTTCACGACGAGCGGCGCGAAGATCGCGACGACGATCAGCAGCAGGATGAAGATGGCCGAGCCCTGCGCGACCCGGTCCCGGCGAAAGCGGCGCCAGAACAGCTGCAGCGGCGAGCGCGCGGCGATTTCGCCGCCCGACTCCAGCAGGCCGATGCCGGCCTCGGCTCCGGAGAATATTTCCGCGGCGCCCGCGCCCATGTCAGCCGACGCTCCGTTTCACGCGCAGCACTCCCCTCCAGATAAACATCGGACGTACAGGTTCGACACCCACGCCTGGCCAACCTCCTGCTGCAATCTCATGAGCACTTGTCCAATTCGCCCCGGCGCTCCTCCCGCCCGGGCGGCGCCGCACTCTCCGCTCGGCGCCACCGGCTACCCCATTTCCCACTTAAGACAGTTGTTATTCGGATCGGGCGCGATACTGGGCGGCGATGGACAAAGAAGCAGGCACGCTGTTCGACGATCAGACCAACGAAACGGGGCGCCCGCTGGCGGCGCGCGTGCGCCCGCGCAGCCTCCGGGAGTTCGTGGGACAGGAGCACCTGCTGGGCGAGGGCTCGGCGCTGCGGACGGCGATCGAGCAGGGCCGGCCGCACTCGATGGTGCTCTACGGGCCGCCGGGTTCGGGCAAGACGACGCTGGCGCGGATCGTCGCGGAGGGCTCGCAGGCGGCGTTCGAGGAGCTGAGCGCGGTGGCGGCGGGGCGCGCTGAGGTGCGCGCGGTGATCGAGCGCGCGGAGCACCGCCGCTCGATCGGGGGCGGCGGGGGCACGGTGCTGTTCCTGGACGAGATCCACCGCTTCAACAAGGCCCAGCAGGACGCGCTGCTGCCAGCGGTGGAGGAGGGCCTGCTGACGCTGATCGGGGCGACGACGGAGAACCCGGCGTTCGAGGTGAACGGCGCATTGCTTTCCCGCCTGCGCGTGTACGCGTTGCAGGCGCTGAGCGCGGAGGACGTGGCGAAGCTGTTGCGCGACGCGCTGACGCGCCGGGAAGACGAGCAGGCGCCGCCGGTGGAGGAGGAGGCGATCGAGTTCCTGGCGGCGCGCAGCGAAGGCGACGCGCGCACGGCGCTGAACGCGCTGGAGCTGGCGAGCGCGACGGCGGCGCGCGAGGGCGAGCCGCGGGTGACGCTGGCGCGGGCGGAGGACGCGCTCCAGCGCCGGGCGGTGCTCTATGACAAAGGGGGCGACCGCCACTACGACTACGCATCGGCCTGGATCAAGGCGACGCGCGGCTCGGACCCGGACGCCTCGCTCTATTACCTGGCGGTGATGCTCGAGGGCGGCGAGGACCCGCGCTTCATCGTGCGACGAATGGTGATCCTGGCCTCGGAGGACGTCGGCAACGCGGACCCGCAGGCGCTGACGGTGGCGACGGCGGCCGCGGCGGCCGTCGAGCACGTCGGGCTGCCGGAGGCGACGTACGCGCTGGCCCAAGCGGCGATCTACCTGGCGCTGGCGCCGAAGTCGAACGCCGCGGGCAGGGCGCTGGCGGCGGCGCGGGAGCACGTGCGCGAGCGCGGGGCGCAACCGGTGCCGGCGTGGCTGCGCTCGGGGCCGCGCCCGGGCCAGGAGCGGGGTGGCTATGACAACCCGCACGAGCACCCCGGGCACCTGGGGCCCCAGGAGCTGCTGCCGGAGGGCGTGCAGGGCGCGCGCTTCTACGAGCCGGATGAGGCGGAGGCGGAGCTGGCGCGGCGGCTGCGGGAGATTCGCGTGGCGCGCGGGCTGGAGCAGCGATAATCGGGCGATGAGCGCGACCGTCCCGACGGAGGCCGGCAGCGAGCGTGTCCTGCAGGCGCGCGACCCCGCGACGGGGGCGCCGCTGGGGAGCGTGACGGCGACGGCGCCGAGCGCGATCCCGCAGGTGGCGGCGGACGTGGCGAAGGTACAGCCGCTGTGGGCGCTGCTGCGCGTGCAGGACCGTGCCCGTTACATGCGGCGCATGGCGCAGGCGGTGATCGACGACTTCGAGCAGCTGGCGGCGGAGCTGGGACGCGAGGCGGGCCGCCCGGCGGCGGAGATCGCGGCGCTCGAGCTGCTGCCGGCGATCGACGCGCTGATCTGGATCGCCGACGAAGGCGCCGAGGTGCTGGGGGGGAGGCGCGTGGGCGTCGGGCGCGGGATGGCGCTGGCGAAGCGGGCGCGGGTCGCCTATGAGCCCTACGGCGTCGTGGGCGTGATCGGCGCGGGCTCGGCGCCGTTCGCGCAGCCGCTGGGGCAGATCGCGGGGGCGCTGCTGGCGGGCAACGGCGTGACGTTCAAGCCCGCGGCTCGCGCGGCGCTGGCGGGCGAGCGGATCGCGCGGGTGCTGGCGCGCGCAGGGCTGCCGGAGGGCCTGGTGCGCGTGGCGCACGGGGGCGCCGACGTGGGCATCGCGCTGGCGAAATCGCCTGTGGACAAGATCCTGTTCACGGGCTCGCCGGCGGTGGGGCGCGTCGTGGCTAGCGAGGGCGTCGCGCGCGAGAAGGAGGTGACGGTCGAGCTGGGCGGCAAGGACGCGATGCTGGTGCTGGAAGACGCGCGCCTAACGCAGGCGATCGCGGGGGCGCTGTGGGCGGGCTGCGCGGGCGCGGGCCAGGCGCGCGGGGCGGTCGAGCGGATCTACGTGGCGCGCGAGCGCCACGAGCACTTCGTGGAGGGGCTGGTGGAGGGTGCGCGCGCGCTGCGGGTCGGCGACCCGGCGGACCCGCGCACGGACGTCGGCCCGCTGGCCTCGCCGCGGCGCCTGGCGCACGTGCAGGCGCTGGTGGAGGACGCGGTGTCGCGGGGGGCGACGCTGCACTGCGGCGGCCCGGTGAGCCCGGCCGGCTGCGCGGCGGGCTCGTTCTACGCGCCGGCGGTGATCACGGGCGTGACGCAGGAGATGGCGCTGATGCGCGAGCCGCTCGAGGGGCCGGTGCTGGCGGTGAGCGCGGTCGACTCGGTGGCCGAGGCGATCGCGGCCGCGAACGACTCCGACTACGCGCTGGGGGCCTCGATCTGGAGCGCGGACCGCTACCAGGCGCTGCGTATCGCGCGCGAGCTGCACGCGGGGATGGTCTGGATCAACGACCACCTGCCCTGCCCGACGATCTCGCGCGGCCCGTGGGGGGCGGCGGCGGGCGGCGGGCTGGGGCGCACGCTGGGCGAGGCGGGGCTGCGGGCCTGCGCGCAGGAGAAGCTGATCACCTGGGACCCAGCGGGGGCGCGCGGCCTGTGGTGGGGGCCGTACGACGAGATGACGGCGCGCGCGGCGCGGGCGGTGGCGAAGATGCGCTCGGGACGCGAGGCGGATCGCGAGCACGCCTGGCGCAACGGGGCGCTGGCGCTGAGCCGGATCGGCGCGCGGGCGTTCGGGCGCGGGCTGCCGCGCTAGGGTCGCGGTCATGGACCTCGAACTCGCGGGCAAGGTGGCGGTGGTCACCGGTGCGAGCAAGGGGATCGGGCTGGCGGTCGCGCAGGAGCTCGCGGCCGAGGGAGCGCTGGTGGTGGCGGGCGCGCGCACGGTCGAGTCGCTCGCCGAGATCGAGGGCGTCACGGGCTTCGCGGTCGATCTGTCCGAGCCGGACGGCCCCGCTGGGCTCGTGCGGCACGCGGTCGAGCGGCACGGCCGGATCGACGTGCTGGTGAACAACGTGGGCGCGGCGCACGTCCGCCTGGGCGGCTTCCTGGAGGTGAGCGACGCGGACTTCGAAGCGTCGCTGCAACTGAACTTCTTCGCGGCGCTCCGTGCCACGCGCGCGGCGGTCGCGGCGATGATCGAGCAGGGCGAGGGCGGGACGATCGTGAACGTGGCCTCGGTGAACTCGTTCTTCGAGCCCGACAGCGGCGTGATGGACTACGGCGCGGCGAAGGCGGCGCTGGTGAACCTCGCGAAGTCGCTGTCCCAAGAGCTGGGGCCACACGGCATCCGCGTGACAAGCGTGTCCCCGGGCCAGGTGGCGACGGACCTGTGGCTGGGCGAGGGCGGCGTGGCGGCGACGGTGGGCGCGGCGACGGGCCACAGCGCCGAGGAGGTGCGCGAGCAGGCCACGGGAGCGATCGCGACGGGGCGCTTCTCGACGCCGCAGGAAGTCGCGACGCTGGTGACACTGCTGGCTTCGCCGCGCACCGCGAACGTGACCGGAGCGAACTGGGTCATCGACGGGGGCCTGGTCAAGACGACCTGAGCTGGCCCGGGCGGCATCGCGATCTCAGCAGGTAGGGCCGCCCTGCGGCCCTACCCCATCCATCATCTGAAGAGGGCTGGGGAGGGCTCGCGCTTCGCGAGTGCCGATAGCAATTGTCTATACACGGCCCCTCGCAGGCGCCATTCGAGCGCCCGAACGCGCCAGCTGTACATACAACTGCTATCGCCTCCGCGATTTCGACCACCCGGCCCCGCGCCCGACGACCGGCCCGCAGGTCCTGCCGGAGGCTCCGGAGCACTACCCTTTTGAACATGCCCGCCCAGGCCTACGCCGGCAAGGAGTGCGTCTGCCAGCTCCGCAAGGGGATCTGCGATCAGTCCTGCGTGCAGGGCATGCTGGACACCCCCTTCTACATCGCCTGCCTGAAGCTGAGCGGCCGCCGCTGCCTGGTCGTCGGCGGCGGTGAGATCGGGCTGGAGAAGGTCGAGGGGCTGCTCGCCTGCGACGGCGAGGTGACGCTGATCGCCCCCGACGCCGTGCCCGAGCTTCAGGGCTACGCGCGCGAGGGCTCGATCCGCTGGGAGCGGCGCGCCTACGCGGGCGCGAGCGACCTGGAGGGCGTGTTCATGGCGATCGCCGCGACCGACGACACCGACGTGAACATCGCGGTCTACGACGACGCCGAGCGCCGCGCGATGCTCGTGAACGTCGTCGACGTGCCGCCGCTGTGCAACTTCATCCTGCCGGCGATCGTGCGCACGGGGCCGCTCGCGATCGCGATCTCCACCGCCGGCGCTTCGCCGGCCCTGGCGAAGCGCATGAAGCGGGAGATCGAAGGCCAGTTCGGCGAGCCGTACGCGCGGCTGGCGGTCCTGTTGAACGAGGCCCGCGGCTGGGCGAAGGCCACGTTGCCCACCTACCAGGACCGCAAGCAATTTTTTGAGGGGATCGTGGGCGGAGCCCCCGATCCGATCGGGCTGCTTCGTGGCGATGCACCGGGAACGGCCGGCGGCCCCGGCGAGCTGGCTGTGCGCGAGCTGATCGCCGAGGCGCAGGCACGCGCCGCGAGCTCGTTGCAGGCCTCGAGCGCCTGAGCCCGTGTCTGCCGCTGCGGTCGTCGAGGTCGAGGGCCTCGCTCGGCATTACGGCGAACGCGAGGCGCTGAGCGGCGTTTCGCTGTCGCTGCCGGCGGGGCAGACGCTCGTGGTGTTCGGCCCGAACGGAGCCGGCAAGACGACGCTCTTGCGGATCCTCGCGACGCTGCTGCGCCCGCACGGCGGCGAGGTGCGGGTGCTGGGCTCGCGCCTGCCCGAGGAGGCCTGGGCGGTGCGCGGGCGGATCGGGCTGCTGGGCCACGAGCCGCTGCTCTACCGCGAGCTGACCGCGCGCGAGAACCTCCGCTTCCACGCGCGCCTGCACGACGCGGGCGAGGGGCGGGTCGAGGAGCTGCTGGCGGCGGTGCGGATGTCCGAGCGCGGCGACGAGCCGCTGCGCACGCTCTCGCGCGGGATGGTCCAGCGCGTGGCGGTGGCGCGCGCGGTGCTGCACGACCCCGAGCTGCTGCTGCTGGACGAGCCCCGCTCGAACCTCGACCCCGCGGCCGTCGAGCTGGTCGAGCCGCTGATCGGCGCGGCTTCGGGGCGCACCCGGGTGATCTGCAGCCACGACCCCGGGGGCGGGCTCGCTGAGGCCGACCTCGTGCTGGGCCTGCGGGAAGGCCGGCACGCGATGCTCGCGCCGGCCGCGGAGGTCGACGCCGCCGCGGTCACGGAGCTGTACAGATGAGCGCGGCGATCCCCGACGCGCGTCCCGCCCCGCCCGCGGAGGAGCGCCCGGCCGTGGCGGCCCCCGCCGCGGCGGGACGGCGCACGACGCCGACCTGGCGTGTCGTGCGTGCGCTGCTGCGCAAGGAGCTGCTGGTCGAGCTGCGCACGCTGGAGTCGGTCCCGGGGATGTCGCTGTTCGCCGTGACCACCTTCGTCGTGTTCCACTTCGCCCTTCAGCGCAACTCGGTGGACGGGGACCTCGCGGCGGGGATCCTCTGGGTGACGCTGCTGTTCGCAGCCATCCTCGGGATCAACCGCCTGTTCGTCGCCGACGCCGACCAGGGCGGCTTCGACGGCTTCGCGCTCGCGCCGGTGGACCGCAGCGCGATGCTGGTGGCGAAGCTGCTGGCGCTGCTGGCCTACCTCGTGGTGCTGGAGCTGATCGCCGTCCCCGCCTTCGGCCTGCTGCTGCTGGGGCCGCCGCTCGGGCACGCGTTGCCGGATCTGCTGGGCGTGCTCGCGCTGGGCGACCTTGGCGTGGCGGCGATCGGCACGCTGATCGCCGCGATCGCGGTGCGCACGCGGGCGCGCGACCTGCTGGGCCCGCTGCTGGCGCTGCCGCTGCTCGTGCCCGTGGCGATCGGCGCCGCGCGGGCCAGCTCGCCGCTGCTGGCGCTGGGCCACGCGGGCGCCCCCGCGGCGCGCTGGCTGTTGATGCTCGGCCTCTATGATTTGGTCTTCGGGCTGATCGCCTACGCGCTGTTCGACTTCCTCCTGGAGGATTAGATGTACGGAAAGGGCCTGCGCGCCCTGAGCATTTCCACGGTCGTCGTGATGGCGGTCGCGCTGGGCCTGGTGTTCTTCTGGGTCCCGCTCGAAGCCGACCAGGGCTTCCTGCAGAAGATCTTCTACGTGCACGTGCCGCTGGCGATCGTCTCCCTGTGCGGCTTCGTGGCCGGCGGCATCTTCGCGATCCAGCACCTGCGCACGCGCGATCAGAAGTGGGACTACCGCTCCTACGTCGCGATCCACATGAGCCTGATCTTCGGCCTCGCGACGCTGATCACGGGCTCGATCTGGGCGAAGGGGTCGTGGGGGCACTGGTGGGAGTGGAGCGAGCCGACGCTGGTGTCCTTTCTGATCGTGTTCCTGCTGTACGCCACCTACCAGCCGCTGCGCTTCGCGATCGAGGACCCCGAGCGCCAGTCGCGTTACGCATCGGTGTTCGCGATCACCGCCGGCGCCTTCGTGCCGCTGAACTTCATCGCGGTGCGCAGCTCGACCGCGTTCGTGCACCCCCGCGTGCTGGGCGCGACCTCGAACCTGCCGTGGCAGATGTCGCTGACGTTCCTGGTCTCGCTGCTGGGGATGGCGCTGCTGTTCACGACGCTCTGCAAATACGAGCTGACCGTCAAGCACACGCGCGCTCAGCTGCGGGCGCTGAAGCGCCTGGCCGAGCGCCGCGAAGGCAAGGCCACCGCGAGCCTGCCGGCGCGCGGGCGCAGCGCCGCGCCGAGCCTGCACGCGACCGCCATGACCGCGCACGCGCCGGAGGTGCGCGGGCGATGACGACGGCGCTGCTCGCGGAGCTGCCGGCGCTACCGCTGCACGAGGCGGGCAAGTACGTCGCGGCCGCTTACGTCGTGCTGTTCGCGATGGTGCTGGTGTACGTGGCGATCATGGCGATCCGCCAGAGCAAACTGGAGCGCGACCTCGCCGAGCTGCTCGCGCGCGAGCAGCGGCTCGCCAAAGGCGCCGGCGCCGCGCCGGCCACGGACGCGTCCTCCGAGCGGGAGTCGACGCCGGCATGAGCGAGCTGCTGGCGCTCGGCATCTCGCACAAGACCGCGCCCGTCGCCCTGCGCGAGCGCCTGGCCTTCACCGAGCCGGAGGGTATCGAGTTCGCCGCGCAGCTCACCGCCACCGCCGAGGTGCGCGAGGCCGTGGTGATCTCGACCTGCAACCGCACCGAGGTCTACCTCGTCGTCGGCGACCCCGTGCGGGCGGAGGCCGACGTGCTGGGGCTGCTGGCGCGCCGCGCCGCGATCCGACCCACGGAGCTCTCCGAGGCGATCTACTCGCCCCGCAACTGCGACGCCGCGCGCCAGCTCTACCGCGTCACCGCGGGCCTTGAGTCGATGATCGTCGGCGAGGCCGAGATCCAGGGTCAGGTCAAGCGCGCATACGAGTCCGCGCGAAACGCCGGCTGCACCGGCCCGCTGTCGAACCGGCTGTTCGCCGCGGCGCTCACGGCCGGCAAGCGCGTCCGCAGCGAGACGGGCGTCGGCGCCAACCGCGTCAGCATCCCCTCCGTCGCCGTCGACCTTGCGCTCAGCGTGCTCGACGGACTCGAGCACCGCCATGTCGTGGTGCTCGGCGCCGGCGAGACCAGCGAGCTGACCGCCCGCGCGCTGAGCGAGCAGGGCGCCGGCACGATCTTCGTCGCGAACCGCCACGCCGACCGCGCGCTCAGCCTCGCCCGGCGCTTCGGCGGCGAGGTCGTCGGCCTGGAGGGTCTGCCGGAGCAGCTGCTGCGCGCCGACATCGTGCTCGCCTCGACCGCTTCGCCGCACCCGATCGTCGGGCGCGACGAGCTGGAGCAGGTGATGCGCGAGCGCGAAGGGCGCCCGCTGCTGCTGATCGACATCGCCGTCCCGCGCGACGTCGAGGCCGCCTGCGCCGAGCTGGAGGGCGTGAGCCTGTACGACATCGACGACCTGCAGGCCGTCGTCGCGCGCAACCTCTCGACGCGCGAGGGCGAGCTGCCACGCGCGGAGGAGATTCTCGAGGAGGAGATCCACCGCTTCGCCCGCTGGCTCGGGCAGCTCGACACGCTGCCGACCGTCAGCGCCTTGCGCGAGCACGGCAACGAGCTGGTGGAGCAGGTGCTGGCGGAGAACGCGGGCCGCTGGGA
This sequence comes from Solirubrobacteraceae bacterium, assembly GCA_035508515.1. Classification (GTDB taxonomy): domain Bacteria; phylum Actinomycetota; class Thermoleophilia; order Solirubrobacterales; family Solirubrobacteraceae; genus Palsa-744. Next base: position 8,772 of record DATJMW010000039.1, on the reverse strand, counting down.
GTCCGCCTCGCCGCGCGACCTCGCGCGGATCGAGGCCGTCGCGCGCGCCGTGATGTCGCGCCTGCTGCACGAGCCGACGATTCGCCTGCGGAGCCTCTCCGAGGGGCGGGGCCACGCGAGCCTGGAGCTGGTGCGCGAGCTGTTCGGCCTGCGCGAGGACGGCGCCGAACAAGAGCAGCCGCCCGCCGCCGAGCTGGCCGAGGTGCACGACCTACGCCGCCGCCGCGAGGGCTGATGCGGCTCGGCACCCGTGGCAGCGCGCTGGCGCTGGCACAGGCACAGCTGGTCGCGGAGATGCTCGGCAGCGACGTCGAGGTCGTCCCCGTCGTCACACGCGGCGACCGCGAGTCCGCGGGCGTGGACGACGCCGCGGGGGAGGCCTCCGGCGACGGCCCCGCCGGCGCGCCGCCGCCCGGCGAGGACAAGTCGCGCTGGGTATCCGAGCTGGAGCGTGCGCTGCTGGACGGCGCGATCGACGCCGCGGTCCACTCCGCGAAGGACGTGCCCGGCGAGGTCGCCGAGGGCCTCCTGCTCGTCGCCGCGCCGCCGCGCGCCGCCGCGGAGGATGTGCTCTGCGGCGCCGCGACGCTCGCCGCGCTGGGCCCCGGCGCGAGGATCGGCACGAGCAGCGTGCGGCGCGTCGCGCAGCTGCGGGCCGCCCGGGCGGACGTAGAGGTGCTCGCCCTGCACGGCAACGTCGACACGCGCCTGCGCCGGCTGGACGCAGGCGACTTCGACGCGATCGTGCTCGCCCGCGCCGGGCTGGACCGTCTCGGCCGCGGCGAGGAGGCGGGCGGGGCGCTCGACTTCGTGCCGGCCCCGGGGCAGGGGACGCTCGCACTCCAGGCACGCGCCGCGGACGAGGCGACGCGCGAGCGGCTCACGACGATCAGCGACGAGCGCGCGCTCGCGTGCCTGCTCGCCGAGCGGGCGCTCGCGGCGGCACTCGGAGCCGGCTGCGACACGCCGCTGGGGGCGCACGCGAAGATCGAGGGCGAGACGATGCTCCTACGCGCCTGGATCGGTCTGCCGGACGGCTCGGAGTGGGTCGCGGACGCGCTCTCCAGCGCGGCCGAGGAGCCCCAGGCGCTGGGACGCGAGGTCGCACAACGGCTGCAGGCCGCCGGCGGCGAGGAGCTGCTGCGGCGAGCGTGAGCGGTCTTGTGTGCTAGCTTGTGGCCATGCGTTTGCACATTAGCCTCGACGACGATCTCGTGGAGCAGCTCGACGAGCGCGTAGGCAGCCGCCGCCGCAGCGCGTTCATCAGCGACACCGTTCGTCGTGCGCTCGACGAAGAACGGCGGTGGGACGACATCGAAGCCGGCCTTGGCGCTCTGGCCGGGCGCGAGCACGAGTGGGACGAGGATCCCGCCGCTTGGGTCCGGGCGCAGCGTCGCAGCGACCCGAGCCGTGTCGGCTGAGGGTTGCCGCTGCTACTCGACACGACGGTTCTGATCGACGCTCTGCGCGCGCGCCCCGCGGCCGAACGTTTGCGTCAGCTACGCGGCGCCGACCGGGTTCCATGGATTTGCGCGGTGAACGTGGACGAGGTGTTGCGGGGCGCGAAAGAGGACGAAGAGGCACTGGTCATGCGCTTCCTGCGTGGGCTTCACCTGGCGCCGCTCGGTCGCGACGAGGGCGAGCGTGCGGGTCGTTGGCGCCGCGACTTCGCCCGCAAGGGCATCACCCTCAGCCAGGGCGACTGCTTGATCGCGGCCGCAGCCGTCGGAATCGACGCGCGCTTGGTCACCGGTAACCCGAAGGACTTCCCGATGCCGGAACTCGATGTCGAGCACTGGCCCGTGGGCGAGTGAAGGGCAAGGTCTATCTCGTCGGCGCCGGCCCCGGCGACCCCGGACTGCTGACGGCCCGCGCGCTGGAGCTGATCGCCGCCGCGGACACGATCCTGCACGACCGCCTGATCCCCGCGCAGGCGCTGGAGGGGGCGCGGCCCGGCGCGGAGCTGCTGTACGTCGGCAAGGAGGGCGGCGGCGCCTCCGTGCCGCAGGAGCGCACGCAGGCGCTGATGATCGAGCGGGCGAAGGCGGGGCGCACGGTCGTGCGCCTGAAGGGCGGCGACCCGTTCGTGTTCGGCCGCGGCGGCGAGGAGGCGCTGGCGCTGCGCGAGGCCGGGATCGAGTTCGAGGTCGTGCCCGGCGTCACCGCCGGGGTCGCGGCGCTCGCTTATGCCGGCATCCCCGTCACGCATCGCGGGCTCGCGCGGGCCGTCGCGTTCGTCACCGGTCGCACCGGCGACGAGAGCGAGCTGGACTGGCCGGCGCTGGCGGCGTTCCCCGGCACGCTGGTCTTCTACATGGGCGTCGGTCGCCTGGGCGGGATCGCGGCCTCGCTGCTGGGCGCCGGGCGCCCGGCAGAGGAGCCCGCCGCCGTGATCGAGTCCGGCACGCTGCCCGGCCAGCGCACGATCTCCGGCACGCTCGCGACGATCGCCGAGCGCGTCGCGGAAGCGGAGGTGGGCTCGCCCTCGATCACCGTCGTCGGCCCCGTCGCCGCGCTGTCGGGCGAGCTCGCGTGGCTCGCGGCGCGGCCGCTGGGCGGGCGCACGGTCGCGGTGACCCGCGCCCGCGCCCAGGCCAGCGGCCTCGCGCAGCACCTGCGCGAGCTGGGCGCCGATGTGGTGCAGGCGCCGGCGATCCGGATCGAGCCGATTCCCGGCCCCGCGCTCGACCCGGCCCCCTACGACCTGATCTGCTTCACCAGCGCCAACGCCGTCGAGGCGCTGTTCGAGCGGCTGTTCGCGGGCGGTCACGACGCGCGGGCGCTCGCCGGGACGCGGATCGCCTCGATCGGGCCGGGGACCACGCGCGCGCTCGCCGCACGCGGGATCGCCGCCGACGTCGAGGCCGAGCGATCCGTCGGCGAGGGGCTGGTCGAGGCGCTCGCCGGGACGCCGTTCCGGTGCGCGCTCGTCGCCCGCGCGCGCGGCGGGCGCGAGCTGCTGCCCGAAGCGCTGCGCGAGCGCGGCGAGGTGGTCGACGTGCTCGACCTCTACGAGACCGTCGCCGAGCCGCTCGACCCGGCGACGATCGCCGCCGTGCGGAGCGCCGACTACGTCACCTTCACCTCCGCCTCGACCGTGCGCAACCTGCTCGGGGCGCTCGGCGGCGACGGCCTCTCACCGGGCACGCGCGTCGTCTCGATCGGCCCGATCACCAGCGAGGCGCTGCGCGAGGCCGGGATCTCCGCCGACGTCGAGGCCGCCGAGCACGACGTGGACGGGCTCCTGCGGGCGCTGCTCGCCGACGCCGGCAAGCGCGCGTGAGCACCGGCGCGCTCGGCGTCCCGCGCCTGCACCTGCGCCTGACCGACTCCACGAACGACCGCGCCCGCGCGCTGGCGATCGCCGGCGCGCCGCACGGGACGCTCGTCACCGCCGCCGAGCAGAGCGCCGGGCGCGGGCGCCAGGGGCGGCGCTGGTCGGCCCCCGCCGGCAGCGCGCTGCTGATGTCGCTCGTGCTCCGCGAGCCGCCGGAGCTGCTGCCGCTGGTCGCGGCGCTCGGGGTGTGCGACGTCGCGGGGCCGGAGGCGCGGATCAAGTGGCCGAACGACGTCGTGTTCGAGCGCCCCGCGCCGTCGCCCGGCCCCGCCGGCGAGGGCACGCTCGCGAAGGTGGCCGGCATCCTCGCCGAAGGGCGGCCCCAGGAAGGCTGGGCCGTGCTGGGGATCGGCCTGAACGTCGCGGTGCGCCTCGAGGACCTGCCGCCCGAGCTGCACGGCACCGCCGCGACGCTGGGACGCGAGGGCGCGGAGGTCGAGCCCGTGCTCGAAGCGCTGCTGCAAGCGCTTGCACGACGGCTGGCCGAGCCGGTCGAGCAGACGCTGGACGCCTGGCGTCGGCGCGACGCGCTGCGTGGCCGGGCGATCGCCTGGAACGGCGGCGAGGGCACGGCGGAAGGCGTCGACGGCGACGGCCGCCTCGTCGTGGCGCTGGCCGGAGGCGGGCGCACCGCGCTCGACGCCGGCGAGGTGCATCTGCGGCCGCTCGGCTAGCAGCCGCCCGCGGCGATCGCCGGCGCCGTCGCGTTCGCGCTCGCCACCGTGACCGTGTAGCCGACCGAGCCGCCGACGCAGACGCGCGCCTGGTGGCCCCCGGCGACCGGCGTCTCGCTCACCGCACTCGACTGGCCCGCGTAGGGGCCTGCGGCGAGCAGCGTCACGAACAGCGCGTTCGTCCCGCTGCGAACGTCTTCCAGCGCGAGGCCCGGCTGCTTGGAGCCGTAGCCGTTCGAGTACCAGCCCTGGATCGGAGCCGTCGCCCCGCTCTCGCTCTGCGTCCCCAGCCCGGCGGGATCGGCCTGGGCAATCGTCAGCGACGGCGCGCCCGCGGCGTTCGTCACGCGCGTCGTGCCTTCGCTGCTCGCCAGGCTCGACCCCGGCGCCATGTGCCAGGTCTGCGCGTAGCGGTGGCTCGCCGCGCCGGACAGTTCGTCGGTCACGAGCACGAGCCCTTGGCGCAGGATCACGATCGTGCGGTGATGGCTGACGCCCGCGTACAGGCCGCTGACGCCGCTCGCCCAGGTCGAGCCGGCCGCCGAGCCGTGGCTGCCCGCGACCGCCGAGCCCTGCGCCTGATCGCCACCGTCGACCACCACCGTGTTGTGCGAGCGGGTCCCGTGGAAGTACTCCAGCCACGGTTCTTCGGTGTAGGTGTAGAGGCCGGAGGTCGGCAGCAGCGTCGTCCCGTTCGAGTAGAGCGTCATGCCCATCGCGTCGAGGTCGGAGTGGCTCGTGCGGTACGTGCCGGCGTTGAACGTCACGTAGGTCTGGTTCGGCAGGTTCGAGACCGCGCCCAGCGGCGAGCGCATCACGAACTGGCCTGAGACAGGGAACAAAACCGTGCCGTCGGGCGGGGGCGTACCCGCGGCGCCGCGCGTGAAGGCGAAGTCGAACGCCGGGTCCGCCGTCGCCATCGGGCCGTAGACGTTCGGGTCCTGGCTGGGCATGTACGTCGTCGCGGTCGCGCCCAGCATCGGCAGGTAGCCGTTCGGCTGGGTGATCTCCGCGGTGTAGGCGAGCATCTTCGTCGCCGCCTGCGCGTACGGCGCGGCGAGCGACGGCTCGTAGCGCTTGGCCCACTGGGCGATCTGGTACACGAGGCCCAGCACGTACACCTGGTAGAAGGGCGAGTTCTCGACCTCGACGCCGTCGGCGTCGATCGTGTTCACGAGCATCGTCTGCAGGCGTTCGAGCGCGAGCGCGCGCCAGCCCGCGGCGCCGGCAATGTGCGGGAAGTTGTCCGCCAGCAGCAGCAGCGCCGCGCCCTCGTTGAAGCCGTGGTTGAAGTCCGCCTCGAAGTGCCGCGCTTCGGCGAGGAACGCGCCCAGCTTCGCCAGTGAGCGTCCCAGCCCCGCTTCGAGGTCCTGCGGCAGCGCGCCCGCGATCTTCAGCTTCACGTAGATGTTCGTCAGCTCCATCGCGCGGTAGGCGGAGGTGTGATCGTTGTCGAACGTCCCGCGGTTTTCCGGGCGCGTCGCGTCGTAGGCGACATAGGAGCGCAGGATCGCCAGCAGCTTTTCCAGATAGGGCGCGTAGCCGGTCCGCTCCCACTCGTACAGCAGCGCCGCCTCGGGACGGAAGCCGTAGAAGTAGAACTCCCAATAGGCTTCGTGGTAGGGGTCCTCGTGCCAGTCCAGCGGCCACTGCAGGTACGGCAGCGGCAGGCCGCGTGCGGGCCACACGTCGCCGAGCAGGTCGCGCGCCGTCGCTTCGTCGCCCTCGTCCATTTCCGCGTAGGCGCTCTCCTCGCCGAGCGCCAGCGGCACCGGGTGCTGGGTGGGGTTCGAGACGTGCACCGTCAAGCTGCTGCTGACCGGCGCGCTCGCGTCGGGTCCCCACGCCTTGACCGTCACCGTGTGCGGGCCGTTGCTCTCCGCCGCCGTGTACCACGTGTACCGGTAGGGCGGCTCGCCCGGCTTGGAGTAGCGGTACTGCCCATCGACGTCCCACTCCACGCGGTCGGGCACCAGCCCCGCGAGCGCCGCCGTCACCTGCACGGTGCCGGCCGTCGTGCCGCTCGCGCTGACGCCGCCGACCGCGGCCTGCACGTAGTTGCCGCTGCCGTCGTCGACCGGCACGGTCTGCTGCGCCGACGTGCTGGCGCTCCCGTGCGCGTTCGAGCCCGTGACCGTCACCGCCAGCGTGCGGCCGAGATCGGCGGCCCCCGGCGTGTAGGTAGCGCCCTTGGCGCCGGCGATCGCCGTGCAGGCGGGACCGCTCGCGGCTTCCCAGTGCAGCGCGATGTGGCTGCGGATCAGCGCGCGGGGGTAGCTGCTCGCGGCTTCGATCGATCCCGCGAACAGGCCCGCGCGACCGCCGGCGCCCGCGCCGATCTCGGTCGGCCCCGGCTCGGCTTCCAGCGGCGCCGTGCTCGCGCGCGAGCCCACCTGCGCGCCGTCGACGTAGAGGCGCATCGTCGCCCCGTCATACGTCGCGGTCACGAGGCTCCAGCGCCCAGCGGGGAGCCCCGCCGTGTAGCGCACGCTCGCGACGGCGCCCGCGCTCCAGCGCTCGAAGCCAAGGCCCGCGCTCGACAGCCAGATGCCCGTCCCCTGGCGGCCCGCGGCGGTCGTCCGCTCGCGCGCGAACAGGTAGCGGTAGCTGCCGTCGATCGCGCTCGGCCGCACCGGCAGCTCCAGCGTGTAGGGCTGCGTGCCCGCGTAGTCGGGCGATCCCGCCGGCGCGTAGGGGAGCGCGAGCGAACCCCCGCCCGCCGCCGGGCGCCAGTCCGCGCCGGCGCCGTCCAGCTGTGCCAGCGACGCCGGCGTCAGGCAGCGCCGCCATTCGTAGGCGGCGCTCGTCGCAGGTTCGCCGCCCACCGGTGGCGGCGCCGGCGCGGCGAGCGGCACGCCAAGGTGCCCAGCCGCCAGCGGCGCCGCGCCAGCGACGCTCGCCCCCGGCGTGAGCACCGGTGCGCAGAGGATGCACAGAAGCCCCGCGAGGCCGCGCACGCGCACCCAGGCTTTGTACCGGCGTCGAGGGGCTGCGCCCACGGGCGCCGACGGATGTCGTAGCCGCCCGGCGCGGGCCGTAAATCAGGCCGCGCGCTCGTCGGCCGCCGGCTCGGCGGCGCGGCCGTTCTCGGTAGGTGCCGTCGGCGCCGTCGTCTCGGCGGTGGCCGCCTTGCCGTTCGCGTTGTTCGCGCCGGAGCCGCCCTTGCGCCGCCTGCGCGAATTGCGGGCCCGGCGCTTGGGGAAGTTGCGCAGCAGCTCGCGCGCCAGCGCCGGTGGCTTGCGCGCCATGCGCGTGCGCGCTCCGCGCAGCGCCTCCTCGGCCTCCGGCGTGTGCGCCAGCGCCGCCGCCAGCAGCGCCGCCGCCAGCCGGCGGTCCTGCTTGCGCGCGGCGTGGATCAGGCGACGGGCGTTGCGCGCGTGCGCCCCGCCCGCGGAGTTCACCAGCAACCCCAGCAGGCGCTTGGTCTCCGGCCAGCGCTGCACCGCGTACTCCTCGTGCACGTCGCGCGTGTACTCCGCCAGGCGCCAGATCCAGGCGTTCGCCTGGTCGCGCCGGCCGATGCGCCGCTCGACCAGCGCGCGCAGCATGATCTTCGTCGCCTCGCGGCGCTCGTCGCGCGGCCAGGCGCCGATGATGTCGATCGCCGTGTCGAACGTATCGGGGTCGCGCAGCGCCGGGATGTCCGCCAGCGCGCGCAGGCGCAGCTGCGGGTTCTTGTTGCGCTGCACCGTCGTGATCAGGAAGCGGCTCTTCAGCTCGCCGGTGCGGTCGAAGTGCAGCATCGCCCGCGCCCGGCGCCAGCCGTTCGGGGCGACGCGGGCGCCCGCGAGCGCCGCCCACACGTGCTGCTCGCCGTAGTCCAGGTGCTCCACCGCGATCCGCCACAGCTCGCGCTCGAACACCGCGAAGCGCCGCTCCTCCTCGGCGCACACGGGCAGCACGCGGCGCTCGACGCGCATCCGCCGCCCGCGGCCGCGGCGCACCGGGCCGACGACGATCGCGCCGCCGCGGTAGACGTCGCGGTCCAGCAGCGAGTGCAGCGTCACGACGGGGTCGTCGTGCTTCGTCGCCGGGTGCACGAAGTCCACGACCAGGCCCGCCTCCTTGCCGGGGTGGCGGCGGGTGACGCGCCCAACGCGCTGCTGGTAGATGCGCTTGGAGGCCGTCGGCGCGAGGTGCACGCAGACCGTCGCGCGCGGGCTGTTCCAGCCCTCTGCCAGCAGCTGCGCGTTGATCAGCACGTCGATGTCGCCGCGCTCGTAGCGCGCCAGGATCTCGGCCAGCTCGCGCTTCGGCGTCTCGCCGGAGACCCCCTGCGCCTTGATCCCCTCCGCCTGAAACGCTTCGGCGAGGTTGTAGGCGTGGCGCACGCCCGCGGCGTAGACGACGCCGGGAACGCCGTTGAAGCGCGTCTTGTAGAGGTTCGCCACCGCCAGGTTGAAGGGCTGCTGGTCGAGCAGTTTCGCCAGCTCGTCCTGATCGAACTCGGTGTCCACCTCGCCGCGGCGCAGCGGCACGTTCGCGATCGTGCGCACGCCCACCCCCGGCGAGATGCGCACGCAGCGCAGCGGCGCGATCACGCCCCGGCGGGCGGCCTGCGCGAGATCGAAGCGCGAGGTCTGCGTCGGGAACAGGTCCGTGACGTGGCGCGCGATCAGCGCGCCGGTCGCGGTCATGCCGATGAAGATCGGGCCCGTCCACTCGCGGATCGCGGCGGAGGTCTTCTCGCCGAGCGCCGTGTGCGCCTCGTCGCAGATCACGATCGTGTAGGCGCTCGAGATCTTGCCGGCGTTGCGCACG